>JAKEEU010000266.1 GCA_022616415.1 Candidatus Zhuqueibacterota bacterium | reverse complement strand
TGCCTGATTTTTAATTTGTGTATTTTGGATCATAGCTTTTCTAAACACGGAATGTCCGGAAAATCCAAAAATGCTCGTCCCGGACCTGCGGAATGTAGGTTTAAATGCCGTGGATTTTCACTTTGACTGCTTCTTTTGAATATAAGCCACTACTTCGCCCTCCAATACCGAAAGCGGGATCGCGCCGTTCCTCAACACCACATCGTGAAACTCCCGCAAGTCAAATTTTTCGCCGAGCGATTCTTCGGCTTTGCGGCGCAATTCGCGAATCTTCAGCTCGCCGATTTTATACGCCAACGCTTGCCCTGGCCACGAGATGTAGCGATCGGTTTCGGTTCGAACTTCGTGCAGCGACAGCGCCGTGTTGGACGCTAAAAATTCCATTGCCTGATCGCGCGTCCAACCTTTAGCATGAATGCCGGTATCGACGACGAGACGGCACGCGCGCCACATTTCATACGTCAACCGCCCAAAGTTACTATAGGGATTCGTATAGAATCCCGCTTCGAGTCCGAGCCGCTCAGAATAGAGTCCCCAACCTTCGCCGAACGCCGAGAGATAAGAGAAACGACGGAAGTTTGGCAACCCTTCCAATTCACGCGCCAGCGCGGTTTGCAAATGATGGCCTGGCACCGCCTCGTGCAGCGTCAACGATTCGAGAACATAGAGTGGACGATTTTCCAAGGCGTAGGTGTTGACCCAGTAATACCCAGGTTCGGTGCTGCCAAGCGCCGGCCCGACATAACGTCCGCCGGTATATTTAGGCGCGAGATGCGCCGGAACAGCTTGGACGCTGTATGGCAAACGCGGCAACGTTTTGAAGAGCGACGGCAATTTCCCATCCATGCGTTTGGCGATGTAACACGCTTCCTTCAATAACTCCTCTGGCGTCTTGGCATAAAACTGTGGATCGGTGCGCAGAAATTTCAGGAACGCCGCAAAATCGCCAGTGAAGCCAACCTGCTTGATGATCGCCATCATCTCGCTGTGAATGCGCTGCACTTCGCTGAGTCCGAGCTGATGCACCTCGTCAACGCTCATATCGAGCGTGGTGAAATGACGAATGCGTTGCGCATAATAATCGCGGCCCTTGGGCAGCTCCGAAGCGCCGATGGTCGTGCGCGCGTTGGTAATGTATTCATTCGTCATGAACTCGAGAAACCGGCGATAGGCTGGGACGATACTTTCGCGAATCGCGGCTTCGCCGGCTGCCTTGAGCCGATTTTGTTCGTCAACCGGAATCGCCGCCGGAAACTTCGCCAACGGCGCGTAAAGAACACTGTGCGCCGGATCATCAACAACGTGCGTCGCCATCGTGACGTCATAGCCCTGCAAGACCACCTGCGGCATGGTCATGCCGATTTTGAGTCCCTCTTTCAAGAGATCGATATGCTGTGCGACGTAATCTGGAAACGCTTGCAAACGTTTGATGTAGTTTTCATAATCCTGCGCAATGGCGAAGGGCATTTGACTCGGTAATCTGGCGAAGCCGATGTGAAAACCGGCATCGACGGTGAAAGGAATCAGATAGGCTTTGTACTCAAAATCGTTGAGATTGTCCTGCAACTGCATTTTGAAAATATCGAAGTTGATTTGATCGTCGCGGCGCAATTGCGCCCGCTCGATCTTTTCGAGCCCGCCGAGCAGCTTGCGCCAAAATTGCGCGCGACGCGTTTCGTCCGCAATCGTCACTTGGGGCAGGCGGTCGTCATATTGATGATAACCGGCGGCAGTGGCAAAGAGCGGGGCTTCGGCCAGCCGAAATTTCCACTCTTCGTCAAAGAGCGCGTGCAGTTGCTCATGGGGATTCGGCGCGCTGCAACCGTATAACAGCAAGCACGCGCCGAGCCGGAATAACAATCGCAAATTTTGCATAAAGCTTCCTCCTCGGGTTTAAGCCAAATTCACCAGCAAAAAATAGCCGAGCTGCGCGACGTACGCATGCACCGCAAGCGGCGAAGATTTCTCCATCAACAATCCTAAACGCAAGCCAATATACGAAAGAATGAATCCAAAAACAAACCAGGCGAGATAATTGCGCCAGGGCACGACGCCGTTATGCCAAGCCCAATAGCCGAGTTTCATGGCTGCCGGTTCCATGAACACGTCGAAGACCACCATCAGCAGGGCAATACCGACTGCGATCAAAAACGGCCGGCGAGAAAAACGCGCAGGCAACAATCGTTGCGAGATGACCGCAGCGCTGATGATCATGCTGAGCCAGGCGAATCCGATGGCGAGGGGAATTTTCCATAGCGCCGGCTGTAAGGTCTCGCCATAAAAATAGGAACCGAAAATAATACCGGTTTTCACTCCAGCCAATTCGATGCCAAAACCGCTGATTAAAATGAAGACGCTCCAAAGCACGAATCTTTGACCGGCACGATTCGATGAGGTCACATGAGCCCGCAATTGGCGGAGATATTCGACGCAAAGCAGCAAGCAAAGCAGCACGATCATCGGCGCGGCCATCAGGCGCATTTCCTTCTGCAAAACGCCGAGCACGTGCCACAGTCCGCCGGCAAGAAGAAAAACGTAGAGCAGCGCAATCATGATGTGTTGCCGACTCGCTCGCGTCATGCGCCAACCTCGATGGGCCGCCCTTTCCATTTTATTTTTTTCGTCTTGTGCCAGCGATAGGAGTTCAGGCCAATCAAGATCGTATAGGCAATTCCAACTGGATGAAGCAACGCGCCGGCTAAAAGCGGCTGCGCGAATTTGATGGCAAGAATGAAGCGAATGACGATGTTCATCGCGATGGCGGCCAACGCGGGCGCTGTGAACGGCGTGAAAAAAATGAGAACATACGGCGCAATGTGAATCACCAAGAGCAGCGCTAAAATGATAAAAAACGGCGCCGTTTTAAAGCGCATCAAGCCGAAAAGATTTTTGGAATAACCTTCCCAAACTTGCTGCGCCGAGTGATACATGCGGCTGAATACTTCATCTTTGGCCGAGAGGACGAGTATCTTCACGTCGTTGCGCTTTGCCAGCCGGCTCAATTCGACGTCTTCGACAATTTGATCACGAACAACGCGATGCCCACCGATTTTCTGATAACTTTCTCGAGTGAATGCAAGCCATTGGCCATTCGCCGCAGCCAACGAAGCAGCTTTGCTGTAATACGTCAGCCACAAGGGCAGATAGCTGTAAACCAGCATATTGACCACCGGCACCGCCAGCTTTTCCGGCAACGTCTCGGTGATTTGATGGCAAAAAGCCGAGAGCATGCCGAGGCGCAAATGTTGCATCCAGCTCACCGTGTGCATCACGGCTTGCGGCGCGATTCGGGTATCGGCATCGGTGAAGATAAAAACTTCGCCTGTCGCGTTTTCGCCGAGCTGATGGCACGCCCAGTTTTTTCCGAGCCAACCGGCGGGCAACGGTGCACCTTCGACCAGCTTCACGCGCAGATCTTGTGCGGCAAACGCCTGTACGATTTCAGCAGTCTTATCCGTCGAGTTGTCATCGAGAACGAGAATTTCGAAATTGGAATAGTCTTGTTGCAGCAAGCTTGCAAGACAAGCGCCGATGTTGTTCTCTTCGTTGCGCGCGGGCACGAGTACGGAAACGCGCGGCGTGGATCGAAGCGCGGGCGCGTTTTTGAGCATGGGCGCCGTGATCGCATTGAATATGGTGATGCCAAGCACAACTGCCAGTAGCGCGATGATACTATAAAGAAGAATGATCAACGATGTGCCTTTGACTTTATCATGTCGAACCTTGCGTTAACGGATTGGTGTCCGCTCAGCAGGATTGTGCCTTTTTCGCCTTTGGCAATTCTCCGGCTCAGCTCATCCAGCAAGCTTTCTTCAATCTCTTGCAGGCGTTGCATGCCGGCAAACGTGTTGCTGTTGGCGACGAGGTTTTCGCCGAAACAGAAAAAGGCCTCAGGAAGCTGCTCGTGCAGAAATTCGGTTTTGATCGCCAGCGGCAGGAAATTCGCCTTGCCGCCATAACCGCTTATGATGGTTTCGACGCCGCTTTTGTAGCCGAGCGGGCGTTTTTCCCAAGGCAGCAACTCGCCTTGCGGAAAAATGCACAAAAGCGGTTTTGGCATGATTCTCTGTTTTAATATTTCAATGGAATATTTTATTGATTCTTTGATGCTGCCGGACGACTGCGGGTTGATCGAATAAGCGCCGAGGCGGGCAAAAAACCGATAGCGGGAAAGCTGTTCATCGAGCATCATCAAATACGCTTTGCGGCGAAAGAGTTTTTTGTTGAGCAGATAAACGAAGAATCCGTCCCACCACGTGCTGTGATTCGGCAAGAGCAGCAACGGCAAATCCGGATTCGTTTCCGGAGCCTGGCCGAGCAAATGAATGGCGTGGAAATGGCGCTTGCAGAGCCACCTCACATAAGGATGAAAAATGCCATCCGCCCATGCGGCGTGTTGCGCTTTGATCATGCTGCTGTGTTGTCATTGCCGAAGCCTGATTTTGCGTTTCCTTCGAATCACTCATCCAATCAACCTACTTCTCTTCCTTTTCTTCAGCTTGTGAGTACAATAAGTTTCCTTCCACCCACCGCGAGTCGCAATCAAACAGAAAAAAGCTTATCCGCTGAACTTCGCCGAAATCACCGAATGTCGCCGAAAAATTCTTTTCGGTGAATCTCGGTGTTTTCGGCGTTTCTCGGCGAAAAAGTTTTTGCTTTTTCTGCACCGCGTGGCGCGTTGTCTGCGGCAAGGATTTCACTTGTAACTGATTACTGTTCAAGTTAAAATAGTAGAGCAAAAAATCAAGATATTTGTAAGTTTTGATCGTGCGATTCCACCGAATTATAAGCGTAGGTGATCATTCTAGAATCCCTCCAGGTTTCTTGTTTATTCCGTCGTTCGTTTGATTGCACGCGCGATCAACTACCTCAGTCCCATTCCGGCTGCCATCGCCAAACGTTCCTGCGCGGTGATAATTTTGGTTCGTAACACTTCCTGCAAAAGAATACCAAATTTTCTGTGCTTCGGCACGAAGACGCGGCCGATAAAGGGATTGTAATCACGCGCTTCGATACGCTTGAGAATACCGCGATAGATGCGGCTGGCGGAATAAATTGCAAACTGCGAGTCCGGCTTCAACATCGGAATGCCATCCGCCGCCGCGTCATAATACGAATGCGCACGATTGACTTGAAACTGCATCAGTTCCCGAAACGCCGGCGTCATGCGCTCTTGGAGAATATTGTTTTCACTACAATCAAATTCGCGCAATTCTTCAAGCGGCAGGTAGATTCGGCCCATGTCTTTGTCTTCTTGCACGTCGCGCAGGATATTCGTCAACTGCATGGCCACACCCAATTTCTCGGCATGCACAAACGCTTCGTGGTCGTCACAGCCCAAAATATGCGTCATCATCAGGCCGACGACAGCGGCGACGCGATAACAAAAAACGTAAAGCTCGTCAAAATTCCGGTAGCGCATATTTTGAATGTCCATTTGCACGCCGCGCAGCAAATCGAGCGGATAGTCAATCGGAATTCCATAGCGCTTGGCGACGACGATAAACGGCCGCAAGATCGGATGCTCGGATTCGCCGGTGCGATAGGCCACTTCCAGCTCGTGAGCGAGAAACTCGACTTCGCGCAAAATTTCCGCCGCTTGCCGGTTGCGCTGATTGTCGATCAAGTTGTCGGCATAACGGCAAAAGCCATAAATGGCAAACGTCGCCCAACGCTTCTCCAACGGCAGCATACAAGCCGAAATATAGAAGCTTTTGGAATAATAGGCGGTCATTTCACGGGCATGCTCGAAAGCCGCCCGATTTGATTGTTCGAGCCAGAATCGCATCTGGTTGCTTGTTGCTGGTTGCTTGTAGCTGGTTGCAAGTAAAGCGTGAAACGTGATTCGTAAAACGTAATGGGTAAAACGTAAGGCAAAGCTTTTTACGAGTTACGTTTTACGCATTACGTCCCAACCATCTGTTCTTCGATTAAATCTCCAACGGGCACACGAAATTTCGGCATACCCAAATCTGCGAGCACCAACTTTTCCGTTGCTTCGGCCGTGAGCAAAACGCCTGGGACTCCCGCGCCTGGGTGAGTTCCCGCTCCGACGAAGTACAAATTCTTGACATCTTCACTGCGATTGTGCGGCCGGAAATAAGCGGTTTGCGCCAGCTTCGGCTCGACACCCCAGGCGCTGCCGAGATAAGCGTTTTGCTTCCGCTTGAAATTTTCCGGCGTGAAAATTTCGAGCACGTCGAGACTAGCGCGCAAATCGTGCAGGCCGAAATCTTCTTCGAGAAATTTCAAAATTTTCTCGGCAAACGGCCGAGCCGTTTGCTTCCAATCGATTTCTCCAGCCAGATTCGGCACGGGAATCAACACATACAAACTCTCACAACCTTCCGGCGCCATCGCAGGGTCGGTCCGCGTCGACGCGTGCAGGTACATTGAAAAATCATCGGCCAAAATTTTTTTGTCGAAAATATCGCGAATCAACTCTTTGTATCGTTCCGAAAGAATCAGCGTGTGGTGCAAGAGTTGCGGATACTGCCGGCGCACGCCCATGTAGAGCAGAAACGCGCTCATCGAATAGCCGAATTTTTTGATACGGCGATCCGTCCACTGGCGGCGATGCTCCGGCGCGATCAAATCGAGATGCGTGTGCGCCCAATCGGCATTGGAGATGACGGCATCGGCGCGATAAAATTTTCCATTAGCGATGGCGCCAGCCGCGCGCTCATTCTCGACCACGATTTCAGTTACTTCAGCATTCGTTTCAATCCTCCCACCCTGCTCTTCAAAAACTCGCGCGAAGGCTTGCACGAGGCTGTACATGCCGCCCATGCTGAACCAAACGCCGCCTACCTTTTCCAAGTAGGGTATCATTAAATATACGCTTGGGGCGCGAAACGGATTGCCGCCAATGAACAACGGATGAAAAGAAAACGTAAAAACGTGGCGCGGATCTTTGAAATAGCGCGTCACAAAATATTGCGCCGGATAGAGCGCTTTCAGCTTGATCGCGCGCGGAATGAAATCGAGCATCGTCTTCAGCTTCACAAACGGCGTGGCGCCGAGGCCGTCGGTGATGACGGCGTTGTAAATGCCTCGACAATCCTGCATGAATCGGTCGTAGTTCGCGGCGTCGCGTTGATTGAATCGTGCCATCTGCGCTTTCATCGCTTTGGCGTGACCGGAATAGTCGATTTGCGAGCCGTCGTGAAAATAGATACGATAGTAGGGATCAAGCCTCACCAAGTCAAGATAGTCGTGTATATCTCTGCCGGCGGCGCGGAAAACGGATTGAATGATGTCCGGCGCGGTGATGAGCGATGGCCCCATGTCGAACGTGTAGCCATTTTTTTTGAGCTGATAAGCATGGCCGCCGACCATGGCATTTTTCTCGAGGATAGTGATTTCAAATCCGCGCGCTTGCAAGCGAATCGCCTCGGCAAGGCCGCCAAAGCCGGAACCGATAATAATAATTTTCTTCATGTCAATTTAAGACGAAATCCACAAAGTCGATTTTTACCAGCCCCACGTTCCTGTCTCGCCTTTGAATGGCCCTACAATATTTTTGGTGATCCAACCACCGTAAAAGCCGCCAGGCTGTGGTTGCACTTTTTCTCCGTCAATGTAACAAGCATCCATTTGACCAGCATAAAAAGCGACGTAGTTCTTGATAGATTTAAAAGCGGGAGTGGGATCAGCATAATACCAAGCTGTCTTTTCCGCTTTTTTGTCATTCACAACAACGGCATAATATTTTGCCCTCCCTTTCAGTTTTTGTCTTCAGTTTTTGCAATAAGTTCCGCCGCAATTTTGCCCGAAAGCAGCACGAGGGGAATGCCGCCGCCAGGGTGCGTCGAGCCGCCAGCAAAATAAAGCCCTTTCAACGCGCGGCTTCTGTTGGCCGGCCGCTTGAATGCGGTGCTGCGGCTGTTCGATGAGATGCCATAAATGCTGCCGCGATTGCTGAGATAGCGTTGATAAAAATCTTGCGGGGTGATGGCTGATTCTTCTGCAATATGATTTTCAATATCGAATCCCATGCGCCGCAGTTTTTTTATAACGATTTCTCGACCTTTTGCCGTTTCATGATTCCACTGCACTTCGCCGGTGAGATACGGCATATTCAACAGCACAAACCAATTCTCGCCGTGCGACGGGGCATGTGCAGAGTCGCTTTTGCTTGTGATGGCGACATAGATTGTCGGGTCATCCGGCGGTTGTCGCGCTGCAAAAATTTGCGCAAATTCATTTTGGTAGTCGCGCGAGAAAAAAATGTTATGGTGCGCCAGCTCCGGATGCCTTTTGGCGACGCCCCAGAGAAACACCAGACCTGAGCACGAAGGCTCAAGGCGATTAAGTTTGCGGCGGCGCGCCTCGAAGCCGTCGATAAGCTGATTGTGTGCCACCACCACATCCTGCCCGCAAACAACATAATCAGCCGCAATTTTTTTGCCATTTATTATGACGCCGTTGACGCGGCGGCCATCGTGCAAAATCTTTTCAACTTTGGCCGACGTTTCAATCTTCACGCCCAACTCACCGGCGGCGTGCAGCATCGCTTCGGCCAGCCGATACATGCCGCCGCGAATATAATAACTTCCCAATCCGTATTCGACATGCGGGATGATGTTCAGCGTTGCCGGCGCGCGATAAGGATTTGAGCCGTTATACGTGGCATAACGATCAAACAACTGCACGAGCCGCGCATCTTTGAAAAAGCGCGACACGCCTTGATGCACCGTGCGCAGTGGATCGATTTGATGCAGCCGGAAAAGCGTGCCGAGATGGCGGAGCTTCAAAATCGAGGCAAATTCATGAATTGGCGAAAACAGAAAAATATCTGCAGTCAGCTTATAAATGCGCTCGGCGTAAGCCAGAAAATTCTCGTATGTCGCAGCATCGGCAGCAGAGAGCTTCGCCATTTCGGCTTTCATCTTCGCCACGTCGGCGCTGGCATCGAGTCTCGCGCCGTCGGGATAGAAATATCGGCAAATCGGTTCTATCGGCGTGAACTCCAGCAGGGCTTGGCGCGATAAACCGAGAAATTCAAAAAGCTCGTCAATCACAAAGGGCATCGTCAGCAGCGAAGGGCCGGTGTCGAAGCGATAAGCGCCCAGGCGCATTTCGTTGAGCTTGCCGCCGATTTGCGGATTTTTCTCAAAGACGATGACTTCAAAGCCCATGCGCGCCAATCGCAACGCGCAACTAAGTGCGCCAAGACCGGCGCCGACAACCGCAACACATTTGGACATATTTTATTATAAATCGCAACAAAAAGAGAACTGCAACGAAAAAAGCATAAAGCTTAATCGGCTAAATCCACATAGAAGAAATAGGGCATCTTAATCTTGCAACGAAAAGGGAACCGCAACGAAAAAAGCAAATAAGAATACACGAAGAGAATCTCATAGGCAAAATGATTCGATGGCAAAACAATTAAAAGCTTTTGACAATCATTTTGTCATTAAATAGTTTTGCCTTCACGCTTTTGCATATTTCGTAGGCACATTCAGCCTTGGCGCCGTGTAGCTTTTTTAATGCTGGGCCGTGAGCTCCGGACTCTACGTTTTCAGTTTTTCATATAAAATAGTTGCAATTAGTATAAGTGAAATTCCGTAGCCGAAATCTTCAATGGGGATCGTGCCGATCCGCATGCCGAGTTGATAGGCTTCGTCATACAACACGACCGGCCGCCACGTCAGGTAGCTGTTGAACACTAAGATCAAAATAAGCACACTCGCCAGATCTGTCAAGAGGCGCCGACGCAAAAAAAGGTTGGTTTTCAATAGATGGTCGAGGATGGCGGAGGCTCCCAAAACAATGCACATTAGACCGGTGTACTCTTTCCCCGCAACAATAACCACAATTCCCAACGCAGGCAAGAGGCAAAGCGCATAGCCAATCGGCCGCATGAAAGCAAGGGGCTTGTCGTAAAAATGAAACCCGATGACTTCCCAAACAAAAAGGCCGGCGAAGGGGACGGTGAGGAAAAACAGGCATTCTTCCAACGGCAGGCCCATGAAGCGGAAATCCAACGTGTAACGCTCGTTGAACCACCAATGCCTGCCCGTGACTATGGCATCCCAAATGAGAAAAGGAACGGCGGTGATGAAAATCGCCGGAAAGGCGTAGCGCCATTTAGCGGCGAACCGAACCTGCTTCTCGAAGCTCATGACGAACGGTCCCACGAAGATAAGCAGGTTCAGCAATAAATATTCAAACTTCACTTCTGCGCCAGCTTGAGGTTGATCGCCATGAGGTTTTGCCGCTCTTCGCTATTCAACCTGATTTTTTCGGCAATAAAATTAATGACGTTGGCGATGATTTTCGGATCATAGCTGTGCGCATGCTCCGGCAGCAGCCGCACGATTTTGCGAAGGTGGCGCTGCGCATCATCGCCACGTCCGAAAAACTCCGGCAAAAAATAGCACGTGACGCCATGCACAAAGAGCGATTCAATATCGTCTGGATTTTGCTTGAGCCCCTCGTCCATGAGGCGCAGCCCGCTTTGGGCAAATTTCCACTTGTCGTGCGGCCAGAAAGCGAATTTGGCTTTCACGGCGATGAGCGAGCCGATGTATGTTTTGGTGCGTCCGAGCAAACGCTTGTCGATCTCGCCGATGGTGTTGAACAAATCAATGGCCGGGCTGATTTTTTCCTGATCGTCCACGCTTTCGTAGTAAAGGAGGCGCGCCCGTATCATCAAGCTGTCCACTTCCGAGGCATGAGCTTGCATGGTCGAGGCCAACCCAATTAGCCAAAATAATAATAAAACGGCCTTCCAGCGGTCGCGGCCCGACTGGAAGGCCGTTGCCACATTTGCTGCAATATCCACAGAAATTCGATTTCTCCTAAAGTTGTAAATATCGAGCCATTTGAACAGCTCTAAAAAATCGCTCACAGAATTGGAACTCTCACGGAAAAATCCTAAATTTTTCCGTGAGAGTTCTATCTTGACAATGTTAAGTTAAAGTTATAGTCATTGCGAGGCGCTTTTTGCCGAAGCAATCTTTTGGTTTTCAAAAGGATCGCTTCGCTGAGAAACGCTCGCGATGACAATATCAGCCTACATTGTCAAGCTATTTCTGTGAGCCAAATTTAGTTTGGCCCATTCGGTTAAATTCTGACTTAAAGTTTCGATCAAATCGTCACAGCTTCAGTTGGCGATTTATCCAGTCGCGGCATCGGTGCTTCCGCTGCTTTTTGCATGACGGCCAATTTCTTCGCCCAGTATTCCCGCTTATGCTCGCGCACCGGATTGAAAATTTTCTCTTCGCCATTGATGTTGACTTTGAACTCTTTAGTAATATAAGCATCCCGATGGGCATTATGCAAGCACATGGACAGCGGGCCGTCCGGCGTCATCACCATGAACGAGCAATTGTCGACGCGCTCTTGATCCAGGGCGTCGGCGTGCATGAAATTGTGTACGAAGAAACTCAGCTTATTGGCTTTGAAACCGCTGCGGAGCAAGTCCCACTTCATGCGCCAGCCGTGCACGCCGATAAATTTCGCTGCTTCCCAAATCAAGCTTGGGTGCTTGGCGAGATGCTTGGCGAGATTTTTTGCGGCAGCGGCGGGATTGCGACGATCTATTTTCACGCCTTCGAACTTCGCGGCGAGCCGATTGATAATGCCAGGATCGTGCCAGAGATCGTAAGCATGCCCATTGCTCACCAGCGAGTAGCCGATGCGATTGCATTGGGGATGGCCGATAGTGAGAACGCCAAAATTAATCGGATGGGTTACGGTCTCGTTGATGAGGCGCACGACATTATCCGGCGAGATATCGTCCGGCCGGCCGTGCAGAGTGCCGCGGCCGGTGTCAGCCTGCAATTGAAAGCTGCACATGCCGACAACATCGGCGTGATCACAGAAAAATTTTACCAACATCGGCAGCTCGTGAAAATTTTTGCTGCACAATGTGGTGTTGAAAATAACCGCGATTTTCAAGCCGCGCGCGCGTTCGATATATTCCAAGCGGCGCTCATTGAGTTCTTCTTCAGAAGTATAATACTCTTTGTTCGATTTGCGCAGCTTCATGGTCATATCGACGTGAAAGGCGACGTCCATCAAACCGGCCTCGGCTAATTTCTCCAACAAGGGGCACGTCGCTTTAATGCCGTTCGTGAGCAAAGCGGGCTGCATATCGAGCGAGGCCACGTAGCGAACAATTTCGATCAGCTCGTCCTCCTGGCGCAAGGTGGGATCGCCGCCGCTGATTTGCACGGCAGTGCCCGGGCCATAATGATAGCGAATCTCATCCGCGCGCCGCTTGAGTTCTGCCATTGGAATATCCAGCGTGCTCTCGCTCATCTCGCTCAAATAACACAGCTCACAATCCAAGTTGCAGCGCTGCGTGATTTCCAGAGAAACACAGCCGATGGCTTTGCGCCGGCCGAGCCATTGTTCGGGTGTGCGCAGATGCGGCGAAAGCCGGCCCCAGGCTTTAGACTTGCACTCCGCCGCGGTCGGCCAATGCCGGCCGTTGCCGGCCGCTTCTAAAACCGGCAGAACCTTCCCATTGGAATTGCTCATGGTTGCGTTCCTTCCTTGGGTTTGATGATGCACGTTGTTCGTGGCGGCAGGATAATACATGGCCGCTAATTTTTCCGGATGCATGCCGCGCCGATAGAGCCACTGCAAATAAAGATTTCCTAGACCGCGTTTGAAAAAACCATCGATCTCGTAACGGCGCGCTGAAGTGTAAACAGGAAAATTCAAGATCGCAAATCCTGACTGTTTGTTCAGGCGCTGGACGATTTCCACGTCTTCCATCAGCGGAAAATCTTCGCGATAGCCGCCGAGTTTTTGAAACAGGCGGCGCTTGACGAAAATGGCTTGATCGCCAAAAGGCAGTTTCAATAGCTTGCTGCGCATGCCGACGTAAAATTCGAGGTAGCGATAGGCCCACCTGCGGTTTTCAACCCGAAAAGTAAAGGCGCCGGAATTGAGGCGGGAAAGATTTCTGGCCGTTTTCAGAAAAGCGCGGAACGACTCCGGCGGCAAGATCGTATCGGCGTGCAAAAAAATCAGCCACTCGCCTTGGGCCTTCTGCGCGCCGGCGTTCATTTGCCGGGCGCGGCCCCGCGGGGCTTTGATGAAATGCAAATTACCGCGATCTCGCAAGGACGCTTCGATCTCACCCAACGTGCCGTCGCAACTGCCGCCGTCAACGAAGATAGCTTCTGCCTCGGGCAAACGGCTGAGAGCAAGCGCTTGCCGCCTGACGTTCGGCGCTTCATTCAGCGTCGGAACGATGATTGAAACAAAAGGATGTCCGTTTTGCTCACGCCCCACAGCCGCTTCACTCCTTGAAGCAAAAGTCGTCGTCATGATTGTTCCTTAAATTTTGCACATATAAAAGTCAAACCCCGATTCTCCTTTTTCTTTACGAAATCCATTGGATGGCGGTTTTTGACTCTATTATGCAAAATCGGGGTTGCTGTTTTCGCTTATTCGTTGAGGTCCCAGTTATATTCGTGATGCTTGATCTTGACGGTTTTGGCATTGGCCAGCAGTTGCTTGCCCTGCTCCGGCGGAAGATAGCGGCTGATGAATGCCGGCACACCCGCATCATATTTCTTGAAATCTTCCTCGAACCAGTCGAAAATTTTGGAGATTATGATTTCACTTTTGCCGAAATCGAAGCTGTTGTTAGCGAGGTTGTTGATGAAATTACGCGTCTGTTCTTCCAACTGCTCGTTTAGCCGGCTCGGCTCGAAGGCTTCCGAACGCAACGGCGGGCAGCTTTTCGCGGCGCAATTGATGGCGAAATGAATGCGCGGATCGCCGAAGGGCCGAATGATGTCGTTCTCAACGTCATTCAGCGAATATTGCACGCCGTTGATCGTCACCAGCCTTTTCTGGAAATTCGATTTGCCCAGCGCGTACGCGGTTTTGCTCATGATGCTGTTGATGGGATATTTGTCGCACACGACTTTGAGCACGAACGCATTGTAGACGTTAATCCAAAACGCCAGACGATTTTTCCCGGAAATGGTATTCGGATCGGTCTTTTCCAGGATCGCGATGAATTCGGCGAAACGTTGGTCGTTTTTAAGTTCCTTGTAATTCACGACGCCATCTTTGACGTGATCGCGCAGCACTTGGGTGAAAAGCGAATAGTCGGGGCCGATCGAATCGGGGTTGGCCGTTGCGCCCATGGCGCTGATGGGCAAAGCGCTCAAAAAGAAAAGCAACACGGCCACGCCGAGGCCAGCTTTCGCCATGCTTGGCGCTAGAGCACACCAAACAAACACTCCACGCATGAAAGGCTCCTTTCAAAAAATTCAATGGTCTTTATTTGGTTTCATAAAGATATACGAAGTGAAGGCGGCGTCGGATTTGTTGCTCTATAGCAAATTGCATAAAATAAAAAGGAGCTGCAACACCTGGGTTCACAGCTCCTATTGCTCAAAAATAATTTATGAGTTTTTTTTACAAAAGCAATAACTTTGATCGGAAGTCCGCGAAAATTTCGTCCGTCATAGTCATAAGAAAAGGGAAAAACAACTTTGACTTTACTTCCGTCAGGCCATTTGGCCTCGCCATTCGACTTCGGATATCTGACCTCGGACTTCGGACCCTTATTTCACCAGCAGCATGCGTTTTTCATCGACAAATGCGCCGGCTTCCAAACGGTAAAAGTACATACCGCTGGCGAGGTTCCTGCCATAAAATGAAATCTCATGAGGGCCAGCGCTCTGTCTTCTGTCAATGAGAACATGAACGGGGCGGCCCAGCAGGTCATAAATCACCAGCTTCACGTGCTCGGGTTTTGCCAGTGAATATCTGATGATCGTCGCGGGATTAAAGGGGTTGGGATAGTTCTGCCACAAAGAAAAACTGGCCGGCAGATCAGAAGGGCCTTCAACTGCGGTCACGATATTGCTTGGAACGCTCATGTAATCGAGATCCATCCAGCCCCAAAACAATACCATTTCAATAACGTTGTTGCCTTGCACTAAATTGACATTCAACTTCTTTTCCAGCCATAAATTCAGATTGCCGTCAAATACTATTTCAGCGACACGGGTTCCATTGACGTTTATATATTGGTGCTTCGGGGTGTCGAAAGATAATCTATACCCGAACACAATCTCGTAGCTACCTGCTGCCGGCACGCCGGGAAGTTGCCAGGTGATAGTGCCGCTTTGTGTTCGCATCTCCGCGTAAGCGCCGCCGCTCGCCGTTGCATTGCTCCGCACGGTTATATTTTGCCCTTGCCGAGTAGCTCGTTCCGCCTCAAGCCTTGCCATTGCCGGTGTGCCAACTTTGATGCGGACGGTATTCGAGGTTCGTTGATGGCCTTGATTGTCGGTCACTATGGCGGTCAACCGATAATCACCGGGCGTAATGTTGGTCCAGATTATTGAGTAGGGCGCCGAGTTGCGTTCGCCAATTTTTGTTGTTTCATTGGCAAAAAATTCAACCAAGACAACGGAACCGTCATTGTCAGAGGCCTCGGCCTGAATCAGGACTGCGGCACCATCGGCAAATACCGTATCGTTTTTCGGACTGGTGATGCTCACCACCGGCCATTCTCCACCGATGCCGTCAACGTCAACATCCTCTCGATGATTATCCCACATCGACTGCATAGCGGCAAGCATATCCGTTGGACTGGAAAGATTCACATCAGTCCACGACCAAGCGAGAGCGCCGGCATAGCCGATTTGATAATTTGTGCGCCAACTTTGACAAACAAATAGCGAAAGCGTTTCCACTGGATTTGCAGTTCCGGTTCAATGACCGAAAGCAGCCAACACTT
>JAKEEU010000265.1 GCA_022616415.1 Candidatus Zhuqueibacterota bacterium | reverse complement strand
ATCGACAAAATCGATGCAAAACTCTTTATTTCTTTATGTGGATTTGGTTGGGATTTCGGCGAAATTGCACCATTAATATTTGATGTTAAACTACCTATCTACAAAAACCAAGATATAAGTTTTGACGCTCTGACTCATCTAGATGATATTGGTCTTGTGAGCTTCACTCCTATGCCAGGCTTTAGGCGCTCAAAGCTTCCAAAACAAATTACGGTTTCATATTTTGGAAATCCTTTGAATTTGGAATTCATTAGTGAAACAGACAACGTTTTAAATGTTGGCAGTGTTCTGTTGACAAAAGTTGGTCAACAATTAGCGCCGATTTGCGGTTCGAAACCAGTAAATGGGTTTCAAGATTATGTAACTGAAAGATGGACACAAGATGGCCTGATTCTCAGTTCACCTTATCCAAAGCCAAAATAGAATTATTATCTTTGACGTAATATCTGCGGCTAACTCGGTGCGGACATTGGCGTGATAGGGCGTTTTTTCGAATTGCGAAAGTCTCGAACTTTTGCGGCTTCGTCAATGGATGTCGCTGAGCGCGCCAGCACCGCGCAACTTTGGCCTGCGCTAGATTGAAAGTTGAAAGGTGAATTGAAATAGGAAGTGATCATGAATCCTTACGTCAAAAGTGTCAAAGCACTGAATGACTACCAACTGGCGTTGGAGTTTGAAAACGGTGAGCGACGAAATTTCGATATGAAGCCCTATTTGAGTCGTGGCATTTTTGTCCGGCTACAAAATCGTGCCCTGTTTCAAGCGGCGCGGGTGGTGTCAGGCTCCGTAGAATGGCCTAGAGGCTTGGACCTGAGCTACGACACGTTATATCTGGAGAGTCAACCGGCAGAGGCCATTGATCCGCAGATGGCGAAGATTTTGTAGCGCAAGCTTCCAGCTTGCTTTTGTTTTGGTACGCTAAATCAAAGCTGTTCTCATTTGAGTGCGTCAGCGCTCGGAGTCCCCGAAGGGGACAAATGCAATAGCAAAGGGCAACGCCCTTTGGAGAAAGTTGCCCATTTTGTTTAAGCCCTGTAAGGGCGGTATTGATTGGCATTTATTTTATTTTGCCCCTCTGGGGCGTCCGGATCATGGGTTTGGAATCTTTTCACGGGGCGTTGCCCCGCGCTAGCATATCTGTCCCCTTCGGGGACTCCTGGTACTGTTCAAATGCCTGTATATGTTAATGCCGTTCAGGTGTAATTGCAATCTATAAATTAAATTTTCTTATTAAATGTCTTTGGCCTGTGCCTCAATTGCTTATTGGGCACAAAATTTGCAATTTTTAAAAGGTTGACTTTTATCTTAGTGCAATAAATATTTCGCCCATTTCGCTGCTGCGAATATGCATTGTTCGTCATGGAGAGAAAAAAAATACTCATCGCCGAAAAAGATCCGAATGAAATCGTGGAGCTGCGGAAAGCGCTCGTCACGGCCGGTTACGAAGTCCGGATCGCCAAAAACGGCGCCGAAGCGCTGCAATGGGTGGAAACTTTTCGTCCTGATCTGATCGTCGCCGAAATGCGCCTGCCGGTGATGGACGGCCCGCACCTGCTCAAAGAAATCCGCACGCTCTCCGCCACGCAACTGCTTCCTTTTATTTTAATCGGCAGCCTCAAAAATTTGGAAGAGCGCGTCAGCGCCATGAAGCTGCCGGTCGACGACTATTTGCAGAAGCCCCTCGATCCGGAAGAAATGGTGGCGCGCATCGACAGCCTCGTTCGCGAGGTCGAGCTGCAAGCTTCGACGCCGGAGCGCCAGGCGCGCGGTTTCAGCGGCAGCCTCGGCGAGATGAGCCTGGTCGATCTTCTGCAAACGCTCGAGGTCGGCAACAAAACCGCGGTGGTGTGCTTGCAGCAAGCCGGCAAAGAAGGCCTCGTCTTCATCACCGCCGGAGAAGTCATCGACGCCATGCTCGGCGATCTCGAGGCCAGGCTCGCGTTGCTGCGCATGTTCACGTGGGCCGACGGCGCCTTTCGCGTCGAAATCCGCGCGCACGACCGCCAGCGCCTGCTGACGGTTTCCACGCGGGACCTGATTTCCGAAGGCATGACGCGGATGTATCGGTGGGAGCAATTGTCGCATAAATTGCCGCCTTTGCAATCCATCGTCAACATTAACGGCGAAGCGAGGGTGGTCAAATTGACCGATGAGGAAAAACGCCTGCTGCAATTGGTCGGGCGCAAAAGCTCCAAGCGCATCATCGATATCGTCGAGGGGAATCAGGCAGACGATTTGCGCACGCTGACGGTTTTCAAAAATCTTTACGAGCGGCACATTTTGAAAGTTTTGCCGCTCACCGACAATCGCCCCCAAAACGGCGAATACCTCGACGCGCTCAAAATGCGCCCGGCCAACGGCCGGCTGCCGAACGAGCAGCTTGCCGGCGCTTTTCAGGCGGTTTTGAAAAGGCCCGTGGAACCGCCGCAGCAACACGAGCGGCGCCGCACCGAACGCCGGTTGCAAGTAGACCGCCGCAAATACGACCGCCGTCGCGACAGCCAGCAGCGGGAAAACTTCCGCGTTTTTTTGAACAAAAGCGAGCTGATCTTGATTCGCGAGAAGCTGGCGCAGCCCGGCGGAAAAATGGAGTGATGGATCGTTGGATCGTTGGAGTATTGGATTGCTGGATTGTTGGATTACTGGAGTGATGGAAGCCCCATCACTCCAAAACTCCATTACTCCATCAATCCATCACTCCAATACTCCGGTAATTTGGAGTTAAATTTATATTCGCCATTTTTTCCATGCGCATTGCAGAAATCGCCGTCATCGGCGCCGGCGCTATAGAGAGGGACATCTTTATTCAATCGGTTTGCCAAAAGCTCGAGCTGACCAACGACAACGTGACGTTCGGACGCCTCCCCATCAATGATCAGCTCGTGCTGCATTTGTATGGCATCGCCGCGCAGCCCAACGGCCAGGCGCCGGCGTGGGATTTGATCGCGAGGAAAATGCTCGGCTACATCGTGCTGTTTCCCTGGCAGAATGCCGAGGCGTTCGAGCTCTTGAAGCCAATCGTCGATTATCTCTCCTCTCGCTATGACGCGCCGATGGTAGTGACCGCCCATCTTTCGGCTACCAGTCCACCCGTGCCGCCGGCGTTCTGCGAAGAAGGCATCGCGCTGACGCCGGAGGGAAAGCTGACTTTTTGTGACGTCCGCAATCCCGCCAGCGCCCGCAAAATTCTCGTGACGCTCATCGACAGCCTCCTTGCGAAAATGCCTTGATCGTCATCATCCAAATTCGTATATTGCAACATTGCCGTCTCTGCGACGGCTTTTTTGTTGCTGAGAAAAAAACGCAACTAAAAGATAAAAATCTTGCTCACGGAATTTGAACTATCACGAAAAAAATTTCAGAATAAAAATTCTATGCCAGTTCTATTTTCGTGAGCCAAACCAGGGAAGCTCCAATGCAACGCAAAGTTTTTCGCAATATCGCTGAGGCCATCGGCCAGACGCCGATGGTTCGCCTCAATCGCGTTACTGCAGGCATCAAAGCCGCGGTTTACGCCAAAGTGGAGTATTTCAATCCCGGCGGCAGCATCAAAGACCGCATCGCCATTGCCATGGTTGAAGACGCGGAGAAGACCGGCAAGCTCAAGCCCGGCGGCACCATCGTCGAGGCCACCAGCGGCAACACCGGCGCCGGCCTGGCGCTTGCCGCGGCCATCAAGGGCTATCGCGCTATTTTCACCATCCCCGACAAAATGAGCCAGGAAAAAGTTCGCATGCTCAAAGCGTATGGCGCCGAGGTGATCATCTGCCCGACCGCGGTGCCGCACGACTCGCCGGAGAGTTATCACGGCGTCGCCGACAAGCTCGTCAAGGAAACTCCCAACGCCATTCTCGCCAACCAATATTTCAATCCGCAAAACCCGGACGCGCATTACCGCACCACCGGCCCGGAGATTTGGGAGCAGACTGAGGGCAAAATCGATTATTTCGTCTGCGGCGTCGGCACCGGCGGCACCATTTCCGGCACCGCCAAATATCTCAAAGAGAAAAATCCCGCCATCAAAGTCATCGGCGCCGATCCGGCCGGCTCGGCTTTGAAGGAACATTATTATACGCGCCAGTTGATTCACGGCCAGCCGTATAAAGTCGAAGGCATCGGCCAGGAAATGATCCCCGGCACGTTGCACTGGGAGTACGTCGACGAGGTGCACACCGTCGGCGACAAGGAATCGTTTCTCATGGCGCGCCGTCTCGCGCGCGAGGAAGGCCTGCTCGTGGGCGGCTCTTCCGGAACCGCGGCCGTGGTCGCGTTGAAAGTGGCGCGCGAGCTGCCCGCCGACAAAACGCTGGTGGTGATTCTTCCTGACACGGGAAAATATTATCTTTCCAAGTTTTATAACGACGAGTGGATGAAGGAGAATCGCTTCCTCGATATTGAAAGAGCTTTGGTGCATAATCTGTTGAGCGCCAAGCAAAAGGGCTTGCCGGCGCTGGTTTCGGTGCCGCCGGCGGCCACCGTGCGCGAAGCTTTGCAAATCATGGAAGCCAACAATATCTCGCAAGTACCGGTGCTTGAAGACGGCCGCGCGGCCGGCAGCATCGAAGAGAGCACGTTGATGGGACGCGTGCTGGAAGACGCCGGCGTGCTCGACAAACAAGTGCGCACCGTCATGGAGCCAAGCTATCCCATTGTCCATTATGACGACACGTTGGAGCACACGAAATATTTGCTGGCGCGCCGCTACCCGGCGATTCTCGTGCAAGAGCACGGCCAGCTCGTCGGCATCATCACCAAATCGGATTTGATTGATTTCATCGCGTAAACCGGATTGTTGGATCGATGGATAATTGGATTAATGGATTGATGGAGTTTTGGATTAATGGGGCTTCCAATATTCCATCACTCCAGTAATCCAACACTCCAATACTCCAACAATCCATCGATCCAACAATCCATCGATCCAACAATCCATTTATTCGAAACTCCACAACTTGAAACGAGGCTTTGATGGGTTACCAAACCGACGCAGTTCACGCCGGACAACATCCGGAGGAATCCACCGGTGCGGTGATTACGCCGATTTTTCAAACCGCGACGTATGCGCAAGAAGCGCCGGCGGTACACAAAGGTTATGAATACGGCCGCACCGGCAATCCGACGCGCTTGGCGCTTGAGCAAAATCTCGCGGCGCTCGAGCGCGGCAAATTTGCTTATGCCTTCGGCTCCGGCATGGCCGCGACTGCGACGGTGTCGCAGCTCTTGCGCGGCGGCGATCACGTGATCTGCACCGCTAATGTTTACGGCGGCACGGCGCGCTATTTTCGCCAAGTGATGGCGCAGTTCGGACTGCAAATCGATCTCGTCGATACCTCGCAGATCGCCAACCTCGAGCGCGTTTGGCGCAAAGAGACGAAAATGCTCTTTGTCGAAACGCCCACCAATCCGCTGTTGATCCTTTCGGATCTGCGCGCGTTGGCTGCATTTTGCCATGATCGGCAAGCGCTGCTCGTGGTGGACAATACGTTCATGAGTCCCTATTTCCAAAGGCCGCTCGAGCTCGGCGCGGACATCGTTCTCCACAGCACGACGAAATTCATCAACGGCCACAGCGACGTGGTCGGCGGCATCGTTATCACCAACCGCCCGGAGATTGCCGAACGCCTCGCCTTTTTGCAAAACGCCGTGGGCGCGGTGCCGAGTCCGTTCGATTGCTGGCTCATTTTGCGCGCGACGAAGACGCTGCCGTTGCGCATGCGCCAGATCAACGCCAATGCGATGACGATTGCCGAATTTCTCCAAAGCGACCGTCGCATTCAAAAAGTTTACTATCCCGGATTGAAAAATCACCCGCAGCGCGAATTGGCGCTGCGGCAGCAACTCGATCCGTATGGCCAACCCGGCTTCGGCGGCATGATCTCTTTCGATCTGCCGGATTTTGAAACCGCCAAGCGCTTTCTCACCGGCATCAAGCTCTTTACATTAGCCGAAAGCCTGGGCGGCGTCGAGAGCCTGATTTGCCATCCGACTTCGATGACACACGCCTCGGTTCCAGCCGAGGAGCGCCGGCGTATTGGACTCTCGGACGGTTTGGTGCGGCTTGCGGTGGGAATTGAGGATGTTGAAGATTTGATTGCGGATTTGGAGCATGGGCTGGAGCGGGTGTAGCGCTGAAGCAACGTTTATGTTATTTTTGACGGTTTGGCATGTGCAGTTGGGCGACTACCACGACAACAATCCAATGAAAACCGATTCTTTCATCAATCATTTCTTTCGTGAATTCCCCGGCGTGTTTTTCACACTCATCGGGGAAGATGAAAAGAAAGCCAGAAAGTATAAATTCACTTCTGTCGAAGTGAAGGAACAGGCGTTTCGCTTTGATGGCGTCTTTTTACCCAAAACGAAAGACGATGATATCTATTTTGTTGAGGCGCAATTCAAGAAGGAAAAAGATTTCTATCCCCGTTTTTTCGGGGAGAGCTTTGTATACCTTCGCCAGAATCAGCCGAAGAACAATTGGCGAGCAGTTGTTCTTTTCCCCACAAAGGCCGCCGACCCAGGCTTTCATCCTCATTACCAGGAATTTTTTGAGAGTGGCAGGCTGCTGCGCTTGTACCTGATTGAGTTGCCGAAAGAGCAACTTGAAAAATTTCCTTTGAATTTATTTCGGATTATCTTAAATTCAAAACAGAGTGCCATTTTTACAGTCAAAAGTATAGTCCGGCAATTGCCGAGCCAAATTTCCACCAGGAAAAAACAAGAGGCAATCATTCAGATGCTCGTCAACTTGCTGATGAACAAGCTTCCAGAACTCTCTGTTAAGGAGATCATGAAAATGGTTGAACCAATGCTTTCGGATATCAAGAAATCGCGGGCTTATCAAGAGATAGCGCATGAAAGAGCGACAGAGATCGCCAGATCAATGCTGCGGGAAGAAATGAGTCTTGATCTCATCGCAAAAGTAACCGGCCTTTCAAAAAAAGAAATTCGCATGCTTAGGGGCTGCGCAAAATTAAATTGGCATTACTTGTTCTCAATAGTAACAAAATGATCTTAACTTACCATGGGAATTTGGACAACATTATGAGAATCACT
>JAKEEU010000264.1 GCA_022616415.1 Candidatus Zhuqueibacterota bacterium | reverse complement strand
GAAAAAGAAAATGCCCGCCGACTGGAAGAGCACCCCGATCGTCGAGATTTGATTCCAAATCTCCCACCCTCGGCCTGCATCATAAGTAAAAATGCGCCGCGGCATGCCGAGAAAACCGGAAATATGCTGCGGGAAAAAGGTCATGTGAAACCCGATGGTGAAAAGCCAGAAGTGCCAATGGCCAAGCGTGTTGTTGAGCATCCGCCCGAAGGCCTTGGGATACCAGTAATAGACGCCGGAAAAGATCGTAAAGAGCAGCCCGCCAATGAGCACATAGTGGAAATGAGCCACGACAAAATACGAATCGCTCAACTGCCAGTCGAACGGCGCCACCGCCAGCATCACCCCCGTGAGACCCGCAATCAAAAACTGAAAAAGAAACCCGATGCAAAAAAGCATGGGAAGTTCAAAGCGAAGCTTCCCGCCATACATCGTGCCCAGCCAGTTGAAAATTTTGATTCCCGTTGGAATTGCCACCAGAAAGGTCGAAATGGCAAAGAACGTATTGGCCACCGCGGTCATGCCCACGACGAACATATGGTGCGCCCACACACCCAGGCTGATGAAGGCAATCATCACGCTGGCCGCAACCATGACCGGATAACCAAAAATCGGCTTGCGCGAAAACACGGGGATGACCTCGGACGCCACGGCGAATCCGGGCAAAATTAAAATGTAAACTTCTGGATGCCCAAAAATCCAAAAGAAGTGCTGCCAGAGCACGGCCGAGCCGCCCGCCTGCGTGTCGAAGAATTTCGCGCCCAGATACCGGTCGAGCGTGATCATAATCTGACAGGCCGAAAGCGGCGGCATCGCAATGATGACAAGGAAGGCCACCACGAGAAAGAGCCAGACAAACAGCGGCATTTTGCCCAGCATCATCCCCTTGCAGCGGCAGCTGAAGATGGTGACAATGATATTGATGGCTGTGGAAATGCTGCCGATGCCGCTCAGGAGCAGCGCAAGGGTCCAGTAGTCCGTGCTATGGCCGCGCGAAAAGGCCTTCGCCGTCAGCGGCGAATACGCAAACCAGCCGACGTCCGGCGCAGAGCCCGCCGCATACAAGCCCGGCGCGCCGATGTAGCTGAAATACAACAGCAGGCCGCTGAAAAAGAACACCCAGAACCCGAAGGCATTGAGCCGCGGAAATGCCATGTCCCGCGTGCCAATCATCAGAGGCACAAGATAATTGGCAAATCCGAAAATGATCGGCATGCCAACCAGAAACACCATGGACGTGCCGTGCATGGTGAAAAACCGGTTGAAGACGTCCGGCTCGAGAAATTTGTTGTTCGGAAAAAAGAGCTGGATGCGCATCAGGGCGGCAAGAATTCCCGCCGCCACAAAAAACAACAATCCCGACCCAATATACATCAGCCCAAGCTTCTTGTGGTCCACCGTGAAAACGAGTTCCTGGACAAGCCGTGTCCAGGAGCCAGTCTCCTCGCCCACGCGTTCCGGAGCGGAGATTTCAAAGTTTTCGTCTGCAGCGGTCGTGTTGGCCATTTTATCGAAGTGCGAAGCGCGAAGGCGGAAGTCGGAAGGGCGCCGCATTCCAGGCCATAGTGTTCCT
>JAKEEU010000263.1 GCA_022616415.1 Candidatus Zhuqueibacterota bacterium | reverse complement strand
GAGGCGCTTTTTGCCGAAGCAATCTCTTGATTTTCAAAGGATTGCTTCGCTGAAAAACGCTCGCAATGACGTTACAAAATAACCCGTAACGAGTATAGTTCCCTTCAGGGGCTGGATGCTCAGCATTTGAGAGTGCTTGCCTTATTTCGTCTTTCCTTTTTTCTTTGCTAAAGAGCAAAATCGGGGAATAAATTTATTTCCACATATTCCCTTGCTACATTCGCTTTTTGCTTTTTGTTGCTTGCCCCTCGGGCGTAGCCTTGCCAATTGCCCCCCCGACCTTGCAGCGAAAAGTGTGCATAACCAAGAAAAAAATTGTGTGAGAAAAGCGCTGTTTTGATTGTCTTATATATAGAGGCACTTATTAAAAGGCTTGAATAAGGCAATCAAGCTTAACCAAAAAGTTTTATGGAATTTGAATACAAGCTGCATCAATAAAATTGAAGCTCATGAAACCAATTCTATCGATTATCGTAAAGGAACAAAAAAATCAACACATTCGTTTAGCTTGGGGCACAAGCGTTATGAAGAGATTCCTTAATATAGTGATTGCCATTATCCGAAATACATCGAGCTTTTTATGCAGGCACTTTGCTTTCGAGCCATGAAAAAAAGTGTGAAAAAAACTCGATTGGGATTGTCTTATATATAGAGAGGGTATTTGTGAAAAGGCACGACTTAAAGCGATCACCAATCGAAACGACAAGGGTTTATGGAATTTCGCCAGCAAATGCATCAAAAAAAACAAAAAATTACAAGGGCCGGTCATCGGCTCAAACTCAGCAATTCAAGGAGGTAGCTTATGAAAACATATAAGAACATCTGGCTTATCGGACTGGCCGTATTTCTGGCCACGGTCCAATTGAGTTGGGGGCAAGAATATAAGCTGGAGCACAAATTTGTCAAGGGAGAAGTGACAAGATATAAACGCACCATCCACATCTTCGAATTTTTCCCGAGTGGAAAGCAAGAAATCGTGATGGAATACTATCTCACGCGCAAAGTGGAGGAGGTTTATCCGGATAGCACGGCTGATGTGATTCAGAATCAAGACTCAGTTATCACCAGGGTCGACCAAGAAAAGGTGCCAAATCCGCATGAGGAAGCGATGAATGGGGTCCCGATTCTCATGAAGGTTTCCAAGTCCGGAACTTATCAAGAAGTTCGTGCCTTGAAAGAGGTGCCGACCGAGGCACAAACAAATTTTGAAAATATGCAATTGCGCTTGCAAAATCAGCCTGGGCTCCCTGCCAAAGCTCTGAAGATAAACGAAGCTTGGAATGACGAAACAGTGCTTTTGCAAAATTCTCCTTGCTGCGGCAGGAATTACGAGCAGACGGTCACCCAGAAATCAACTTCAACCCTGCTGGGGTTTGACAATTATATGGACGTGGATTGTGCGAAGGTACAATTCTCCGGAACCGTGACTGGCACGGAACAAAATTGCAGATTCACCTATGCCTTAAACGGCAAGGTTCAAGGCACCAAGCTCTTTAACTACAAAACAGGCAAAGAGATCAAGACCACTACCAATATGGATGTAGTGATGAACAGCGCCAATTCCCGGGGCAAAATGGAATACCAAAAGAGAACCGTTATTACGGAAGAATTGCTGGAGTAAGCTCACGAAGCGATTGCCTCAGGCGCTGCCCGCGACGGGTTTTTACCGGATTGCATCACCATGCGACGTGCAATTTCTGCGCTTGCCGTGTATTTTGTCTTTTGGGGAAACCCTATTGTTGCCCAAACGACAAACTGGAAAAGTTACACCGCCACTGATGGGTTGGTTCACAGTTACGTGACCGCCTTCCATCAGGACCGCAAGGGATATCTCTGGATCGGGACAATGACAGGCATGAGCCGGTTCGATGGTGAATCGTTTGAAAATTACGATCTCGAAGATAGCATTGCTTCCAATCATATCATTTCGATTTTTGAAGAAGATAACGGAATGTTGTGGTTCTTGACCACGGCAGGATTGAAAAGATATGATGGCAAACGATTCAGCGGTTTCACCACCGAAAATGGCTTGCCTGACAATTTGGTGACGGCGATATATAAGGACCGTTACGGCAATATTTGGATGGGGACGAAGAAGGGAATTTCCCTTCTCGATGGCAATCGGACACAGACATTCACAGAAAAAGATGGCGTCAGCGAGAAAGAAGTCAAGGCCATTTATCAAGACCGCACCGGGAAGATTTGGATACTCTTTCGCTTTGGCGGAATAAGCCGCTTTGCCCTTGCGGATGAAAACCCAGAGTGGCGGACTTTTACCACAAAAGAAGGTTTGCCACATCATATTGTAAACGACGTCGGCGAGGACCACGAGGGAAATCTCTGGGTTGCAACCCCCAACGGCGTCGCCAAGTTTGTGGAGGGAAAATTTCTTCCCGCCCCTTTCAATGAACTTCTGCCTTCAAGGATGATCAATTCCATTCATCTTGATGCAGATGGTGCGCTTTGGTTTCGCACCGCGTTAGATGGGATGTTGAAATGGGATGGTCATGAGCGGCGGCAGTTCACGACAAAGGACGGTTTAGCGAGTAATTTAGTCAACACCGTTTTAAAAGATCGAACCGGTCGTCTTTGGTTTGCCACGGATAATGGCGTGTCCAAATATGAAAAAAATGGCTTTCAGACGTTTCGAACGCACGATGGTTTGGCTTCTGACGTTGTGAGGGCTGTTTTTGAAGATCGTGAGGGAAATCTTTGGTTTGGCACTCTGCAAGGGATTAGCAAATATGAACCGGAGCGATTTTCCACCTTTCTGGAAGATGCGCCGCAGTTGTTTGTCCCCCAAAATAGCCAGGTTCAAAAAATCTTCAAAGACCGGCAGGGCAATCTTTGGTTCCCCTCGTTTCGTGGGCTCGGTTATTACAATAACTCTGAATTTAAAATCTTCACGCTTAAAGATGGATTGCCTGATACCGCCATTCACGCCGTCTTGCAAGATCCGTCAGGAAACTTCTGGGTTGGAACTCCTAAGGGGATCAGCATATTCGATGGGCAAAAATTTCATCAAATAACGGATTCGCTGATTGCCGGAAAGCCGGTGGCGCAAATGCTCCAGGACAAGCGCGGCAAGATATGGATTGTGCGAAATGATAATGTGGTCATCGTCTACGATGGAACGAAGTTTTTTCCTTTTGCCAAAGGTGAATTGTCCAAGCGCACTATTGAGAACATGAGCGAAGATTCAAACGGCCATATTTGGTTTCGGACCCTGGTCGGCATGGCTTGTTATGATGGAAAGCAAACGCAATATTTTCCGGCCCATGAAATAATGCCGGCAAGCTGGCTTGAGAATTATCTGGCCGATCGGCAAGGCAATATGTGGATTGGAACAACAAAAGGATTGGCAAAATATGATGGGAAATCTTTTTCTCGCTTTACCAAGGACGAAGGCCTGCCGGAAGGGCACGTTCACGGCATTTATCAAGACTCGAGCGGTGTTTTGTGGCTGGCTTTGGAGCGCAGCGGCGCGAGGAAAGCCGCCGAATGGGCGGCGGGAGGAATAACGCGTTATGATGGAAAGTCGTTTCGTTTGCTTACGGCTCAGGATGGCTTGCTCAGCAATCGCGCATACGGCTTTTTTGAAGAGAAAAGCGGAATGCTCTGGTTTTTCACGGATAAAGGCGCAAGCCGATATGATGGCAAAGGATTCACCAATCTTTCCATCGCCACGGGATTGGCTGGAAACAGGGTAAGTGTCATGATCCGCGATGAGAACAAAAATTTGTGGATAGGAACAGACGGTGGACTCAGCAAATACAACGGCCAATTTGTATCCAGCTTTGCCGTGCAAGATGGTTTGCTTGATAATGCAATTCTTGATCTCAAGATTGATCGGCAAAATCACCTTTGGATTCGAACGCGAAAAGGCGTGCAACAATATATCGAAAACAAAATAGCGCCGCCAGTCGATTTGGTTGGTTTGTCGATTGGAGCGAAAGCCCATCCTTTGGATCGGAAATTGACCCTGGCGCATAATCAAAACAACCTTTTGTTTCGCTATCGCGGGGTCAGTTTTGCCGGCGGCTCCGAGAAATTGCAATACGTTTACAGGCTCGAAGGACATGACGAGACCTGGTTTGGGCCGGTGAAAGAGAAGGCCGCGCTTTATCATAACCTCGGCCCCGGCTCGTATAAATTCGTGGTCAAAGCCCTCAGTCGCGATCTGTACGAATCCGAGATACCTGCAGAATTTTCCTTTGCTATTTTGCCCCCCTTCTGGAAAACCTGGTGGTTTCTCATCCTCTCATCTTTATCAACTTTATTGCTCGGTTACATCGGGTATCGGCGGCGCGTCAATGCAAAATTGGAGAAGGCCCGCATCTTGAACGAGCTGAAAGCTGCTCGCGACATGCAAATGGGGTTGATGCCCAAATGCGATCCGGCCGTTCCCGGCTTTGATATTTCCGGCATCTGCAAACCAGCGGAAGAAGTCGGCGGCGACTATTTTGATTATGTCTGGCTTGATGAGGAAAAAACCAAATTCGGCATTGCCATCGTCGACGTGAGCGGCAAAGCGATGAAAGGCGCCATGACCGCCGTGATGACCAGCGGCATGATCTACAGTGAAATTGGCAACAGTCACTCGCCGCGTGAAATCCTGCAAAAGATCAACAAGCCGATGTATTTGAAAACGGATCGGCAAATCTTTACCGCCATGTCGTTCGCAGTGATCGACACCGAGAGCAAGCTTCTCACTTTCTCCAGCGCCGGGCAAACCAAGCCAATACTCAAACACAACGGTGAAATTCAATACATCGAAGTCGAGGGCATGCACTTACCATTGGGAATTCGGGAAGAGGTGCACTATGGGGAGGCAACCATTCAGCTCCAGCCGGGCGACATGGTGATGTTCTACACGGACGGCGTTCCGGAGGCGATGAATGAGACGGGTGAATTATTTGACTTCGAGCGGCTGGAGACGACTATCCGTGACCTCCCGTCAACAATTCGTACTGCGGAAGTTGTTGAGAGGCTGCTCAGCGAGGTGCGAAGATTTTCCGGCAAAGCTCGGCAGCATGATGATATGACGATGGTCGTATTGCACGTTTTGTAAAAAAGTTTGCACGCCTATCGTGCTACGCTTCTCACTCTTTTTCCAGCCCCACTTTCCTCAACAGAGCAATGAACCGCGGATCCGGGCCCAGGCCGTCGAATATGGGTTGCGCTTTGAGAAAAACCAGGGCGCTCGAGCGCTCCTCGCAGGCGCGTTGCAGCCATGCCAGCGCCTTCTCTTTCTCGCCGAGGCCGGCGTAAACTATGGCGAGGTGATACGGCGAGATATAATATCGCTTTGCTAATTTCTTCAGCTCGCTGATAATCACTTGCGCTTCCTCGCATTTTCCCGATAACGCCCAGGCATGTCCGAGCGCCCCCAGAGTTAAGGCGCTGCCGGCGGAAAGCGCGTGCGCTTTTTGGCAGGCGACGAGGGCTTCTGCAAACATTGACTTTTGGCCATAAGCGAACCCGAGCAGCCAATGCGCCACAACGAAATTCGAGTCCATAATCGACAATCTTGGCTTCCCCTCGATTCGTTATCATGATGTTTGCCGATTTGATATCGCGATGCGTAATGCCCATTTCGTGCGCCCGCGCCAACCCTTCTGCAGCTTGTATGGCAATGTCGATGACTTGATCCAACTGCATCGGCCCGGCTTCTATTTTCTGCTTCAAAGTCGCGCCATCACAGTAAGCCATGACAATAAACATCCGGCCGTCCTCGGTCTCGTCAACTTCATAGACCGTGCAGATGTTGGGATGATCGAGCGCCGAAGCAACTCTGGCTTCGTGGACGAGGTGTTTCTTCCCTTCCTCATCCGCGCTCAACAGTCGCTACGGCAGCAAAGGCCGGCCGGATGGGTGTCTGAATCGAACCCTCGTGGGATTGAAACTGTGTTGGAATTATTTTACAAAAATGGGGCCCG
>JAKEEU010000262.1 GCA_022616415.1 Candidatus Zhuqueibacterota bacterium | reverse complement strand
GATTCGCGTACCGCCTTTGCGCGAGCGCCGGATCGACATTCTCGATATTGCCGGCTATTTTCGCGAGCGCTACGCTAAGCGTTACAATAAAACCGTTCACAACTTCAGCACGGAGGCCTGTGATTTGTTGGTGAATTATGGCTGGCCCGGCAACGTGCGCGAGCTGGAAAATGCCGTTGAACGGGCCGTCATTCTCACCGACGACGAAACCATTCAAGTGGAAGACATTCCTCACGAGCTGCATCAACGCCCGGCGCCGCCGGCCCAAACGCCGGATGAAACCACCTTTGCCGAAGCCAAGAAAAAATGGGAGCGCGATTATATTTGCCTGCGCCTCAAAGAAGCCAACGGCAACGTGGCCGAAGCCGCCCGCCGCGCCGGCATGTTCCCCAGCAATTTTCACCAAAAAATGAAGCAATACGGCATCACCCGCGAGGATTGCATGTAGTCTTCGAGGATCGCCTCTAGTTTCTCCGCCTTCGTCCATAAAGCCCGCGATCAAAAGCTGTACCCCGCGCTCACATAAACCCGCTGCCGGATATTTTCGTACACACCATACGCCACGCTGATCGGCCCGAGCGGCGTTTCGCAGCCGAGGCTGACGCCAAACGCGTGATGGAATTTGCGATAATTGGCGTCGCGCTTGTCAATCCACAAGCCGCTGAGATCGTAGCGAAAACTGAGATATAAATCAAACAGCGGCTTGCGCCGGAGCTGATAGCGATATTCCAAACTGCCGAGCGCGAAGTGGCGGCCGATCAGCTCGTGCTCGCGCAAGCCGTAAACGTCATCCGGGCCGCCAAGGCGAAATTGCTCGCTAAAGGGCGTGGTTTGGTCGGAGGCGCCCAAGCTCAATTTTGGATGAAACGTGTGCGGCCCGCGCGAATGAAAAGTTTCCAGTCGTAAAAAGAATCGAAAAAACGAATCGTCTTCGCCCAAATCGGCATAGACGTTTTCGTAAAAAACGTGAACGTAGCGGCCGCGCCGCGGAAAAGGCAGGCGATCCCGCGTATCGACCGCCGAGCGCAGGATCAACGCATTCAGCGTCGTGTTGCCGGTGGGAAAACCGCCGCCGTCGAGAAGCTTTAGATTCACCTCTTCCAATCGCAGCTCCGCCGTCACCACACCGATGCGGCGCATTTGCTGGCCGAACGCCAAGTGCAGACCCAACCGGTCGTCCGTATACACGCCGATGCGCTTGCTTTGCAAATCGCGATAAACGAAATTTTCGCGCGCCTGATGATAAAGATTGGTTGAAAGACTGAGATACGTCTTCAAAATGCGATCGCTGCGCAAAGTGAGGCGCGTCGCCACATCGCGCGAGCCGATTTCCTGATAGGCGAAAATTTTGCTGCCGGTGCCGAACGCATTCTCGTCGCCGGCCTCGATAAAACCGCGCGTGTCGCGTTCGGTATCGTAGCGGCCGCCCAATCGCAGCACGGTGAAAGGCTTTTCCTGCACTTTGATCTTGACGATGGCGCCGCCCGGGCCGCGCCGGATATTCAGCGCCACCTGATCGAACAACCCGGTGCTGTGAATATTGCGAACGCCGCGGCTGCAAATGTTGGAATTGAAGATGTTCCCTTCTTTCTGCGGAAACTCGCGCAAGATGACGAACGGCTTGGTGCGTTGATTGCCTTCAATTTCGATGGCGCCGATATAGCCCTCGTCAATATCGATTTGCAGCAAGCCGGTGGCGGTGTCGAGCTTGACGCCGCGAATCTCAGCGAGCGCATAGCCGTCGTCACGGTAGCGCTCGACGATGGCGACCAGATCTTCGGCGCTGCGGCGGTGATTGATTGCCTCGCCCGGTTGCGATTGCACACACGCCAGCAGCGTGGAATCAGCATAGATCGTATTGCCGGCGAAGCGTATTCGCCGGAGCCGCGGATTCTCTTGCACAATGAGCATCAATGTATCGGCGCGCAATTCGGCGCGCACCGCCGCGTATTGTCCGGCGGCATAAACCGCTTCGACCCACGATTGAATGGCGTCGGCGCCCAAGACGAGATGTTTGTTGCTGCTGTCGCCGAGTTTGCAAACCCCCTTGCCGGCAGCGGCTTCGAGCATCGCCCACGGCAAATCCGGCGGCATTTGTTCGGGCGCCGCGGCTGCGCCGTTCGAGAACGCCACGTTCCAAAGCCGTCTGGTTGCTGTTGCCGCCCCGTTTTGCGAACCCCAATAATGCACGGCAAAGATTTTTTGTGCATTGGCTGCAAATGTCGAATCGGTCGGCCGTTGTTGCGTGAGCTGCTGAATTTTTCCGATTTGCTCCAGCGTCTTGCGATAACCCAATTCGATGAGCGAATCGATCGCCGTGAAATCGGAAGAAGTGCGGCCCGGCTCATCCAGCGTGATGACGACGTCGGCCTTTTGGCGTTGCGCCTCGTTTTCATCGTGCTGCATGATCGTGCTGACTTGATCCGCCAGTTCCCACGGCGAGTTGAGATTATCCTTATCGCGCAACTTTGACGAGGCGTCGGCGGCGATGACGACGTCGGCGTGCTGCCGGACGACGTTGACCGGAATGTTGTTGACCAACCCGCCGTCGGCGAGCAGCATATCACCGCGCGCTAATGGCGAGAAAAGAAACGGCACGGCTAAGGAAGCGCGCATGGCTTCTGCGAGATCGCCGTCAGCGATGATGATCTCTTTGCCGCTGTACAAATCCGTCGCCATGGCTCGGAATGGAATGCGCAGATGGTCGAAGCCGGCACTGGCGCGATAGTTGGCGCGCATGGTGAGATCGGCCAGCACCGTCATGAGCTTTTGTCCGGCGGTAATCGCGGGAGGAATATAGGGCTTCACACCACGGAATCGCACTTGCAAAAAAGCGCGCTCGCGCTCCTGCCTTTGCGCCAAAAACAAATTCGTGCGCGGCGGTGTGTCTACCGTGATGTCGTCCCACGGAATCGTCAGGGCGATGTCATACAGTTGGGTCACGTTGTAGCCGGCGGCATAAAGCCCGCCGACGACGCTGCCCATGCTGGTCCCCGCGATGAAGTCTATCGCAATGCCGTGCTCTTCGAGCGCTTGCAGCACGCCGATCTGAAAAAGGGCTCTGGCCCCGCCGCCGCTCAACGCCAAACCGACGCGCGCCCGGCTAAGCTCGCGATGCGGGAGAAAATAGTTCGGCGGCCCGACGGCACGATCCAAGCGCGGCGTGAAAATCTGAGCGGGCTGTTGCCACGACGCATGGCCGTGCGAAGTATCTCGCGAGGCAACTGATGTCGAGACAAAATTTTCTTGCGGATGTCCCGGCGGCATGAATCCCCAAATCGGATTGGCGCCCAGCAGAAAAATTGCCGCGAGCACGAGGCGCAAAGCCGTTTGTTGATGATGGCAGCCCGGATAAAAAAAGGCGACTCTAAGCACGTCGTCCTGTATAAATGTGCCGAGGGCGCTGTGGCGGGAAAACGAAAGCACAAGAATCCATCCTTAAAATATCAAGCTCGGACGGCGCGCACATAGTCCAAGCCCCTTTCCAGTTGTGACGCCGAGTTGTGGCGTGCGCACCTTTCTAATTTATGACACGCGCTCCCCAAATGCAAGCCCTTCGTAAGTTGACTTTCGCAGCGAAATTTTGTATCTTGCCTTGCACGTTGCTTGAGCCGTAAACCATGATCGCATGATAAGCCCTTCACGACGCCTGTTTATTCTCGCCGGCCTGTTTGCCGCTTTAACGGTCTTTGGCGCCGGCATGAGAATCCCGTTGCCTCACGTGCCGCTGACGCTGCAAACGTTTTTTGTTTTGTTGTCCGGGCATCTGTTGGGCCCCCTTTACGGCGCCGCCAGCCAAGCGGCTTATCTGCTCCTGGGGTTGATCGGCTTGCCGGTGTTTGCCGAAGGCGGCGGCCTGGCTTATGTTTTTAAGCCCACGTTCGGATATCTTTTAGGATATCCGCTCGCCAGCTTCGCGGCGGGGATGATCGTTCATCGCGGCACGTTGCGGCCGACGGCTTTGCCGGCGGCGAGCCTCGCCAGATTGATTCTGGCAAACCTGTTGGCGCTGTTCGCCATTTTCGTTCCGGGTGTTGTGTATCTGTGGTGGAATTTGAATTTCGTGCTCGGCCAAACTTTCAGTTTTGCAAATGCGCTCAAAATCGGCTTTCTCGTTTTTCTTCCCGGCGATGTGATTAAAATTGGCGGAGTGATTTTGCTGTATCGCGCTTTGCAGCCGCGATTGGCGGCAACGTTCACGTTTTCACCAAATACTCCAATTGTAAAAACAGCAACGCCCATATCGGCAAAAACAGAACCTCAGTCTGATTGACTTGTGTTTGGCCCAAAAAGTCTTTTGTAAAAACCACGCCGAGGCCGGACTGATAGGTCGAGAGAAAACTATTGAAGCTGCGCGTCAGCTCGGGAGCTTTCATCGCGGTGAATTTGACTTCGACCGGAATCACACTGCTCGGAAACGCAATGATGAAATCGACCTCGGCTTTGGTTTGCGTGCGCCAAAAGTGCAGCTCGTTGGGCGCTTCGACCAAACGCTCGAGCTCGGTGAAGACGAAATTTTCCGCCATCTCGCCGCGATCGCCGCGCAGCAGCACGTCATTAAAATTGCCGGCAGCGAAATTGCGCATGCCCAGATCCAGCGCATAAATCTTCGGCATTTTGGACAGCTCGCGCCGCACGTTTTGATAAAACGGCGTGAGGCGTTTGAAGATAAAAGTCCCTTCTAAAAGGTGCATATATTTATCGATGGTGGCTTGATTCAAACCCAAGAGATTAGAAAGGTTGCTGATATTGACAAGATTTCCAATCTGTTGCGACAAGACACGGAGCAAATTGTTGTAGCCGGAGACGTTTTCAATTTTAAAAAAATCGGTGACGTCTTTTTGCAAATAGCTGGTGAAAATTTCCTGTAAAAGCGCAATTTTCTTTTGCTCATTCGCTTCGAGAATCACGCCGGGATAGCCGCCATAGATCATATACTCGGCAAGCCATTTTTCCAGCGCGGGCTGATAGAGTCGTTGCAATCGGCTTATCGCCGCGAAAAAACTGCCGCGCTCGCGAATGGACAATTTTTCTGCAATCGTTGGCCATTCGAACCATTTGGCGGCGACAAATTCGCCGAAGCCGAAAGGGCGCATGTGAAAAAGTTTTTTGCGGCCGGTGAGTGATTCTGAAATTTTGGCTTGAATCTCGAGCGAGGACGAGCCGCTCGCGATGAGCTTGAGGTTCTTTTTAAGATCATAAATGTATTTTAAAAAAAGGCCGGGATTTTCAATTCGTTGCACTTCGTCGATAAAAACATACGCGCGGCCTTTTTTATGGATATCGACGAAGTCCAGAAAATCTGCCGGGTCTTTAAAAAATTCCATCAGATTCCGGTCGTCCAAATTGAAATAAAAGATGTCATCGGCAGCCACCTCGTTGGCAAGAAGGTGTTCGATCATTTGCAAGAGTAGCGTCGTTTTGCCGACCTGCCGTGAACCGATAATGACGAGGATGTATGGATCGTTCATCCACGCCAAGGCGTCCTTTAGCAAAAGTCGTTGGAAAGTTTTGGCTGGGGTAAAATCGCCTTGCCTCCAAGGATTTTGCAATTGAAAGCTTTTCTGATGTATCATTGTTCACCTTCATAGTTTTACCTTTGGATTTTCTATATAGCGCTATGATTTTACCAAAGGAAATTTATTAAAGTTCCATCTCTTTTCCAAGTTTTACATTATAGAACCATTATTTTATGAAACTTTCTGCTCGCACCGGCGTCAGCTATTTCGGCAATCGCAATCCCCGCCATTTTCTCGTCGATCTCGAAGAAATCAAAAGCCATCATTGCAATTTCATCGTCCACACGTTTTCTGAAAATGACCAGCTTTTTTATAAATACACCGTCGCAGAGCTGATCGAGCTTTCCAAGAATGCTGGGCTCGAAGTTTATGTCGATCCATGGGGCGTGTGCCGGATTTTTGGCGGCGAGGCCACCAGCGACTTTGCCTTCAAGAATCGCGACGTCTGCCAGATTCTCAACACCGGCGAAACTGCGCCCGGCGCTTGCATTAACCACCTCAAAGTACGCGAATTCATGCTCAAATGGATCGACGACGCCGTCGAGATCGGCGCCGAAGTGTTGTTCTGGGATGAGCCGCATTTTTTCATCGACTGGGCCAATCAAAAAACCGCCAACGAGCGCTGGTCGTGCTGGTGCCCATATTGCCAGGAAAAATTCAAGCAGATAATGGGAAAGCCGCTTCCCGCTTTTGACGATTTGCGCCTCAATTCAGATGACGCCGGCGAGCTTGCGAATGAATTCATTCGTTTCCGCGAAGATTCCATCGTCGAGTTTCTCACCATGTTGTGCAACTACGCCCGCAGCAAGGGCGTGCGCAATGCCGTCTGCCTGCTGCCGCACAAAGAGCGCCGTTATGGCGTCGTAAACTGGGCGAAAGTGGCAACCATTCTGAATCTCGATATTTTCGGCACCGATCCGTATTGGCTTTGGTTCGAGCAACGCGTCGATAAATTCGTCGGCGATTTTGCCAGGGAAGTAGTTCAGCTTTCGCGGCAATTCTATAAAGAGCCGCAAATCTGGATTCAAAATTTCAAAATTCCCGCAGGCCGCGAAGATGAAATTCGCGAGGCGCTCGCCGTGGCTTATGCCGAAGGCGTGCGCAATTTCGCGGCGTGGAGCTATTACGGCAGCGGTTATATGTCCTACATCAAATCCGGCAACCCGCAAAAGGTTTGGGATACGCTCGGCGAAGTGTACGGGCAAATCGTGCGTGGAGAGTGGCAATAAGTAAAATGTGTACAAAAAGATCTTAAAAGGCAAAATGATTATGGCAAAATAATTTTTAACTAATTTTGCCATAATCATTTTGCTATTTGGTTTCGGCTCTCCGGGGAAAACAATATCAAAACAAAGCTTTTTAATAGTCTTGCCCCAAATCGTTTTGCCTTTCTTATTGTATAAGGAGTGTATGTCCTCAAATTATTTCCTCGGCTTCGATGGTGGCGGCACCACCCTGCGCGGTTGCTTGATTGATGATACTGGCGAAGTGCTCGCCGTCTCATCGCATCCGCCGGCCAGTTTCCCCAAATTGAAAGAAAAAATCGGCGAGCCGGTTGCCGCGCTTGCCCATGAATTGCAAGCTCGCGCCGGGTTGCCCCTCGGTCCCGCCAAGGCGGCGGGGTTTTGCTCCACCGGCGTTGGCCGGCCTGCCGAACGCGAAATCGTGCAACGGGCGCTCCGCGAACAGAATATTGCCGACACCATCATCGCGGAAAGCGATTTCATGGCCGCGCATGCCGGCGCTTTCAGCGGCGGCCCGGGAATCATCGTCAACGCCGGCACCGGCGTCTTCGGATTTGGCCGCACCGCAAGCGGTGAAAACATTCGCGTCGGCGGTTGGGGCTATTTGCTCGGCGACGAAGGCAGCGGCTTTGCTATGGCGCAGGCCGCTTTGATCGCTGCATTGAAAGACTGGGACGGGCGAGGCGCCAAGACGTTCTTGCGCCAGATCTTTGAGAAACATTTTAACGTGACGAGCATCGAATTGATCATCTCACAAATTTACAGCGCCGATTTCGATCGCGGCAAGTTCGCCGAGTTGGCGCCGCTGGTGATCGAAGCCGCCGGCAACGGCGACGCGATTGCCCATGAAATCGTCCGCCACAACGGCCGCGAATTGGGCCATCTGGTTCGCGCCGCGGCGCATCGCGGCCAATGGAACTTTCCCATCCCGCTCGCGCTCATCGGCAATCTCTTTCGCCGCCACGATCTTCTGCTGCCGGCATTTTGGGAAGTTCTTGACGCCAAGCAGTTTAATTTGATCGTGCCGCGTTTCGAATCGGTCGTCGGCGCCGCATTGTTGGGGATACTGGCCACCGGCATGAGCTTGCCTAATGATTTTCTGAACAATGTTGAGAAGTCGTGGCAGGCTAGAACACCGTAGCATTGCGTTCGTAGTTTCGCCTTTAGGCGTCGGGCTTTCGACAAAAAGCGAACGCCTGAAGGCGCTACTACAAACGCTCATTAATATGAGAAAGCAAATGGACAATCAATCTCTCATTGGCCAAATTTTGAATACGTGGCGGGTTCACAACGAGATCAATATTTATCTGCTGAACGAGATTCCGGAGAAAGGCTTGCAGGCCGTTCCTCTTGCCTCCAAAGGGCGCTCCGTCGCCGAACAGTTTGCCCATATTCACAAAGTTCGTATTGGATGGTTGCATTATCATACCACCGGTAAAAGACCGCAATCATCTGCCAATACAAAAGACGAACTTCGAACCAAAACCAAGCTTCTCGCTGCCCTCCGCCAATCCGGCAAAGCGGTGGAAGACTTCCTCGCCAAAGCGCTCAACGGCGAAGCTAAAACGCGGGCATTCGGCAGGCAAGCCGTTTGTTGGATGGGTTATCTCATTTCGCACGAGTCGCATCATCGCGGCTCAATCATGCGCGCGCTCAAGCAGAATGGCATGCGCATGCCGGAAAAAGTGGCGCTGCAAGGGCTCTGGGGCAGGTGGATGTGGGGAAAGTGAGCAAATAAAAATTCAGTGTAACGCCAAAAAATTCTGAAAAATGTCCAACTGATGAAGGCTGCCAACGGATCAAAACACAATTTTTTACATCCGTTGGCCGCTGTTATCCGTTGGGCAAATTTTTGAATCCTTTTGGGTTGCGCTGCATTGTGAGTTTCAAGAATTCATCTTTTTTCTAAATATTGCGGTTCCGCGTATGCAACGTCTCCTCGCTATTTCCCAAAAATTCGAAAAACGCATCGTCGGCCTGATCTCCGGCACTTCCGCCGATGGCATCGATGGGGCGCTGGTTCGTATTCGCGGCCACGCTCGTGACGCGCTCTCGCCGCACGAGCGATTGCAGCTTGAAGCGTTCGCCACCTTTCCGTATCCGCCGGAATTGCGCGAGCAACTGCTGGCCGCTTCGTTGCCCGGCGCTGGAACTGTCGATCTGATCTGCCGGCTCAATATTGCCGTCGGCGAATGCTTTGCGCAAGCCGCACAGAAAATCATCACGCAAGCCGGTGCGAAATCCGACGAAATCGATCTCATCGGCTCGCACGGCCAAACCATCCACCATCTGCCTTTTGCCGAGCCGCTCGCCGGCATTCCCGCTTCCGGCACCTTGCAAATCGGCGAGCCGAGCGTGATTGCCAAACGCACCAGCATCATCACCGTTGCGGATTTCCGCGCCGCTGATATGGCACTCGGCGGTCAGGGCGCGCCGCTCGTGCCGTTTCTCGATTACATGGTTTTTCATTCCACCGAACAGACGCGCGGCGTTTTAAATATCGGTGGCATTGCCAACCTTACCGTGTTGAAAAAAGGTGGCACGCTGCACGAAGTGATTGCTTTCGATACCGGCCCTGGCAACATGGTCATTGATGCTCTCACGCAAAAATTTTTTGGCAAGTCTTTCGACGAAAGCGGCGCGCTTGCGGCACAAGGTAAAGTCTCCGAAACATTGCTGACAGAATTACTCCGCCATCCGTATTTTACCAAGTCAATTCCCAAATCCACCGGCCGCGAAGAGTTCGGCGCGGCTTATTGCGAAAAATCAATTCAGCGAGCCGCACACTTGCAACTTGCAAATTGCGACTTGCTCGCGACCGCCACCGCGCTTACCGCCGAGACCATTGCTCGCGAGGCACAACATTTGGAAAAACGTCTTGGCAAACTCGATGAGCTGATCGTCAGCGGCGGCGGCATGCACAACCGCACGCTCATGGCCATGCTGCAAAAACGCTTTGCACCCGCTAAAGTTACAACAACAGATGATTACGGCTTGCCAGGCGATGCGAAAGAAGCCATTCTCTTTGCCGTCTTGGCTAATGAAACTGTCGGTGGCTTTACTGGAAATGTGCCATCTGTGACCGGAGCAAGGACTGCAACGGTTTTGGGGAAAATTTGTTTGTGAGAGAATTGTATTGATTTTAGGGTTGATTGTGGCTATATTTTATGAAAATGGCACTTTCATAAAATGGCATTTTGTGAAAATCATACTTTCATTTTATGAGCATCGAAATTCTAAGACGGCAAAACCCGTGGTGGGCTGAAATGGCGGCGATCAATGAAGATCCACATCTTACTGAATATGATCAAGCGATAGTTAAATGGGAGCCGCCCCATTTACATACGTTGAAGCTCGATCGGGATTTGATTTACATTTTGCTGGGGCCAAGACAAGTCGGCAAAACCACGTTCTTCAAGCTGCTGACTCGCCATCTTCTTATCGAACGAAATGTTCATCCCAGAACCATCCTTTATTTGAACTGTGAAGCCCTGGGGCCGCAAACGCCGCAAGCATTGGCGGAGCTGCTGCGAGATTACATTCTCTGGGCTAAAACTTTTTCCAAAGATCGCCTTTATATTTTGCTGGACGAGGCGACCTATTTAAAGGACTGGGAACGAGGCCTCAAGATCGTTGCAGATGAAGGAAAATTAAAAAAAGCCACGCTCATTGCGACCGGCTCGCACGCAGCCGGAATCAGGAAAGGCGGCGAAAGGCTTCCCGGACGCCGAGGCCGCGACGAGCGCTTGGATCTCATGTTGCTGCCGTTGAGTTTTCGCAATTTTCTGCTGGCCAGAAATCCGGCATTAGAAAACAAGCTACCGGCCTTTGAAAAATGGAATCAGAAAATGCTCTTTGCCGCCGCCCAAGAAATCGCGCTTTGGGCGGATCAAATCGGCTCTTACTTCTCAATCTATCTGCGCACCGGCGGATTCCCACGCTCGATTCGAGATGAAGCCGAGCACGGCCGCGTCAAGCAAGACGTTTACAAGCTTTACCGCGACGCCTTCGCCGGCGATCTGGCTCGCCTCGGCCGCCGGGAGAGCCTGTTGCGCGAATTGGCGCAATGGCTGATCAACCGCCGTGAAAATCCGTTCGATTGGAGCGACGCCGCCCGTGAAACCCAGCTCGGCACGCATCCGACTGTGCGCGAATATGTGGAAGATGCGGAAGCAGCATTTTTATTGGAGGTGCTTTACAAGTCAAAAAGTTTAGGCGAATCATTGCGCGCCCCACGCTCATCCAAACGAGTTTATTTTGCGGACCCTTTTTCGTTCCACTGCTTTCGGAGCTGGGTTTTCGGATATGACAACGCCTGGCGCGCGACCGAGGAGTTTCTTGCCGATCCCAATAATCTCGGCTATCTGGTCGAGAGCATGGTTGCCTCGCATTTGCGGCGTCAGTTTGGCGAGCGCATCTTCTACTGGCGCAATGGGCAGGAAATTGATTTCGTGATCTTTCAAGAAGAAAAGCGCTCCGCTCTCATTGAAGTCAAACATCAGACACAAATCAATCCGGACAATGCCAAAGCACTGGTTCAGCAGGGCGGTGGCCTGCTTTTAACCAGGAATCATCTTGCCTTTTCGCCGGAGAAGAAAATCTTGGCGATACCCGTGCATTACTTTTTGGCCATGTTGGAAGCTTGAAGCAGATATGTCGGAAATGTATCGTCGGTGACTATAACGAACACGGCAATGGTGTTGGGAAAAATTTGTTTGTAAAAATTGATTCTCAGGATAAGTTTTGCTATATTTGACGAAATTCTTTATGGTCAAAAAAGCTTTGCGGTCTTGATACGATGAGTATTCCAACTGACGCCGAAATTCTCACTCTGCTCGATCGGCTCGCTACCCACACGGCGGACGAACTCGAATCGCAATGGCTGGATTTTAAGCCTTGGCACGATGCTAAGGATGACATGAAGGTCGCAGTAGAGTCTGCTGTTTGTTTTGCCAACGCCGAAGGCGGTGTGATCGTGTTCGGGGTTGCAGATCAGACGCGAGGAAGAAGCGCTGCCATCCGCGGCGCGCATGGTTATGATCTTGATACATGGCAGCGCGGCATCTATGCGGCAACGGTTCCCCATCTCGGCGTGGATGTTGAAGAACTGGCTGTGCCGGAAGGAACAATTAGACTGCTGGTCGTTCGTGTGCCGAAAGGGCCGTCGCCGCCGTATGGAACCGCGCAAGGATTGTACAAAAAACGCGTCGGCAAAAATTGCATGCCGCTCGACCCAGCCGGTTTTGCGCGCGACCAAATTCGCGCCGGCGCCATAGATTGGAGCGGCCAGCCGGCTGAAGAGGTTTCAACGGCCGATTTGGATCCGGTAGAGATCGCCCGCGCCAGAAACATTTTGCGTGGAGTCAACCCGGATTCGGAATTGCTCAAGCTGAATGACAAAGCTTTTCTCGTGGGCCTAGGCGCGGTGCGAAACGACAAAGTGACCCATGCCGGATTGCTTTTGTTCGGACGCGAGCAGGCGCTAATGAATATTTGCCCGCAACATCAAGTACACTATGTGCATCTGACTTCGGATACGTCGGTTGCCCGAAATGATTCGTATCGCTTCGGCTTGTTGAACATCATCGAACGTCTCCAATGGACATTTACGGGACCAGCCAATCCCGAGCAGGAATTGGCAGTTGGTTTTTTCAAATTGAGGATTCCCGCTTTTCCTTGGGAAGTCGTGCGCGAGGCAGTTTTGAATGCTGTGACACACCGTGATTATTCTGATCCGGGCGAGGTCTTGATCCGTCATACGAATCGTGAGTTGGTCGTCTCAAGTCCGGGCGGTTTTATCGGAGGGATTACGCCGCAAAATATCCTTCGCCATGAGCCGATCAGCCGCAATCGTACCCTCGCCGAAGCTTTTGAGAAATTGCGGCTGGTAGAAAAGGCCGGCATTGGCCGCCGCCGCATTTTCATTCCCATGTTGTCTTACGGCAAGCAAATGCCAAAATATGAAACGCAGGGTGAGCGGGTCGTTCTTCGCATCTTCAACGGGAGTTTTGATCAACGCCTGGCAACGTTGGTGGCGAAATGGAAACAACAAGAACGGGAAATCGATCTGGATGGTTTGCTCGTGCTGTCATTTTTGCGCGACCATGATTTTATCGATACTGTAACCGCTTCCGAATTGCTCCAATTGCCGCGTGACTCAACCCGGGCCGTTTTGGATCAGCTCGCACAGCCGCGAACCGGGATTCTGGAGCGGCGCGGAAAAACCAAAGCGGCTTCGTATTATTTAGCCAAAGGCATTGCCATGGATTTGCTTGGCAAAGCGGCGTATACTAAAACCAAAGGCCTGGAACCGATAAGATATGCCGAAATGGTGAAGGCATTTCTCGCCGATCATGGCGCCATTACGCCACAAGAGTGCCGCGAGCTTTTGGGGTTGGGAGAATCGGATACCGCAAGAGTGGAAGTTTCTCGTTACCTGAAGCAATGGTCGAGTGAAATGGGTTTTCTGCGCCGTGAAGGCAAGCCGCCAAAGGTGGTCTATTACCCACGAAAAAAGCGTTAGCAAAAGTGTTAGCAAAACAGCTTGGGAATAAGTGGTGTTTTGTAAAGCGATATATTATAAAAGTTTAAGTGTTAGCAAAACGTTAGCAAATTGACTGAATTAGTATGAGCCTCCTTGAATTCCTGGTCGCGAGCCTCGGCTCAGCCGTGGCCAAAAGTATTTTGAAATTTTGGGCCAAGGATTCCGATTTTGCCCAAAATGCGGGTGGGGAAATTATCGACTTTTTGAAATCGAAAGTTTCGGAGGGAATGGCCTCGCGACGCGGCAATCGACAATTTGAGGCCATTGCTGAAGACGTAGCGGAAAGCTTGCTTCCCGTCTTTGCCCACGAAAATCTGGGTGAAGAGGAGAAAAAAAGAGTAGCCGAAGCGGTCGGAAATGTCATCCGTGATTTGCGTATTAGTGCGGATCTTTTGGTCAAGAAAAATTTGGATCCTTCCGAGTTGTCGAAATTGATCAGCAGTGCCAGTGTCAAGCAAAAAAAATCATTATCTGAAACCGAATGCGCCTTTTATGACCGCCTGGTGGATGAGTGTGCGCAATACATCGTCGATATTTCTGCTCAGCTCCCTAACTTTACCAAAGAGACTTTTGCCGAAGTGCTGCAGCGGGAAAACGAGATTCGTGACGTGGCGAAGGCTATTCTAAAAGAAGTCCGCGAGATTCGCAAAAAAAGCCGAGAAGTCAATCGTGAAGCAAGTTTTGCCCGATTTGAAACCGACTATAGACTGGCCGTGACACGAAAATTGGATCAGGTGGAATTATTTGGCGTTGATGTTTCAGGTCCCAATCGGCGTCATCGGCTGAGTGTCGCCTATATTAGTTTATCTGCTTCAGGGAAAATACACTCACGACAACTTCGCTCATCCGCAACTCCAACGGCTGAAACGCACGCGGAACAACAAGTCGCTACCGAGGAAGAACGGATTTCCAAAACAGTAGACGACGTTTTAGCCGGCGCGGATCGGTTGATGATCCGTGGATTGGCGGGTTCGGGAAAAACCACCTTGGTGAAGTGGGTTGCCATCCAATGTGCCGCACAAAAATTGGAAAATGGTCTGGCGGATTTGAACCATCGCATTCCCTTTGTGATTTTTTTGCGGCAATGCGTTAGTTCCGGCCTGCCGGCCCCGGAAAACTTTGTGCGTCATCTCGTGCCCCTGATTGCGGACAAAATGCCGAATGGTTGGGTGCATCAGATATTAGAGTTGGGACGAGCTGTGGTCATGGTCGATGGCGTCGACGAAGTTCCGCAAATTGAACGTCACGCCGTTTATCAGTGGATCAAGGAGCTTGTGGATACTTACGAGAAGGCGAAGTTCATTGTCACCTCAAGACCGACGGCAATCAATGAAGGATGGTTGGCGCAGGAAGATTTTGCCGAATTCGAGTTGGAGCCTATGGACTTGGCCAATATCTATAAGTTTTTGGAGCATTGGCATCGGGCTGTGCGCGAAGAGCTGCAGTCCGATCAAGAGAAGTCTGAGATCGATGGGCTGGAAAGCAGCTTGCGGAAGTTTATCAAGCAAAATCGGCCGATTCGCAACCTGGCCACCAATCCGCTATTGTGCGCCACCATTTGCGCCTTGCATCGTGACCGCAAAAAACAAATCCCGGTAGAACGTATTCGGTTGTATGACGCCTGTTGTGAGATGCTCCTGGAACGCCGTGGCAAGGAACAGCAGCTCTCGGTTGACCTGCAGTATGCCCCGGCGCTGAGCTACAGCCAAAAACTTGTGTTGCTGCAGGATCTGGCGTACTACATGATCAGAAATGAGGCTTCCGTCATTTCGCTCGAAAATGCTGATAGCCGTTTTGCCAAGAAAATGGTGAACTTCGACAAAAACCAGGCAAAATTTACCCCCGCTGAAGTACGAGAATTTTTGGTTGAACGCAGCGGCCTGCTGCGCGTGCCCATTGAAACCAAAATTGATTTTGTCCACCGGACGTTTCAAGAGTTCCTCGGCGCCAAAGCGGCCGTGGACGAGAATGACCAGGGGCTCCTACTGAAGAATGCGACTAACGATCAATGGCGCGAAGTCATCATTCTGGCGGTTGGTCATGCGCCTCGCCAAATCAGAAAGGAGCTGATCACCAATCTTCTCAAACGGGGGGATGAAGATAAAGCGAATCGCCATCAACTCCACTTCCTTGCTGTCGCCTGCCTCGAGACCGCTGTCGATGTTGATGCTGAGCTTCGCGATCAGGTCAAAGATCGGGTTGCGAAGTTGGTTCCTCCAAAAGATATGAACGAAGCGAAGACAATTGCCTCGGCCAGTGATCTTGCCGTCCCGTTTTTGGCATATAATGAACAGCTCAGTGAAAATGAAGCGATGGCCTGCGTTCAGACATTAAAACTAATCGGCAGCGATGCAGCTCTGTATGCGTTAAAAAGCTATAGAAATGAATCTCGACGGACGGTGATCAGAGAAATCGCAAAAGATGCTTTAGATGATGAAGTGTTGCGCCGGGAAGTACTCACAGAGCTCAGAGATTTGTTTTTGTATGTACCGGTTCGCGATCTGATGCGCCTTGAAAATCTCAGGCAGCTTCGCGATTTTTCAGGAATCCAGCATACGCCCATCCTCGATCTGAGCCAGTGCAGCCTTCTGCAAGATTTAAGTGGTTTGCCACCAGAACTGCCTGAGCTGACCACACTCAGTCTTCGTGGGTGTACTGGTTTGAAGGATCTCAGCGGATTGCCAAAGATGCCCAAGCTAAGATCGCTTGATCTGTGTGGATGCACTGCTTTGCAAGACCTTAGTGGCTTGATAACACTCATACAAAACACTGGAGTGAAGCCTAAAAAATTGCGCGATAAACCCGAAGAATCGCTCTCTGCTGATGCCGTTAAGCTTGCTTTACAGGAACGAGACTTTTTTGACTATAAAGTGAACGCAGCCGGAGAAGGTCTTTCCCATTTCTATGTCGCTTACGATGTGCGGGAAGCAAGCGTGGTCATGGATTACGCCACTGGTTTAATGTGGCAGCAAGGTGGATCCGAAAGTGACATGGTTTGGAACGATGCAAAGAAATATGTCAAGGAGCTTAACCGCGAGAAATTTGCCGGGTATAGTGACTGGCGCTTACCGACACTTGAAGAAGCGATGTCACTGATGGAGCCCAAAAAGATGAACGGCGATTTGTATATCGATTCGGTATTTGATAAGACGCAGCGGTTGATTTGGACAGTCGATAAGGACCGCGCGGGGCAGGCGTGGCATGTCCTCTTCAGCCTTGGCTACTGCTATCGCTACAACATTGACCACGACGACTATGTCCGTGCCGTGCGTTCGGGACAATTGATTATTTGAGTCATTTGATTATTTTATTAACGCGAGCGCCTCGAAACTTTTTTCAGAGTCACCTTCAAGGCCGAAAGTTTACAGCCTAAATACAGATGAGAGCTTATTATGAGGATGTTAAATTATGCCCCCCAGTCTTTGTATCTTTGAAGATGAGCACCTTACTCGTCTCTATCCGTTGACATTGACCCGCCCGGCTTTTGATCTCCGCTGCGGCATTTCTCTCCTGCGCGAGAAAATCGCCCGTCGTTTTTTCGATAACCGCCTTCATCTTTTTTGCCGGACATATCTTGCCGATGTTGTGCGCGAAGCCACGCCCGAAGTGCCGGTCAATCAATTGTCCTCCGGACCCTGTCTTTTCATCAACGGCCGCTTTATCTTGGGAGAAAAACTGCCTGCACCCGGCTCGCAAAACATGGTTTGGAAAAAAAACGGCGAAGTCGCTGCCGCGTGGATCAGCGCCGCCCGGTTGGCATCACTCGCGCAATTTACAGACGGCATTATCCCAACCTCTTGGTTCGATGGTTTGCCGGTTGAACAGATTGACGGCACGTTCATTCGTTACCTATGGGATTTGGTGCATCACAATCCCGTGCAAATTAAAAACGATTTTGCTCATTTCAACCGCGGCGGCGAGATTTTGGGAAAAATTTATCCCAATGTTACACTCTTAGAAGAGAAAAACATCTACATCGGCGCCGGCGCCAAAATCAAGCCCGGCGTCGTGCTTGATGCGGAAGATGGTCCCATTTACATCGACGAAGGCGCGACTATCATGGCCAGCGCTTGTTTGCAAGGCCCGGTCTTCGTCGGCGCGAAATCTTCCATCAAAATGGGCGCGAAGATTTACGAAGGCACCTCCATCGGCGAAGTCTGCAAAGTCGGCGGCGAGGTGGAAGAGTCAATCATTCACAGCTACAGCAACAAACAGCACGAAGGCTTTCTCGGCCATGCTTATCTTGGGCAATGGGTCAACATCGGCGCCGATTCCAACAACAGCGATTTGAAAAATAATTATAGCACAGTGAAGGTCTACGTTAATGGCGAGATCGTTGACAGCGGCTCGCTGTTTGTCGGCTTGACGATAGGCGACCATTCCAAGTGCGGCATCAACACCATGTTCAACACCGGCACCGTCGTCGGCGTGATGAGCAACGTGTTTGGCGCCGGCTATCCGGACAAATTCATCCCGTCTTTCACCTGGGGCGGCCTCGAGAGCATGGAAATTTACGAAATCGACAAAGCGTTGGAAGTCGCCCGCCGCGTCATGGCCCGTCGCAAGATGGCGCTTTCGCCGGCGCAGGAGCAGATGCTGCGGCAGGTGTTTGAGATAACGGCATCGGAACGGAAGTTTTGATTAACCCAATCGTTAAACGTGTAACGATCTTAAATTGGAGAATCGTTTTGTCATTGCGAGCGTTTCTCGGCGAAGCAAGCTTTTAAAGTCAAGCAGATCGCTTCGGCAAAAAGCGCCTCGCGATGACAACGTGATTTATAGAGAACGCGTTACACGTTCCACGTTACACGAAAGAAAGGAGGAATCATGCTGGTCTACATCAAAGAGAATTTCGACGACATGAGCAAAGCCGGCGCGCGCATCGTGGCGGATTTGGTGCGCAAGAAACCGAATTGCGTGCTCGGCTTCGCGACCGGCGGCACGCCGCTGGGCATGTACAAAGAATTGATTCGCCTGCACAAAAATGAAGGCCTGGATTTTTCCAAAGTCACCACGTTCAATTTGGATGAGTACGTCGGCCTGCCGCCGGAGCACGATCAGAGCTACCATTATTTCATGTGGGAAAATTTGTTCAAGCACATCAACGTCGACCGGCGCTTCGTACACATTCCCATGGGCATGGCGCAGGACATCGACAGGTTTTGCGAATGGTACGAAGCGCAAATCGAAAAGGCCGGCGGGATAGATTTGCAGATTCTCGGCATCGGCGCCAACGGCCACATCGCCTTCAACGAGCCCGGCTCCTCGCTCGGCTCGCGCACGCGCATCAAAACGCTCACCGGCACGACGCGCGAAGCCAACGCGCGGTTCTTTAAAAATCCGGACGAAGTGCCGAAATACGCGATTACAATGGGCGTCGGCACCATCATGGATGCCAAGGAATTGCTTTTGCTCGCCAGCGGCGAGGGCAAGGCCGACGCCATTGCCGCCACCTGCGAAGGCCCCATCACCGCGAAGTGGCCCGCGACGATCGTGCAAATGCACCGCTATGCTTTCGTGATCGTCGACAAGGCTGCTGCGTCTAAACTAACGATGAAGTATACCGATTAATTCTCACCTTGTGAAGGCAGCGGAATTAGTATGGCAGAATCATCTCGCAAAAACATTCAGAAGACAGAAAAATGGAGGACAGAAAAATGATCCATCCCGCCTTGCGGGAGATCAAATTTATAATGATTTCGCACGGCGGAATGTTTGCCGTGCTCCATCGCGTCATCGTCAACTTCCCTGGTAGGATGCCAAGCTCCATTTTTTTGTCTTTCATTTTTCTGTCTTGGCTTTTGTTCGAGCCAACTTAAAACTGCCAAGTTAATAGTCTTGCCCCAAATCGTTTTGCCTTTTGGGTGAATGGTTACATTTTTAAACTCATTTTAACCAGGAGAGGTGTGTTATGCGATTTACCAAAATCTTTGCTGTATGGATTGCCGCCGTTTTTGTTTTTGCCGGCTTGTACGCCGGAGACAAAACTTCGCTGAAAATCGACTACGAAAAGTACAAGCTCAAAAACGGCTTGGAGGTAATTCTCCATTCGGACAAATCCGATCCCATCGTCGCCGTGGCCATTTTTTATCACGTCGGCTCCAATCGCGAGGAAAAAGGCCGCACCGGGTTTGCGCATTTGTTCGAGCACATGCTGTTCCAGGAATCCCAACACGTGGGCCAGGACCAATTCTTCAAAAAAATTCAGGGCGTCGGCGGAACGCTCAATGGTTTTACCACGCACGACTTCACCGGTTATTTCGAGATCGTTCCCAAAAATAATTTGGAAATGTGCCTATGGCTGGAGTCGGATCGCATGGGCTATCTGCTGCCGACGGTGACGCCGCCGGCGTTTGCCAATCAGCAGGACGTCGTGCAAAATGAGAAGCGACAGAGCTATGACAACAGGCCCTACGGCCACACGAGTTACGTCATCCACAAGCTGCTCTTTCCGGAGAATCATCCTTACAACTGGCAGGTCATCGGCTCGTTTGAAGATCTCAAAAACGCCACCGTTGAAGACGTGCGCCGGTTCTTTAAAAAATGGTACGGCCCGAACAACGCGACGCTGGTGGTGGCGGGCGATTACGACAAAGCGCAGGCGCAGAAGTGGGTCGAAAAATATTTCGGCGAGCTTAAAGCGCCGGCGTCGGTCCCCGATCCCAAGCCCATGCCGGTGAGCTTGGACAAGACGAAACGCGCTTTTCATGAAGACAATTTCGCCCGCTCGCCGGAATTGACCATAACGTTCCCCACGGTGCAGCAGTATCACAAGGATGCCTACGCCTTGTCGCTGTTGGGCGAATTGCTCTCCGACGGCAAGAAAGCGCCGCTCTATAAAGTCATCGTCGAAGAAAAAAAGCTCGCGCCTTCGGCCCCGGCCTTTCAGCGCAGCATGGAAATCACCGGCTATTTTCAATGCCGCGTCCGCACCTTTCCCGACAAAAATTTGACCGAGGTGGAAAAAGCCATTCACGAGGCGTTGGCGCAATTCGAGCAAGACGGCTTCACCGATCAAGACCTGGCGCGCATCAAAGCCAAAACTGAAACCAATTTTTACAACGGCATCTCGAGCATTTTGAACAAAGCCTTCCAGCTTGCCACGTATAACGAGCTGGCCGGATCGCCGGATTTTCTCACGCAGCATATTCAAAACTCGCTGGCCGTGACCAAGGAAGATATTTGGCGCGTCTACAACCAATATCTCAAAAACAAGCCTTACGCCTTGACCAGCTTCGTGCCGAAGGGTAAAGTCGATCTGATCGCAGAAAATTCGGAACGCTTTCCGGTGGTGGAAGAGGTGATCGAAAAGGCTGAGGCCGCCAAGGTTGCCGAGAGCGCGACCGCAACGCCGGCGGAAAAGCTGCCGTCGAGCTTTGATCGCTCCCTCGAGCCGGCCCAAGGCCCGTCGCCGGCCATCACGCTGCCGAAAATCTGGACGCACACGTTGAAAAACGGCCTGCGTCTTTACGGCATCGAGCACAATGAGCTGCCGCTGGTGGAGTTTTCGCTCACGCTCAAAGGCGGCATGCTGCTGGATGATCCCAACAAGGTCGGCGTGGCGAATTTGATGAAGGACATCATGATGGAGGGGACCAAAAACAAAACGCCGCTGGAGCTCGAAGAAGCCATTGACGCGCTCGGTGCCAACATCAGAATGTTCACCACCGACGAGAGCATCGTGATACAGGCGAATATGCTCGCGTCAAAGCTCGACAAAACGTATGGGCTCTTTGAAGAAATTCTCCTGGAGCCGCGCTGGGATGAAAAGGAATTTGCCCGAATCAAGCAGGAAACGATCGAGACCATCAACCGCCGGACTGTCGATCCGGCCTTTGTGGCGGAAAATGTTCATCGCAAGCTGATTTACGGCGCCGGCCATATTCTTTCCAACTCAACGTTTGGCACGCCGGCGGTGGTCGAGAAAATCGCCAGCGCCGATTTGAAAGGTTTTTACGAGCGGAATTATTCGCCCGCGGTTTCTCATCTTGCCGTCGTCGGCAATATTTCAAAGGACCAGGCTATCAAGCTCTTCGCCTCGTTGGAACAGAAATGGCCGGCGAAAGAGGTCAAATTCACCGAGTATCCCACGCCGCCGCCGGTTGAGAAATCGCGCTTGTATTTCGTGGACGTGCCCGGCGCGAAACAATCACAGATTCGCATTGGCTATCTGGCCCTGCCCTATACCCATCCCGACTACTATGCGGCGACGGTGATGAACTACAAATTGGGCGGCAGCTTTAACGGCGTTTTGAATCTCATTCTGCGCGAGGAAAAGGGCTATACCTACGGCGCGCGCTCGACTTTTATCGGCACAAAATATCCAGGCCCGTTTGTCGCCTCGGCCGGCGTGCGCTCGAACGCGACGTTGGAATCCGCGCAAATCTTCAAAGACGAGATGGCGAAATATCGCGAAGGCATTTCCGACGAGGATTTCGCTTTCACGAAGAGCGCCTTGATTCACGCGAACGCGCTGCGCTTCGAAACGCTGGGCGCGCTGCGCGGCATGCTCAACCAGATTGCGGAGTACAATCTGCCGTTTGATTATATCAAAAACCAGGAAAAAATCGTTCAGGAAATGGCCAGGGAGCGGCACAAGGCGCTGGCGCAGCAATATATCGATCCCGGCAAGATGATATACCTCGTCGTCGGCGATGCAGCCACGCAGCTCGAAGGCCTGAAGGCGTTGGGCTTGGGTGATCCGATTTTGCTGGATAAAGACGGGAATCCCATTAATTAAAAGTTGGTGGAATTGGCGAAGCCGGACTTGCATTCAATGTGCAAGTCCGGCTTCGCTGAAACCGGTTCCAAGATTTTAAGCGGCGGCAGTTTTAGAATTGCCTCCGTTTTGCGAAAAGAGGCGAGCGACTTCGTTGGCGTTGGCCAAGGGGTCGCCTTTGACCACCCAACGCCGACGGCGAATTGGGGTAACGAGCTCGCCAACCGGGACATCTTCGGAAACAATCGGAATGAGCGGCTTATCCAATCCCAAAGCCCCCCCTAATTCTACCAATGCCCCTTTGGAATTTACAACCTCCGGCGTGACGATGTAAACGACGGTTTTGCTATTTCTGATCCCTTCTTGCCATTTTTCAGCAAAAGCCTCATCTGGAGGTATGGCCTTTTCGTCAAACCATACTTTCAGATTGTGCTTCTCGAGCATCTCTACAAATTGCCGCGCCCACTCTCGTTCTTGGTGAGGGTAGGAGATGAAGACGTCATAAGTAGTTTGCATATTTATACTCCGAAATTAACTTCTAGTCGATATTCTGCTTTTCAGTTGTGAAAAATATCCTTCGATTTGGTTGAGGCTTATCATGCCACGTTTTTTTAATGTAACAGGGAAACCAGGTTGCGAAATTAGATCATCCACATTCAAACCATGAACCACAGGAACAATAGGAATGCCACGAACCAAGGCCGCCCCGATTTCCATCCAGACGAATCTGCTTGTTTGACTCCAGGGCGTAAAGAGAACAAGCAATTCATCTGCCTGTTTGAGTGCTGCGACAATCTGCGCTTCGAAGTCGTCACCGACAGTTATGTGCAATTGATCGAGAAACGTTTCCACGCCCTCGGCTTCAAGCTTCGACGCAATTTGTTTGGCAACCCAACTGTCAATGTGTGAATGGCTGATGAAAACTAGGTATTTCTTTTGCGTATCTTCCATGGCTTCGTCTATCGTAAGCTTACCAACCGGTTGGATCGAATCATACATCAAATATAACCGATTTTTAACTATGATGCAAGTTATTTTGCGCTTTAATTGTATTGACAACCTCAGCAAAGTTTTGTAATTTGCAAGACACCATCTTACTGCAAAATTGAGGAGAAAAGTATGAGCAAGCCAACCACAATGTTCGCCCTATTTATCATCATCCCTATATTTGCTTTGGCACAAGGCCAGCATTCACCTTATGCCGGTCAACAGCAGCGCGAGATCAAAGCGCTTTCGCCGGAAGAGATTAAAATGTATCTCGAAGGCCACGGCATTGGCCTCGCCAAAGCCGCCGAGCTGAACCATTATCCCGGGCCGAAGCACGTGTTGGAGTTGGCCAAACAACTGAATCTCACAGCTACGCAATCGGCACAAACGCAGAAAGCGTATGACAAAATGCACGCGGAAGCAGTGCGCTTGGGCAAATTGATCGTTGCCAAGGAAAAGCAGCTCGACAGCTTGTATGCCACGCAAAAGATGAGTGAGACACATTTGCGAGCCATCGTCGGAGACATCGCCAAGCTGCAAGGCGAGCTGCGCTTCACGCATCTCAATGCACATTTGGAGATGAAGAAAATTCTCTCGCCGCAGCAGGTGGCGAAGTATGATGAACTGAGGGGATATGAGAAAGGCGCGGCGCAGCAGCATGGGAAGCATTAAACAATTGGTCGCCGCTTTAACAAAAAGATCAATCGGGGTAAAGAATGAAACCAGCCTTAACCAGCAAAGCCCTCCTGCAAGACCTGCGGGAGATGATCGCCGGCGCCCGTCAAGACGTGGCGCGCTCGGTGAACTCCGCGTTAGTCATGTTGTATTGGAAAGTCGGGCAGCGAATTCGAAAGGAGATTTTGAAGGAGAAGCGGGCGGATTATGGAGAATTGATTGTGCACACAGTGAGTGCACAATTAGCCAAAGAATTTGGTTCTGGGTTTGCAGAGAAAAGCCTGCGACGCATGATTCAATTCGCAGAAGTTTTCCCTCAAGAGCAAATTGTCGCGACACTGTCGCGACAATTGAGTTGGAGCCATTTCGTCGAAATCATCCCGCTCAAAGATGAGCTTCAACGCGACTTCTACGCCGAAATGAGCCGAATTGAAAATTGGAGTGTGCGCACGTTGCGGCAGAAAATCGCCGGCATGCTCTTCGAACGCACAGCGCTTTCCAAGAAACCGGCAGAGCTGGCCAAACAAGAACTCGCTGCATTGCGCGAGGAAGACAAGCTCACGCCCGATCTGGTTTTCCGCGATCCCTATTTCCTCGACTTCCTCGGTTTGAAAGACACCTATGCTGAGAAAGATGTCGAAGCAGCAATTTTACGGGAATTGGAAAATTTTATATATGATTGAAAGATAAAATTAGTCAAATGTCATGAAATCATTCTGCCGTTTGTTGGCATTTTTTCTTTTCTGCACTGCACCTTCATTTCCCCAAACACCGCCCCTCCGTTTCACCTGGCTGAGCGACACCCACGTTGGCAGCACCACCGGCGCGGCGGATTTGAGCCGGACGGTGCGTGACATCAATGCGATAAGCGACATTGACTTCGTCATGCTCTCCGGCGACATCACCGAAATGGGCAGCAACGCCGAGTTGGAGTTGGCAAAGGCCATTCTCGATAGTTTGAACAAGCCTTATCATATCATCCCTGGCAACCACGACACCAAGTGGTCGGAATCCGGCGCGACCAAATTTCCCGCGCTGTGGGGAAGTGACAAGTTTGTGTTCGAATCCAGCGGTTATCGTTTCATCGGTTTACACCAAGGCCCGATCATGCGCATGGGTGACGGCCATTTCAGCCCGGAAGATTTGCGCTGGCTGGATTCGGTGTTGGTGCATTTGCCCGACAAAAACCAACCGCTCTTTTTCGTCACCCACTATCCCATCGACTCTTCGATTGACAACTGGTATGAGCTGCTCGACCGTGCAAAGCGTTACAACATGCAAGCTATGCTCTGCGGCCACGGGCATCGCAACAAGGTGCTGAATTTTGAAGGCATCCCTGGCGTGATGGGCCGATCAAATTTACGGGCGAGCGATTCCAGCGGCGGCTACACCATTGCCGAAATCAAAGCCGACAGCATTTTCTTTTCAGAGCGAATAACCGGCAGTGAAACCAAACCGGTTTGGCACAAGCTGGCGTTGGGAGTGAGAAGTTATACTGCGGATACGACGCGTTACGCGCGTCCGGAGTTTTCCATCAATCAAAAATATCCACAGGTCAAAGTGAAGTGGATTTATGCCACTGACTACACGATTGCAGCAGCGCCGGCGGTGTGGAAGGACGTCATCGTTGCCGGTAACAGCAACGGCGCGGTTTATGGCTTGTCATTGCAAGACGGAAAGGAGCAGTGGCGTTTTCAAACCGGCAAAGGCGTCTATTCGACGCCGGCCATCGCGAATGACAAAGTTGTTTTCGGCTCGGCAGATGGAAATATTTATTGTCTCAATGTGACGGACGCAAAATTGATTTGGAAATTCCCCACCGCGGCGCCGGTGGTGGCAACGCCGAGGATTGAAAACGGTATGGTTTATCTCGGCAGCAGCGATCAGAAGTTTCGCGCCATTCATCTCGACACGGGCCAACTCAAATGGGAATTCGATGGCGTTAGCGGTTTTGTTGAAACCAAGCCGCTTATTTATGATGGCAAAGTGATCTTTGGCGCGTGGGGCACCTTTCTGTATGCGCTCAACCGCAAAGATGGCGCGTTGGCGTGGCAATGGACGAACGGCAATCCTGGCGTGTTATACTCACCGGCGGCTTGTTGGCCGGTGGCGGCGCACGGCAAAATTTTTATCGTTGCGCCGGATCGCTTCATGACCGCCATCGATGCGGCCACCGGCAAAACCGTTTGGCGCTCCAACCGCCATCAAGTGCGCGAGGCGATTGGACTCTCAGCCGATGCGCAAACGGTTTATGCGCGCTGCATGACGGACACGCTGTTGGCTTTCTCGGCCTCGGCCACCACGCCGCAGCTTCAATGGCTGACGTCTTGTGGCTACGGGTACGATATCGATCCCTCGATGCCGCTGGAGAAAGACGGTGTGATATTTTTCGGCACGAAGAACGGCTTCGTGTTCGCGGTCGACGCCAAATCCGGTGCGGTGAAATGGCAACATCGTGTGGGTGTGACCGTCGTAAATACGGTGGCGCCGATTGCAGAGAATCGCGTAGTGGCAACGGATATGGATGGGAGAGTGATGCTGCTCGTCGCAGAATAAATGCCTTCGCGTACGACCTCAAACCAGGGAGAGCGTAACCGATGGAAAAAGTCAATCTCACGCAAAAATTTAGTCTCTTTGAAGAGGAAGTGCATCTATTGCTGTTGGAATCCAAAACGACATTGAACACCAGGAACGTGCAAAATGAGCGGACGGTGAAAAAGTTGGAGCTTGTGTAGGTTAAAAGTAGCAAAGCCGGGAAATTTTCCTACTTTCTCTGTCTTCTAATAGAAAAGGCTAGTGGCAATTGATCACTTCGAAAGGAGGTTTCCCATGAGCCAGTCTGCTGTAAACATCGTCTATCCTATTGATGGCGGAACTTATCCAATTACAGATCCTGCCTGCGGGGTAAGATCAGCCTATTTCACCGCAAGTTTTAGCACGACTTGTGCTGGCGGGCCCCACACCGTTAAGTGGGGCTTTGATGGTCGTACACTAGGAAAAGCGTCTTTTTACGATCAATTTAGCGCGCAATTCACTTGGAAGCTACCAGCCGGAGCACATAGGTTTTGGGTGGAGTCTGATTGTGGAAAAGGCGCGGTCAAATTCAAAATAGCCTAAAGGACCGCGGCTTTTCGCCTCACCGAAAGACCAGGCGTAGACCAACTTTTCTTGTGCTCATAAAAACGCATACGGCACCGGCAGGTCCAGCATCGTTCGCAGGCCGGGTTGTGCCTTCATGATTTTTGGGATGCTATTGACCAGCGCGGCAATCGTTGCCGTGTCGCCGAAGATGCCGCCCTCAATGCGCATGGAGAGCGGCGGGTTGCCGACGATCTCGACGCTGTCGTGCGGCTTTTGCGCGCCGACGTGCATTTGCAATTTCAGGGTCAGCCGTTCCAAGCCGTCACTTTGCACACGCATGATTTGATGAATGCCGGTGACCTGTCCCGGCTCGACGGTCAGATACGGGGTCTTCACGCGCTTGTCCGCAATCATCGGCTTGAGGCTCTCTTTAATCTCATCGACTGGCCAACTCATGGCGTTCATAACGGCGAGCGCCGATTCCCGCAGGCCGATGTGGCCGAACGTGCCGGTCGCCGCACGTTCGCGAAATTCCTTGCGCGTAATGCCGGCGCCGATTTTCTTTTGCAGCGGCAGCCGGCGCTTGCTCGCATCGACGACGCGGGTCGCGGTGATTTTTTTGACCTCGGTACAAACGCCCGTCAAGCACAGCGGCAGAATGTCCATTGAAAATCCCGGATTGACGCCCGTGCCCACAATGGCGACACCATGCTGTTTTGCCAACGCATCGACGCGCTGGCAAAATTCGGGATTGCGCTGGTAGGGATAAAACAGTTCTTCGGTGGAAGAGACAATGTGAGCGCGGCCGCGAATTATCATCGCGAGCTGATCTTCGACGCGATCAAGAAATGACAGCGTGGTGTGCAGCACAACATGCGGTTGCCACTCGGCTAAAGCGGCGGCATCTCCGCGCACAACCAAACCTAGATTCTTTTGCATGCCACAGACTTCGCCGACGTCCTTGCCGATTTTTTGCGGATCGACGTCGATGCCGCCAACCAGCTCGACACCGGATTTTTGCGCGAGCACTTTCACGCAGGCTTGGCCAATGGGGCCGAGGCCAAATTGAGCAACACGAATGCGGTTCACGTCTCCTCCTCAGGTTTTGGATATTTTGGCAGCCGTCAAACTTCCTTCTAATGACAAATAAAGTCGTATCAACTCATTGGCAAAAAGATATTCGCCACGCTCTTCACCGGGTTTGATGACGCCAAGGCCTTTCATTTTGCGCAAAAATTGGTCGAACACCTTATTCTCTTCGACCGTGAGATAGTCTTTGACGACACTGCGCTGGAAAATTTGTCCCATCGGCGCTCGCGCGAGCTTGCGAAGGATGGATTTATATTTTGCGCTTCGAATCACCGCATAAACTTCGGGATCAAGATATTTCTTCCCGATGTTCTCAGCCGCGAGTAGCGCACCTTGATAAGCATCTTTGGCGTCAATGTGATTGTCGCGGTCGATCCAAAAAACCGCGTCGCCGATCTCGTGAATGAATTTGGGCATGCCGCCGGCATAACGGCATAGCGCGTCCATCGCTTCTCCATCAACGACAATCTTTTCTGAATCAAAGGCCTTCTTAAAAACCTGCACGCTCTCTTCCGGGCTCAGCCCTTTAATTTCCACAACGTCAAAAATTCGGCCAACCGAAGGGTGATTCTTGATCATATCGAAACGCCTTTGCTCCACACCGGCCAGCAAGAGCAGGAGCGGCAGCGGTTGGCCGCTGGTGGCAATTTCGTCCACCATGCTTTTAATCATGCTGGCAAACAATGGCAGGCCGGCGACGCCGTTGAGATCATCCAAAATCAGCAAAATGCCGCGATAGTCATCTTTCACCTGTTCATAAACGCCGCGCAGCAACGGCAAAAAGTTGTCGATAAGATTTTTCAGCTTGCGGTCTTCGATGTCAAATTCCACCGAAAGGCCAAAGAGATCGACTTGCAAGTTGGAGAGAAGCGCTTTGAAAAATTCACGAAATTTCGACATGAGATTTTTTCTTGCCGTTTCACGAATCAATTCCTCAAGAATTTTTTTAACCACGCTTTCCAAGGAAGTGACCGTGCCAACGTAGGTATGAACGCTAAACAGGCGATGCTCTTTCTCGGCGATCAGCCGGACATAGTGCGCCAACGAGCTTTTGCCAATGCCGTATTCGCCTTGCAAGAAAAGATTCTCTTGTTTCCCTGCCGCCACTTGGCGTGCGGAACGCAATATTCTCTCGATCTCCGCTTGACGGCCGGTAAACAACTCGACTGGCGCCGGCCGTCCGGGATAAAATGGGCTGCGATCTTTGAAAGCCATGCTCCCTCCTCCTTGAATTTCAAATGTTATTGGATTAGAATGCTATCTAACAGAAGTTGAAGGTCTTGCGGTCCGAATATAAAGGGTACGCTGCGCCGGATTGGCAGGTTTTGCCGTTCACCGAGCAAAATATAAACTCGTCCGCTGGCTGGCCGTCCGAGATCGACACGCTGCCGTGCAACTCCCACTGCAAATTGGCCGCGCTGTAAAATGGAATTGACGCGCCATTCATAAACTTCCGGCCCGTAGCCGTCCCCGTCGGGCAAAATCAATCTGCCGCCAACGCTGTCGCCGGGAGCCACTGCTGAGACAATTTGTTGCAAAGGATTTTGAATTTCTAAGTTGAGATCAAGCGGCTGATCCCACGTCAATGCGACGAGTATATCCGACTTTTGACCTGTAAACGTCACTTGGCGCGAGGTTTCTCCGCGGAACACTGCGCCGCTATAAGCGCTCACCTTTATAAGAGCATTGTCGCCGAAAAGCATGACCGGATTGGAAAAGAAGGAGCCGAGCACCGGTAAAGTCATCATCACGCTATCCGCCATGACGATTTCGACACGGGTTACAGTGGTATCTCGCACTTGTCCGTTTAACGTAAAGACACGAGGGTTGATAGTAGGAGCAAGGCTGTCTAGACGGAACGCCTCGGGATCGAGCAAAATATCGGCCTGTGTGCGCCTATTTTCTTCGTCAAAACATACATTGGGATCTTCGCCGGAATACAGCAGCAAGGTGCCTTCAAAAGCGCGCACGACAACCCGAAAGCAGCTTATTGCGGGGTTTTCCAGCGGCACCTGAATGACAGTTTGCAACTGCCGTTCGGTGTCCAGGCGAAACTCGCGGCGAAGCAGCTCACGCTCCAAGCCCCCCTTATCCCTCGTGTCTTGAAAAGAATACTCGAAAACGATTACGACGAGGCGATCGAGGGCCTGGGGCGAGGCGAGCATTCCGTTCTTCGCGGCCTCGCCGGAATTTGTTGCGCCGGCAAAACGGATATTGATTTGCAGATCGCCAAAGCGCCCCTCATCGGGGCCGGTAAAAAAGCTGCAACCCGACGTGGCAAGACTTGAAGCAGCCAAGAGCAAGACAAGCCGAGAAAGACGTTTCATACGATGTCCTCGTGATCAAAATTGAAGAGCAAATCCTAAATTCACTTCACCGCCGAGAATCCGGTTGCCATTGAGCGTGCCGATGGAAAAGCGGCCAACCGCTTCCATTTGCAGCGATGGTGCAATGACACCACGCCAGCCCGGGCCCAAACTGGCGATGGTCGCCTCGCCGGTGCCGTTGCGATTTTTGCCGTGGATGCGCACACCGGCGACGGCAAGCAGCGCGCTGTCGCGATTCATCTCGCGCGCCAGCGCGGTGGAAAAATCCAGCTCGTTGCCATAACTTATGGAAAAGGCGTTATTGAGCGCAAACGGGCTTTTACGTTTCAGGCGATTTTCCAAAAGAAAAGAGGCCTGCCATCTTTCCATAGCCCAAATGCCGGCGAGGCTGAACTGGATTTTGCCGTCGGCTTGAAAAACCTCGACGCCGCCGGATTGGTCCTTGCCATACCACGTGTATCCGACGTCGCCAAAGAGACGGCTGCGCTCCCCGAGGGTCCGATCAAATCCAAGAGAAACGCTGATTTCCGGACCCGGACGATACTTCGCAGAGTCTGCTAACGGTACATAAGCGCCTTTATAGACACCACCGACGGAGCCGCCAAGCACCCATTTCCCCGCTTCTGTCGCCGTCGCGAGGCTCGCGCTCACTTCCACGCCGCCGCCAAAATAACTCGTCGGCATCGCCAACGCGTGCGAAGTAATTTGCCGCGCCACCATCGTTTCGCCGGCATCAAGCGCCTTCGGGCCGGAGGGAATGCTGACGCCAAAATTGAGCAAGGCGCGCTCTTCGCCGAGAATCAGCGCGGTCGAGATTTTCGTGTCGGTGAATGCCGTCAGCTTCGACGAAAGGTTGGCGCGGCGCGCCTCGGCGCGCGTCGGCGTATTGAGCAGGCTCACGCTGAAACGTTCGCTGACGGGATAATTGATCAGCAGCGGCACGACGATCTCGTCCAGCCGTTGCTCACTCTGCGAAGTCCAGCGCTGAAAAATCGCGCCGGTTTGGAAGGATGGCCGCTCGATGAAGTGAGAGGTTTTAGCCTGGCCGTAGAGCGCCGTGGCTGCGCCAAGCAAAAGCAAGCTGTAGTATCGCATGGTGAATTCGTTCATGGCAAGTCAAGTTGGATGATAAGCTCGCCGCGGAGGCCAAACGTATTCAAGCCTTCGAGCAGTGGTTGGCGCTGATCGTTCGCGCCAACTTGAGTGGCGGCGCGGGAAAGGGTTGCGGCAACGCGCGCCTTGTTGGCAAAGCTGAAGGCCGGATTGCTGTTGAGCGCCGACCGCGCGAGACGCAGTTGGCGTTTTTGCGCCTCCGCCAATGGCCCGGCCGCGCGAGCGGGGCTGCGAAGGGAGGCACGCGCCGGCAGAATATTTTGGCGCAGCAAACTGACGCGACGGAGCTGCAATTTGGCGTTGTTAAATTCGGGGTCGATGGCGATCGCCTGTTGAAATTCTTTTTGCGCCGCGCCAAAATCGCCGCGGTCGCGCGCCTCCAATCCGCGCGAGTAAGCCAGAAACGCCAGCAAATTTTCCGTCGGAATCGTCAAGATCGCGTCTTCTTCCGCCTGGCTGAGCTTGATGCCAAGCTCGTCGATCACCTTGAACACCAGGTTTTTTTCCAAGCGGAAGAAACGCGCCAGCTCGCCGGAGGTCTCATTGACGGGCTTCGAGGTTCGCGCGGCGACGTCGGAGAGATTGGCATCGAGGCGCAGCCGGCCGCCGGCGAGATCGAGAAAGCTGCCCTGCACGACTTTTTTGGCGCCGAGCAACTGGCCGACGCGCGGCGCGGTTTGCTCATCCGCCAAACCGCTTTGGCCGAGTCCCATCTCTTCCATCAGCGCTTGCATGCGGCTGCGCTCGACCACGGTGAGCGCTTTCGCCTGGCTGAGGTCGGTGATGACCATGTCGGCCAGGCCCCTCGCGAGCGGATCGTAGCCGGCATTGCCGCCGAGGTTGCGGAAGTTGAGCACGGCCACGGAATTTTCCGGAAAACTCTGCGGATCGATGGCACGCTCTTGCGCCAAAGCTTGTCGCGCGTCGAGGCGCAATTTGGCCTGGATCGCTGCATCGAGACGGGCGCTGAGCTGGTCGCGCACCTCCGGATCTTTGATACGCGGGTAGGTGCGATAAATTTGAGTGGCGTCGTCAAGCCGGCCCAACGCTTCGTAAGCCGCGCCGAGATAAACCGCAGTGGGGCCGTCGTCCGGCTGGCGCTGCCGCACTTTTTCCAAAATCAGCGCTGCATTTTTGTAATTCTGCATTTCATAAAGAACGATGCCGAGATCACGAACGGCGGCGGTGTTCAGCGGATTTTCTTTCACGGCCAGCCGCAATTCGGCCAGGGCTTTTTCGTAATCGTCGTTTTCCAGCGCGTCACGGCCGCGGCTGTAATGTGATACCGGTCCGGCGCAAGCGGCCAGGAAAACGGCAAAAAGCAAAAGGCAAAAAGAAGGTGGCTTCATGGTTCTGATTTTCCTTAAAGCATTTGACTTCCGTAACTCCGCCTCAAACCGACAAAAAAATTCGCCCACGAAAGTGGAACACAGAAGTATTTTTTGATTTCAATTCCGTGGCAGTTCGATTTCCGTGGGAGAAAAACTTGCTCTATTTTAAAAGTTTTCCGGGCTCAAAATCTCAGGCACCTATTTAAAGGCTAAATTTGGGTTACGCCCGTAGGGGCATCAACTGAAGCGTTTAATAGTCTTGCCCAAAATCGTTTTGCCTTGATCTTTTACTGCAATAAGCAACGACAGATGAATATTAAGGGGCCAATTTCTCCAGGGATGTCAACCGCTGTTTAGCTTGGATAAAATTAGAATCTTCGGCAATGGCGTCGCGATATTTTTTCCTGGCATTCGTTGGATCGCCGCGATCTTCATAAGCGACGGCTTGGGAATACAGCATGACCGCGGAGAACTTCACATTGCGCAAGTTGTCGAGCTTGGCTATTTCGCTGGCCGAAAGCTGCAGCGCCAGCTCTTTAACGAGTTTTTTGTTGAGCGCTTTGACCAGATCAAAAAGCTGATTCTCCTTGCCGGTCGCTTCCCCGGCTTTGAGAATGCGCCCGGTTTCCACTTCGACGATGCGCGCGTCGAGACGGATTTTGCCGTTGGGCAGATAAACAAAACTGCCGAGCAGCAAGTGCTGTGCGCCGACCAATTTGCCGACTTGCTGCGCGGTCTTTTCGTCGATGAATCCGGCTTGCGCCAGCTTCATCTCCTCGATGACGCGCAGCAAATCCGCGCGCTCGACCAGGTTCAGTCCTTGCAACTGGCCCAGCTCGCTGCTGAACATTTGCGCCAAGCCTTTGCGCAACGGCTCCAAGCGCTGGCGATCCGCGAGACTGTTGTTGGCGAAATCTAAAATCCCGAGGGTAGATTGCGCGAAAGCAGATGAGTGAGAAATAGAAATTAAAAGGAGAAAAAAATAGGATTTAAAAAAGCGGAGGTTCATGACATCCTTTCCAGTTCAAAGTTGCAAGCTCGTGGATGACCCTACCACGGATTCGCCGTGGTATTTAAGAATATACAGCTTAAATTTTAATTTTCAACTGAAAATTTGCAATTTACAATTGCCTCAAAATTCAGTGATCTTGTTTCCAGACTTCCTATGCCATCACTGCAGGACATTGCCGAGGCGCGACCAGCGAATTTTTTCTTTTAAACGAGACAAGGGCACACTACGATCCCAAGACCAATAAATGATCCCAGCTTTTCCCACGATATTTTCTTGCGGGACAAAGCCCCAGTAGCGGCTATCAGATGAATTGTCGCGATTGTCGCCCATGACAAAGTAATGTTTTGGCGGAATCACAAGCGGGCCAAAATTCTCGGCATTTAAATTATGTGCCTCGTAGTGACGAATGCGGTAAGATGGGGCGCCTTTCCATTTTGCTTCATATTCGAGGGTATATTGTCCTTCCTCCGGATCATATTCTTTCGTTAATAATTGGAGATGTTCTTCCATATCGTTCACCCAAACCAGGCCATCCCGTATTTTCACGGTGTCGCCAGCCAATCCTATGCATCTTTCGATATAATCTAAATTAGCATTCATTGGATACTTGAAAACGATCATATCGCCTCGTTGCGGCACATTTTTCTTTGCCCAATATTTGTCAACAAGAATGAAATCGCCGGCGAGCAGAGTAGGTTTCAGGGAACCGGTAGGAATGCGAAAAGCCTGAACATAATTATTGCGCAAAATATTGGCAAACAGATTTCCCATTATGAAGCCGGCGGCCAATGCGGAAATGATAAAAGTTGTTTCTAGATTTCGCGGCGTTTTTATCCTGACAACAAAAGTCTTGGCGAGAATGTCATGCAGGGCGCGTTTTTTTCGGTTGAACGGCACCAAAAGCAGGCCGGTAACGTCGATGATGTACGTCACGGCGCGCCAGAGGCTTTGCGAAAGCGGCACCGGTTTTAATGACCCATCCACAACCATCAGCCCAAAAAAATTTTTGCCGGGCGATTGCCTGCCATCGGCATTAAACCAGCCAAAATATAAAATTTGCACAAGAAACGTAGAAGGAAGAAACAAGAACATGAAGAAAACTTCGCTGGATATTGTTGGATGAGCCGATCGCAAGAAAAGAATGCCACCCGGCACCGTGACCAATGATAGGATCAAACCATCAATAGCTATGCTACCGGCTCGTACCCAAAAGCCAGCGTAATCTTCTGAGCCGGTGTGTTCTGCTTTTTTCATTTGCGTCCCTCCTCAGCCTGAATATAATCAAAAACTCAGCGCCTGGCTTCCAATCGATTGGCAATCTCATACGCCGCGACACCGAACGCCACCGCCACATTGAGCGAGATTTTCACGCCGCGCATCGGCAGCGAAATAACAGCGTCGCAGCGCGCGAGAATATCGGGGGAAATGCCGTTGTACTCGTGCCCGATAATCAGCGCGAGCGGAAATTGATACGCGGCGCGGCGGTAATCCACGCTGTTCGGCGCGTTCTCCAGCGCGATTAAATAATAGCCTTCACTCTTTAGTTTGGCCACAGCGTCGCTCGTCTGGTGAAAATATTCCCACGCCACGGTTTCTTCAGCGCCGAGCGCGGCTTTGCGAATCTCCTGGCGCGGTGGCGTGCCGGTCATCCCGCAGAGATACAGCTTGCCGGCGCCGGCCGCGTCCGCCGTGCGGAAAATCGAGCCGACGTTGTGCAGGCTGCGAATGTTGTCGAGCACGGCGACGAACTGGATTTGGCTCAAAGTGCAACTGCCTTATTTTTTCATTCGGACTTTTGCTGAGATGGTTGGATATCTTCCAACTGCAATCAATGTTTGTAGCTCCAAAATACGATCGATATTGTTGAAACCTAAAATCTGCGCTGTTGCCTTTCCTATTTCGGTTAGAGGTCTAATGATGGCCCCATCCAATTTGAAATGATCTGCCCACTTGTCCGTTAGCGGATTGAAAAATCGAATAAATTCCTGTGTCGACCACAAAATTGATCCAATATCGCTGCCTTTGTGGCGATTGCAGAATACGCACGCATAAGCCAAGTTTTCTAACACCGTCGTGCCGCCGTGTTTCAAGCTTATGATGTGATCAACTTGGCAGCCATACGTTGTGTTCTCTTCATGAACTAAACAATACTCACAGAGATGCGTTGCACGAATGGCAACCAAGCTGCGAAGCTCTTCGCTGATATAGCTACTCATGAGCAACAAATTTATGCGCGCGCGCTTTTGCCAGCCTTATGATGTGTTCCAAGTGCATATAGTAGTCCAATTCTGATTTTTCTTCGGGGGAAAGACCAACAGTTTTCTCCTGATAGATCAGATCGGCAACGCGCATTTTTGCTGCTTTCGAGGGCTGATAAGCAATAACACCATCTGGGGTAGTCCCGGCGGCAATGAAGTCTACTATTTCTTCGTAAGCTCTCATCGCGCTCATAACTATTATTCTCCAATTGATTGTATAATCAAATAATTTAATGCTCATTCAAATTTACTCAATATAAAGGAACAAAGCAAGAAGTTCTCTTATACGGCCGGCGCCAACCCTTCCATCGGTTGTTCCCCTGTCGTGGTAATTTCTGCCGGTTCCGCCGCACGCTGGCGGTACAAATGCAACTCGCTCGCATAAGTCGTCAGCCGCAGCAATGTGCGGAAAATCATATAAGCTTGCTGCCATACAAAAAGCATAATGACGATCAGCGCATTCGGCGCGGCGAGGCTGTTGGCAATGGGATTGTAAATCACCAAAGCCGTCGCGCCAACGATCAGCAGCAAGAGCGCCAAGCCGAAGGTGTATAAAAAATTTCCGAAAACGAATTTCAAACCTTGCAGCAACGAAGTGCGCATCTTCCGTTCATCGTTCAGCACGGCGTGAATGCGGGCATAATCGAGCACCATAACGAACAAAAGAATGCCAAGTTGCCGCAGTCCGACCTTTATCCAGCCTCCCCAGTAGGTGATGTTTTGATAGGGATCGCTGCCAAAGATCAAGCGCTGCACGCCGGTTTCGAGAAATTGCAAACAGAACAAAACTGCGAAAACCGGCAAGCTCCACAAGGTTAATCTGACGAAGCTTCCAAAATATTTTGCCGAGTTGCCCCAAAAGAAAGCGGCATTGTATTTTTCGTTACCGGCATAGGTGGCGAGCGCGCCGCCGGACAAAAACAGCGTGAAAAGCCAATTGGCCGCGGGCACGATAAGGACTAATCCCATAAACGCTGGAACCGCTTCACTGCTGTGCTTAAAAAACTCAAACAGAAAATCCATGTCCAATGGCCCGCCGAGTTTGGCGCCCATCTGGCTGTTGCCGATAAAATCTTTCACGATCGCGCGCAGCGGCAGCATGAGCAATAATCCGAAAAAGAGATTCGCCAAATAAAACACGACCACCAGGCGTTTGTTCGCCCGCACTTGAGCGAAGCCGGTTTTCAGACTATTCAAAATCATGGTTCTTTTTCCTTTGAAAAACGCTGTAAACTCGGACTTTCGTCAGAATATGCTGTTGACTGCCGATAACAAATTCATAAACTCCGGCTGGTCGAGCAGAAATTGCAGCCAAAACAGCCAGCGCACCGACAGCTTGTTGACGCCGAGGCTCGAGCCTTTAACCGCTTTGCTGTTGTTGGTGTAATTGAGGTCGAGCGGAATTTTGAAATCCGGATCGACAGTGGCTGAAACCAGTTTTGACGGCTTGAGATAAGTAAATTTTTTCCACAACTCCTGGCCGTCCCATTTCTCGCGCACTTTCTCGCCGTTGTCAAATGTCGCCACCATTTCTACCGGAAATTTAAACGTGCCGAGCCGGCGCACATTCACACCGCTTTCGTACATTTTGGACTTGGCGTTGGCATCGACAGAATCATTAGATTGGCTTTTGCCATTGGTCATGCCCGAGTCCGGCTTGGCGACGGATAGGGTGAAATCATACCCTTCAGCCTTTTTGATTTCACGGGTGAAAACGCGGTCGACGCTGTAATCGAGAACCGCATTTGAAAAGAACGCCTGATCAAAAAACCAAGCCAAATCTTCGCCGGCCACTTCATCGACCACGTTGAAAAAATCCCGCGACTTGGGGTGCTTGAAGCGCCAGCGCTCGACGTAAGTGCGCATGACTTGCTGCACCTTCTCTTTGCCGAGATAGTTTTGCAGCGTGGTCAGCACCACACCCGGCTTGGCGTAAGAGTTCACGCCGTAGCTGGTGCCGGAATAGAAACCCCAAGCGTTGCGCAAGATCGGATCGAGATCGGAGTAGAAAATGTACTGGCCGCGATGAAGTTGCAAACCATTGATTTTGATGCCGAGCCAATTGATCATGTCGCCGACAGGGCCATATTTGTCGTTAACGATTTGAATTTCGGTGTACGTGTTGATGCCTTCATCCATCCAGCTTTCTTCAAATTCATTCGAGGCGAGAAGGTGATACCAGAAGTTGTGACCAAATTCATGGATGATGACCAACTCCACGCCCCGTATACCTTCGGGCAAGCCATAAGCCGTGCCGGCGGTGATGAGCGTCGGATACTCCATGCCGCCGGAACCGCCGGCGCCGCGGCGCGGATCGACGACAGTGAGATTTGGAAACGGATAGTCACCGTACCAATTTTGAAAATACTCCACCGCGGCTTTGGCCGCCTCGACGTGGCGCGGGCCTTGATAAGCGTGGTCCGGCTGCATGAGCACGCGAATATCCACATCCTGCGTTTTATCCTTGAACTCGACAAATTCGGGGCTGGTCGTCCAGGCGAAATCGTGCACGTCTTCGGCGTGATAAAAATGCGTCGCGGTGCCATCGCCGTTATTTTTCACTTCGACTTGCAGGCCGGTGGCGCCGAGAATGTTCTTTTCCGGCACGGTCATGCGAACGTTATACACGCCGTAGTCGGCAAAAAATTCGGAATTGGCGTGGAATTGGTGGCAGTTCCATTTGCCGTCAATATAGACGCCGATTTTGGGAAACCACTGGCCAACGAAAAAATATTCTTTCTTGGCGCCGGTGCGCGCAAACGGCGGCTGCGGCAGCTTGCCGGTGAAATCAATATGAACGATGATCGAATCATTGGGCTTGAGCGGTTGCGGTAGCGGCAGTCGAAAGACCGTCTTGTCATCGGGATTGCCGTCGTCGGGTTGGATAAACTCCATGCTGCCGGTCAAGTCCTCGCCGGAGGCGAGCGCGATCTTGTTGGCCTCGATGAATCCCCAGCCGTCTTTGTCGATCTTGTTGCCACGACTGACGCCGCCGGATTCTTTCATGAAAGTGGACTTGTGATTTCGGAAGGCGTTGAGATACAGATGAAATTGCAGCTCGGTGATCGTGCCGCCGGATTTGTTGAACCACTTCAATGTTTCGTTCCCGTGCAGCATTTTTTTTTCGGCGTCGAGCTTGACGTCGATATCATAATTGGCAATGCGCGGGCTGAGCGGTTGTTGAAAAATAACCGGTTGCGCAAAAGCGCCGGCGCAAAAACATGCAACCAAACCGAAACGCCTCAGCTTGCCAATGGCATGGTCGTAGGGCATGGACTCCTCCGCCGTTCAAGTGAGTATTTTTAGAGAACCAACATATTCATAATACCCAATGTGAAATATATATAGGAAATTTTTTGCGCCATGCAAGCCTTATTTGTAAAACAGCGGATACTTCCCCGGCGCCGCTTCGTGCATCAGCTCGTACACCGTTTCAAAAATCGTTTCGACGTTGGGTTTTGACCAATAATCACCATCGGAACCGTAGGCCGGGCGATGTGGTTTTCCCGGCAGCGTGCGCGGCTCGGAATCCAGCCAGCGGTAGCCGCCCTGCTTCTCCAACACTTCTTGCATCATGTAAGCCGTCGTGCCGCCGGGCACGTCTTCGTCGACAAAGACGAAGCGGTTGGTCTTCTTGAGTGACTCTCCGATCACGCCGCGAAGATCAAAGGGCAGCAGCGATTGCACGTCGATCACTTCGACGTCGATGCCCGTCTTGCTCAAAAGCGCGGCGGCTTCCATAACGAGGCGGCAGCAGGCGCCGTAGGTGACAATCGTCACGTCGTTTCCGGCGCGAATGATTTCTGGAACGCCCAATGGAACGGTAAATTCGCCGATGTTATCGGGCACTCTTTCTTTCAAGCGATAGCCGTTCAAGGCTTCGACGACGATGGCCGGGTCTTCGGCGCGCAGCAAGGTGTTGTAGAAACCGGCGGCTTGCGTCATGTTGCGCGGCACGAGCACGTGTACGCCGCGCAAGAGATGAATGAGGCCCGCCATCAACGAGCCGGCGTGCCAAATACCTTCGAGGCGGTGGCCGCGCGTGCGCACGATGACCGGCGCTTTTTGGCCGCCTTGGGTGCGCCATTGCACGGTGGCGAGATCGTCGGACAGGATTTGCAGGGCGTACAAAATATAATCCAAATACTGAATCTCGGCAATCGGCCGCAGGCCGCGCATCGCCATGCCGATGGCCTGGCCGATGATCGTACATTCGCGAATGCCGGTGTCGGAGACGCGCAGCTCGCCGTATTTTTCTTGCAAGCCCTTGAAGCCTTGATTGACGTCGCCGAGCTTGCCGACGTCTTCGCCGAACGCGATGACGCGCGGATCGCGGCCCAGCGCCGCATCGAAACAGGCGTTCAAAACTTCAAACCCGTTGACCGTGGGGGATTTTTCGGAATAAACCGGCTTGATCTCTTGAACGTTCCGCGCCGAGTCCGCTGCTTGATTATAAAGATGTGAGCTGTAGCGGTCTTGAATAGCATCATTATATCTTTTCTTCCACTTGATCAAATTTTGCCGGGCGGCGCTGTTTTCTTCCCGCGTGGTGACGAGCGCTTCGCGAACAGCGACCATAATGTCGCGGCGCAGCGGATTTGGAATGGCGAGCAACGCGGCCTTGGTGTGGTGCAACTCCGCCTGGTGCGCCGAGCTTTGCGCCATCTCGTCGATCATGTTGGTGACTTCCTGGCGTTCCATTAAGATCGGCGAAAGATAGGCTTTCCAGGCTTGGTCACGGTTGCCGGCAACGAGCTTTTGATCTTCCTGTTCAAATTGATCGAGCTGTTCGGCGCTCGCAATGCCTTCCGAAATCATCCACTCGCGCATTTTTTTGATACCGTCAAATTCTTCTTCCCATCGCAGTCGCTCTTTCGACTTGTAACGCTCGTGACTGCCGGAGGTGGAATGCCCTTGCGGTTGGGTGACTTCGATGACGTGAACGATGGCGGGAACGTGCTCTTTGCGGACAACGGCGGCAGCTTTCACGAACGTCTCGACCAACGCCGGATAATCCCAGCCTTTGACGGTGTAAAGATCGAAACCGTCGCGAGTGCCACGCTTCCGCTGAAAGCCCTTTAGCAATTCCGACATGTTGGCTTTGGTCATTTGCTGCTCATTGGGTACGGAGATGCCATACTCGTCGTCCCAAATCGCCAGCAGCACCGGCGCTTTGAGCACGCCGATGGCGTTGATGGCCTCCCACAACATGCCCTCGGCGCAGGTCGCGTTGCCGATGGTGCCAAAGGCGATCTCGTTGCCGTTGTCGGAAAATTGTTTGAGATGTTGCAATTCCTTCAGCTCACGATACAAGCGCGAGGCATAGCCGAGTCCGACGAGTCGGGGCATTTGCGAGCCGGTGGGAGAAACGTCGGCGGAGGTGTTGTACATTTCCATCAAGTTTTTCCAACTGCCGTCGGGATGCAAGCTGCGCGAGCCGAAATGCGCATTCATGGCGCGGCCGGCGGAGGCGGGATCGGCGCCGACATCCGCATGCGCGTATAATTGCGCAAAATATTCTTGCATGCTGTGAATGCCGAGAGCAAAGATGAGCGTCTGGTCGCGATAATATCCCGAGCGGAAATCGCCCTTACGAAACGCTTTGGCCAAGGCGACCTGAGGAATTTCTTTGCCATCGCCGAAGATGCCGAACTTCGCCTTGCCGGCCATGACTTCTTTCCGGCTAATGAGGCTCACTTGCCGGCTTTGGTACGCCAAACGATAATCCTTGATGATTTCTTCCGCACTCAATTCTATCGAAGCAAGTTTTATGTTTTTTTCAGCTAATGCAATCATGGTGGGTTTGAGATTTTGTTTTTGGCGTTTTGATTTTTGGATCATAGAGATTGTTTCTTTCTTTTCAATTAGGTCTTAATGACAAAACGGCTTCCCGCGAACACCAAGCCGCATTCAGCCAGCTTTTTCCTTTGTGGACTGCCGGGCTGCATCGCTATCATACCAGACGCAACCCAGACAAACTCTCGTGGCAGCGCATCGAGTCGGTGTGCATTAGTTTTGAGCCAGCTTTTCAACCACTGCAGTTTCGAGAGAACATCGTTGATGTGATGAGAAGATGCCGGATGAATCTCGATCCAAATTACCCGATCGCTGTTTTTGTCGATATGAACGCCGACGCCGTAATCCCATCGCGGTGCATTCGGCAAAGCCTCTTCTAACATGGCGCCGGCGTTCACGCTCCCAGCAAGGTCATGCGGCTTTTTGCACGCGATCCTGCTCCGGTCCGTTTGTCGCAGCGCTTGCAATCCATCTTTGAATGCTTTCTTCAGGGCCGGAGTCGCTTGAACCGCTGTTCGAAAATTCATGCCGGCGATTTCCCTGGTTGATTGGCCACTGCGCGAGCCACCACGTCCGCCACCCGACCACTGAATTCACTTAGGCCACCCCACCCGGCCTCGAAGGCAGTTGCGGAACCCGGATCAAGATTTGAAATGTCGCGCGTCTGCCCAGTTTCCGGTTCGAAGTAATAAACCTTCGCGATTTTGTCGAAGACGTCTTTGGATAACTTGAGCATCTGCGGTGATTTCTGGGTGTTGAACAGATCCAAAAGAGCTTCTGGTTGAACGTGATATTCCTGAAACACGCGCAGCGCCCAGACAAACTCCAGCACATGCGCGGAATGCGTTGATAAACAAACCTTGTAGCCGCGTGCCAGCAAATCGAGCACGAGTAGCAGTGTCACCTCGATTGCCAGAGGGTGCAACCCCATCTCCAGTTCTTCAATCACCACCCATTCCAAAGATGCGCGCCGTTTTCCTCTTGCAGGCGGCAATAACCAATAGAAGCCGAGGAGCAATGGCACAAATTCCCGCTGCCCGGCCGACCACACCATGTAAGGCAATGTTGTATTTTGCCCGCCAAGTACCAACCGCTTTTGAGAGTGATATTTGTCTACGGTGAGGCCAAAACCGGTGAACACCGTCTTCTGCAAAGCTTCACGGAACTCGCGCTTGAGGCGTTTGGATTGGGGAAAGAGTTGCGACACCAGCCTGAACTCTTGTTCCATCAAAAGCCGAAGCTTTTCACTAAATTCACGCACGGCAAAGGGGTCGCCGGGGTTGTAATCGGTGAACGGACGCGGCCAACCATCACGCAAAGTCAAAACTCGTTGTGCCGGGATGTAGAACAGCGACTCTTCTTTGTCCTTCCTTTGCCGCGAAACCAGATCATGCAGATCAAAGTCGTTTTCGTTAAACGCCACCCGGCTCTCTTTCGGTCGCCACGCGATTTGCATGCCTTCGCCAAAATAGATGTCAAAGAAAGCCTCCACTTTTCGGTCCCAATCGAGGCCGTAGCGTTTCAGTTCGGCCAACACATGGCCCGAGTCCACAAGCAGTTTTAAAAATTGCAGAAAAATGCTTTTGCCTGTGGCTTGCGGACCGACGAGCACGGTTAGATCGCCAAATGTTACATTGGCTTTTCGAATCTGGCCGATATTTTCAAGGAGAAGTTTTGCTTGCATAACCTTGTGTATATCCGTTTTATCAATAACAAGGAAACGGCGCGGTTATTGATTAATATGGATTTTCACTATAATTAAAATTTGGGCCACTTTTTTAAATAAGCGACAAAACAAATCCATAAGCTGACACCTCTGAAGCCGGTATTGTAATAGGTAAAATAATATGACGACACCACAATTGCAAGCAATTATACGGAACAAATTTTCCCGGTTGGGCGATAAACATAAAATGCAAAATCAAATTCCACCGTTCTTTCAAAAAATAAACTGAAAGTTGGGATATGCCAATTTAACAGTCCATCGACAAGCTGGCATGTTTTCAATCAACTACGCCGCGAGTGAATCACGCATAACTGTTTGATAATCAGCACATAAACTGCGCAGAATCATGGCATAATCCTTGCATAGCATGATCTGTTAAACTAGAAATGAAATATTGAATGGTCAATTTTTCCAACGAATTTTACGAATGCGTGTCAAGGATTTCTACAATATTCTTGGCGTGAGTGAGAAGGCCAGCGCCGACGAGATCAAGAAGGCCTACCGGCAGATGGCCAAAAAATATCATCCGGACGCCAACCCCGGCGATAAGACGGCGGAAGAACGCTTCAAGGAAATCAACGAAGCTTACGACGTGCTCGGCGACCTTAAAAAACGCAACAAGTACGACCAACTTCGCATGTACGGGCATGCGGCTCACAACAGCGATTGGTTTCAATTCGATCCGGAAATCTTGCGGCAGCACGGCTGGTCGGCTGGCGGCTTTCAAGGGCAGGGCAACCAGGTTTTCGGGCAAGGTTTTGCCTTCTCGGATATTTTGCGAGAGTTATTTGGATTCGATGGCATTGTCAACGATTTTGCGCCGCAATATGGTCCGCGCGATCTCACCGGCGATGTCAACATTTCGTTTATAGAAGCGATCACCGGCGCCGAGCGCACGGTTTCCGTTAAGCAGCGAAAAATCTGCCCAACCTGCTCCGGAACGGGCCGCGAGAGAATGGCGATTTGCTCGCATTGCCACGGCTCCGGCAACATCATGACGCGCAAGAAAATTCGCGTGCGCTTTCCGGCGGGCATCGACAACGGCCACAAACTGCGGATTCCCGGCATGGGCTCCAGCTCGCGTTACGGCGGCCCGGGCGATCTGATTATCACCGTCCACGTCGAGGCCGACGGGGTTTTCAAACGCCAGGGTAAGGATCTCTATTACGAAGCCAGCGTGAACGAGGTGGAATTGGAAAACGGCACGCGCATTCTCGTGCCCACGATCGACGGCAAGAAGGTCGCGCTGCCGATTCCTTCCGGCACCAAGCGCGGCACGCTTTTCCGGCTGAAAAATTTGGGCGTGAGCGTCAATGGGCAACAAGGCGATCAGTTCGTTCGTATTGTCTAAGTAAAGTGTAAAACGTAAAGCGTAAAGTAAGTACGTGATGGATTTTGTTACGTTACGCTTTACGAGTCACGTTTTACCAATTACGCTTTATTCAAAAGCTTTTCATTACAAAATCTCCCAGAGCAGGAGGGTTGTTCTCATGATCACGAAACGAAACGCGTGGATTTTGACCGCCGTTACTTTATTGGCCGGAATTATTTTAGGTTTGGGAATTGCCTCCAATTTGAATTGGACAAAATCCGGCATCGCGCGCGAGACACCGATTGTATATGATAGCGCAAAAGAAGGAGAAACCGGAGTTCGAATCGGCGCCGAGAAACCGGGCGTGCCGAGCCGTCTCGATTTGAACACCACCGGCAAAGCTTTCGTGGAAGTGGCGCAGCAGGTCATGCCGACCGTCGTCAGCGTCACCAGTTCCAAAGTGGTGCGCGTGCGCAATCCCTTTTCCGAGTTTTTTCACGAGGATTGGCTGCGCCCGGAGGGGTTCGGCCGGTCGTTTCGTGATCGGCGCGGCAACCAGCGTGAGCAGCGCCAGCAAGGTTTAGGCTCTGGCGTCATCGTCAGCCCGGACGGCTATATTTTGACCAACAATCACGTCATTCGCGAGGCCGAAGAAATTTCGGTTTTGCTCGACAAAAAAGAATACAAAGCCAAAATCATCGGCACCGACCCCAAAACCGATTTGGCCGTCATTCGCATCGGCGCCAAAAATTTGCCCGCGGTAAAGCTGGGCAACTCCGACGATCTCGAGGTCGGCGAATGGGTGCTGGCCATCGGCAATCCTTTCTCGCTGCAATTGCAGCATTCGGTCACCGCCGGCATCGTCAGCGGCAAAGGCCGCAATCAAGTCGGCATCGGCGACATCGCTTATGAAGACTTCATTCAAACCGACGCGGCGATTAATCCCGGCAACAGCGGCGGCGCGCTGGTCAATCTGCACGGCGAGCTGGTGGGGCTCAACACCGCGATCGTGGCCAACAGTTGGGGCGGCGGCAATCTCGGCATCGGCTTCGCCATCCCCATCAATCTGGCCAGGCTGATCATGGAGCAGCTCATCGCCAGCGGCAAGGTGGTGCGCGGCTGGCTGGGCGTGAGCATTCAAACTGTGGATGAAACCATGGCGAAGGAAATGAAACTGCCTTCGACCGACGGCGCTTTGGTCAGCAACGTCTTCAAGAATTCGCCCGCAGAAAAAGCCGGTTTGCGCGACGAGGATTTTATTGTCGAATTTGACGGCAAGAAAATCAATGACAGCAATCAATTGATGCACCTTATCGCCACCTATAAACCCGACGCGCGCGTGGCGGTCAAGCTGATTCGTGGCGGTCGCGAGAAGTTGCTCAGCGTCATTCTTGGCGAGCGTTCCGATCAGGTCGAGTTGAGTGCAGCTCCTTCCGGCAAACCGGAGAACCGTTTGGGCCTGGAAGTAAAAACTTTGACCGAGGCGCTGGCACGCGAGTACGAGATCGAGGCTGGGACGGCAGGCGTGTTGGTCACCGGCGTCGCCGAAGGCTGCTTGGCGGAAAAAGAGGGCATTCAAGAAGGCGATCTCATTCAAGAAGTGAACCGCGAAGCGGTACGCAATGCCCGCGATTTCAACCGGATCGTAGACGCCCTCAAGCCGGGTGAAACGGTGCTGCTGCGGATCATTCGCGGCGAGAATAAATTCTTTGTTGCATTAAAAGCAGAAAATGATTAAATTGCCAAGCTTTCGACAAAGCGTAGAATAATGGATCAATGGATTGATGGATTGATGGATTGTTGGAGTAATGGATTGTTGGAGTAATGGAGTATTGGAGTAATGGAGTATTGGAGTAATGGAGTATTGGAGTGATGGAGCGCTGGAAGCTCATCAATCCAGCAATCCATCAATCCAATAATCCAGCAATCCAACACTCCATCAATCCATTACTCCATCAATCCAACATTCTGTTACGCCGTTACCAATTTCGAGGGAATTGACTCAATGGATCAGAAGAAACTGCAATATTTTACTAAAAAGATTTTGGAAGAGCGGGATCGCATCACCGCGGCGTTGTCACACCACGAGGTCGAATTCGAAGGCACGGCTTCCACACGCAGCGCCGAGTTCGAGGAGGCTTCGCGCCTCGACCGTGACCGCGAATATATTTCGGGGCTGCTGACGATGGACACCGAGGAGCTTTCGGATATCAACGAAGCGCTGAAGCGCATTCTCGACGGCACTTACGGCAAGTGCGTCGATTGTGGCAACGATATACCGGAGCCGCGCTTGGAGGTAATGCCGAGCACATTGCGTTGTCTCGATTGCCAGCGACAAAACGAGCTTCGGCAGGAATTCGACGAAGAGACAACTCCCACCACACCACCGCTTTGAGCAGAGGGCATGGGGCAGAGGGCAAATAGCGGAGGATAAAGTTTTGCTCTCCACCCTCAGTCCTCCGCTCTATGCCATCTGCCCTTGGAACCCTGCCATCATGTCAGATGTCTGCAAAAAAGGGCAGATTTTGCCATGCTAATGGCTTTAACCGGAAATGATTTAAGTATAAAATAAACATACAAAGATCCCACCCGAAATTTTTGGCATATCATTTGTATATTCTCTTCTTGAACTATTAAATTTAGACAAGCTTGACTATGTCTGTAGAAAATATGGTGGTCTATATTTTTTATATGAACCCGATTTCAGAACTTGATTAAAGCTGGAGACTTTTGCAATGGGCAAAATTATTGGCATTGATTTGGGAACGACAAACTCTTGTGTGGCCGTCATGGAGGGCGGCGAGCCGGTGGTTATCGCCAACTCGGAGGGCATGCGTACCACGCCTTCGGTGGTGGCGTTTACCAAATCCGGTGAGCGTCTCGTCGGCCAGGTGGCCAAACGGCAGGCCATCACCAATCCCAAAAATACGGTTTATTCCATCAAACGCTTCATGGGCCGCCGTCTTAGTGAAGTGAGCCGCGAGCGCAGCACGGTTCCTTATGAAGTGGTCGCGAGCAAAAATGATCTGGCCGTCGTCCGGATCGGCGACAAGGAATACACGCCGCAGGAAATTTCCGCGATGATCCTGCAGAAAATGAAGCAAACCGCGGAAGATTACCTCGGCGAAAAAGTCACCGACGCGGTGATCACGGTGCCGGCTTATTTCAACGACAGCCAGCGCCAGTCGACCAAAGAGGCGGGCGAGATCGCCGGCCTCAAAGTGCGCCGCATCATCAACGAGCCGACCGCAGCCTCGCTGGCGTATGGCTTGGACAAAAAGAAAGACGAGAAAATCGCGGTGTTCGATCTCGGCGGCGGCACGTTCGACATCAGCATTCTGGAGATCGGCGACGGCGTGTTTGAAGTGAAAGCCACCAACGGCGACACGCACCTCGGCGGCGACGATTTCGATCAGCGCATCATGGATTGGCTGGTGGCCGAATTCAAGCGGCAGGAAGGCGTCGATCTGGCCAAAGATCCGATGGCGGTGCAGCGCTTGAAAGAAGCCGCGGAAAAAGCCAAGTGCGAGTTGTCGACGGTGATGCAGACCGACATCAATCTGCCGTTCATCACGGCGACCGACACCGGCCCCAAGCATTTGCAAATAACGCTCTCACGCGCCAAGTTCGAGCAGCTCTGCGACGATCTGTTCGAGCGCACGATTCCGCCTTGTGAATCGGCGTTGCGCGACGCGGGCATGACGGCGGCGGACATCGACGAGGTGGTTCTGGTCGGCGGCGCGACGCGCATGCCGCGCGTCCAGGAAATCGCCCGCCGCTTGTTCGGCAAAGAGCCGCACAAAGGCGTCAACCCGGACGAAGTCGTGGCCGTCGGCGCGGCCATTCAAGGCGGCGTGCTCGGCGGCGACGTGAAAGACGTGCTGCTTTTGGACGTTACTCCGTTGTCGCTCGGCATCGAGACGCTCGGCGGCGTTACCACGCGCTTGATCGAGCGCAACACCACGATTCCGTGCAAGAAATCGGAAATCTTTTCCACCGCGGCGGACAGCCAAACGCAGGTGGAAATCCACGTACTGCAAGGCGAGCGCGAGATGGCGATCGACAACCGCACGCTCGGCCGGTTCATTCTCGACGGCATTCCGCCGGCGCCGCGAGGCGTGCCGCAAATCGAAGTCACCTTCGATATCGACGCCAACGGCATCCTCAACGTTTCAGCCAAAGACAAGGCGACGAGCAAGCAGCAATCTATTCGCATCGAGGCCTCGACCGGCTTGAGCAAGGAAGAGATTGCCAAGATGGAGCGCGATGCGCGCGACCACGCCGCCGAAGACAAGAAGAAACGCGAATTGGTCGAAGCGCGCAATCATGCCGACCAGCTCGTTTATCAAACCGAGAAAAATATCAAGGACATGGCGGAAAAGCTGGATGCGGACGAGAAGAGCCGCCTCGAAACGGCGGTCAAGAATCTCCGCGACGTGTTGGGCTCGGACCGTCTGGAGGAAATCCGCTCGGCTACCGAGAGCTTGAACGGCATCTGGAATCAAATCTCGTCCAAAATGTACGAGCGCGCTTCCGCCGACGCCAAGAGCGCGGCCACCGAGCCGACCAACGGCGGCCCGCAGAAAGGCAAAGTGCAGGAAGCCGACTTCGAGGTCGTCGAGGACGACGCCAAGAACTAATTAGTGTAAATTTGTTGGTTTGATTGAAAAGCGAGACGCGCCTCGAGTGCAAACACGAGGCGCGCTCGCTTTTTTGTTTTAAATGAAACTTTTTAGCCGAAATGCTGTATGAATAGGCTGTGCCTTACACACAATTCAGGCAATATTCAGCCCTTTAGAGGAGGCTAGTAAAGACTATGAAAATCTCGAAATGGTCGATTTTAACTCTTGGCTTTTTTTTGCTCTTTGTAGCCGCTTGTTCCAAATCAGATGCAGAAAGCTCCGGCAAAAAAGATAAAGCCGATTCCACCGGTACCAACGGTGTGGCCAAAAAGGAAAATAAAACGCCGGAATTAAAAGCCGTTCCCGTCGAGGTGACAACCATCGCCGCCGGTGAGATTTCATCCTACGTTTTGACCAACGCCTCGCTTGAAACCGAAGAAACGGTGGACATCTTTCCACAAGTCACCGGCATTGTCGTCAAGCTGCGCGCCGAGGAGGGACAATACGTCAAAAAGGGCGACGTTTTGCTGGATGTCGACGATCGCGAATATAAATTACGGGAAGAAGCGGCTCGCGTCAATTATGATCGCCAGAAAAACAATTACGAGCGTTCCAAGAACATGTTTGACAAGAAGCTGCTCAGCGACAGTGAGTTCGAAGTGGCTAATTTCAGCTTGGAGCAGGCGCGCATCGAATGGGATCAAGCCAAGCTGACGTTGGATTATTGCAACATCAAAGCGCCAATTTCCGGTTTCATCTCCGAGCGCACGGTCAAGCTCGGCGACCGGCTGCTGACCTCGACGAAGGTTTATTCGATTGTGAATCCCGATTTATTGCTCGCCAAAATTCATTTGACTGAAAAAGACGCGCTCCGCACCAGAGCTGGACAAAGCGCGGAGATTCTTTCCGAAGCGCTTCCCGAACACAAGTTTGCCGGCAAAGTCGACCGTGTGAGTCCGGTGGTCGATCCTTCCAGCGGCATGGTGCGAGTGACGATTCGCGTGGCGGATCGCCAGCGGCTTTTGAAGCCCGGCATGTTTGTGAACGTTCATCTGATTACCGACACCAAGCGCAACGCCGTTTTGATCCCCAAGAAAGCGGTCATCTATGATGACAATCAGCAGTTTGTCTACGTCGTTCGCCAGGATACGCTTGCCTTCAAAGTCCAACTAAAACCAGGCTACACCGATCGTGACCGTATCGAAGCTCTCCACGGCCTCAACATTGGCGATACCATCATCGTTGTCGGACACAGCGGGATGAAGGACAGCACACGAGTCAAGATCGCGGAGATGAAAAGCTGACAACCGGATTGATGGAGTATTGGAGTATTGGATTGATGGAGCATTGGAGTGATGGAGCGATGCGTCTCCAATATTCCAACCATCCAGTAATCCAACACTCCAATAATCCAGCACTCCAACCATCCAATAATCCATCAATCCAGCTATCCATCATTCCAAGATAGCGAGTCATCAAATGAACATAGAGAAGCAGCAAAGCACCAAAGACTTTTATAGTTTCACGACGACACGGCCGGTGGCGATTTTTATGATCGTCATCGCCGTGTGTGTGTTCGGCATGGTGTCGTATGATCAGCTTGCCTTAAATTTGATGCCGGACATTTCCTACCCGTCGCTCACCGTCCGCACCGAATATCCCGGCACCGCGCCCGAAGAAGTCGAGACCACCATTTCCCGGCCCATCGAACAGGAATTGGGCGTCGTCAGCAATCTCGTCAGCATCAGCTCGATTTCCAAAGCTGGCTTCTCCGATATCATTCTTGAATTTACCTGGGACACGGACATGAGCGCCGCAGTGCAGGACGTGCGCGAGAAGCTCGACCAGGTTTTCCTGCCGCCCGAAGCCAAGAAGCCGTTAATTCTGCGCTACGATCCGACGCTCGATCCGATTTTGCGCCTGGGCTTGTACGGCGAGCTGTCGTTGTTCGCGCAGCGCTACATCGCCGAGGAAGAGATCAAGCGGGAGCTGGAAACGCTCGACGGCGTTGCCGCGGTGAAAGTTCGCGGCGGCTTGGAAGAAGAAATTCGCGTCGAGCTGAACGAGCGCCAACTGGTGTTGCTCGGCCTGGACATTCAGGAGGTGAACCGCCGCCTCGCGCAAGAAAATATCAATCTCGCCGGCGGCAATTTGAAGGAAGGGCAGACCGAATATCTCGTCCGCACGCTCAATGAGTTTCGCAACGAGAATGAAATTGCGAATCTCGCCATCGGCCGCCGGCAGGGCGTGGATATTCGCGTTAAAGACGTCGGCACCGTGACGCGCACCAACAAAGAGCGCGAGGTGATCACGCGAGTCAATGGCAAAGAAAGCGTCGAGATTGAAATTTATAAAGAAGCCGATGCCAACATCGTCACCGTGGCGGCTGCCGTCAAGAATAGAATTTTTGGCACGCCGGAACAGCAAGCGTTTGTGGCCAATTTGAAAAAACGCGCCGCAGAACCGGCGCGGCAAAACGGCGAGGCCAAACCGGCCGAGAAAAAAGACGGTAAGGGTGACAAAGGCAAAGGAGATGCGGCGGCGGCGCAGGCCATGCTGATGAAACGCATGACCAATTTTATGGCGTATCAGCTTCCGCCCAACACCGGCATCAAGCAGCTCTCCGACCAATCCGTTTTCATCAAAAGCGCCGTTGATGAAGTGAAAGGCACGGCCATCATGGGCGGCGTCCTGGCCATCGTCGTGCTGTACATTTTCCTCCGCCGCGTGTGGAATACCATCATTGTCGCTATTGCCATTCCGATTTCGGTCATTGCCACCTTCGGTCCGATGTTCATGTTCGACGTGACGCTGAACATCATGTCGCTCGGCGGCCTGGCGCTCGGTATCGGTATGCTGGTGGACAACTCCATCGTCGTGTTGGAAAGCATTCACCGGCTGCGTGAAGAAGGGCACGACATTATCACCGCCTGCGTCCGCGGCGCCAGCACGGTGGGAGGCGCCGTGCTCGCCTCGACTTTAACGACGGTTGCCGTATTCTTTCCGATAGTTTTTGTGAAAGGCGTGGCCGGCCAGATTTTCGGCGACATGGCGTTGACCGTGGTTTTTTCACTGCTCGCCTCGCTGGTCGTTGCGCTCTTCGTCGTGCCGATGCTGGCTTCGCGCATGATCAAAGAAGAATATCTCGCCGACATCCGCGGCCGCTTTTCCGACAATCATATCCTGCGGCTTTCCATCATCGATGATTTCAAGAATTTCAAAGCGCGCCGCGAAGAGCAACACGCCTCCGTGCTTGGTTTCGTCGCCGGCGCCCTGCTGCGATTTGGCCGCGAGTTCATCGTCAATTTGGTGGTTCTCCTCGGCGCCGCGCTGTTGTCCATTTTGAAAAGCGTTGCACTGTTGCTCATTTTTGTGCCCACGCTTTTGCTCGGTTGGATTCCGCCATTGCGGAAGTACGTCCGATGGCTTGAAGAATGGAGCGCGCAGCCGAATTTCAGATCTTTCACCATTCACCAGCGCGTTTGGGACACACTGCTGGTGTTCAAATCCTATCCCATCTTTGTTTCCGGTTGGCGCGATTTTGCCGCAAAATTTAAAGCAGCCAAACTGCTGAAGCGCATCGCGCGAGTTGTGCTCTTTCCTTTATACCTCGTTTATGCCATCGCCCGTTTCGTGATTCATCATCTTTTCAGCACTTTGCTGAAGACGGCGCTGGCGTTCCTATTCGCTATCGCCTTTTTCGTTTCTATTTTGCTCTTGCTCGTCGGCTTGCCGGTGGGATTGTTCTTCGCCGGTGTGCTCTTGGTCGCCAACCCGCTGTTGAATTGGTCGTATCGAACTTACCCCACGGCCATTCGCTGGGCGCTCGCTAACCGCGGCTCGGTTATTGGCGTCTCTGCCGCCTCGTTTGCCGTGTGCATGTTCATTCTCATGCCGCGCCTGGGGCTGGTGCTGATTCCGGAAGTGCATCAAGGCGAGTTCAACGTGGAGGCGCGCTTCCCGATTGGCACGCCGGTCGAGTTGACCGACGAGAAGCTGCAGCCACTCGCTCAAATTGCACTGCAACAAAGCGACGTGCAAAAGATCGCCACCGTCTCCGGCGCCGAGCGTACTTCTCAATCTTCGTCGGACGAAGGCGAGCACACCGCGAAAGTGACGCTCACACTCAAAGGTAACGGCGATTTCGCCAGCCGCGAAGAGCGGCTTATCGAACGTTTGCGCGCCGAGTTTCGCAACGTTCCCGACGTCGAAACCAAAATTTCCCGGCCGGCGCTGTTCAGCTTCAAAACGCCGATCGAAATTGAAATCAAAGGCTACAATCTTGCCAAGCTCAAAGCGCTCAGCAAAGAGGCCGAAACGCGGATCGCGCAAATTCCTGGAATGAAAGACGTGCGCTCCAATCTCCAAACCGGCAATCCCGAAGTGCAAATCGTTTACGACCGTGATCGTTTGGCTTATTACGGCTTAAATATTAATGAAGTGGCCTCGATCGTTCGCAACAAAGTGCAGGGTATCGTCGCCACCGAGTTCCGCGAGGCCGATCGCCGCATCGACATTCGCGTGAAAGTCAACGAGGATGACAAGGCCGGCATCGACGAATTGAGCCGACTCGTCGTCAATCCCAACCAGGCGGTGCCCATTCCGCTCGCGGCCATCGCCGACATTCGCGTGAAGGAAGGCCCGAGTGAAATCCGCCGCATCGAGCAGCAGCGCGCCGCGCTGATTACGGCCAATGTCTCCGGCCTTGATTTGCGCAGCGCCTCGGAGCAAATCTACGCCACGCTGCAAGAACTGGATATGCCCGACGACTTCGCTTTCGCCGTCACCGGTCAGAATGCGGAAATGGAAACTTCCATGAACAGTTTGATGCTGGCGCTGGCGCTCGCGATATTTCTCATTTACGTGGTCATGGCTTCGCAATTCGAATCGTTGCTGCACCCGTTCGTCATCATGTTCACGATTCCGCTGGCGCTGATCGGCGTCATCGCCATTCTCTTCGTGCTGCAAATTCCGCTGAGCGTTGTGGTGTTCATCGGCATGATTATGCTCGCCGGCATCGTGGTCAATAACGCCATCGTGCTGGTGGATTACATCAACCACCTCCGGCGCCAAGGCATGGAAAAACTGGAAGCCATCGTGCAAGCCGGCAGCGTCCGCCTCCGTCCGATTCTCATGACCACCGCCACGACGGTGCTCGGCCTGCTGCCCATGGCCCTCGGCCTCGGCGAAGGCGCGGAGATTCGCACACCGATGGCCATCACCGTCATCGCCGGTTTGATCAGCTCGACGGTGCTGACGCTGATCGTCATTCCGACGGTGTATGCGGTGCTGGACCGGTCGAAGTAAATTGTTGCGCGAAGTCGGACTTGCGTAGAAAATTTTTTAATTCGTTATAAATTTCCGAGCGCAAGTCCGACTTCACTTGGAGAAATCCGGACTTGAATTTACGATAAAATTTGTCTATTTTGTTCTTGAATGCAAACAAGTTCAAAATATACACATCGAGGTGAACGATGACTGTCAGTGTAACTTTGCAAGTTTCACCATCAGTTTATAGATTGGCACAGAGAACTGCCATAGTGATGTCACGCCCAGTCGAGCAAGTTCTGGCGGATGTAATCACTGCTGCAAGTCCGATTTCTGAAGAGTTGCCTCCCGAGCTTCAAACCGACATGGATGCTCTCGCGCAACAAAGTGACGCTGAGTTATGGGAAGTTGCCAAACGCGTTTTCCCGGCTAACCGGCGACGTGAATATGACCGTCTGCTGGAGAAGAACAGCACCGGCACCCTGACTCCGGCTGAACGCGATCGACTAACAGAGCTGCGTTTAGAGAGCGAACGGCTCATGTTGCACAAAGCCCATGCTTACGCGCTGTTGAAGTGGCGCGGGCATACATTGCCAGCGTTGACAAAGATTGCTCGTCCAGTTACGAGACACAGAAAGTCGAAGGCCACTGGCGTCATGGCGGCATCCTTTACCGAGACAATCTCGTGCGCATCGTCGTTGACGTACCCGACTTGGCCAAGAATCGTCAGTGGATGAAAAGATTCAAGAAGCGCTGGAAAACTCGCCTCGAACAACTTGAGCTTTGGATGGTTAGCCATCGCATCGATGTTGATTAGAACGGCCGTATACACAAAAGATGAGTGCTATGAAAGACTGGAGAAATTGTGATGCTGTCGAGCGCCACCCGGAAAGTCAGTGGAGCTTGGGTGTTTCGTGGAACTCGTGTTCCCGTGTCCGCGCTCTTCGAGAATCTCAAAAATAGCGCTTCGATCGAACAGTTTCTGGAGTGGTTTGCCGGCGTCGAGAGATCGCAGGTCGAAGCCGTTATAAGAAACCAAATGTAAGGAGGCATAACCATGTATCAGGTTCCTCTTGAAGAAGCAAAAGTGCAATTCTTGCACCTTATCCAAGAAGCAATGCAAGGCCAAGAAATTGTTATCACCCAAAACAACGTGCCAACGTTGAAATTGGTATCGATTCCCCGATCGAAGCCCCGCGCTCAATTTGGGAGCGCCAAAGGTTTGATCACCATGTCTGATGATTTCGATGCTCCGCTTGAAGATTTCAAAGTGTAGATTCAGTCTTCGATGCATATTCGGTTCAACGCTTGTGGTAAGAACGATCCAGGGAAGCTTAGCCGAACAAAGTCTTGGAGCCACTTCTATGCGAAAGCGGATTTTCGCATGGTGACTTTTAAACACGGAAACCAAATATGAATCGCCACTCCATTCTCCCCCGACTTTCCGCCAACCGGCCGGTGACGGTGCTGATGATTTTTCTCGCGCTCATCGTCGTCGGCATCGTTGCGTACTCGGACATTCCCATCGAGCTTTTTCCCAAAGGCTTTGTTTTTCCCGCGCTCGGGATTTGGGTTCCCTACAATAACGCCAATCCCAGCGAGATCGAGGAGCAAATTGCCCGGCCGATTGAGGAGATCGTGCAAACCATTCACGGCGTGCGCCGTGTCGAGACCAGCAGCCGCAACAACGGCTGCTGGACGTGGATCGAGTTTGCCGGAAAAACGAACATGGACGTGGCCTACGCCGATCTCCGCGACCGCATCGATCGGGTGAAGCCCGAGCTGCCCGATGACATCGAGCGAATTTATCCCAGAAAATTCAGCGACGACGACGAGGAAATCGTCTTCATGGCGGTTTCGCTGGACAAAAAATATGAAGACGCTTACAGCCTGTTGGACACGCACCTCCGCAAGGTATTGAACCGCATCGACGGCGTGGCCAACGTCGAATTGTGGGGCGTCGACCGCAAGGCCGTGCAGGTGCTCGTCGATCAAGCCAGCGTCGATGCGCACAACATCAACTTGTACCAGCTCGTCGAAGACATGCGGCGCGACAATTTCGTGCTCGCCAGCGGCTACGTCAACGACGCCGGCAAAAAGTTTTACGTGCGCTCGCTGGGAAAATATGAAAATCTCGAAGAAATCCAAAACCTTCGCATCAGCAACACCAATCTGCGCTTGAAAGACATCGCCGAGGTCAAATTCGACGTCGCCGAGGACAAAAGATGGATTCAGCGTTTTGACCGCAAGCCCTCGGTTTGGGTGGGACTCTTTAAAGAATCGCAAGCCAATACCGTCGAGGTCTGCAATAACGTGCTGGAGGTTCTCGATCAGCAAGTGCGCGTGAATCCGCAGCTCGCCGGCATGAGCTTTCAGGTGATTTTCGATCAAGGCACGTACGTTCTCGAATCCATCAACAATTTGATGAATGCCGGCTTTTGGGGCGGCATCTTCGCGTTTTTGGTGATTTACTTTTTCCTGCGCCGCTTCCGCATGACGGTGATCATCAATCTCGCCATTCCGATCTCGTTGCTCGTTACCATCGTGGTGATCTATTTCATGGGCTGGTCGCTGAACATCATGACCATGATGGGATTGATGGTGAGCGTCGGCTTGGTCGTCGACAATTCGATCGTCGTGGTGGAAAACATTTACCGCCTGCGTAAGGAAGGCCTTTCCCGGCGCGAGGCCGCGATTCAAGGCGCCAGCGAGGTGGCGATGCCGATCACGATGGCGACATTGACGACGGTCGTGGTCTTCCTGCCACTTATTTTTATGGGTGACAACCCCGGCATGACTTTTTACATGGCGCGCATGGGCGTGCCCGTCATTTCGGCGTTGGTCGCCAGCTTGTTCGTCGCGCTGGTTTTCATTCCGCTCGGCACCATAATATTCTCTTCGAAAAAAGAAGTACAAGAGGCGAAATCCATCACGCGCGCCAATGCGTTTTACATTCGCGTGCTCGAGCGCACCCTCGCCCGCCGCGTCGATGCCGCGTTGATCTTTGCCATTTTGGGCATCAGCGCGTTTGGGATCATGCAAGCGGTGCCCAAGACCGATGAAACCCAGGGCAATATCAATGACGTCAGATTCATTTTTGAATTGCCCGGCAATTATACCCTCGAAGAGGCCAACGCATATTTTGAGTCATTCGAGGAATTTCTCTATGCTAACAAAGAGAAATATGACCTCCGCTCAGTCGAGACGCGCTTCAGCACGGACTGGGGGCAAGTGCGGGCCTATTTGAACAAGCCGCCGCAACAACAATGGTGGCAGGTGGTCGGCCTGTCAATCGGGCGAAAACTCGGGCTGGTTAAAAACGGTGCCATGACGCGCGAGAAGGTGATCGAAGACGTCAAGGAAAATGCGCCGAAACGGGCAGGCATCGACATGCGCACACGCTGGCGCCAGGAAACGGCGAATCAGCAGGGCACCATGTCTGTCGTCTTGTACGGCGATGACACCGACCGCCTCACCGAGCTTTCCCACGAAGTCGAGCGGCGTTTGCGCGCCATTCCCGGCCTGCTGGACGTCGGCACCGAGCTTGAAGAAGGCGTCGACGAGGTGCGGCTGCGCTTGAATCGCGAGCAGGCGACGAAATTCGGCGTCAATCCGCAAGCCGTGGCCGGAACGATTTCGTATGCGCTGCGCGGCGTCGAGCTGCCGGATTATCGCACCGAAGACCGCGAGGTGGACATTCGCGTGCAAATGCGCAAACAAGATCGTGAGACGCTGCACCAACTGATGAACCTGCGCATGCGCCAGTCGAACGGCCAGGAAGTGCCGCTGGCGAATATCGCCGAGATTTCCGTGCGCCGCGGCTATGGGCGCATCACCCGCAATGACGGCAAAACCATGCTGGCCATCACCGCCACCACCACGCAGGAAAATGCGCAGCACCTTTATCGCCAAATCGATCAGGCGATGGACGGCTTCGAGATGCCGCGCGGCTATTCGTGGGACAAAGGCCAGCGCTTCGATCGCATGCGGGAAAATCAGGACACCACCAACTACGGCTTGTATCTCGCCGTCACGTTTGTGATGCTGCTCATGGGCGTCTTGTTCGAGTCGGTGATTCTGCCGCTGTCGGTGATCGTGTGCATTCCCTTTGCCTTCTTCGGCGTTGGCTGGACGCTGTTTCTCACGCGCACGCCTATGGATCTCATGGCGATGATCGGGCTGTTCATTCTCGTCGGCGTCGTGGTGAACAACGCCATCGTGCTGGTGGATTTGGTGAATCAATTGCGGCTGCAAGGCTACAGCCGCCACGACGCCATCATCGAAGCCGGACGCCAGCGCTTCCGTCCCATCTTGATGACCGCCGGCACCACCATCTTCGGCCTCGTCCCCATGGCGCTGGGCACCTCGAAAGTCATCGGCATCTCCTACGCGCCAATGGGCCGCACCCTCATGGGCGGCATGATCTCCGCCACGATTTTAACGTTGCTGGTCGTGCCCGTCGCCTATACTTATTTCGACGACCTGCGCGAAATGTGGAAGCAGTTGCTGGCGATCATGTTTGGGAAGAGGCGCGGAGAGGCTAAGGCGTGAAGAAAAGATTTGCCCAACGGATAAAGCAACGACCAACGGACGAAAAGTTTTAAATCCGTTGGTCGTTTTTTTATCCGTTGGCCTTTCAATTTGTTTACGAACAAAAGAGCGCAATATTTTTATTGTGATGTTGAGAAAAAAATGCTATTTTACAATATAGAATTATGCTTGCTTTGAACTGCATTTTGTCATATTATGCTAAAAACTGCAATGTAGGAGAGTGCCATGCTGATCAACACCAATCTAGATGATAGTCTCGCCGAAAAAATTGATTATCTTCTGAAAACGACGCAATTGACGCTTTCTGATATTTTGAAAAACTCCGTCAATTTGTATTACGAGATCACGCGGTTGTCACCGGCGGATCGGCTGAAGGCCTTTGAGGAAGCTGGCTTTATTGGCTGCGGTGAAGGCGATGCTCACCTTTCCGTCAATTATAAAAACGACTTGAGGGAGTTGATGGAGCAGAAATATGGTCATGGTTGATACCGGCTTTTGGCTCGCTTTGGCCAATAAAAAAGATGAGCATCACGAAAAAGCCAAGTCGACGATGGCGAATATCAATTCGCCGCTGATAACAACTTGGCCGGTCATGACGGAAACTTGTTACTTGCTGCTCATGCGTTTAGGCGCGCAAGCTCCGGTTGCTTTTATTAAGAGTTATGGCGGCGGTGCTTTCAAGGCTTTTGACTTATCGGAAAAGCATGCAGGGCGCATCCACGAGCTAATGAAGGATTATGCCAATTTGCAAATGGATTTGGCAGATGCTTCGCTGGTGATTCTGGCCGAACACTTGGGACATGGCCGCATCCTTTCTTCCGATGTTCGAGACTTCAACGTCTATCGCTGGAAAGACAACAAGCCTTTCGAGAATTTATTCTTGAAGTAAAGACTCTTTCCCTTTTTTTCATTCGTCCTCTCACTTTTTGCCGTTTTTCCGTTTTATCTTTTTTGCTTTTCTTGGGCGCAGCCCATTTTGAAGTGGCGGCTTGTTGGCTTCACATCAAACAGACAACGTCGCAATCCGCCACGGGTTTGCTCGCGCCAAACGGTTCTTCATTCCACTATTTTCACCATCCGATTGATACACCGCACCCAATCGCCCATGGCCTCCGTTGCTTTATCCGGATCATCGAGCGGCGCTTCGCTGTGCGCGACGTGCTTGTTGCGGACTTCGTTGACTTTTTTCAAATCATCGTAAAGCTCCTTCATGCCGGCATCGGCAAATACATTCGTCACTGCCTTCCACACGCCGGCCATGCCCAAAATCCGCCTTGTTTCGCATAATCCAGACAAAAAGGAGCGTCCCGAGTCTTTGCGCCCACGTCGAACGGCGGGTCGATGTAAATCAGATCGACCTTGCCACGAAAACGTTCCAGCAGAGAAGCCATGGCGAGCTTGTTGTCGCCCCAAATCAGTCCCGACTGTCGGGACGGAAATCGTCGCGGTGGGCTTTGGCGCTAAATTCGGCGTGATCGAACAAACTGCCCTGCGCCGCCTTCTCGCGGTCGCGCGGCTCGTCAATCGTCTCAATACGCTGCAGCGGCAGAGGCGCGGAAAGCGAAGTGGGCAACTTCACCGGCCGGTGATTCCCATACTCGTCGTATTTGCCCTCCCACACCAGCTCGGTCTTCATCTTCACCAGCGGATGCGGATTGTCGGGTCCCCAAGCTTGAGATGTCGTTTTTTGCATCTCTTGAGATGTCGCTTGTTGCATCTTGGATTTGTTGCTGCTTTCGGGAATCGGTTTTCCTTTGTCAACGTTGGTTCAGTTGCGAATCAGGCTTGACAAAAATTTTGAATATGTACAAGCAATTGGTTTTTGCAAAGAAATTTGTACGACTACCGTGCCTCCGGCTGCTTCCAGGGTAAGACTGCGTCCGTTGGATGGATTTTTTCAACGAGGCTACGATCTTTGGAAGAATAACTGATGAAAATGGGAGGCGGATTTTCCATTGCTGATTTATGTTTTGCGAATTACGTTTCACTTTTCAACGTTGCCCTCTCACGTCTCCAATCCTTCCAACCGCAAAAAGTGCATTCGACCGGAGCGTTCGCCAGCGACAATGGTACGGCCATCAGGCGCAATGGCACAGCAGTTTATGGGACTCTCTCCCCAAAAGGTGGTGACAGCCTTTTCGGTTGCGAGTTCCCACACTTTGAGCGTGTGGTCTTCAGATGCCGACACCCCATACTTGCCATCGGGCGTTATCAGGACGCTCGTAACCCTATCACGATGCCCTTTCAAAGTTCGCAGCGTCTGGCCCGAAGCCAAATCCCGCACTTTGTGCGTCTTGCCCCTTGACGCCAACACCGCATGCTTGCCATCGGGCGTGATCACGACGCTACTAACCAAATCCCTATGCCCTTTCAAATTTTGCAGCACTTGGCCAGAAATCAAATCCCACACTTTAAGCGTCTTATCCGTTGACGTCGACACCACGTACTTTCCATCAGGTGTGATCACGACGCTACTAACCAAATCCCTATGCTCTTTCAAATTTTGCAGCGCTTGGCCAGAAGCCAAGTCCCACACTTTGAGTGTTCTGTCAAACGACGCCGACACAGCGTATTTACCATCGGGAGTGATCGCGACGTTATTAACCAAGGCGCTGTGCCCTTCTAAGGTTTGCAGTACCTGGCCAGAAGCCAAATCCCACACTTTGAGCGTTTTGTCCTTTGACGCCGACACCGCGTACTTGCCATCAGGCGTGATCGCGACAGCATAAACCGCACTAATATGCCCTACTAAGGTTCGCAGCACTTGGCCAGAAGTCAAGTCCCACACTTTTAGCGTCTTGTCCTTTGACGCCGACACCGCATATTCACCATTGGGCGTGATTGCAACGCTATTAACCTCATCACTATGCCCTTCCAAAGTTCGCAGCGTTTGACCAGAGGTGAGATCCCATACTTTGAGCGTTTTGTCAGATGACGCCGACACCGCGTACTTGCCATCGGGCGTGATCGCGACGGCATTAACATATTTGCTATGTCCTTCCAGCGTGCGAAGCAACGGCCCTCCTGGGGTTGTGAGGCTTGGTGTTAAGGGGCGGAGCCACGGTCTTTTCGCCTTCTTCGTCGCCTGCGCGAGTAAGGATTGTGTGTCGGGTGAAGTTTGTCCCAACAAACGTCCTAGCAAGTGGCTTGGCAATTGCTGGCGGTCGCGGGTGAGCTGGTTGGCCGAAAGCCGCAAGGCGCTTTGCACCAGTCGCAGTTCCCGATCTTCTGGGAAAAAATCATAGTCCGCAAGCAAAGCATTGATCTCGCTGACTGCGAGTTTGTTGTGCAGCCAATCGTAATCCCACAGCAAGTCATGCAAAGTTTGGGGCTGACCACTTTTTATTAAATGATAGGCGAGATGGCGCCAGAGATAGGGCTCATCCGCAGGCAAGTTCGCCCAGGTTTGCATCGAAGTGGTGGAGCGATAGGCGTAAAGGAATTGAGCATGAAGCTTGGGCAATTCAGCGCCAATCTTCTGTACCAAGTATTGACGCATCACGTCGTGCAGGCGAATGGTGCGGTCGCTCAAATCAAAATGCAGCAAAAGGGAGAGCTTGTGGAGTTTCTCGCACAGCTTTTCGGTATGAATCGGTTTGTATCCCGCCGCCGCCCAAAGTTTCTCCAGTGTGGCCAGAGGAATATTCACATCCTCTGGAAAGATCGCCAACTCGAAGTAATGCTGCCGTTCTCCTTCGGCGAGCATCTGCAAGCTGACTTCAAGCGTTTTGGCGACGGCCTGATGGCGTTCCGTGGCATTGTCTTGGTCAAAGGCAATTAAGCCACACTCATCCAGCGCGGCGTTGACATAAGCAATCGCCGCGGCGAAGGATTGCTGCAAATCATACACGTGGTAGCGCAGTGTCGCGTTAACGAGTTTGAGCAGCAACGGCCATTCGCCCAAACGTTGCGCGAGACGTTGGAGAGCGAGAACCTCGCTTTCAGGCAGATTAAAACCGAGCAAGCTCGTGGCCTCGTCCGTCCGCATGGCATCGAGATCGATCCCTTTGGCCTTGGCTGGCAGCGTGTCGCTATTGCGCGTGGTGATCAGCCGGCTGCAGCGTGAGCCGCCTTGCAAGAAAGGTTTCAAATGGGCGCTGTTCCACACATCATCGATCACCAGCAAAATATCGCGGTCAGCCAGCAGCTCCGCGAATCGGGCTGCCGCAGCCTGCACGCTGGAGAATTCTGGCCGCTCGTCACTGAGGGTGTAAATCAAATCTTCGACGCGGCCAGTCAAATCGCCAGGGTTTTCGCCGAGCGTCACCCACAGGATGCCGTCGTCAAAAGCGTTCTGAATAGCCTCGTCATGACAAAGCGCTTTGGCGAGCGTGGTTTTGCCGTAGCCACCGGCGCCACGCAACGCGGCAGTAATCGCAATCGGCTCTTCGCGTTTGGGATTGAGCAGCAGCGCGAGAAGTTGGTTGAATTCTTCGGGTCGTTCTACAAAATCATCCGGTTTGTCTTCGACCATGAACGGCACGCGTACAGTCTCGCAACTTTTGTGGAGATCGTTAACGAGCTTCTGCCACTGTTCTTCGATGTCGAGATCATAGTAATGCGCCTCCCGCATCCAGCGCGGCAAACTTTGGTGGATTTCTTCGGAGAATAGCTCGCCTTTCACGGGATAAACACACACACCTTGCTGTCGCGCATAACGCCACTCCTTGCGGACAATGGGAGATTCCATGGCCCCGTCTGAGAGTACCAAAACCATGAACTCAACATGGTCGAGCGCTTCGGTGATCTGCAGCCAAAAGTCGCGTCCGCCTTCAAGGCTGATGATATCCTGCCAAAACGAAAAGCCCAGCTTCTCCAGTTTTTGGCGAAGATTTCTGGCAAAGTCGAAACCGTCCTTGCGCGAGTAGGAGAGGAAGACCTTGGGTTTGTCCTTTACCTCACCGTCATTGCTGCTTTTGGTTGCTTGCATTGCAATAAAAAATTTAGTATATTGAGAAAAACTTGAATCAGTCAAGAGCCTAAAACGAATATGGAAATTGTTGAAACAATCGAAGGGCCGCACCTCATTGAGCCTTCAGACGCCCGAGCGATCCCAATGAGAATTGATGCCGAAACTGCGAAACGCCTGGCCAATCGCTTCATTCTCGAAAATCTGCCTGACCGTTTTTGCGCCGGCACGCCGCGGTTCTTGCAATTCCCGCTGCGCTCGGTCTGGATTGTTCCGGTGGTTCTTTCCTATCCACGCATCGGCCCGGTTGGGCAGGCCGGCATTGCAGCGATCGACACCGAAACCGGTTCTGTCGTCGGTTGGACGCCATTGGACGAAATGAAGAAAGCCGCCGAAGCAATTTATGAGCGAAAAAAGGCCGATATCGAAGCCGCCTTTTCATCGACAAGAAACGCTTGACTCCTGCGCCGTTGCTTGTGTGCGCTCGGTTTTGCATTTCTACGGCCATGTTTCAGACGAAGCTTCGTTGCGTGAATTGTGCGGAACAACCACTTCGGGAACCTTGTCGGATGACGTGGTGAAGTGTGCTCGTACCTTGGGTTTTGAGGCACAGAAAGAGTATTCAAATCTGGAGCTGCTGCATCAACACCTCGCTGCAAACCGTTTCCCGATTCTTTATATCAACCTATTTTTTATCGACGGTATAGATTCCGTACACGCTGTTATCGCAACTGAGCTACAAGATCAGTCGCTCCTTATCATCGACCCACTTGAGGGGGAACGCTTGCTCCCCTTACCCGCCTTCGAGCGATGCTGGCAGATGCTGAATAATCTGGCTATTATCGTTTCGCCATCTCAAGAATGAAACACTCGACGCTCTTCGGATAAAGAAGTGCATGTCCCGCATCCAGCGCGGCAGGGTGAAAAAGTCAATCGCCTCGGCCAACACCGGCAACACGCACACGCCTTCCTGGCGCGCCAGCCGCCATTCCTTGCGCGTGGTTTGCGAAGCCAACGCGCCTGGGGTCATCACCATCACCAGAAATTCCACGCTTTTGATCGCCGCTTCGATCTGTAGCCACCAATCTTTGCCGCCTTCCAGCTCGACAATATCCTGCCACACTTGGAAGCGATATTCGTTAATCAACTGGCGGCGCAGATCATCGGCGAAGTTTTTGCCGTCGCTGCGGGCGTAGGAGATGAAGATGCCCTCGCGGGAGGGAGGCGATTTGCGGCTGTCGTTGCGCGGCATGGGGAAAATGATATTTGGTGAATCTTAATTCAGGCAACTGCCATTTCTTCTGATTTCGTCGAGAGATACTCAAGGATCTCCTGCTGCCTTTGTTGTATCTGCAGCAAATAAGGTGCAGCCAAACGCTCGTAGTCAAGAGTCGAATGCGTGCGACGAGCGGCTTCCAGAAAACGCCACATTTTTTGAATGTCTGATTGCGCTTGGTGCAATTGTTCGTCGTCTAATATCATATTTGAATCTCCACAATAGGATTGTACTGTTGTTGACGATCTCTTGAGAAAACTTCCAACATATCTTGAATATGACTTTCACCAATGGCTTCAGTAACCCAGAACAAATCCACGCCATACCGAATGCGGCAGGCTTCATTTTGAAAAACTTCGGCGATTCTGCCTTTCAAATGGAAAGTCGTAAAATCAGCCGTCATTACAACAAAGAAATCAACGTCGTTAGGGTTGGGTTTTTCTGAAACAAAACTACCAAATACAAAGACCCGTTTTACTTGTCCAGTGGCACGGAGTAATGAAATAACCGATCTGGCTTGATTAAAGAGAAATTGCCGCCGTGGTGTGCTCGCACCATATTGTTCGGCAAACTCGTCTAGCGGAACAAGTTGAAGGTTCATTTGGTAGCTGTGAGTGTCATTTACTTCTTGATCAACTATTTCTTGATGTATTCATTTTAGCAAGAATTCGTGAGAAAAACAAATTTTTTCGCTATGGCCCAGCCCTGCTGCTGGCATAACGAAAACGCCACTTGTTCTTCCAAACGAACAAGCGGCGTTTGAATTTCAAGCCGCGATAAGGGAGTGAGATTTAATACAAAGTGAGATTCAACAGCATTTCACATTTCGCCAAAGCGTTTAAAGAATAGTTCGGGGTCTTGCCTTCGGAGTATACAAAAGAGCAAGTATAATGAATCGTTAGCCCGGATTGCCGTTAAATCCGGCCAAACAACCGATCTCGGTACCGCTGGCTGGCGGTGAGCTTGGCGGCTGTTTTTGAGAATGATAAAAATGCTTGCTATTCAGTGCTAAATTTTTATATTGCGCCTCAATTACTTTTGCCGACTTCGATAAAGATGAGTGATACGCCAAATTTCCTGCGTGTTTCAACTCCGGGCCGGGTGTGCTTATTCGGCGAGCACCAGGATTATTTGCAGCTTCCGGTGATTCCTTGCGCCATCTCGCTCCGCATCGCGCTCGAGGGCAGGCGCCGCCACGATTTGCTGGTACATTTAGCGCTGCCGGATGTCAATGCGGAAATTTCTTTTTCGCTTGCAGATCCTTTGTCGTATCAGGACAAGCGTGACTATTTTCGCAGCGCCCTCAACGTGCTGCGGCGCGCCGGTTTCACCTTTGCCGCCGGCTTCGATTGCACCGTGCACGGCGAAATTCCGATCAATGCGGGCACGTCAAGCTCCTCGGCTTTAGTCGTGACCTGGGTGAATTTTCTCGCGCAGATGAGCGACCAGCAGCAACAGCTTTCGCCGGAAGAATGCGCCCGCTATGCGCACGCCGCCGAAGTGCTCGAATTTCACGAGCCGGGCGGCATGATGGATCACTACGCTACGGCCTGCGGCGGCGTTTTGGCGTTGAGGTTTAATCCCACTCTGCAAATTGAAAAATTATCTCCGTCGTTGCAGCCGCTTGTTCTGGGTGATTCCGGCGAGCCCAAAGACACCAAAAGCATTTTGGCGTGGGTGAAAAATCAGGTGCTCGATATCGTCGCTCAGCTTTCCGAGCGCTATCCGGATTTTTCTCTCCACACGGTTGCGCTCGAAGAACTTGACCGTTATACCGCAAATTTGAATCACAGCGAAAGCACGCTGCTTTGGGGCACGCTGCGGAATCGTGACTTGACGCAAGAAGCTTTAGAACTGTTGCGCCAGCCGGAGATCGATGATCTCATGCTCGGAGAGTTGCTGACCGAGCACCAAGCCGTGCTGCGGGATATTCTCAAAATTTCCACGCCTAAGGTCGACCGTATGATAACGGCGGCGTTGCGCGCCGGCGCGTACGGCGGCAAAATCAACGGCTCCGGCGGCGGCGGGTGCATGTTTGCCTACGCCCCCAAAAATCCGGAAGCCGTGGCGCAAGCGATTGAAGCAGTGGGGGGCAAAGCCTGCATCGTTCACGTTGATAGCGGCACACGCCATGAATGCCTGTAAATAGATGTTATGCATGAAACAATTTTACCAACGGATAAAGGCTGCCAACGGATGCGGTTTTTGGTTCCAATCCGTTGGCGGCTTTTATCCGCTGGACTTAACCTATCCATAAAAAAAATTTTTGAGCATAGATTAGTCGTGCAACCTAATATCGCCATCCTCGCCGGTGGCATTTCGTCGCGTATGAAAAAAATAACGCCGGCCGTCGCTCAACTCGATCCGGCCCTGCGCCGCGATGCCGCAGAAAAACCCAAAGCGATGATCGGCGTCGGCGAAAACTTTCGCCCGTTTCTCGATTATCTGCTCGGCAATATCGCCGCAGCCGGTTATCGGAACGTGGTCATCGTGATTGGCGATAAAGACGATTCGATTCGGGCGTATTACGAAGAAGGTGATGGCGCGAAGCAATTTCAGGGCTTGAATATTTCGTATGCCGTTCAGCCGATTCCAGCAGGCCGGCAAAAACCGCTCGGCACCGCTGATGCGCTTTGGCACGCGCTCAAAAGCATGCCTTTGTGGCGGGGACAATCCTTTACCGTTTGCAACAGCGATAATTTGTACTCGGTGGCCGCACTCGGTTTGATGCTGGCAGATAGACACGCCAATGCCATGATCGACTACGACCGTGCGGCGCTGCAATTTGCGCCTGAGCGTATCTCCCAGTTCGCCGTGATCAAGAAGGACGCCGAAGGTTTCCTGATGGATATTATAGAAAAACCCTCGCCCGAGGAAATGGCGCGTATGGCTGATTCGACTGGCCGGGTTGGGGTGAGCATGAACATTTTCCGCTTGGCCTACGATCGTATTCTCCCGTGTCTCAAAACCGTGCCGCTGCATCCTGTTCGCCGGGAAAAAGAATTGCCCGCCGCCGTTAAAATGCTGGTCGACCAAAATCCGCGAGCGGTGTTCACGATTCCTCGGTCGGAGCACGTGCCGGACTTGACCACGCAGGCGGACATTCTTCCAGTCAGGGAATATTTACAAGAACGATTTCAAAATATACAGCCTATTTCCGATAGGCCAAATGATCTCACTGTAAATCGTAAAACGTAATGCGTAATACGCAAGAATAATCGTCAAGAAGATTTGCCCAAATCAAAGAAGAATATCGGCAGGAATTGGCGAAGGGCGCACGCGCCACCGGGCGATACATACCCGTCATAGAAGAAAGGCCGCCGGATTTTGATCAAGCCAAACAAGGCATTTTGCGCAAATGGGATGAAACGAGTAAAAAATTGCTCGCCGTTTTGCAAGGATGGAATGAAGAGCGTCTCGACAAGTATCTGCTGCCGCATCCGATCTTGGGCAAACTGACGATTCGAGAAATGCTCTTCTTTACCTTATATCACGACATTCATCACGTCAATAATGTGCGCAAGCTGCTCGGTCAGGCGATGTTTGAAGAGATTGCTTCGGGAAAAGGCGCCTCGCAATGACCTAAAAAAGGAGACTCATGCCGCCGCGTGCGCTCGCGTTCGTTAATGTTGCAGCCTTTTTCTTGGAGGCACCTTGGAATTATACGAATTGACAAAATCACTCATCGCGCTCGAATCGCCAACCGGCAGCGAGCATGCCGTCGTCAAATTCCTGCGCGGGTATCTTGAAGCCGCAGGGTTCGCCGTGCAATTACAGGAAGTCAACAAAGGACGCGCCAATATTTATGCGCGTGTGGGCGAGCCGGCGCTGGTTTTATCTACTTTTGATTGACGGCGAGCCGACGGAAAATAAGCTGGCGCTCGGTTCAAAAGGCGCGCTGCGCGTGGAAGTGGTGGCGAGAGGTCGAGCTGCGCACTCGGCTTATCCGCAACAAGGCGAATCTGCAATTTTAAAACTGCTCGAGGTGTTGAACGATATTCGCGCGCTGGCTTTGCCCACACATCTCGTTCTCGGCGAGACCACTTGCAACCTCGGCACGATTGCCGGTGGCGTTCAAGCCAACGTCATTCCGGATTTCGCCAAAGCCGAATTGATGTTTAGAATCATCACTGATGTCACCAGCATTAAAAATTTACTGGAACAAACGATAGCGGGTCGCGCTCAGATTCATTACACCTTCGAATGTGAGCCGGTCTTTTTGGAAGACTTGCAAGGATTCGAAACGACGGTGGTGGCCTTCACCACCGATATACCGCTGCTTACCAATTGGGGCCGGCCGCTCCTTCTTGGGCCTGGCTCGATTCTCGATGCGCACACGCCGCACGAACGCATCGCCAAAACCGAGCTGGCACAGGCGGTGGAGATTTATTGTCAAATCGCAAAAAATTTGCTTGACAAAGCCGGGTTCGTTTGATTATATTATCAAATCATTCAGCGGTTGTTCTTTTAAAACAAGAAACTTTTCTCCTTATCAAGAACGGTAGAGGGAACAGGCCCGATGACACCGTAGCAACCGGTCCCGTATAGCGGGACGTCAGGTGCTAATTCCTGCCCACCCCGTGTGGGAAAGATGAGAAGAAGACGGTACATGCCTCTTATAACCTCTTCTGATCATCAGGAGAGGTTTTTTGTTTTGTGCATGAACCACAAAACAAGAGGAGACGTGTATGCGTTTTCAAACCCTGGCGATTCACCGCGGAGTTTACAAAGACTCCACCTTCAACAGCGTTACCACCCCGATTTACCCCAGCTCGACCTTTCGTTTTGACGACGTCGGCAAAACCAAAGGCTACGACTATTCCCGCACCAGCAATCCCACCCGCAAAGCGCTGGAAGAAAATTTGGCGGCACTTGAAGGCGGCGTGAGCGCATTCGCCGTTGCCACCGGCATGGCCGCCATCACCGCGGCGCTCCATTTATTCAAATCAGGCGATCACATCGTTTGCACGCACGATTGTTATGGCGGCACTGAACGCCTGTTGCGAACTTACGGCGAGTTGTTCGGCTTGCAAACGACGTATGTGGACATGAGCCAGCTCGAGCAAGTCAAAGCCGCGCTCAGACCCAACACCAAAGCGTTGTGGATTGAAACGCCGAGCAATCCGTTGCTGAACATCATCGATATTCACGCCTTGTCCGAGATCACCCACAACCACAGCGCGTTGGCGATTGTGGACAACACTTTTCTCTCACCCTACAATCAACGCCCGTTCGAGCTTGGCGCCGATCTGATCGTTCATTCCACCACCAAATATCTGAACGGCCACAGCGACGTTGTCGGCGGCGCCATCGTGGTGAAGGATAAAACGCTTGCCGAGCGTTTGCAGTTTCTCGTGAATGCGCTCGGGCAAGGCGCTTCACCTTTCGATTGCTGGCTGGTGTTGCGCGGCATCAAAACTTTGGCGCCGCGCATGAAAGCGCACGAGAAAAATGCGCGCGCCGTTGCCGAGTTTTTGGAGGGCCATCCTCGCGTCGCGAAAGTGTATTATCCGGGATTGAAGAGCCATCCGCATCACGAGCTTGCCAGGCGCCAGCAATACGGCTTCGGCGGCATGGTGTCTTTTGAAGCACGCGGCGGCATCGAGCAAGTGAATCAAGTGCTGCGCTCGGTCAAAATTTTTTCGCTGGCAGAATCGCTGGGCGGCGTCGAATCGCTCATCAGCCATCCGGTAACCATGACCCATGCCTCGATGACGCCGGCGCGACGCGAGAAGGCCGGCATCAACGAGCGCGTCATTCGTCTCTCCGTCGGTTTGGAAGATGTTGCTGACTTGATCGAGGATCTCGAGCAGAGCCTGACTTCAAAGGCGGAAGGGTTATAGATGTCAAGCTATACTCATCACGGGTTATTTTGTAACGTCATTGCGAGCGTTTCTCAGCGAAGCAATCCTTTGAAAATCAAGAGATTGCTTCGGCAAAAAGCGCCTCG
>JAKEEU010000261.1 GCA_022616415.1 Candidatus Zhuqueibacterota bacterium | reverse complement strand
ATGTGACTTGCAGCAAAACATGGCGCAATGCGCCACAATTGCTTCCACTTGGCAAACGCCAACTCATGCTTCCACTGGGCGGATGACCGAATTGATTAACTTTGCCCTCTTGCTTTCCGCGGCGAGATTCTGTGCATGGCTCTGATACCGATCCATTATAGAGCGGCATATTTCGGGATAGTTTAGGGCGAGGGTCGTTAGGTGATAACCCATCTCTTTGGAGATCTGATTCAGCGATCGTGGGGGATTTTCCCGGAGTGATTGCAGCAACCTGTCGCCAGCATCTTTCATTCGCTTCTTTCGGTATTCAATAGAGCGCAAGGAAATGCTGTGACATTCTTCCGCAAAATGCTTTCTCAAAAACGGTTCTTTAACTCCTATCAACCGCCTGACAACCGTGATGAGTTTTGGAGGCGGGTCTTCTTTCATTGCGGCCTCCAACAATTGACGGCAATCTCTTAAACGCTCCGCCAATTTCTCTTGTTGATACTCTCGGCGTTTTTCCATCAATGTTTGACAAATATCCGGGAATTTTCCTTTTAAGTGGTGACCATCGACATATCCCCACCGCCGAGCCAAATCATCAAGGGATGCGGGACAGGGCTGGCCCGACTCCTGCTCAATCGCTTTTCTTTGGCTTTCCTTATCCGGACGGCACTCCGGCACTGTCCGCCTGGATCGGCGACCGCTGAGATACTTTTCAGACGACCTGTAATTGGCGTTGATCTTTTTGCTCAACTCGGGAAATTTGATTTCCAAAGTATTTGGATGGCGATATCCCAATCGCTGCGCGACTTCAATCAAAGATGGGGGCGGAATTTCAACCAACGCAGCTTCCATCAGGTCGCGCACTTTCTGACAAGCCAAATTATTTCGGCGATGAAGATTCAGGATTTGTCTCGCATTTTGATGCGGCTTGATTTCAACCGGGTATTTTGAAATGTGCTCCAAGACATAGCCCGGCTCCGTCAAAAATTTGATGAGTGGAACCTTGGCCAAATAACTGAGTCT
>JAKEEU010000260.1 GCA_022616415.1 Candidatus Zhuqueibacterota bacterium | reverse complement strand
TGATTAAAGGTGCAGTCAACCACATCAAGGCGAAAAGAGTGTTACCCCTAAAGCTGACGAGTTTATGGCAATTCAATTTAGCAAAAACACTTACGTTTTACGAATTACGTTTCACCTTTCACGTCTTACGCTTTATCTTCTTTGAAACTTCTCCAACTTCATCAAAAAATTTTGCACCGAGGTCAGTTCACCGATGCGGCAGCCCATGTTGTCGATGCGGGTGCCGCCGGGGTATTGCGGGCAGACGGTGCCGCGGCGCACCGGATGAAATAGTTTCTCGCACTCGGCAATCGTCGGCGCGGCAGCGAGATACAAAATCGTTGGCGCCGACCCCAGCTCGATGCTTTCTTCGCTGGGCGGCGCGGATGAATCGGCTTTTTTCAACTGCACGCGCATTTTGCCTTTGAAAAAACCGAAGAGAAAACGCTCGTAATGCCCGCGCCGGCTCCACTGGTCTTTGTTTTGATGATTCGGCACCAACGCCAAACAGTTCAGCAAGCGCGCCGGCTGCGCCACTTGATCCGGCACGCCGAACGTTTTCAAATCCACCACCTCGTTGAGAACGCGCAAATCAAAGCGGTCGGGATCGGTGTGCGGCGTCGCGCCTTCGGTGCTGAGATGCGGAATCGCGTGCTGCCGCAAAAAGCGGATCAGCGTGGCCTCACAAGTTTTGCCGAGCGCGATTTTCGCCAGCCGCCGCGCCGCATCGTCACCATAGCCCATGCGGTCGAAAGTGTAATGCAGCGATTGCCGGGCGTAGCGCATGCCGGCCTCGACGTCGGGTGGCAGGATGGCCAAACAGATAATCTCTTCGGCGCGCATAACCGGTTGGGGTCTGTGAACATCCGGCGAAGCCTCGCCTCAAACCGGCGAGTTCGCAAAAAATAATCTCCAACGGATAGAAAAACCCAACGGATTAAATCAGTTGGGCCGCGCCCGTTGGGTTCTTCAAGCCGTTGGAAAAACTTGCCATCTTCGTAAAGGTTTGGCGCTCAAAATCTCAACGCGATTGACGATGGAGCAAGCACGTGCATTTAAATTATAGCAAAGACGAGTGAAGCGCAAGAAAAATATTTGCGCCTTTGAAAAAAAAGTGCAATATTTATGGTTCGTGCTAAAACCGTATAGATCAACGTAACGCGGCTTTGGCCGCAACCTTACAGGCGCAGCTAAATTTAACCACAGGCACAAAGGCTACGCCTGTTGGGACACAAAGCAAGTTTAATTGTTTTTCTTTGTGCCTTTGTGGTGTAAAAATCCCACGGCCGCAGTCTTCGTGGCTGTGATAGTTTTTTTCACGGTAATACCAGAAGGAACTACATGCCCTCTCTTGAAGTCGATCCCAAAAACCGGCTCAACGATCTCGACAGCCGCCGTTGGCTGCAATTTCAAAAAAGCTGGTTTTACCTCGGCGCGGAAACGCCTGCCGAATTCATCGCTTTTTTTACTAAAGAGTTTTGTCACGACGGCCAACCCTCTACAACTCATCCTTCTGCCAACGGCAAACGCTCAGCCGTGGGAATTTTCCCCGAAAACACTGCAACGCTGGAACCGATGGCGAAATCTCTCGGCCGCGAAGCGATCGTGCTCGAACCATCTATTGTTGCAAGCTCCGCTGCCGCATTGGATTACGTCATCGTTGACTTGCGCGAAATTTTTCAAAATGAAGAAAGCTACCTCCGGCAGGCCCCGGTTTGGCTTAATCGTCTGCATGCTGCCGCAGCGTTGATGAAACCCAATAGTTATTTGACGATGTTTCTTTGCAATTCGGACACCAGCGAGCGCTATCTGCCCCTGGCGTGGGAACTTGGCAAGCTCGTCGGAAATTTTCTCACCATGAAAGACGAGAAGATTGGCTGCGAACGCGGAGAAGATCATGCGGCTGCTGGCAATTCCACAACCGCGCCGGCAGCCGCCAAACACATTGTCGCCAGCGGCGCCGAGGTGATGTATTGCCTCAACTTCCGCCGCGATGCCGAAGTCATTCCGCCGCTGCCGCATTTTCTGCCAACACCAGAGCAGCAGCATCAACAAAAAGCCAGCACTGAATCAAGCTGGGATGAGCGGCTCGCCTGGTTCGTAGTCAAGCCGCCGCCGCGTGAAAAAAATGTGCTGCTGCATCCCGCCAAATTTCCGGAGCCGTTTATTCAGCAATTCATCGAGCGCTTTACCGAGCCGGGTGAGTGGGTTCTCGATCCGATGGCCGGCACCGGCAGTGCGCTCGTCGCCGCGGCGGCTTGCCATCGCGCGGCGTATGGCATCGAGCTGAATCCGGCTTTTTGCGACATCATTCAGCAGCGCTTCGAGGCGCGGCGAACCGAATTGCCAGCCGCCCCGATTTGGCAGGTCTGCTCCGGCGATGCCGGTATTGCCAAAACTTACGACAAGCTGCCCGCCTCGTTTCACTACGTCATCACCAGCCCGCCGTATTGGGACATGCTGCGCATGAAAGGCGCAGAGACGCAGCAAAAACGCAAGCAAGCCGGCTTGCTGCAATTTTATTCGGATGACGAGCGCGATCTCGGCAACATGGCGAGCTACGAAGATTTTCTGGAGAACTTGGTCAAAATTTATCAGCGCGTCGGCGCGCGGTTGGAGCCGGGGAGATACATGACGATCATTGTCAAAAACGTCAAAAAGAAGGGGCAAATTTTTCCGCTGGCGTGGGACTTGGCGATTCGGCTGCGTGGGGATTTCGCGCTATGCCGCGAGCAGTTCTGGTGCCAGGACGATCAGAAACTCGCGCCCTTCGGCTATCGCTACGCCTGGGTGAGCAACACGTTTCACCATTATTGTTTGCATTTTCAGAAGCCGTTATTTTGAAGCCCGACTTGTGCAACATGAATGGCTAATCGCACGATTGCTGGAAAAATCGATCATTCCTTTCCCTAAAATCTCCTCACAAAAAACCAACTCACAGAATACCATGAAACATTTCAGACATTTTCTCGTCCTATTGGAGTGGTAAATCTCGCCCAGATGATTGGAGTCGCTATTGATCGAAAGTGTAACTGGTCCTATTCGAGCGGATAAACACACATTCTGGGCGCTGCTTGCCATGTCTCCTGCATAACACAATAAAATAATCGGAGAGCGCCGAAAATGTCGAAGAAAAAAAAGTTACTGATCGCTTCAGGTGTTGTCGTCATCATTGCCGCCGCGGTCGTCGCCAGCATCATGAAGAAAAATGGAAACAAAGCCATCGAAGTTGAAACTTCGCCGGTCAAGCGGCAAAGGGTGGTGGAGACCGTGACGGCAACCGGCAAGGTGCAGCCGCACATTCAGGTCAAGATCAGCGCCGATGTCAGCGCCAAAATCACCAAGCTGGCGGTGAAAGAAGGCGATTGGGTCGAGAAAGGCGATTTCTTGCTCGAACTGGATCGCGAGCGATATGTCGCGGCCGCCGAACGCGCCGAAGCGAGCTTGAAATCGAGCGAATCGGACTCCAGGCTGGCGAAAGAGAGTATGCTGAAAGCCGAAAAGGATTTTCAGCGCTCCAAAGAGCTGTTCGACAAAAAGCTCGAATCATCGGCCTCCTTCGATGCCGTCAGCTCCACTTATCAGGTCGAAAAGGCGCGCTACGAATCCACGCTCAATAATGTTGAACAGGCCAGGGCCTTGCTGAAACAAGCCCACGATGATCTTTCGAAGACGAGAATCTATGCGCCGATGGCCGGCACCATCAGCCAATTGAACAAGGAAGTCGGTGAAATTGCGCTGGGTTCGCAATTCCAGGAAGACGTCATTTTGGTCGTCTCTGATCTGGTCGGCATGGAAGCCCTGGTCGAGGTGGACGAAAACGACGTGGTCGCGATTTCGTTGAGTGACACCGCGAATATCGAAGTCGATGCGTTGCCCAACACGGCCTTTCGCGGCTATGTCTCGGAAATCGCCAACACCGCCAAAGTTACCGGTACCGGCACGGCGGATCAAAAAACGGAATTCGAAGTGAAAGTCGCCGTCACCGGTTTGGCTGCGGATCACGGCGCGAATGGCGCGGCCAAGAGCATTGAAGTCACGCAAGCGCGCGGGCGTTCGACTGCTGACCTGCGGCCTGGCATGACGGCAAGCTGTGATATTGTCACCGAGACACGCGATAGCACGCTGGCAGTTCCGATTCAGAGTGTGACGGTGCGCACGATGGACCAATTGCAAAAGAAATCGGAAGGAAAGAAGAATGGCGACGCGATTGCCGATGAATCCGCCAAATCGCCGTTTACGCCGGACAAGGATGGCTTTGTGGAAATCGTCTTCGTCGTGAAAGATGGCGCGGTTGAAGCGAGACAGGTGAAAACCGGCATTCAGAGCAATACCCACATTGAAATTCTCGACGGACTTTCGGAAGGTGACGAAGTCGTGACCGGCAGTTTTCGCGCGATCAGCAAGGACTTGGAAAATGGCGAAAAGGTCAGCGTCAAAAACACCGTCAAGAAAGAGAATCAGTCATGAGGATTTTCACGGAATTATCCGAGACCCTGCAGATCGCCTTCGCCGCCATTCGCGCCAACCGATCGCGCGGCCTGTTGACCACTTTGGGTATCATCATCGGTATCGTGGCCGTCGTCACGACCATGACGGCAGCCAACGGCCTGGGGAATTCTTTTAAAGAAAGCATCTCCGCCATCGGCTCGGATGTGCTCTATGTTTCGCGCATGCCCTGGGTGATGCGCGGCAATTGGTTTGAATTTAGAAATCGCAAGAACCTCGAGCTGGATTATGCCGAAGATTTGAAGAACCATCTCAGTCATGCGGCGGCGATCAATCCGACCACCAGCTCGGCAAAAAGCATAAAGTATCGCTCCACGATTTTGAATGACGTGCGCATTATTGGCACGACCGACAAGCACATCATGGTCTCCAGCTCACTGCCGGAGTTCGGCCGGTTCCTGACCGATCTCGATGTCCAATATAAAAGGAAAGTTTGCGTCATCGGCAGTGAAATCAAAAAGCAGCTCTTCGAAAATGCGGATCCGATCAACAAGAAAATGAGCATTGGTCGCGATATTTATCGGGTCGTCGGCGTCATGGAAAAGCAGGGGAGCGCCGGATTCTTTGGCGGGCCGAATTTCGACAGCCAGATTTATGTTCCCATCACTTCCTTTTTGCGATCGTTCGGCGGCGGCGCTGATCGTAATTTCGATATCGCCGTCAAAGCTCCGAGCCACGAGGGAATGGAAGATTTTGAATACGCCTTAATCGGCGAAATGCGGAAGATCCGCAAACTCAAACCGATAGAGAAAGATGATTTCTCCATTAACAAGCTGGACTCGTTGATGGCGGCTTATAATAATGTCATGGGCGTGATCGTTTTGATCGGCCTGTTGATCACCGGCGTATCGCTGTTTGTGGGTGGTATCGGCGTCATGAACATCATGTTCGTTTCCGTGACCGAGCGCACGCGGGAGATCGGCATTCGCAAAGCGATCGGTGCGAAGAAGCGAACCATCCTGACGCAATTTCTATTCGAATCGGCGACCATCTGTCTGTTGGGCGGGCTGGTTGGCGTGCTGCTGTCCTTTGGCGTGACCGCGTTGATCAATGCCATGCTGATGCCGGCCAGCATATCAATTCCAATTGTCATCGTCGCGCTGGTTGTTTCAGCCATGGTCGGCGTCTTTGCCGGCATTGTGCCAGCGTTCAAAGCGGCGAAACTGAATCCCATCGACGCTTTGCGGTATGAATAACCAATATTGCATGATAAGACTAAAAGTGCTCGAGACGCAAAGATATATTTGCAAGATAATTGTGGCAAGATGATTTAAAAGCTTTTGAATAATTATCTTGCCACAATTATCTTGCGTAATTTTTTTTGACAAACAAAGGAACAAATGAATCTCATCGAAGCATTGAAAATGGCATTGGCAGCGATCCGCGCGCAGAAGCTCCGTTCGCTGCTGACCTTGATCGGCATCATTTCCGGCGTGGCCTCGATCATTGCCGTGATGACCGGCATATCGGTCATTCAGAATACGATGGAAAAAGAGATGAGCGTTCTGGGCACCACGACTTTTCAAGTCCAGAAATGGCCGCGCGGATTCAGCAACAACGTGGACTGGCGCAAGATTCAGCGCCGCAAGCCGGTGACCGTCGCCAACGCGGATGCGATTCGCGAAAAAGTGAGCAGCATCGATATCGTCGGCGCCGAATTATGGGATTTCGGACATATTGCGAAATACCGCAATGAATCCACCGAAAAGAATTTGACGATTTGTGGCGGCACCCTTGAATATAGCGCCAACAACACCCATTTTGTGGAATCGGGCCGCAACCTGACGAATCAGGATATCAAGGCCGCCAATTTTGTCGTTATCATCGGCCCCACCATCGCTGAGACGTTGTTTCCTTTTACGGATCCGGTCGGGCAGACCATCAAACTCGACGACCGCAAGTACCGCGTCATTGGCGTGCTCGAAGAGAAAAGTTCGGCGATGGGTGGCAATTATGATAATTACACCATCATCCCCATCACCACCTTCCAGCAAGTTTATGGCATGCGGGACCAGCGCGGCGACGCACGCTCGGTCAACGTCACCGTGCGCGCGAAAAGTCCGGAACTCTTGCAGGACGCCATCGAAGAAACGCGGCTGGTGTTGCGCGCCGAACGGAGAGTGCCGCCGCGCGAGGAAGATGATTTCACCATCTTCACCAATGACAGCATGATCAAATCCTTCAACCAGGCCACGGCTGGCGTCAAGGTCGGCGCCTTCGTGGTTGGCATCGTGGCGTTGGTGGTCGCCGGCATTGGCATCATGAACATCATGCTCGTTTCCGTGACGGAACGCACTCGGGAGATCGGCCTCAGAAAATCATTAGGCGCGAAACGCCGGAGCATTCTCACGCAATTTCTCATCGAGGCCATCGTGCTCTGCAACGTCGGCGGAATTTTCGGTGTATTGGCCGGCTTCGGCTTGGGCAACGTTGTCACGTTCTTTACCGGCTTCGCGGCCTCAGTGCCAATGGAATGGGCCTTTGGCGGCCTGGCCTTCTGCACTATGGTCGGCTTGACCTTCGGCATGTGGCCGGCCATCGTTGCCTCCAAACTCGATCCGGTCAAGGCGTTGAGTTACGAGTAATCACTCGGCGCTGGCAACGGATTTAGGGGGTGAGATAAATAAGGTTAATTGCTTAAATGGAATTGCTGAATTTCTTATCTCACCCCCCTTATCGTGGCTTGAAATGCAAACGCCACTTGTTCGTTTGGGTGAACAAGTGGCGTTTTCGTTTTTAGGCAGGAATAACATGAGCGACAAAACTCGATCCTCGCAATAAAAGTCCAGCCGGTTTTGTCCACTCTGGCTTGTCCCGCACTTTCCACCATTGTTGGTATAAAATAACAGAATATTTCTGCAGCACATCAAGGAAGATGTGGTCATGATAGGATTTCAGACTCACCGAGCCTTGGCCAGCTCAGGCACGAACTTCTCATCTCGGGCGGGGACTGAATCGAGATTGCAAGGCGATAATGCCATTAATCACAACCAATACCCTATTCTACGGTGACAATCTTGTCATTTTACGCGAATATATAGACCGCGAAAGTGTGGACTTGATTTACCTTGACCCACCTTTTAACTCGGATCGCTCTTATAATGTATTATATAAAGACGAGAGCGGCAGAGAGGCCCAAGCACAGATTACGGCCTTTGAAGACACTTGGCATTGGAACACTACTTCTGAACAAGCTTATCACGATTTAGTAACTTCCGATAACATTCAAGTAGCCAGTATGCTTGGTGCAATGCGCCAATATATAGGTACGAATCAAATGATGGCTTATCTCGTGATGATGGCTGCTCGTGTGGTAGAATTACATCGTGTACTCAAGCCAACCGGAAGCCTATACTTACATTGTGACCCGACCGCCGACGGGGAACCCAGGTTCCGCCCCACTCCGGGTTTGATGTTTCAATTCCACGATGGTTTGATTCAGACCGCTCGGACATATAGGACATAGGTGACGGGATGTCGGGTTTCAATCCGACGAGGGCTCGATTCAAACTTTGGCGCTCAGAACAGCGCCAAATTGGCGCTTGAATTGTTTCAATCCCACGAGGGTTCGTTAAATTTTACCCATCGGCGTAAAGCATAGCGGAGATCACGTTCACGGGCAAATTAAATGGGCTTCGTGACGCGCTGGCGCTGGTCGCAAAGCCAGTTT
>JAKEEU010000259.1 GCA_022616415.1 Candidatus Zhuqueibacterota bacterium | reverse complement strand
CTTAGGCAAACAAACGCGGAGATGATTTTCCACCGTATGTCGCTGAATCCACCAGGGCTTCAGTTTTCGTCTTGCCCGGTTGGATAAATTTAGGCCAGAAAGCTTCCCCAACTAGAAGGGATATCTAACGGGGCTTATTAGAAAACTGGCGTAGCTTCTTATGCGTCATACTATAAAACCGTCGGTGGCTCCTCTGGAGAACAGATTTCCAATCCACTGGTTTGGCCGGCTATGGAAATCTTGCGCCGCCATTACCAGAAAAATCAAGGCCAGGCGGAGCGGGATTCACCTGGCGCTGGTCTTTCTGGCCTTGATCATCATCCCCAGCGGGCTGCTCACGTATTTCAGTTGGCGTGCCATCGAGAATGAAAAGCTGCTTTCTCAAGAACGCCTGAAAGAGAGCTATCGCCAATTTGCGCGGCTGGCCGGCCGCGAGATTGACAACGAGCTGGCGAAAACAGATGAACGCTGGATTTTTCAAGTGGAAGAAATTTTGAAGGCGGGGAAAACGATTCCTCCGCTCGAGGAATTTGACCGGCTTGTTCGCAATCAGTCGCTGATTGCCGCCTGTTTTCTGCTCACCGCTCCGGGGAAGGTTGTTTACCCTCCAGGTCTCAGTCTGCACGAAGAAAAATCCTCGCCTGAATCTTGGGAAAAAGAGTCCTACGCGCTCGAGCATGAAACCTTCGATAAGCTGGTGGCGCGCGGTGAAGAGTTGGAGTACCGCGTCAATGATCTGGACGGCGCCATTGCCGCTTATCGCGAAATTCCAGCCACCGTGTCGAATCCAAGATTATGGGCCATAGCCGAAAGTTATGTTGGCCGGGCTTTGACGAAAAAGAGTGAGTGGGAAAGGGCATTGGCTATTTTTCAGAGCTTGTTGGCAAAGCATCCGAACGAACGCGATCTGAACGGCATGTATTTGCGTTTTCTGGCGCAGTATCAAATCGCCGTTTGCCTGGAGAATTTGGAACGTGACCAGGAAGCCATCGAGATGCTTCTGCGCCTGAATCAGGATTTGTTGGAACGCAGCGACGCCATCAACGCTTTGCAGTTCTCATTTTTTTTTGAGCAAATTCGCAGCCTGACGCCACGGCTTTTAACCTCGCCTCGAGTATCCAATCCCACCAGCTTCAAGATCCAATTCGATTCGTTGGCGGCGCAAGATAAAAAACGCCTCAGCCAGAGGTATTTCTTGCAACTGTTGGAGAGAAATCTGGAAAAAATGGTGATCAAACGCAAGCGTTACAAGGCGGAATTCTCCTATATTTCAGATGAGGCCGAAAACGGCCCTTATTTGTTGGCTTGTTTCCCTTTGCCGGATCTCAGTGACATGTATGTTAACGGATTGTTGGGCTTGCAGATCGACTTGCAACAGCTCACCCAGGAATTATTCCCAAGGATTCTTCCCAACTTGAAGTTCAGCGAGCAGGTAACGCTGGCGATTCTCAATGAAAAAGGCGATTATGTTCTGGGTGCAACCAAACCGTTCCGAAACCACATCGCCGTGCAAAGCCTGGCTGCGCCCTTTGATTTCTGGCAGGTGGCGATTTACCTTGGCGACGAACAGGGCGAGCCGCAAAAACTTGATTTTCGCACCACGCTGTGGCTGTGGTTGATCCTGCTTTTGCTGGCGAGCATTTTGTTTGGGGCTTATCTCTTCATTCGCCACGCCCGGCGCCAGGCGCATCTCTCACAGATGAAATCGAATTTCGTCTCGAACGTCTCACACGAGCTGCGCACGCCTTTAGCTTCGGTCAAGATGTTTGCGGAGTTGATGGATCTGCAATTGGCCGGAAACTCGGCTCCGCCCAGCGATTTCAAAGCGCACGCGCAGCAATATCTTGGCATCATTTGCCGCGAATGCGATCGTCTGGGCCGTCTGATCGAGAATGTCTTGAGTTACTCCATGATCGAGCGGGGCGCCAACCAGTATCAATTCGAATATGAAAACCCCTCGGCCATCCTGGCCACAGCGGTTGAATCCTTTCGCCCTCACGCCGAAGCCCGAGGGTTTTTGGTGGAGGTGGAAATCGCGGAGGATTTGCCGGAATTGCGGATGGATGCCGATGCGATCTTGCAGGTGATGCTGAACCTGTTGAGCAATGCCGTCAAATATAGCGACGAGGTGAAGGAAATTCTCGTGCGTGCATACCGCGCCGGCCCGGTGGTCAAAGTCGAAGTGGCCGATCGTGGCATCGGCATCGATCCAACAGAAGCCGCAAAGATTTTCGATGACTTTTATCGCGTCGATCAACGCTTGAGCTCGCACAAGCAGGGTGGAATGGGATTGGGGTTGACGCTGGCGCGGCATATCGTATGCGCGCACGGTGGCGACATCAGCTTGCATAGCGAGCCTGGCAAAGGGTCAACGTTTATTTTCACCCTCCCGATCCCTGCTGAAGAAGAGCTTCACCATAAAACGCCGGTGAACGAACAGCGCGGGTCTGCAGGCCACATCGTGCATCAAGCGGAGATGGAACAATGAAGAAAATTCTGATCGTAGAAGATGATGCTAACATCGTCCTGGGGCTTGAACGTGCACTACACGAAGAGCGCTATGAGGTGCTGGCGGCGTACACCGGCCCGGAGGGCTTGCGCCTTGCCAGGGAGCACCATCCCGACCTGCTGATTCTCGATTTGATGCTGCCGGGAATGAGCGGCCTGGAGATCTGCAAACGTCTGCGCGACGAGAAAATCATGACGCCGGTGATCATGCTCACGGCGAAGACCGACGAGGAGGATAAAGTGTTGGGGTTGGAGCTGGGTGCGGATGATTATTTGACCAAGCCTTTCAGCCTGCGTGAGCTTTTGGCGCGCGTGAGAGCGCAGTTGCGCCGGGAAGAAGCAACAACCACGTCGCCTCCCGAGCCGAAAATGGAAAAGTATCAGTTTGGAGAGGTGGAAATCGATTTTAAACGCCGGCAGGTTCGCAAGAACGGCAAACTGCAAGATTTGACCAACCGCGAATTTCGTTTGTTGGAATATTTTGTTCACCATCCCGGCGAGCTGCTCACCCGCGATCGCCTGCTGAACGAAATTTGGGGCTACCAGACCCATCCTACCACCCGAACCGTGGATACTCATATCCTCCGCCTGCGCAAGCATATTGAGCCGAATCCTGAAAATCCCCGTTACATCAAAACCATTCGGGTCGCCGGCTATTTGTTTGAAGCGGAATCCTGAATCTCCATTTTGCTGACAAACAATTTACTTGGAATTTACATTCTTGCGACTCGATCATGACAACGCTTTTCCGCGGATTCCGTATCTTGAGTTGTGAAAAGTGATTTGCTGCCCTGCTTGTATCGACCAAACATCTGACAAGTCACAACGGATGATTATGTTAAGCAAACTGAAGATGAACGGACGAATTCACGTTTTTGCTGCCGGATTGGTTGCTTCCGCCTTGGTTGCAGTTGGCGCGGGTGAAGTGCAGACAAAAATGACGCCAAAGGAGATGATCGCAGCCCTCAAGCCGGGACAGTGGGTAAAAGTGAAAGGAACCGCTCTAAGTGATTCTTTAATTACATGTAATGAGATGAGAATTCTCATCGGGGATTTTCTTGATGATGATTGGAGCGTCACCGGAGTCGTTCGAAAAGTTGACCAGGAAAACCGTAAACTCGAAATATGGCGGTTGCCCATCAAGATCAACGAAGACGCCAAGTTCGAGAGTGATGAAGACGAAGACAAGAACTTTGCCGGCATTGCCGACTTGAAAGTGGGTATGTTTCTGGAAATCGGCGGCACTTATCTGAAGGACGGAATTTTTCTGGCTGGAGAAATCGACGATAAATCAGAAAGACTGGAGGAAGAGCCTGAGCTGAAGCACGCGATTAGAGCGGAGGGGAAGGTGGAGAAAGTGGATGCGGCCAATCACAGATTCACCCTTATGGGGATGGCGTTTCAGGTCACTGCCAGCACCAGCAGCAGATCAGTGATCAAATAGGAAGCGGAATTGACAATTTTTTTCGGAACATTCCGCTAAGACGCAATATGGGAGGTATTTCTATTGACAAAATTAAGGGATTCATTGAAAAAAAGGATTTTTTTATGAATGAGTTATTCTATTTCGCCTTTGCCGATCTGATGGTGCGGATCGAATATGACAAGGAAGCCAATTCTTTGCGCTACGCCTCGCATCGGATAATGACTTCAAGCGAACGGATGGTCATCGAGCAATATGTGCTCACGAGCATCGCCGCGAAGACCGATTATTATAAAAGGCGGCCGTCCCGGTTCATTTACCTTGGCGTGGAAACGCAACTGGTCAAAAATCTCAATAATTTTTACTTCCGGGGCACGCCTGAAAAAGAAATGGATGTAACGGCTTCGGTCGAGGGCTTGATCAACCAATCCATGCAGAATTATTATTTCGAGCAGATTGGGGACGCCATCGTGGCGATGCGGCAGGATTTGCGAAACGGCGCGGCGCTGGCTCGGATCGCCTCATTTCGCTGGAAAATGGAAGAGCTGGTCGAGGCCTATAATCACTATGCGGAGCAAAAAATCAGCGTTGCCGAGGTCATTCCCTCTGAATTGCAAACTCATTTCAGCTTGCCGGCAAAGTCTCGTACATACCAGCAGGCGCTGGTCGAAGACGAAGTCGATTAAAAGCTCGTAAATCCTTCCGGCTCGTTTCCAAGCAGGCTGGCGCGCGTCGCGGCCTCTTCGCCGTGTTTGGCGCGAAGCGTATCGAGAAGATTTGACACTTTGTCGCGGCGCGTTTGCTCTTCGGTTTGAAACAGGCTCAGTTGCTCCCCGCCGACGTTGTTGAGATGCGACATGCCGAGGCCGATGAGCCGCACCTTCTTTCCTTGCCGGTCGAATTTGCGGAAAATCTCCAAGGCCAGCTGGCGCATCGTTGCCGCGTCATTTGTAAACTCCGGCAGCTTGCGCTGGCGCGTGAACGTTTCAAAACCCTCGAGCCGGATTTTCAGCGTCAGCACCTGCCCTTTCAAATCCGCCTGCCGCATGTCTGCGCTCAAACCGTCGGCGATGCGCCAAATGGTTTGCTCGACGATTTGCGGATCCGCGATGTCTTGATCATACGTATGCTCCTGGCTGATCGACTTGCGCGGCCCCCAATCCTCCACCGGCCGGTCGTCGATGCCGTTGGCCAATTCCCACAAATGCGCGCCCCACTTGCCTAATCTTTCTGCCAGCATTTTCTGCGAGCATTGCGCGAGTTGACCTATCGTTGAGAACCCCATCTTTTGCAAATGCGCCTCGGTTTTGGGTCCAACCCCCCAAAGTTTTTTGATCGGCAGTGGCGCGAGAAAAGCTTTTTCCCGGCCGGCTTCGCAAATCGTCAAGCCGTCCGGTTTTTGCAAATCCGACGCCACTTTGGCGATAAACATATTCGGCGCGACGCCGACCGAAGCAGTGAGTCCGGTTTCGTTTTTAATGCGGGCTTTGAGTTTTTCTGCCAGTGATTTTGCGCCGCCGTGAAAATTCGCCGTCTGCGTGATCTCGATAAACGCCTCGTCGATGCTGATTTGCGCCAGTTGCGGCGAGAAATCGCGCAAAATGTTCATGACCTGCCGTGAAATTGCCGTGTAGCGCTCGAAGCGGGGAAAAACGAAAATTGCCTGCGGGCAGCGGCGATACGCTTGCGAGATCGGCATGGCGGAATGAATGCCGTATTTTCGCGCCTCGTAGCTCGCGGTGGAAACCACGCCGCGCCCTCTTCCGGCTTTGGGATCGGCGCCGACCACCACCGGCTTGCCGCGATACTCCGGATGATCGAGCTGCTCGACAGCCGCGTAAAAAGCGTCCATGTCGAGATGAAGAACGAGGCGAGTCGAAACCTTGTCGGACATCACTTGTAAGGCCATTTTTAACAGGCAAGATTAATTATGGCAAGATAAGTCATGCCTCACGGGCTGAGAAAATACACTAAAAAAAGTTTTTTGCGTTTTTCGTGTGTTTCGTGGGCACAAGTTCTAATGTGACTATGTAGAATTACTCCTGCACCATAATCGTTTTCACCACCGTTTCCGCCAATCTCTGGCGAAAACTCGCCGAGCGGATGCGCGCAAGATCGTCGCGGTTCGAAAGATTGGCCGCTTCCAGCAAAATCGAAGTCGGCACGCGGCTGTAGCGAATGATGCCCGGCGTCCATTTGGTGTCGCGCCTGTAAACGTAGCGCCGGAGGGGTTGATAGTCGTGCACCGGGATGCTGGCGCCGTGAAAAGCTTGGATCAAATTTTGCGCAAAGGCCAGGCTGGCCGCCTCGGCGGTTGCGTTCTCGCTGTGGCGAAATTGAATCGTTCCGAGCCGGCTCTCGCGGTATTGCCGATAAATGGTTCCTGCGGCCCGGAACTTCGTGGAGCGCGCCTCAGCCCCTGGATAATACGCCATGGCGCCGCCGACGGAGGGATGCAAGTGATCCAAATGAATGCTGATAAAAATGATGTTCTCCGCCGGCACGCGGCGTCGCAGCAGCCAGCGATAAAGATCCTCGACGAGATAGATGCGCAGGTTCAACGCGATGCGGCTGTCATCCATGAAATACTCCGGGGTGACTTTGACGTACTCGTCGCGGTTGTTGGCCAGCAAACTGCCGCCGTTGACCGCATCGCCGGTGCGCTTGTCGCTCACCGTCGAATAAACTTTGGCGCCGCGATTTTGCAATCCCTGCTTGATTCGCAGCATCAGATCGTAAGCGATCTCATCTTCGACCCAGCCGCGCACCATCGTGCCGGGGTCGTTGCCGCCGTGGCCGGCATCCAAAATAACGTGCAAGTTGCTGCGGGGACGGCTGCGTCTTTCCGGGCGCGGCGGCCTGGTGGTTGGCGCCGGCGGAATTTTTCCGCGCAAAATATCTTCATCAAGGAAACGCGCCGGAATCCGAATCGGCGTGCCATCGGCAATTTTCGTGGCGTCGCGAATGCCGTTATACGCCAGTAATTTTTGCGCAACGTCGTTCACCTCGTCCGCCTCGATGCGGCCGGTGAAGCGTACCACCACGGCGCTGTACAGCGCCTCGCCTTTTTTCAAACGATAAACTGCCTCGCGCTCGCCGCGCGCATTCTGCTGAAACACCAAATCCGGATGCGACAGCGTCGTGATGGTTTGTCGATCTTTTGACGTGCCGGCGGAGCTTTTGGATTTTGCGGCAGTTGCGGCAACGCGAGATCCGGCAGCAGGCGGTGATGGTTTGGAAGAAGGCGCCTTGTTGGCGCCGGCGACTTGCTTGGGCAATTCCGGCATTGGCTTGATCGTCTCCGTTTGGCTTGACGATTCTGCTTTGGGCGGCGAAATGGCGGCGATAAGCAAGTCCGCCGGCTGCAGATTGGGGAGCAGCAAATTCGGCGGAATCAAAACGTTTTGCCCATGCCGGATCACACTCTCCGGCGCCAAATTGTTTTCTTTTTGAATGGCGGGATAATTATTGCCGTCGCCGGTAAAAATCTCGGCAAGCAGCCATACGGTTTCACCGGAGTGCGTCACCACATGGCGCCAACCGGTTGGTGTCAATTCATCGTTCGGGAAAATTTGGCCGAGCGCCAAGCGTTGGTATTCTTGGTTGAGCAGTCCAAATGGAATTTTTATTTCTTTGAAGGTGTGCAATCGCTCGCGGCCATTCGATTTGTATATTTCCTGCCACCGCAAAGCGTCTTGCAGCACGCGCCGGCCGAATGCCGGCCAATCTTCGCCGCTGCGGGCCGGCACACGCACTTGGATTTTGCCCCCCACGAAAGCGGCTGAAAACGCCGGCTTGGAGGAGATGACTGCGCCCGCCGAGAGCGGATAAAGGCGCTGTCTGGGCGCGTCCTCCGGCGGTGTGTTATAGCGTGGCAAAGGCTTGGCGCCGCAGCCCCAAAAGCCTGCCATCGCGCCGGTTCCAATTAACAGCAAAAGAACCGGCAATATTTTTGTAAAAATTCTTTTCAAGAAAATTTCAGTTAATTTTCCAGTTAAGCTTCGCCTTAAAAGCTTTTAATAATTTTGTCACTAAATTGTTTTGTCATTATTTCTTTTTAAAGCCTTTCCTGTGAGAGTTCGATTTCCGTGAGCCGATTTTGGCTTGATTAAAATCTTAGGCGAGCTTGGAGAAGCCATTTTTTTGCTGCAAACGTTGCACGAACTCTTGTAAAGCCGCTTGCCATTCAGCAGCATTTTGGTAAAAGCGAATTTGCAGTTGCGGATGCGAGTTGCCCGTCAGCAGGCGTGAGAGAAAAACGCCCTGATCGCAAAGGCAAAGCGTTGGCCGCCACAACGTCAAAGCCGTGGCGATCTCGTATCCAACGCCGAGCGAGGGACGGCTCACTTCCGCGACCATGCCATGACAAGTTTCAATAAAATCCATGTCCCGCTGAAAAATGGCCGCCGCGGACAATTGCGCTTCCTGCTCCAACACGTCAGCCCGCGCCACGTGCGCCGAAAGCACCTCCGCCCCGAGTGATTCGAGAAAATGCACCATCTCCGCATAAACCGGCTGCCGCTCTCTCCCCGCGCTGATCGCCCCGGCAAAATAGATTTTTAATCTTGAATCCATAATTGACTTGTCATTATTCCGGCAGTCCTTGCTGGTGATGCCCGCGCAATGAGCCGCACTGGCACACCCTGTGAAAACTTGGGCAAGTCGATCGGTATCATCGGTGCCGTAGCTGCAAATTCAACGTACTGTCGTGGCTTGGATAATCGAGCGGATCTCTTCATCCGTGAGATTCCGGTTCATCGTTTTCGCCTTGCTGAAAATCGCCTCAACCCATTCGCGCTTTGGCTCATAGCCGTGTTCATTCAGCCAGTAAACCACGTTCGACTCGCCGCTCATGTGGCCGATTTCGATTTCCTGTTTTAGGCCGAACCAACTTGCCGGCACGCCGGAATAAACCCGATCGGCCAGCCAATCCTGCCCCTTCTTTTTCGCCTTCGCAATCGCCGCCGCATGCACGCCGGTGCCGGTGCGAAAAGCGTCACGGCCCATCACCGCATAATTCGGCGGGATCGGCACTTCACAGGCGTGCGAAACCAAATCGCAATAAGCTTTGAGAGCAGTCAAATCGTTGTCAATCCAGCCGAGCAATTTGCAATTCACCAAAATCAAATCCAGCGGCGTGTTACCCACCCGCTCGCCGATGCCGAGCATCGTGCCGTGTACACGGTCGGCGCCTGCTTCAATTGCCGACAGCGTGTTGATAATCGACAGCCCGCGATCCTTGTGGCCGTGCCAATCGACTTTGACTTTCGGATCGATTTTATGCACAACGCTGCTCACGAAGCGAATGAGCGCCTTCACGCCGTTCGGCGTCGCGTGGCCGACCGTGTCGCAGCAGACGACGCGCCTGGCGCCGCAATTGACCGCCATCGTGTACAGTGCGCGAATGTCATTGGGATGCGAGCGAATCGTGTCTTCGGTAACGAACATTGACGGCAGCCCCTGCTTGACGACGAACGTGACAGCCTTCTCCACAGTGTGCAAGAGAAAATCGAGATTCCAATCCTCGGCATATTGGCGAATAGGACTGGAGCCGAGAAATGTGGCTGCTTCAATGGGAATGCCGATTTGTTGAACGGTTTCAACAATCGGAACGATGTCCGCCTCCACGGTGCGCGCTGCGCAGTTTGGAAAAATGCGGAGCTTGTTGTCGGCGATTTCTTTTGCCAAGGCGATCACGTCGGCTTTCGCGCGCGGCCCTGCCCCCGGCAAGCCAATATTGGCCGCCTGAATGCCAAGCTCGTGCATGAAGTGCAAAATGCGAATCTTGTCCGCAATCGGCGGATCCGTCACCGACGGCGATTGCAAACCGTCGCGCAGCGTCTCGTCGTCGAATTCAATCGCCTTGCCCGGCTTCCACGCGCCGTCGTGCACGTTCCAGTCGTAAATCAAATCGCGCTCGTTGAAATTTTCCATTACAACCTCTTTGTCGATTTGCCGTTGACCTGTTTACTCTTTAACTGATAACTACTACTCGTTTATTATTTCGTATTTCAGTAGCAACTCAATTTTATAATATTATTAAAGCGCCTCCTTTTAATGAGAAAGTGAGGTAAATGATCTATTCAAGGAATGATATCTCGCGCCGCATTAGTTAGCTTATTAATGTAGGAATCTAAATAAGAGATTGGAACAGTCTGTCCACGGACCTGTTTAATCAAAAAATTGCCAACTGGTAGTTTGGATGGTAGATACCCCAAATTATTACGGACAACTGTATCGAATTTATCTCGACTGCTAATCGAACGGTGAACAATGGCGTTTCGAATGGTTTGAATTTCCTTGAGAAGATGTGTGTGAGCGCTCAAGACACTCTCGTATGGATCACCTTTCTTGAAAAAGCGCTGTGCACGTTCTCGAACCACCTCTGCATTATCCCACTCTGCATAAGGTCGCCCACGCTCCGGCAGAGTTAACTGAAAAGCATGAGCGCGTGTAGGAGGAGTGACGAAGCGTTGTGGTGCATACTTATGCGGTGATTTTTTACCCAGCATGTAAAGTAGAAAAGATTCTTCTAAGAACCTCTCCCATGCTAGAAATATATGCAGAAAAGCAAGCTCAGTTAGCATATCTCTGTAGGCAATCGTGAATCGCGGTTTTTGTGGTCCGTTCGCTCGCACAATCCATTGTTGTGCAGCACTTGCAAGGCCTTGTGAACGTGATATAGCCCTATCAAAATCCTTTAAAACATCAGCAGGGTTATGGCGTGCCATGGCTTACCTATTATCAATTGCGTTACGAATTAAATCTATAACATACTCTGCTCTAATTGTTCTATTCGATGCGTGGATTGTGTGCACGTCAGTTGCTTGTCTGAATTCGCGATCACGAGTTGGCAGGTTAGATACCTCATCGGCAGGTACTGAAAATATTTGATCTATTTTTTCAAGAGCGATACATATCTTAGGAATATCCCGTTGCTTGATATTTATACGTTTGCGTTTAATATCAGGTAGACCGAACTGCATGTGGTAGATTGTGCAAAACATTGTATAAAATAATGGAACTCGGCGAAAGCTGCTATCGGCTGATGACTCTGCTAAAATGGCACCGATAATGTCCATTGTTTGCCTAAATCTTTTCATCAAAACAATTCTACGTGGGAACGAGTCATCCCAATCTCGGAATGCTTTGTCGATGATGGGTTTGCTTTTTGCCTTAATCCCTGATGAAGTTGCGATTAGTAGTTCAGCAACGAATTCTGCTTCGGCCATGCGTGATATTTGTTTGGCTGTAAAGATACGATTGTTTTGCCAGAACGTATTGAATTCAAGCGCGAGTTCATAGACGGTAGATTTGAACTCTCCATAGAATTGTGAGTTGCGAAGCTCTTGATCATTGATCTTGACCGGATATTTGTTCATCCTAGCAAAGATGTCATAGATTTCGACATCGGGCGCATCAAGTAAAAAATCACATATGAATTCGTAGTAAAGAAATTCTTTTTGTATTGATTTCTCAAGGTCACTGAACCGCATCCCCCCAAGTTCAGCATTATGAGTTTTATTTATTGGAAATCCATCTTGTAAGAAGGAGAGCACACTAGTGAGACGTTGCTGACCATCGACTACTGCGTGAATAGTCTTGTTGGTAGTAGGATTTTCGATAGTTCGAAAATATATTTTAGGAATAGGTTTTCCTCGCACAATTGTATCGATAAGGTACGAACGAGCTTTATCTGTCCATACATTCCTGCGTTGAAACTCTGGCGTCAAGTCAAGTTCGTGTCTTTCGGCCAAATCTCGGATCTCTTTGACACTGAGTGGTCTTGATTTAAAGATTTGCATAAAAACCTCGTTGAGAATATCAAATCAGGTAACAGCAAAGTTTTTCGCAATTTAAACGGTCATCTAAAAATTTTTTGAATGCGTTGCGGCGGTATTGCGCTCTTTGTTGCTTTGGCTTCTTTCAAAATGCGGTTTTGTGCATAAACAGTGGCTCCGAGTTCGCATCCAATCCAGTATCTTTCGTTACTTTCTGCCATACTTAAAGTGCTGCCACCACCAGCAAAGGGGTCGAGAACAATATCTCCCTTGTTGGTTGCCATCCGGATTACGCGCTCTGGAATAGTGGAAGGGAGCTCATTAATAGATTTGGGGCGGTTTTTATTATGGATATTCGGATTTACATCATCCCAAACATCAGCAATTTGAATCAAAGGAATACTGTTTTCATTTGTCCGATATTTTTTTAAATAACCTCCATAATCACGGATTAACTCGCCACAGTGCCGACAAACCGGAGAGGGATATCGAATTACATGAAATTTGAATTTCTTACCACACTTTACATAGTACAGTAATCCATAATGGACTGGATGAAGACGATTCTTGATGGGAAATCCATTTTTCATCTTGATCGCTATCCAGTGTCTAAATTCCATATTTTCAAAAGAGCTTAAGTAATTACTAATAGAAATTAGCCACTTTGGAATATGGTAGATAAAAAGACTACCTCCAGGTTTGAGAATTCTCACACATTGAGAAATCCAAAGTTGAGTCCATTCAAGATATTCCATGTCTGACATTTTATCAATAATTATACGAGAGCCATAACTCTTACCCAAATTGAAAGGTGGATCGGCAAAAATACAATCGACAGAATTGTTCTTAATACCGGCTAGCAGAGCCTTGCAGTCGGAACGATAAAGCGCTCCCATTTCAGTTGCAAGCTTTAGATCAAAGCCATTGAATTTCTTATCTTTTCTAAAATGTGTGCTCATAAATACTCATATTTATCTGCAGGTGATTGTGGCAAAAATTCTGACAAATCCGGCATTTCACGCCGGATAAACCGGAAGCCTCTTTGTTAGAGATGCGAGTTTTAAAAATCTACAACAAATCCCCATTGCTCAACAAAAACACGCTCGCCGGCACGAGATAAACCGTGCCTTCGGCCAGGTTCTTTTGGCCGGCTTCATGTTTTGTCACCAAAATGCCGTCCGTCGCGCCGAACGTCTTCATAAAAGCGCCGAGGCCGCGGAAGTCCTCGCTGCCGATGCCCTCACGGTATTTCACTTCAACCGGCAACAAGCGCGGGCCGATTTGAACGACAAAATCAACTTCATATTGATCCCGCCAGTAGAAAGGCCGGGCATTATAGAGATGCCGGGCGACCGCGGCCTCGATAGCCTTGGCTTCGTCGTAAAACCCGAACGCCGTCATCAGGCCGCTATCGATAAGGTGACATTTGGGCAAGTTGCGAACCGACTTTCCTGCTGAAGAAGAATAAAGCGCGATTAAATTGATCAGTTGCGTTCGCTGCAGATAATTGACATACGCTTTGATATCCCTTTGCTTGATTTGAAGAAACTTGGCAAGATTTTCGTGGTTGAGCAAGCCGGCGGTTTGCCCGGCCAAACAATAAAAGAGCCTTTCCAACGCTTCGGGCTGCTCAATGCCGTAAAGCTGCGCCAGATCGCGATAGATGATTTTTTCAACCACCTCTTCCTGCAAACGCTTCTTGAACAGAAAAGCCTCCGTCTGCTCCAAAACATGCGCAAAGCCGCCTTGCCGAAGGTAAGAAGCAAGGATGGTATTAAGCGTGGCGAGCTGCAACGCCAGAACTTGAGCGCCGGTTAGTAAACTCTCGCCCTTGGAAAATTCTATTGCAGTTTGTGAAACTTTTTCGCCTGATTCACTTTTGCCATGATGATAAAGCAGAAAATCCCGAAAAGAGAAGGGCAGAATTTTTTCTTCCAAACAACGGCCAATTAGGGCATCCGCGCCGCGTTGCACAAGCGGTGAAGAGCTTCCCGAAACGATAAACTTGATCGCTCGTTTGCGGTCATAATAGACTTTTACGGCGGACTCCCAATGTTCGATGTGGTGAACTTCGTCGAGAAAGAGATACTTGACCGGCGGCTCGAAGAATTTGCCGCCATAAAGCTCGTCCAATGCATCAATGATCTGATGCACGTCATATCGCAGGCGCCGGTCTTCAAAATCGACAAAGATAATTTGTCTGGGCGCAACGCCGTCGCCGAGCAACTGCTGCGCCATCTGGAACATTAACGTGGATTTGCCTGCGCGGCGCACGCCTTTAAGAACGATTACGCTATCGACGGTGAGATATTTCATCAGCCGCTGCATCAGCAAAGGCCGGCGAAACGGCAGCGCCAGTGTCGAGGGAATCTCGCCGCTTTCCCACCACGGGTTGTTGGCGGCGATCAGCTTTTTAATGTCTGGCAAGTCCATCGCATGAGTTGAAATCTTAATAATTCCTAACAAAGATATTGTGCAGACCGGCGGTCTGCGCTACTTTCCTTGAAAATTCGCCGGTCGTTTTTCCAAAAACGCCTTCGTGCCTTCCTTCATATCCTCCGTCGAGAAGCACATCCCGAAGAGATTGGATTCGAGCTGCACGCCTTCTTCGAGCGTCATTGCCATGCCGTGCATCACCGCTTCGAGCGTGAGCTTCACCGCAATCGGGCCTTTTTTGAAAACGGTTTGCAGAATCTCTTCGCATTTGGCGATGAGCTGATCCGGCGGCGTGACGTGATTCACCCAGCCGAGGCGATACGCCTCCGCAGCGTCAATCATGTTGCCGGTGATGAGCAGTTCGATCGCGCGGCCTTTGCCGATGAGCCGCGGCAAGCGCTGCGAGCCGCCGTTGCCGCACATGATACCGAGATTCACTTCGGGCTGACCGAATTTGGCTTTTTCGGAAGCAACGCGGATATGACACGCCAGCGCCAATTCGCTGCCACCGCCGAGACAGAAGCCGTTTACCGCTGCAATGATCGGTTTGGGAAAATGCTCGACGAAGCGCAAAATTTCCTGGCTCTGCAGCGAGAACTCTTTCGCGCTCACCGGCGTTTGTTGCGCCAGCTCGCCGATATCCGCGCCGGCGGCAAAAGCTTTCTCGCCCGCGCCCGTCAAAATCACGCCGCCGACGCTCGGATCATCTTTCACCGAAGCCAGCGCCTGCTGCAATTCCTGCATCGTTTGCCAATTCAACGCATTGAGCTTGTCGGGACGGTTGAGGGTGAGATAGGCGATTTTATTTTTGGTTTCGAAAAGGATGTTTTGAAAAGACATTTTATGCTCCAGATTAAATTGATCGTTCACTGCAACACAGCCTCTATTTCTTGGTCTGTCATACCGAGTTGTCGAAATACCATGAGAGAATATTCAGGTCGTAATTCTTGCTTGCCCATCTGGATTGGCGCAGCGCGTCGCTGGCCGGCAACCATTCTTTCGTAAATGTCATGATCGCCTTTGCCGTGGCGCACAAAATAAGCGCCAGCGTTTTTGACCAACTTGACGAGCTTTTTGCTCGACATGGCTGGTATTTTTCTACGCATAAGAAAGTGTCGTCAATTGCATTTGACCATTGCGGCTTTTCATGAGCTTGGCGCGTTTGTCATAAAACAGAAATTCGTGCAACTCATTAATGGCAATTGGCCGCGTCTCCGGCAGGCCGGCTTCTGCAGCGTAGTCCAAATAGGAAACGATGGCATCACGCAAGCTTTGCATTGCTTTGGGGCGAGTATTTCCACTGCCGACGACTCCCAATTCCAAACACAGCGCGACAAATTGTTTGCCTGATTTTTTGAGAACGGCTGTATAGTATTTCATTTGACACCTCTTTTCATCTTTTCTTGAAGCAACGCTTCGGCTTTATTTGGATTTTGCAAAAATTATTTCGGTTCCAACCAACTTTCATAAACCTCCGGCCGCCGATCCCGCAAAAACGGCCGCACCTGCCGCATCTCTTCGATGCGCGACAGATCGCAATCGGCCAGCAACAGTTTTTCTTCGCCGCGCGGCGCGCGAGCGATCACCTCGCCGGACGGATCGGCCACAAAACTGCCACCGATAAATTCCACCGTCGATTCTTTGCCGACGCGATTGACAGCGGCGACGAACACTTGATTTTGAAACGCCAAGCCTTGCATCTCAATCTCGTACATTTTAATCGGGTCGTTGACGAGCCCGGCAAACGGCGTGAAAATAATTTCTGCGCCTTGTAAAACCAGTTGCCGCGTGTATTCCGGAAAGTGCCGGTCGTAACAAATCGCCACGCCGATTTTGGCGCCGCCGGGATCGAAAACCTGTGGCGGTGTGTTGCCGGACCAGTAGTAAAATTTTTCGTTGAAGCCAGGCTCTTCGGCGGTGTGCATCATCCGCACCGGGCCGAGCGCAGAGCCGCCGGTGGCTTTGAGCAAAACTGTCGAGTCGTAATATTCTCCCGCACTGGCACGTTCGAAGATGTTCAGCAAGATGTGAATGTTTTCAGAGACCGCAACCTCGGCAAATTTTTTCACCGTCGGCCCGTCGATAGCTTCCGCCCATTGGAAAAACTCTTTCTCGGCGCGATATTGCGGGAAGAAGGGCAGCAAGCCAAGCTCGGTGAAGCAGATGATGTGCGCGCCCTCTTTTGCCGCCTGTTTTACCCAGTCGAGGCCATTCTGTTGATTGGCCGCGAGATTTTCAGTGGCGGCCATTTGCGCGAGGGCGAGGCGAAGAGATTTAGGCATGTGCCAATTTCGCTTTGTTGTGCCGTGATGGTTTCCCGTTGGTTGCGGCTTCCTTAGGTGTTTTTAGTCTTGGCTTTACAATTTGGGAACGCCGCGGGCGCAACCGATCGATTTCAATATGAACGATGGGACGGCCGGGCTCACGATTGATTGAGGCGTTACGGAGATTATACTCGCGAAGCTCCCTATCATAAGTCGGCAGCAAAACGACCTCCGCATCCAACGGAATTTTTTCCGCAAAGCGCGGATGTTCGATGATATAACGTTCAAACTCGTGGATCAGTGACAAACTCTGCATCCACATTGCATCATTCTTTGCTTTCATCTTGTATCTCCTTTAGAAATGCCACCTTGTAAATTTCCCAGTTCTTTTTGATGTCATCTGCAGCGAATGTCAAAGCCTTATTGTAGTCACTGGCTTTGATAAAGATTTTCTCTGTTCGTTTGCCAGGATGCAATTGGTCTCTATGGAAAAAACCATGGGCCGTATCATAACGTACGACCGGAAGCCAGTTGCCGCCAATTTTTGTCTCATATTGCACTGTGAACTTCAGAACCCGTCCCTTTTCTGTGAAATGTCTTTGACGATATCGATCAGTCGGACTGAATTTGGCGACAAACCTGACCTCGCGTGCCATTTTTGTCTCTCCTCCGATTTTAAATACAACGTTTCATGGTCAGATTCCCAAATCCATCACCTTCGGCTTTTCGCCGGAGTAATCATAAAAACCCTTGCCGCTCTTCTTGCCGTGATAGCCGGCCAGCACCATCTTGCGCAGCAGCGGCGGCGGCGCGTATTTGGCTTCGCGATATTCCTTGAACATGATCTCGGAAATGAAGTACGTGGTGTCGATGCCGACGAAATCCAGCAGTGTCAACGGGCCCATTGGATGGCCGCAGCCGAGCGTCATGCCTTTGTCGATGTCTTCAATCGAAGCGGCTTTGTTCTCGACGGCGCGGATGGCATCGAGCAGATACGGCACCAACAGCAAATTCACCACGAAGCCGGAATTGTCTTTGCAGGTGATCGGCTCTTTGCCAAGTGATTTGGCAAAGGCAAATGCGGCGTCGAACGTTTCCTGGCTGGTCGTGATGGTGCGCACCACTTCGACGAGTTTCATGAGCGGCACGGGATTGAAGAAATGCAGGCCGACAAAACGGTCGCCGCGTTTGGTGGCTGCGGCCATTTCGGTGATGGTCAGCGACGAGGTGTTGCTGGCAAAAATAGTCGAGGACGGACATGCCGCATCAAGCTCGGCAAAAATCTCTTTCTTGAGATCGATATTCTCAATAGCCGCTTCGATAATGAGGTCGCAATTTTTCAAATCGCCCAGTTTGGTGGTGCCGGAAATATTCGCCATCGTCGCGGCTTTTTGCTCGGCGGTCATCTTACCCTTCTCCACGCTTTTGGCGAGAAAGCCGTCGATTTTACCCAGGCCTTTTTTCAGCAATTCGTCATTGACTTCGCGCGCGAAGGTCTTATAGCCGGATTGCGCGCAAACTTGCACGATGCCCGAGCCCATCAATCCGCAACCGACAACGCCAACGGTTTTAATTGCCATTTTGCCTCCTGATTATTTTTTGAAACCCATTAATCCAACACTCCAGCGATCCAATACTCCAGCGGCGCTAATTCCGCTGCAGCGCCTTTTCGAGAATGCCGAGGCGATATTCCATTTGCCGCATCTGCGCTTGCATCTCGGTCTGTGAGAGCTCGCTGTCGAATTTTGCTTGCATTCCGGCGCCGGCGCTGGCTTTCCAATTATTTCCCATCCACGGCTGGCTCGAATCGGAAAATAAATTATCCAAATCCTCATCGGATAATTTGTCTTCCACCATTTTGGCGAGCCGTTCGAGTTGCCGGCTCAGTTGTTCCATGCTCTGGCGAAACTCTGCCCGCATGTCGCGAATTTCTTTCAGGCTCTCGCGCGAGCATTGGCGCAATTCGCGCATGCCCTCGCGCAATTCGATGATTTCGGCGAGCAGAACGTTTTGCATCGTTTCCACAACGAGCTTCCGCAATTGTTTTTCGGTCATTGCAGCACCTCTCCTTAAAATTGAGTTTGAGATTACATCGCTTCCACAATTACCGCCGCGCCCTGGCCGCCGCCGATGCAAGCCGTTGCCAAACCATGCTTGGCTTTCCGCCGGCGCAGCTCGTGCAAAACCGTCAGCGTCAAGCGCGTGCCGCTCGCCGCCAGCGGATGGCCGATAGCAATGGCGCCGCCGTTCACGTTGGTGCGAGTGCGGTCAAGACCAAGCTCTTTCTCCACCGCGAGATATTGCGGCGCAAATGCTTCGTTGACTTCCACCAGCTCCATTTGTTCGAGCTTCATGCCGGCGCGTTGCAAAGCGTTGCGGCTCGCCGGCGCCGGGCCAATGCCCATGAGGCTCGGCTCCACGCCCGCAAATCCCCAATTCACCAACCGGCCAATTGCTTTCAGGCCGCGTTTGTTTACCAAGTCGGCCGTGGTCATGACCATCGCCGCGGCGCCATCCACAATGCCGCTCGCGTTGCCGGCGGTAATGGCGCCGTCTTTTTTGAAATAGGGCGTTAGTTTGGCGAGGCCGTCGAGTGTCGTATCCGGCCGCGGATGCTCGTCACGAGTGAATTGGCCCTTTTTGCCGAGATCGATGGGCGTGACTTCTTCGGCGAGCTTGCCGCTTTCCCACGCCGCCTTCGTGCGCATCTGGCTCATGTAAGCATACTCATCGGTGGCCGCGCGAGTCACGCCGTATTTCTCCGCAAGATTCTCGGCGGTCTGCGCCATCGTGAGGCCGCAGTTGGTGTCGAGCAGCGCTTCCCAAAGATAATCTTCCAATTTGCCGGCATTGAGGCGCAAGCCCCAGCGCGCGCCGCGAATGATATGCGGCGCCTGGCTCATGCTCTCGGCGCCGCCAACGAGCACGAAATCCGCTTCATTCATCAGCAACAATCGCGCGCCTTGCACAATCGCCTCGAAGCCGGAGCCGCACAAACGATTCACCGTCACCGCCGGCACTGGCACGGGCACGCCGGCTTTCAAGCCCACGTGCCGGGCGAGATAAGCCGCATCAGTCGAGGTTTGCAAGACATTGCCAAACACAACATGATTGATGTCCTCGGGTTTGATGCCGGCTTTGGCAATGGCCGCTTTGGCCGCGTACACGCCGAGATCAGTGGCGGAAATCTCGCGTAGCGCGCCGCCAAACGCGCCAAACGCGGTGCGCATGCCGCTGAGAAAAACAACGTTTTCGATTTTCATAGGGCTCTCCGATTCTAAATTTTCAATTGAAAATTTAAAATTGAAAATTTTCAATTATGTTTTTTTTAGGCACTGAATTGTTTCCGCGGAATTGACACCATCACCTCGAAATCCCGCACGGCGATATCCGGCTCCTTGCCGACGGCTTGCGAAACCAAACGAATAACACGTGGTACGCCGGTACCAAGGCTCGTAACGTAGCCCAATTTCGCAAAGTGGCTCAACAGAATCGGATTGCGCGGCACGTGCGTGCCAAGTCGCATCGTCGCAACATCCACGGTGTTGGGCGGCTTGCCGGGGCTGTGAACTTCGACCCGATCTTGAAAAACGAACAGCCGAACCGGGCCGCGAATGGTGTAATCACGGTGCATCAACGCGTTGACCAGCGTTTCCCTGAGAGCTTCTTCCGGCAGCTCGGGAAAGCGCTCCGGTTCAAAGCCTTTGATTTCGTGCCGCACGCGCAAATGAACGTTCAAAAAACGCATCGCGCCTTCCAATTGATCCGCCAGCTTGCCGGTGATATCCTTGCGATCTGCCGGTGCGTCAACGACGTCAGTGCCGGAAAATTGCGCGGCGTTGATTTGCGCATACGGCAACAGCGCCTGCGGGTCGCGGCCAAAGAGCAGAACACCGGCTACGGTGGGATGCCCGTCTTTCGCCAGGCGGAGATTGGCCAACAACTGTTCTTTGGAAACGTCGAAATCTTCCAATTTTCTGCCGTAAGCCCGCATGAGGAAGTACTCGAAATAGGAATAGTCGAGCGCGGTAAGATCGGCGCGCGAGACCGGGTTTTCCTCATAAAACAAGCTTTGCGCCGCCTGGAAAATTCGCAACAGCTCCTCGCGCGAAGCTTGGCGCCGGCCGGAAAAGGTGCGGATGTAATGCACGCCGCGATTGGTGCTGTAAGGCCGCTCGTCTCCTTGCGGAATATTGACGACCAGCAACGTTTTGCCTTCGATTTCTATCTTTTCCGGCAGAATCGTCACCGCCGGCACGCATTTATCCCGCGACACGTTATCGATGAATTTGCCGAGCGCGTCGATATTTTCGATGCCGACGATTTCGCCCTTATCATTCACGCCGAAAATAATTTCTCCGCCCGAGGTGTTGGCAAAGGCCACAAGCGAGGCGGCAAGGTCATCCGGGTGAATGGAGGCAACCTTGAATTCGGTCGTGAGGTTTTCGCCGCCGCGAAGGCGTTGGCGCAGCGCTTCTGCGTCCATATTGGCACGTCTTAAATTTCGTCAGCAAATGGAATTTGTATTAAGATAACACTTCTTTGGCAGGCAGGCAAGGAAAAAGATGGGGAGATAACAGGGTGGGCGCAGCCACGGCCTGGCCGCGGGTTTGGGGTTAAGTTGTTGCGTGCCAAACTAAAGCGCTTTAGTTTGGCTTGGAAAAGGTATATTGCCGAAACAACGCCTGGCGCAGTCCCCACGTATCGCCGTGGCGAACGTGGCCGAGCCAGGCCTGCACCGAGGCGTTGATTTTCTCTCGCGAAAACCTGCCGGTGCGATACCCCCGGCACAATGCCCGTAATCTTTTGCGGCTGCGCTTGACGCTGCTCCGCAGCAGCCGGCGATGTGTGGGATAAACCCGAAAGCCCAGAAACGGAATGCCCTGCTGCGTCTGATAAATCACATTCTTTTTCGGATTGAGCAGCAAGCGCCAACCGTCGAGAAAAGTTTGGCTGTGGATTTGGCCCTCACGCAACTGCTCTTTGTCATCGCTAAAAGCCAGCGCATCATCGACGTAACGAATGTAACTGGGAATTCGCAATTCTTCTTTGACAAAATGATCGAAGGCGTTCAAATAAACGTTGGCAAAAAACTGGCTGGTGAGGTTGCCGATGGGTAATCCTTTCCTGCGCTCGTATGGCGTAAACAGATCGTCACCCGGAAAATAGAAATTGGACGGTTCTTGCAGATTGCTCGTGCTGATGATTTGCTCGATCAACGCCAGCGTCTGCGGGCAGCGAATCGTGCGGGAGATTTCAGCCAGCAAAATTTGGTGGTCGATGCTGGGAAAATATTTTCGGATGTCGAGCTGCCAAACATACCGGCGGGCATTGAACGCCGCCACCTCGTGGCGAAAGCGCTTGCCCTTTTCCGCCTTTTTTGAGGCGAGATAGAGATTTTCAAAGGCGCAGATTTGGTCAAAGAGGTTGGAATAGCTTTTCACTGACTGGTTGTTTGCAACTGGTGGCTCGTTATTCGAAAAATTTGGCCGCCAAACAAAAAGTCATTCTGGAAGAATTTCTTGTTCATGGCCAGCACGGTGCTTGATACAAAAAAGATTACCACGAAAATAGGCCGAGTACAATGCTTTAGCATTGCAACGGTGAACCGTTGCACTCCAATTTTCATTATTCGTGGGTGCCGTGCGCGGCATGGACATTCCTCCGGAATGACATCTTCCCCACCCGCTACTGAGACCTTACAGCCTCGCGATATATCAGAATTAAAATTGCAAACTCACTCTCCCATTGAACAGCCGCCGGCTCAGATTCACCGGGGCATAATGAACGGCGCCGGAAGCGTCCGGAAAGGCGGCGTAAGCGAGATGGTTGGTGTAATTCATCACGTTAAAAATCTCCAAGGTCATTCTGGCTTCGACTTGCGAAGAAAGGTTCAGGTTGTAACTCATGCCGATGTCGATGCGGCGATAGAGGCCGAGCTTGAGAGAGTTGCGCGGCGCAGTGACGAGCGTTCGGCCGGCGGAATCGGTTTTCAAATAGGCCGCCGTAAATGGATAGCCGCTGCCAAAGAGCAGGCGAATATGGGCGCGGGAGCGCGGCCATTCCGGCATGGCATCTTGCATCACAAGCGCAAAGGTGTGGCGCTGATCGGTAGGCAAGCGGCTGCGGCCCTCGCCTTGGATGGTTTGCCTCCCGTTCATGTAAGAATAGGTAATCCAGCTTGTCAGTCGCGGCGTCATTTGCCCGCGCCAATACCAGCTTGCGCCGTACACCCAAGCGCGCGCTTCGAGGCCGGGCTGAAAACGGATGAAAATATCCTCGATCCGATAAGGAATGAACGGGTCGATCTTTTTGTAGTAAAGCTGCACCTGCCACTCGTTGCCCGCGTCGCTGTGATGTTGCACGCCGGCCACGCAATGCGTGGCGCGCTGTGCTGCTACCTCTTTTCGCAGCAAGGAACCCTCGGCGCGCCTCTCGTGGTAGCCGGCCGGTTGCGCATAACGGCCCCACGAAGCGCTGATGGTTGTCCGCGCATTTTTTTGAAACGTCAAGCGCAACCGAGGTTGCAGAATGCTCTCCGCTGAATTTTCGTAATAACTCCAGCGCCAGCCGGCTTCGAGCTGCAGGCGTTTGCTGAGCCGCAGGTTGTAACTGTTGAAAGCGGCAAGCTGGCGAATAAACAAGGCGCTCTGGCCGGCATGTTCGAAGCGATTTCCCGTATTGGTCGGCAAGGGATCAAGCGATGCCGGCGAAACTTGCTCCATCTCATCGAGCGTGTCGTCGTAGCGGCGCTGCTCGTAGCGCATGCCCGCTTCCACATCCAGCGCGGGTGAGACACTCCACTGCAACAAGTTTTGGTACAGTTCGGCGTGATCGCGCAGCTGGTCGCTGCGCCGGATTTGGCTGCTGCTGATCGTGGCCGTGTTGAGCAGCGTCGTGCCCGTTTTGGCGACGTCTTCGTGCTCGAAATTTTTTCGCCAGGCGAGGGTTTGGCTCAAAGAAACTTTTGGCGCAAGCTGATGCGTGAGTTGCAAGGCGAGCAGAGAAAAGCGATGCGTGAAATTCTCATGGCCCTGTAAATGGGTGTTGAGGTAGCTTACATCAGGATAAATGCCGAAAACCAGACTTTGCGATTTCGGCTCAGAACGAAAGAGATTTTCTCCGCTGAGGCCGAGAAGTTGAAGACGGTGGCGAGACGAAATTTGGTAGTGCAAAATGGCCTGCGCATCGTATCCGCGCGGCTGAAATTCGCCTTCGGTTTGCAGCGTTTGCACGAGCAAGCGCCGGTCGGTAGCGCGCAAAGCCACGGCCCAGTGCAGCCGTTCGTTGGGTTGGCCTTCCAACATCGCGCCGGCATTGAGCAGGCTCAGCTCGGCGGCGCCGCTCAATTTTCTGGCGCTGCGATGGCGATAGCGCGCCACCAGCACGGAGCTGAGGCGCTCGCCATAACGAGCCGGAAAGCCGCCGGCGGTCAGCGTGAGATCCTGCACGAGCATGGGGTTGATCGGACTGATGCTCTCCTGGTTACCGGCGCGAATGCGCTGCGGCTGGTTGATTTCCACGCCTTCGAGCAGGATCAAGTTTTCTTCGGGGCTGCCGCCCTGAACGTTGAACGCGCCGGTCATTTCATTATTAGAGGCAACTGCTGGCAGGGTTTTAACGGCAGCATAAGCGTCGGCGGCAAGATTGGGAATATCCTTTAACTCTTGCCCACGTACCCGAAAGCTGCCGGTGGCCGGCGTGTCAACGGCAGCTTCAACGTTAACTTCCGCGAGCTTGATTGGCTCCGGCAGCAAATTGATGATGAGAAAAGTATCTGCAGTGGGGGCGTGCAAATTAATGCGCGCCGGTTGATAGCCGACGTATTGAACCGACAAGATTCTATCGCCGGGCGGAACGCGCAACGCGAACGCGCCACTGGTGTCGCTGGTCGTGCCGATGGCAGATTCGCTGATGCTGATATTGGCGCCGGCCAATGGCTTGCCGGTCTGCGCGTCAATGATTTTTCCGGAGACTTGGTATTGGCGTGAGGGAGGCACCTGGGCTTGCCCAACAGACGTCGAGAGAAAAAACTCAAAAACGCAGAATAGAGACAGTAAAAGTGAGGGACGAAACAAGTTTTTGCGCACCATGACTTTCCACCTTGCTCATGCTGGTTTGAAATCGGCTCAGAAGAATTGTTTTCCGTAGCAAATGGTGCGCTGGTGTTGCCTTTATGTTACAAGTTGGATATTCGCAAAAAAGTTTCCGCCGGGAAGCGCCGAAGCCACCCTACGGGCGTAGCCGAGACTCGCCTAAGAAGGCTTGCGATGCGCACGGCGTGAAGAAAATCGAAAATCAGTTTTTTAAACTGAGCTGAGTTGAGCAAGGTTCCAGTTGAGCAGAAGGCACAAATTGCCCGCGTACAAGAAAAGATGGAGGCATGCCCATCTCCCATAAAATACAAAGCCCAGAAAAATTTCTGGGCTTATTCAGCTCCCGAGGTAGGACTTGAACCTACGGCCCGGTGATTAACAGTCACCTGCTCTGCCAACTGAGCTACTCGGGAAATTCGGCAGGGTCGTCTTAAAATAACTGTCTTATAAATATAGAAAAATTTTATAAAAAGTCAATAGAGAACCGCGATGAATTTTTGCTTATTCTTCCTGCAGTTGTTGCTCCAGTTCGGTCACGCTCGGCAACTGCTTTTGCAGCTCTTTCGGCAATTGCCGCGTCAATTGATATTCGGATACCCCAATTGGTTTGGTCAAACCTTTCAGGGCGTACTCAGCGACGACTTTATTCTTGCTCTTGCACAAAATAATGCCGATCGTTGGGTTCTCATGAGGCAGACGCACGAGGTCATCCAATGCGTTCAGATAGAAATTCATTTTGCCGGCGTGCTCCGGCTTGAAGTCGCCCGTCTTCAGTTCAATTGCCACCAGGCAGCGCAAGAAACGATGGAAGAACAGGAGATTGATGAAGAACTCTTCGCCACCGACTTCAATACGGTATTGACTACCCAGAAACGCAAACCCCTTTCCCATCTCCAGCAAGAAGTCACGCAGTCGTGCCAGCAAAGCCCTTTCCACCTCCAGCTCTTTTGTCGTTTCTTCCAACATGACGAAGTCGAACACGTAAGGGTCTTTGAGCATCCCCTCTGCTTGTTCGCCAAGTGGGGCGGGAAGTGTTGTTGTAAACGATGTGGTTTTAGCAGTGAGCGCGTGACGGGTGTAAGCATCAGTTTCAATCTGGTGAACCAAGACGTCACGGCTCCAGCCGTTTTCGATAGATGCCCGCAGATAGTATTCACGCGCTTGTGCGTCTTTGACCTTTTCCAAAATGACGATGTTTTGACCCCACGGAATTTGTGCCACAGCTTGTGGCACAAATTCCCCGGTCTCCCTATAGGCGAGATATAGCATGCGCATGCGATACAGATTCCGTCGCGAGAATCCAGTATTATTGGGAAACTCCCGCCGCAAATCTTGGCTAAGGGGCTGCGCAAAAATAACTTGGAATTTTGTGTAGCATATTTTTTAGCAAAGTTGATTTTGAATTCTACATGCAGCCTGTCGGATAAATTGTATAGT
>JAKEEU010000258.1 GCA_022616415.1 Candidatus Zhuqueibacterota bacterium | reverse complement strand
CGGATGGCACCGGACTCAAACAATTGACGCATTACCGAGACCATTTGAGGATTCCATAACGTGATATACCACTGTCAACGAATTGTTGTTGCAATCTTATTTGCTTTGCTTGTGCTGTTTTAGCTGGCCGGTTGCAACAAAAACCCCAATGAGTCGGCGTTCAAGGAGGAAATATTGCAACCCCTGTATTTTGATCACCCCGCTTGGCATCCGGCCAGTGAGTGGATTGTCGTGGAGCATGGAGATAGTGTGGATAGCAATAACGATAGCAAATTAGATGCTTACTTTGGCGGCATCTGGCTGGTCAATGTTGAAACTGGCGCGACACAACCACTGCTCCGAGGCTTTACTCTTCCGGCCTGGAGCCCGGATGGAAAAAAATTAGCGCTGGTTCGTGGTGCGCAGATTTACACAATCGATGTCGTTAGTTTGGATCCAGTACGGGTGGATAGCAGCAGTTTGCGGCAGTTGACTTTTGAAGGAAGGAATTTTTTCCCGGCTTGGAGCCCGGATGGGCAGTGGATTGCGTATGATAACACCATTTGCGGTTCTGCCGTTGAGCCTCCTCCTCCAAACTCATGCGGCATTTTAATCTTGAATTACGAGGGTCAAAACCAACGATTTATTAGCAGAGGAAGATTTCCAGATTGGTTACCTGATGGAAATTATCTTCTCTATGTCGGCTTATATAACGAAATTTACCAGATAAACATAAATGACACATCGCAGATTGCAAAGTTAACTTCACTCAATCAAGTTTACATTTACGCAACTGATAACCGGTATCCCAAATATTCTCATGATGGAACAAAAATCGCCTTCTATTCGCAACCACGTGTGGGACCACCTGCCATTTGGGTGATGAATAGCGATGGTTCAAATATACATAAATTATCGTCAGACTATGCACAGCAATTTGATTGGAGTCCGGATGGACAGCGTATCGCTTTTATATTTTGGAATTTTTTTGAGGCTGTACCAGGCAATGGGCAAATTTGGTTAATCAACGTGGATGGCACCGGACTCAAGCAGTTGACGTTTTTTCAAAGAAGGAGGTGAGATCGACAAAACAATATTTTCTAATCAACGACCGCCGCGGGCCCGATAGCCGGCAAGCTGGAGACCCGCGGACGGTCATCACTCGGACGCAGGGCTTGCGATAACCTCAATGCAAGCCATGGCGCCCTTTACTTTAAGATAGCAGGGAAGTATCTGCCATGCAAGCAAAAATCTGCAGCCGAAAATCAAGTCGCCTGAAAAGAACCGCCATTTTACTCCTTGTGGCTTTGTTATTTTGCGTGATCAAAAACCTCCATGCGCAAAGCGATTATGCGCGAGAAATCATCGTCATGTTTAAGCCAGACGTGGTGGCCTTGCCGGATAGTCTGGCGCAAGGCCGCTTGGACGAAGCGCAAATCAACGCACCGGCATTACGGCAGGCCTTGCAAAATGCCAATGTGGAGCTTCTTGCCAAAATCATTCCCGGCTTTCGCGCCGAAGATCGCTTTATCACCCTGCCCACCGGAGAAAGCGTCGAATTGACCGATTGGTCAAATGTTTATGTCATACGCTTGCCCTCGGCCCAAGCTCGCGAGGCGCTTTTACGTGCCTTGCCGCAATTCAGCGAAATCGTTTACGCTGAGCCTCAAGGTGTGCTTCAACCCGAGCTGATCCCGAACGATCCATTTTTCAACCGGCAATGGCATTTGAAAAATGATGGGCAAGGAGGCGGCGCTCCGGGTGCAGATATAAAAGCTGCACAGGCTTGGGATATTACCACCGGCTCCAGCATCATCAAGATTGCGATTATAGACGAAGGCATGCAGACCAATCATCCTGATTTTACCGGCCGGGTCACGGGCGATCCCGGTGACAACTCTCTTCACGGGACGGTGACCGCCGGTGTAGCCGCCGCACAGGGCAATAATGGAATCGGTATCGCCGGAGTGGCCTGGAATGTCGGCATCATCAATGAAGACTACGGCCTCGGCACTATTTCCGAAGGAGCTGCTGCAGTCACGAGCGCAATCAATCGCGGTGCGCATATTCTTAATAATAGCATTTCTACTGGAGAGAACTCAAGCACTTTCCGCATTGCTTATGCCGACGCCTATAAAGCCAACCGTGTGGCGGTTGCCGCCATGGGAAACGGTTCGGGAGAAATTATGCGTTATCCCGCGGCTTTTGGCCAAGGCATCATCGCAGTGGGAGCCACGACCAATCAGGATATAAGAGCCGGTTATTCCAATTTTGGCAATTGGATCGACGTGACGGCACCCAGTGGTATTGATTTTGTGTATGAGAATGATAGCACCGACATTTTTACCACTGTTCCAGGAAGTGGCTACAGCGACGTTTCTAGTACCGGGCAGGCCATATCCGGTACCTCTGTCGCCACACCGATGGTGAGTGGAATTGCGGCCTTGCTTTTGTCATACAATCCCAGTCTCTACAATGATGACGTTGAGCAACTCATCAGGCTTTCAGCTGATAAAGTACCCGCCATGCAAGGCCAAGAGTTTACTAACGAATATGGTACAGGTCGTGTCAGTGCCCGCGCCGCATTGGATCGTTTACGCTCGCCCTACAGCCTGCACCACCTTAGCGCCAGCGGCGGCACGGACTATAGCAGCACCGGGCTGATTCAGTACGCTTTCTTTTCGACGCCAGGATTGGGAAATGGAACATATATCGTCAAGCGTCATGAGGTGCGTAAGACCATTTCTTTCCCTTACACCTATCAGGGCACACCGGCCACATGGGGCCGTGGCGTGGCAACCAATGGGTACTCCGCTACGAACCCGAACTACGGCATGGGTTTTTGCGAACCAGTCTCCGGCACGATCACCAGCACAGGCGCCACCTTTCGCACTTATGTGTATGAGGTCTGGAGGGCAGATGATTTCGTTTGGATGGGCTGGAAGCCAACGACACCTTCCGGTGTTACGTTTGCGTATACCGTTTTAGGTATTATTACAGGTCCTCTTCCACCTACTGTCACGATTACCGGCCCCACCACCATCCAGCCCGGAGATGAGGGTATATGGACCGCAACCGTCAGTGGGGGCAGCGGCACCATTAGCTACCAGTGGTCGGTAAGATATGAAGGGAGCAGCAGCTTCATCGACCTCGGAACCAGTCAAAATCAATCCTTAACCTTTTTTGATGAATGCACCATTAATGAGTTGAAAGTTGTTATAAATCGCGGCGGCCAGATTGCGGAGGATTTCCACACGGTATACGTTACAGGCCAGGGTGGTGTATTTTGCAAGCGCAGCGCTGGAGAATCCGCGACCGACGAATTAGCCCAAGTTCCCGACAAATTTGCTCTTCACCAAAACTTCCCCAACCCCTTCAACCCCGAAACCGCGATTCGCTTTGGCCTGCCGCAAGATGAACATGTGCAATTGGTGGTCATCGATCTCTTGGGCCGCGAAGTACGGAAGTTGGCTGATAGCGATTTCAGTGCTGGTTACCATTCGGTGGTTTGGGACGGCAAAGATAACGCGGGCAACGTCGTTCCGTCCGGCGTCTACATCTACCAAATCGTCGCCGGCCCGTTCCGCGACTGGAAGAAGTTGGCTTTGGTAAGATAACGAGGCCGATTGCATTGGCATTCACTCTCATCTGCTATTCGCAAATTGTCAAGTCCGTCACGTTTTTTTATAAAAACGCGGCGGGCTTTTTTGCTACAAGCGTGTTAATAAAAATGAATCACAAACAACCACGGTTTAATTATCTCCAGGATTTGATGTGATTTTAAAAAAAACAGTTTGACAAATAGACTTTTTTTGATTATTTTTTCATCAATCAAACCACGGCTTGAAGGTTCCCATTAGACAGGCAAAGGAGCTCGCAAATATGAGTCTTGATGCGCTTGGAATGATCGAAACGCGCGGCTTGGTCGGCGCGATTGAAGCGGCCGATGCGATGGTGAAAGCGGCCAAGGTCACCCTGATCGGCAAAGAGAAAATCGGCGGCGGCTACGTCACCGTCATGGTGCGCGGCGACGTCGGCGCAGTCAAGGCGGCGACCGATGCCGGGGCTGCAGCCGCGGAAAAAGTCGGCGAGTTGGTTTCGGTACACGTGATTCCGCGTCCGCATGCGGAAGTGGAAATGATTTTGCCGAAACGCAGCGAGCTAACTTCGGAAACGTAAATCTGGTAGCTGGTTGCTTGCTGCTGGTTGCTGGTTTTCGGCAGCGATCGATAAGTAACATGCGACGAGCAACGAGTAACAAGCAACCAGCGACGAGCAACAAGCAACGTTTTTTATGGTCGAGCGTGCATTAGGTTTGGTTGAAACGCGAGGTTTGGTCGCGGCTCTCGAAGCTGCGGACGCGATGTTAAAAGCCGCCAACGTGGTATGTGTCGGCAAGGAAGTCACGGATGCCGCCATGGTCACGATCAAGGTGGTGGGCGAAGTTGGTGCCGTCAAAGCCGCGGTGGAAGCGGGCAGCGCCGCGGCGCGCCGGGTCGGTGAGTTGGTGTCGACCCACATTATTCCCCGCCTCGACGAGCAAGCCGAGCTTGTCAGTTACTCCGCTGACGAACGCGCCAAATTAAATTCCTCTGCCCTACAAGGGCCGTCTGGCGGTCCATCCAAAACAGACAAGCCACCGATGCCCAAACGCGGCGTACGGCGGACATGATAGGCGCCGCGGCAATAACCTAAAGAAATGTGGTCAACGGCATGAAAGCTTGGTGCGTGCCGGCGTTTGCCAAGGTCAATCTCGGCCTGCGTATTCTCGGCAAACGCCCGGATGGTTTTCACGAGCTGGAAACTTATTTTTTGCAGATCGACCTTGCCGACAGGTTGTTCTTTGAAAAAAGCGAACTGAACGGCTTGGAGCTGACGTGCAGCCGCTCCGATCTTCCGGCAGGCGCTGCCAATCTGTGTTGGCGCGCTTATGAATTGCTTTGCGCGGCGGCGCAGCGTCGCTTGGGAGTGCGTTTGCACTTGGAGAAAAACATTCCAGTGGGAGCCGGCTTAGGCGGCGGCAGCAGCGACGCCGCGGCCACGTTGATCGCACTCAATTGCCTTTTCGATCTGAATTTGTCTGAGGTCATGCTGCATCATTTGGCAGCACAATTGGGTTCGGACGTCCCCTTTTTTTTGACGGGCGGACTTTGTTTTGGCAGCGGTCGGGGGGAAATTATTGCGCCTTTGCCCGAATTGCCTAAGTGGGAGATTTTGCTCATCACACCAGCAGTTGTGGTATCGACGGCGTGGGCATACCAAAACTATAAAATGAGCTTGACAAATAGACAAAAGATCACTAAATTACCAAGCTCGGACTTTGTTCAACTTCAAGGACATCAACTCACCGAGGTCTGCCAAAATGACCTCGAACCTGTGGTGTTTGAGAAGTATCCGGAATTGGCTGAACTGAAGTCACAATTGCAACAAGCCGGCGCCGTGGCGACCAGCATGACCGGCAGCGGGTCGGCAATATTCGGATTGTTTCACACGCGGCAGGAAGCACAACGGGGCCAACAGCTTGTCAAGCGTGATAAACAAGCATTTTTGGCCAGACCTGTTCGATGGGGTATACGTCAAGTATACCGTGATTATTATGCAGCACTGACCTCCGAAGAGTGATCTTCCCGTTCGGCGTGAAACAGGAGGTATCGCCTAATTGGGTAGGCATGTTTTGGGATTGCATTGTCCACGTCATCAGAGTATATTTGGAAGGAGGGATGGATGGAGATTACGGAAATCACGGTTAGTATTCGGGACGAGGATAAGCTAAAGGCATTCGTCAATGTGACTTTTGATGACTGTTTTGTCGTGCGCGGAATGAAGGTCATCAAAGGGGCGACCGGCTATTTTGTGAGTATGCCGAGCCGCCGGATGAATGACGGAACGTATCGCGACATCGCCCATCCGATCACTAATGAATTCCGTGAGAAGGTAGAAAACGCGATTTTGGCTGCCTATCACGAAGAGGCGCGGCGAAGCGGCCACAAGTGATGCGGCTTACAAAAACATGATGGGGAAAATTTGGGGCGTCGCCAAGTTGGCAAGGCACAGGATTTTGGTTCCTGCATTCGAAGGTTCGAATCCTTCCGCCCCAGCCTTGAGCGAGGGGCAAAGGATCAAAGGATAGAGAGCTAAAAAACAAAACTGCTCTTTATGGGGCGGTTTATCGCTTTGTCTTTTGCCGCTTGCATTGCAGCTTGCACAAATGAGTAGCGCCATATTGTACCATCCGCGGCTTTTTTCCGGCCGTTCGCACCCCGAGCTGGCAAGAAAGATAGCCGCTTATCTCAATCTCGAGCTGGGAAAAACTGAGTTTCGGGAATTTAGCGACGGCGAGACGTGGGTCAAGTATTGTGAAAATATTCGCGGGCAGGATGTTTTCATCATCCAGTCGACCAATGCACCGGCGCGAAATCTCCTGGAGTTGTTGATCATGCTCGATGCGGCGCGGCGCGCTTCGGCCCGGCGCATCACCGCGGTGATTCCCTATTTCGGCTACGCCCGGCAGGATCGCAAAGACCAGCCGCGCGTCTCCATCACGGCCAAGCTGGTTGCCAATTTGTTGACCACTGCCGGCGCCGATCGCATTCTGACCATGGACCTGCACGCGCCGCAGATTCAAGGTTTTTTCGACGTCCCGCTGGATCATCTTTATTCGTCAGTGATCTTCGCCGATTATTTCCGGCAAAAAGCGATTTCCAATTTGGTGGTCGTTTCGCCGGACGTCGGCGGCTCACACATGGCACGCGCCTACGCCAAGCGGTTGAATGCGCCGATCGCCATGGTGGACAAACGGCGGCCGCGGCCAAACGCCGTGGAAGCGATGAACGTCATCGGCAACGTCGAAGGCATGAACGCCTTGTTGATCGACGATATTTGCGACACTGCCGGCACGTTGACCAGCGCCGCCGCCAAGCTGAAAGAGCACGGCGCGCAAAAGGTTTATGCCGCTTGCACCCATGCTATCCTTTCGGGGCCGGCCGTCGAGCGGTTGTCCAATTCGCCCATCGATGAGCTCGTGGTGACCGATACGGTGCCCATCGACAAATCCAAGCGTTTCGATCGCATGAAAGTGATGTCGGTCGACGAACTGTTTGGCCGCGCGATCATGCGCATTCATAACGAGGAATCTATTAGCTTGTTGTTTGATTAGTTAGAATGGAGAAAAAATGGCAGAAGCTTTGTTGAATTTAGCAGCACGGCCGGAGACTGGCAAAAAATGGGCCCAACGCCTGCGGCGTACCGGCCAGATCCCCGGCATTTTTTATTCTCACGGTGAATCTAACGTCGCGGTGTCGGTTGATGAGAAGGCCTTGCGCAGCGTTTTGTTGAGCAAAGCCAACCTCGTTGACTTGAATTTTTCCGGCGGCCGCAATGAAAAATGCGTCATCCGCGAGGTGCAATGGGATCCCCTCACCAGCCGGCCGCTGCACGTGGATTTGATGGGCATCAAATTGACGGAAAAAATTACCGTCGAGGTTTCGGTGCGTTTGGTCGGCTCGCCGGCCGGCGTCAAAGAAGGCGGCACCCTCCAAACCATGTTGCGCGAGCTTGAGGTGGAATGCTTGCCGCTCGATATTCCGGAAGACATTTCCATCGACGTCAGCGCGCTAAAAATTTATGATGCGGTGCACGTCAGCGACATCACGCTGGAAAAAGTCAGAATTTTAAACGATCCCGAGCAGGTGATCGTCACCGTATTGCCGCCGCGTCTTGAAGAAGCCCCGGCGGCGGCGCCAACGGAAGAAGCGGCGGAACCGGAGGTTATCGGCCACGGCAAGAAGGAAGAAGCCGAAGGCGAAGCGGCTGAAGGCAAGCCTAAGGAAGAAAAGAAAGACAAGAAAGAGAAAAAATAAACTTTGTTTTCCGTGGCTTGGGATAGAGACGGCTTTAAAACAACGTCTGTAAGTCTTCGTTCGGTAGGATGGCTGAGAAATATCTCATAGTTGGGTTGGGAAATCCAGGCCCGCGTTATGCAAACACCCGCCATAACGCCGGCTTCGACGTACTCGAGCGGCTGGCGGAGCGTCTGGAGCTGGATTTTCGTGCCGGCAAAGGCGAGTATTTGCTTGCTGCCGGCGCCACCGCAGCAACGCCGAGAGCGGAAGTCATGCTCATGAAGCCGCTCACGTTTATGAACAACAGCGGATGGGCAATCCGCCAAGTCGTGGATTACTTTCGCATCCGTTTGCAGCACGTTCTCATCATTTTCGACGATTTCCAACTGCCGTTCGGCAAGCTGCGGTTGCGCTCGCGCGGCAGCGACGGCGGCCACAACGGCATGGCTTCGGTGATTCAGCATCTCGGCACTCATGAAGTGCCGCGCTTGCGCCTCGGCATCGGCAATGAATTTGCAAAGGGCGAAACGGTTAAGCACGTTTTGTCGTCCTTTTCAAAAGAGGAGCAGGAACTGGCGCCGGCCTTTTTCGACCGAGCCGCGGATGCAGCGATTGCTTTTGTCAACGACGGCGTTTGGCCGACGATGAATCTGTTCAATTCGTAATCGCCAAGCGCCAATAAATTTACTATCTTGAATTGATAAGGAGGTGAAAAGGTTGAAACTGTACGAAACCACGATTTTAATTGACTCCACGCTGAAATCGGATGAGATGCGCAATTTGATCGATAAAATTGGCAATTTCATTTCTAACCACGGCGGCAACATCGTGAAAGTCGACGAATGGGGCAAGCGGCGCCTGGCGTATGAGATCAAGAAAAAACAGTATGGTTATTATGTGAATATACGCTTCAGCGGGCCGGCTGCGCTGTCCGGACTTTTGGAGCGCGAATACAGATTGATCGATTCGGTGCTGCGCCATTTGACGGTCAAAATCGATCCGCTCGTGCTCAAGAGCGAAGAAGAAAGCGCCAAGGCGAGAAGGGCAGAAGCCGGCGAGGAACCTTGGGAAGAAGTTATTCCCAGCGAGGCCGAAGAAGACGAGGAAGCCGTAGCCTGACTTTGCCCCGTGTTTGGATGCGCGCAGGTTTCGCGTACTGCGCGTGGCACCTATAACCAACCGTTGTTTTGACTTCGTCCGAAGCAGAAAAGATTCGTTTTGGATCAAGGGGAGGAGAGGCTATGGCGGACTTGAAAATGCCGGATGTCAACTCGGTGATGATTGTAGGCAATCTCACGACGGCGCCGTCTTTCCGAAAAACGACGAACGGCACGCCGGTGGCTAATTTTTATATTGCCTCCAACCGCCGGTTTAAAGACAATACCGGCCAGTGGCGAGAAAACGTCTGTTACGTCGGCGTCGTGGCGTGGTATAAGCTGGCGGAAAGTTGTGCGGAAAACCTGCACAAGGGCAGCGCCGTTTTGGTGGATGGCGAGCTGCAAAGCCGGATTTGGAAGAACGAAGACGGCTCCACCAAAAACGTCGTGGAAATCAAGGCGCGGCGGATTCAATTTCTCAATAGACGCCTGCCGTCGGGCGAGATGGTGGCGGATGGCGAAGAAATGGACGGCGTTGCGCTCGATGACGGCCACGCCCCCCCTCCAACACTCGAAGAAACACCGGCGCCCGAGAGCGGCAAAAGCGGCAGCGCCAATGAGTTCAGCTTCGGTTATGAGAACTTGAAGCTTTAATATTCAAACTTAGAGTCGGAGTTTTTAACATGCTGAAGAAGCGTCGTATTTGTCGTTTTTGTGAAGAAAAAGAGCTTTACGTCGATTACAAAGATGATAAGCGCCTGATGCGTTTTACCACCGAGCAGGGCAAAATCATTCCCCGCCGCACTTCCGGCACTTGCGCGAGACATCAACGCATGCTGACCACGGCGATCAAGCGCGCGCGCCACTTGGCGCTGGTTCCTTACGTCGCAGAATTGACCAAGTAGACGTAACGCAGGCTGCCAGTCTGCACCCGTGCAAATTTTATAAGAACTTTATCAATAAAGGATCGTCATCATGAAAGTGATTCTCCGGCAGGATTTCGACGCACTTGGAGAAGCCGGCAAGACTTTTACGGTCAAAGATGGCTACGCCAGAAATTTTTTGATTCCGCGCGGCATTGCCTACGAAGCCACCGCCAGCAACCTGCGCATGTTTGAGCAAGACAAGCAGCGTCTCGAAGCGAGAAAGAACCGTGAGAAGCGCTTGGCCGAGGGTTTGCAGACGAAGCTCGACGGTGTTTCAGTCACCGCCACGGTACCGGTCGGTGAAGAAGACCGCGTTTTTGGCTCGGTCACCACGCAAGACATCGCCGAACTGCTCGCGGCCAAAGGCTTTGAGATCGACAAGCGCAAAATTCAGCTCGACGAGCCGATCAAAGCGCTCGGCTTCTACGAAGTGCCGGTCAAGCTGCACTCCGAAGTGCAGGCCGTCATCAAGGTCTGGGTGGTGAAGCAGTAGGCATTTTTAGAAAATCTCGACGCAAAAATAAAAGTGGGCATTATCATGCTCACTTTCTTTTTCGAACCGGAATTTTTGAAGCTTTAAACTTGAATTGACTCTGTTAGTATTTTTTTCTATATTCGAAGCGGACGTGAGAAAGATTTATACCCTATATCTGAAAAATGAGGCCAATCACTGCATGGAAAAGCCGAAAAGACCAACCTTGAATGAAGCCCGACGAATAGCATTGCCTATTCTGCTTCAAGGCTACGAAAAGCGCCGAAAAAGAAGAGCCGCTGCAGAAAACCGCAATCGTGCAACCGAGAAAATTGAAAGAGATGAAAGATATAATCAGCCTCCTCAACTCAGCACTATATGAGTTGGCATCGGAGTTTAAATCAAATCTGGCTGAGTTTCACTTTGCACTCTCGATCGTCTTTTCGTCGATTTTGAACCGTCACGGATATCGTACGATCATTGTCGGAGGACAAGCCGCAGTTTATTGGACACGCCTAACCACCTCCGAAGATGTCGATTTGGTCTGTTCGGATTATCTGGCGATAAAAGAAATTTTAGTACACACCATTTTTAGTTTTTATAAACTACGTGGATGCCTCTATGTCGTCTTCTGCATGGTATGACCCTACGGATCAAGGAAATCTTGCTTTCGAGCGGGCAAAAGCAATATATAGTTTAATGCCCGATTATATTCTAGCTTCTTGCAAGAAATTTCTTGCAAATCGGAGTAATCTTAATACAGATTTAGTGAAGAAGCTGCACGAAGAATTCGGTATTGAAATTCAGAAGGCGTGACCATTCTATACGCCTGTTACCCAAACAAAACTTTTCCCTCCTCGATAATTTTCTTTCCATCAATCGTCACGCTCGGGGCTTGGACAATGCCCTTGGCAAAAATTTCCGAAATTTTGCTGCCACTCGGCAGGCGGCCAAAACCGAGATGCACCGTGCCGAGAACTTTTTCGTCTTCGAACTCCGAGTTGCCCCAACGCGCCTTGCCATTCAAGCCGACCCCGATTTCCACCACCATGCGAGCGTTTGCCTCCGCCTGGCGCAGCCGCCGCCGCAGCTCGTCGGCCGCCTTGCCGCCTTTGATCAGCGTAATGCGGCCGTCGGCGACTTTGAGATAAATGTTCGGAGAGAGGCTGCCTCGGGTGCCGGCCACCCCGTCCAGGAATACCTCGCCTTGCACGGAATTGATTTCGGGCGTTAAAAAAGCGCGGCCGATCGGCAGCGCCGCAAAATACGAATCAGGCAACAGCGGCGTGATTTCCGCATTGCCGCGGTGATGTGCAATCGACATTTTCAGCCCTGCTATGGCGGGGTTGGCCGTGGTGAGCTGCAACGTGCGGCCGATCGTCAGAATATCCGCCAGCTTGCGGCTGCGCTCGCGAATCAGGCGTTGATCCGCCTCCAAGCACGGCTGAATCGTCTCGTCGTCGATTTGAGGAAAAAGAATCACGCGCGTGCGGTTTTGTTGCCGCAGCCAATTCAAGCTATCGGCGTCCGGCTTGGCTAAAAGCACGACGGCAAATTCGGCGGATTGAATTAAATTTTTTGAAAAAGAAGAAAGCTGCGGCCGGTCGTTGGGCCGGCTGGAAATGAGGAGTGAGTTGATTTCGACGCGCGCTTTTGCCGCCACGCTATGAAAAGCCAGCGCCGCGTGCGTTTGCTTCACGTCGGAAACGAGCAAGATCGACTGTTGGGGCTGCAATTCCAAGCCGTCGATCAGCACGAGCTTAGCCGCTTTTTCGAGTTTGTTCAATGGGTGATTCCGGCGAATACACGTTAAGTGACCAATAGCTTGCCGTCTTCCATAATCATCCGGTCATCGACATAAACCGTCGGCTGCAAAATGAGGCCGTCGAGATGGCTGGGCACCGAGACCGTGCCGCCCATGGACATGTTGTCGCCGAGCGCGATGTGAACCGTGCCCATCACCTTCTCGTCTTCCAAAATGACGCCGGTAATTTGCGCGCGATCGTTGGTGCCGATGCCAAGCTCGGCAATATTGCGCGCCGCCTCGCCGAGCGGAGCGATCAGCTCGTTCAGCTTTTGCGCCTCCGGCCCACCGGTAATTTCGACGGCAACGCCGTTCCGCACCATAATTCGAATCGGCGTCTTGACTTTGCCGACGCCGGCCATCGCACCGTCAAAAACGATCACGCCCTGTGCCGTGCCTTCGATCGGTGCGAAGAACGTTTCTCCGGCAGGCAGATTGCCGTACTCGCCGGGATTGAGATAAAAACCTGTATCGGGTTTGGCGTGGCGGGCGCCTCGGATGAGTCGAATATCGGTGCCAGCGGGACTCGTAACGTGCACTTCGTTGCCGCTTTCCAAAGCCACTGAGAGCCGCTGGCTACGCTCGGCTATCGCGTTGTAATCCGCGGCCAGGCAACGAATCATCATGTCTTCCGTAATGCCGGGCAACGTGGCGATCCGCGCCCCGTGCGAGCAAGCTTCACGGCGCGCTGCCGTGTGCGTCAACGATTTGCTGGTGGGGCAGAGCACTACGCTGCTGGCCGCCATCAGCGCGGCAATCGGCGCCGGCGGCTCTTCACCGTTGCGGCTGCGCGGCATGATCTCCGCGAGCATCGCTTCAGCGCCGAGCGATTTGGCAACATGCCAAATCACCGTGCCAATCTCGCGCTTGTGCTCATCGGTAATCACGAGAACTGTCTCGCCGGCTTTGACCGCCAGGCAAGTTTCAAGCGCGGTGCGCGCGGCAACTTCGAGCTGGGCAACAAGCTTTTGTGCGGCGCCGGTTCCAGTTGCGGCAGCTTTTTTGCGAGCCTGGCTCGCCTTGGAAATTATGCTTTTGTCTTTCGCTTTCGCCGCTGCTTTCTTAGTCGCTTTGGCGCCGGTTTTCCGGAGAGCGGCTTTCTTGACAACTTTCATCTTGACCATAGAACCTCTTAAAGTTTCTGAGAGAAAATATGCGCAAAAATTTTGGCATCGTCAAGTATATTTTTAATCAGACAATACTCGTCCGGACTGTGCGCCGTCTCGGCCATCGTTCCCCAGACGGCCGCCGGAATGCCGGCACGGCGGAAATACGCCGCCACGGTGCCGCCGCCGATTCCCATCGGTTTGGGGCGCCGGCCGCGCAGCTCTTTCATCGCGCGAATGATCGCCTGTACCACCGGCGCTTCCGGCGAAGTTGGCGGCGCGGCTTGATCGTGTTGTGCAAAAGAGATTTTGATTCTGACTTTGAACTTTTTTTCGACTTCCTTGACGAGCGCTTTGATCGTTTTCATCACCTCGGCGATTTTATAATTGGGGAGAATCCGGCAATCGAAATACATCACGTCTTCTCCGGGAATCGTGTTGACGTTCGGCACGTTCGCCTCCCGTTTGGTCGGCTCGAACGTCGAGATCGGCGGGCTGAACATCGGGTCGCGCTTGCCGAATTTTTTGTACAGCGCGTCGAGCCGAACCGCCAGATGGCTCGCGGCCTTGTGCGCGTTGTGCCCGTGCTCCGGCGCCGAACCGTGCGTTTGTTTGCCTTTGGTATGAAATTTCAGCCACAGAATGCTTTTTTCCGCCACTTCGATCATCGTCCCTTTCGTGTCGCCCGCATCGGGAATGATGATGAGATCGTCGCGGCCAAAAAGCTGGCGATGCTGCTTGAGCAAATATTGAATGCCGTGCTTGCTGCCGGTCTCCTCGTCCGAGACGAACACCAAGCCGACGTTGTGTTGCGGGATGAGATCGAGATCGCGATAAGCTTTGACGGCGAAAACCGATGACGTCAAGCCTTGTTGATTATCCTCAACGCCGCGGCCGATAAGCTTGCCGTCCACGACGCGCACGGTCCACGGATCGCCCGTCCATTTCGAGAGATCGCCGGGCGGCACCACGTCGAGATGCGTCATGATCCAAACCGTGCGCCCCGATTTTCCTTTGGTATTTTTTTTAAAGGAAGTCGGGGTGTTTCCACAAAAAGTGGCCACGAGGTTGGGCCGATAACCATACGACACCCGCTCGTCCGGCGCGCGATATTCTTGCAAATCATCCGGCCGGAGATATTGGTTCACCCAAGTTGTAACGTATTCGGCTTTGTCGCGCTCGCCGTCGCCGCCGTTCTCCGGGCCGAGCGCCGGAATTTTGGTGAGCTGCGTCTCAAAAGCAATTACCTCTTCACGATAACTGTCAATCTTTGCCACTAGATCAGGTAGCGGACTTTCCATCATTCCTCCTCTCCAGAATCACGGTTTAGAATGAATCGCCTTTGCTGTAAGAATCCAGCGAAACTTTGCATTAAACTGGCATCAAGCGAGCGTCTAAAAATTATTTCCTGTGATCGGCGTAGTCCTGTCCCCTTGTGGGGCACTGTGGCGAAGGCGAATTTGCTGCTTCAAACAGTCGCCCACAAGGGGCGGGGACTACTTTAGGGTGGGAAGTTATTTTTAAAACCCTAAATAAGAATTTTGCAGCTCAAGATTTCAGCTTGAAGCTCTCAACAACAATTCAAATTGTGTGGCTAACGTCGCAATATCCTGTGCGTGGTCGGTGCCGTTGATCACGCGTCGCGCGCCGACGTAATCCGGCGGCCTGCCGTCGCGAATAAATTCACCGAGCTTTTTGCCGGTGAACCAGCCTTCGCGCATGCCTCGGCTGCAAATCGCGTAGGCGGCCTCTTGATTCAAAACGTAGTCCGGATTTTGGACAAAAGTCTCCGCCCCGACGAACACTGGCGCCCCGTTGATGACAAGACGAGTGCCCGTCAATTTTTGGCCGGCCTTGCGGTAGTTTTCTTCCCACGTGATTTGCACGTAGCCGCGTCCATAAAAGCCGGTGCGCCAATAGCGATCCTGTCTTTCCCATTCGCGTGGATTGTTTGCACGGCTAAAGCGTTTTTCCTTGATGGGCAGAAAGGTGTGCGCAGTTTCCCAGCGGGTGGTGGCGAGCACGTAAGCGAGCTCGCGCAGCATGATGAAGCCGGCGTCGCCCTCGAATTTCGTCACGAGAAAATCGACAGCGCTTTTTCGCTCCGGCGTGAGCGTGAGGCCGGTTCGGAGAGAGAAGTCCGTGAAGAAGCGTTTGTGATCAAAACGAAACATTGGCACCTCCACGCAAACGGTTCAATATCTGGTTTAATGTAAGGGAATTCTTAATTGATCCACGCTTAAATATAGCACAAAACGAGAACAATGCAAACTTCTTCAATGAAATTTTTACGAGCAAATTTTGATTTACCCGATTCTTAATCAAGCTTGGGTGGATAACCTCCAATCCCAATAATAATACTTCGCCACGCAACTATATCGGGAAGATTCATTTTCAAAGCAGCCACTGTTGCTCGCCCAATATTCGTTCGCCCGATTACTTGTGTTCCAGATTCGTCCCAGTTGAAATGCTCAATCCATTTTTGTTTGCGGGGATTAAACAAAAGCACTTCGTCGCGCGATTGAGGATCAATAGCAAAAATTTTTTTGGCCTTGTGAGCATTGCAGTTTGGACATGCCGGGCAAAGATTACCAACAGTATCACGGCCCCCTAAAGAACGGGGAACGATATGCTCTGTTTCCAGCCCTTGTGGCAAATAAATAGCCGGCATTTGACAATATGAACAGCACCAGTTGAAATCATCTCGTACCTGTCGCCAGATTTTTCTTGTAATCATTTTTTCTTTTTCGGCGTCAATTTTCGACGTGGGGGGGGGATCCAGTAAGGATCATTAGCCGGCGGTAGCAATCCTCGCCGAATAGCTTCGGCGATAGCTTTTGCTTTTTTACTGCCAAGCTCGTTATGTATCTCCAGCAAGGTATCAAGAATTTTTTGCTCTTCTGAGGTAAGTTGGCGAGCTCCAGCTTGATGAATGAGACGATGCATTTGCAAAGCTTGCCATTTGTCCATGCGCAAATTGGCTAAATTCATTACTTCTTGATCAGACATAATGCGCCAATTGTTGGTTGACCGACGACTGGCGCGCGCCATTCGTTCCGGCTCCTTTCTTTTCAGCACATGTTGCAATTCCACCAGGAGAAACTCGGGCAACTTTTGCTGCTGCATTTCCGCAAGTGAACGCGCGCGAGCCGCCAATCGAGAAGGAAGGGTGATGGTAATGGTTTCCATCTTTTATGCCTCATAAACTTTTAAAATTTCGTACAATGTCGTCCGCTGCGCCGGAACGAAGCCAGACTCGCGAATGAGTGTGATAACTTCGTCCGTCGAAGTCTTGTTGACAAAATTCGCCGCGGCATGAACATTTTCTTCCACGAGCGTGCCGCCGAAATCATCCGCGCCGAAGTGCAAAGCCACTTGCCCGATCTTTTTGCCTTCCGAAAACCATGAAGCTTGAATATGCGGAAAGTTGTCGAGATAGATGCGCGAGATGGCGAGCATCTGCAAATAGCGCATCGGCGTCGCGTACGTCGGAATGATTTTCTCCAGCGGCGTGTTGCCGGGCTTGAAGCTCCACGGAACGAACGCCGTAAAGCCGCCGGTCTCATCTTGCAGCGCGCGAATGCTATCGAGATGCTCGATAATGTCCTCGTCGGTTTCGAGATGGCCGTACATCATCGTCGCCGTGGTTTTGTAGCCCAGCAAATGCGCCTCGCGCATGACTTCCAGCCAATCTGCTGAAGTACCTTTTTTATTGCTAATTTTTTTCTTTACGCGATCCGAGAGAATCTCCGCGCCGCCGCCAGGAATGGTGTTGAGTCCGGCCTCTTTCAATTGCCGCAACACCTCGCGCACAGACACTCCCGAAACTTCCGCCATGCCGCGAATTTCCGAGGTTGAGAAGAAATGCGGATGCACCTCCGGCACCTCGGCGCGCGTGCGGCGCACCATTTCGAGATAATAGTCGAACGGCAGTTTGGGATTGACGCCGCCTTGTAAGAGTACCGTCGTTACCCCCTTCTGCGCAGACTCTTTAAATTTTTGAATCATGTGATCGACCGAATAGGTGTATTCACCTTCCTCGCCCTCGTGGCGATAGAACGCGCAGAAGATACAATCCACGTTGCAGATATTCGTATAATTGGGATTCGTATCCACTACAAAAGTTACCCACGGATCGGGGTTTTTGCGGTAGCGGATTTCTTCAGCAACTGAGCCGAGATCCAACAATTCGCCTTCGCGCAGGAGCGCCAAGCCTTCTTCGCGCGTGAGCCGCTCGCCGGCGCGGGATTTGGAGTAGAGGTAGTTGATGCTCATCTCTTCCTCGTCTTATAAAAACACTTGTTGTTCATTTGGATAGCAGCGCATCGAAAAGCTTTTCATCGAATTCAATGACGATGCCATTCTTTTTCTTTGAATAAAAAATGATCGGAACATTTATCTGCTCACTCAAGCCTTGTTTGGCTTGGTAAGTTGTTGGTTTGATTGAGACCGGTTGTTTGCCAATATAGCCATCGATGCCCTTATTCTCCTCGTCAGGCATTCCCATGCGAAAAGTTGTTTTATAAAGTTGGGAAACCTTCTTCAACACGGCTTCTTGAAATCGCAAGCCAATAAAGGTTTTGACGATCACCAAATCGCGTACCCATTGTGTTACCAACTGCCGATCAACCTGGCTCATTGCGTTTTTGAGATGCTCTAACATCGCTACGATTTTCTCAGTTGCCGTAGCTATAGCTTCCGGATGCTTTTCCAGATACCATTCTTCCCACTCTTGCCAATGCTTTTTAGGAAACTGCTTGATAAGCTCGCTCATTTGCCCTACGACTTTTGGTCGTGTGGCTTGGGCATTTTGGCTGGCCAAATTGATGAGTTGCGTCGTGTATTTGGGAAATTCAGAGGCTGGCAGTTCCAGCAACAACTGAATTTCTTTATTGGTCATGTTGATTTTCAAGCGCGGTCTCCACTTGCGCCGTTCGCCTGATAACAGCTCAATAATCGACTTTTGGCCTGATAGTCCATCGAGGTGTCAACCTCGGCCAGATGATTTTTGATAAGATGCATATTGATAAAAGTTTTATTCTTCAAAAAGAGATAGGCTAAAAGCATCTGATCTTCATCATATTTTTGCTTGTCAAATTTCAAAAAGACTTTCTGGCCTTTGGTGATTCGCTGAATAAAAGCCACCGCTGCTTCTTTTTTTGCTGCAATTGGCTTCACACCCAAAAGGCGGACCTTTAAACCGGTATCCAGCTCAATGCAATCTGGCGCTTCTACCCGCTTTACGGAATAAAGATTGCCATTAGCCTCTTCTTTTCCGTCAATCTTGGAGCCGAAGCGAAGTTGCCGAGGATCGACCTTTTTGTCAAACTTAACAGGATCCTTAAAAACATACGGTAGCTTAGCAATTTCGGCTTTAAAGCCGTACGTAGAAGGATTTTGCTCAATTATTTCAAAAGTAACAGATTCGCCAAATAGATCACGGTTTCCAATGTTTAATTTGTTTTTAATGATAGGTAAAAAATCTTTATTTATCTCATAACCAAGCGAGTGGCGTTCCAAGTTACGTGCCACCAATGAAGTCGTGCCGCTGCCCAAGAATGGATCAAGCACGGTGTCACCGACAAAAGAAAACATGCGAATGAGCCGGCGCGGCAATTCCTCGGGAAAGACCGCAAGATGTTGATCTTGCCGGTCGCCGGAGAAATTCCAATGCCCGTAGAAATATTGATTCCATTCTTCGATCGTAAGTTTTGAACGCTCCTTCTGCTCTTGCATGGGCTTCGGTGGCGTGCCCAACTTTTTGAAGAGTAGGATAAACTCATAATCCAGCTTGACGATGCCGTTGCGCGGATATGGAAATGAACCCATTATTGTCGCGCCGCCAGTCGTGTTTGTAGTTGTTACTTTCTGCCAAATGATGGCACCCATGTAGTCAAAACCAATCGTCTCACAAAACTTGATAATCTCAGTGCGTATCGGAATGATTTTGTATCGGCCATAATAAATCGAACGCGCAAACTGGTCGCCGATATTAACACAGAGCCGGCAGCCAGGATGAAGCACACGATAACATTCATTCCAAACTAGATTCAAGTTGTTGATATAATCTTCATAAGTATCGTTGAACCCAATCTGATCTTCATGACCATAATCTTTAAGTTGCCAATACGGTGGCGAGGTAACGACAAGGTGCACCGACTCATCTTTCACCTCAGCCATCGTTCGTGAATCACCCAAAATAATTCGATGATGGGTCCTCACGTTTTCCATCCATTTCCTCCTTCCGAAGATTCAGTTTCTCGAAATGTGGCTATCAGGAAATCAAAACTGCTTTCGCCGCTTCCATTTCCGCCAGCAAACCCCGAAACTTCTCCATCGCTTCTTTCTCACTATTGCCAAGACGATAATTGAATCCGTCAAAATAAACTTGAACTTCAGCCGGTGTCAAGCCGAGCCGCTTGCCGTGCCACGCGCCGAAGTTGAGGTGGCGTTGGTCGGCATCGAGTGCGGCTTGCTCGATCTGATGAATGAGCGCTTGCTTTTTCTCCGGGCTGGTGCCTTTGCGCAAAGCCCAAACTGCAAAGACGAACGGTAGTCTCGTCCAGTCGTTCCACTCTTTGCCTAGATCGAAGACGTAGCGGAAATTAGCCAGGCCGGCTTTGGCGCGAATGAGCGCTTCGTCGCCGATCACCAGCACCGCATCGAAATGCGCGGCGTCGCTGGCTTGGAAAATCGGATGCATGCGTTCGAGTTTCGCGGCCACGCCGTATTTATGGGCCAAAAGAACTTTCAATAGCTCAATGGAAGTTGAAGTCTCCGCTGTAATGCCGAGGCGTTTGCCTTCCAGCTCCATCCACGGAAAATTGGAATAAAACACGACGCTGCGCGCCAGGTTCCGCACGGCGATGCCGTAATCAAGCAGATCAAAATCTTTCTCAACGCGCCAATAATCCAACAGCGAGAAGGGGCCGCCATCGATTTGATTTGCTTCCGCCAGCTTGCCCATTTGGCGTGGCGTCAGCGGCAATACGCGAAACGGCTTGTTTTCAAAGCGATCATAAAACGGTACACAATTGAGATACGGAATTTTGCCGATGGTATCGGCGTCGTGAACCGCAATCGGATTATAGAGAATATCCCGCTCCACCGGCACTTTGCCGCTGCTCTTGATGAGCTTGATGATGTGCGCTTTGGCAAGCTGTATCGGGCTCGTGGCTTTCGCGGCGTGCGCGATGCGCTCTTCGCCAACGGTGCCGTCCATGTCATCCGCGCCGAAGCTCAAGGCGATCGGCGCGACTTGCTCGGTGAGCATCACCCAGTAAGCTTTGATATGCGGGAAATTGTCGAGCATCAAGCGCGAAATCGCAATCGTCTTCAGATCGTCAACCGCTGAAGTGTAGCCGGATTTGATGCCGGTGTCGCCGGGTTGAAACGCGAGGGGAATGAAAGTGAGAAAGCCACGGGAAATATCTTGTTGTTCTCGGAGCTTGATCGTATGAATGACACGTTCTTCAAGCGTTTCAATGTGGCCGTAGAGCATCGTCGCGTTGGTTGGAATACCGAGGCGATGCGCGGTGTCGTGAATTTCCAGCCAGCGCTTGCCGCCGATTTTTTGGTTGAAGAGCAAACGCCGCACGCGCTCGGAAAAAACTTCTGCGCCGCCGCCGGGCATCGTCGAAAGTCCCGCGGCTTTGAGCTGCGCCAATACTTCGGCAATCGGCATTTTGAATTTTTTGGAAAAGAAATCAATTTCTACTGCCGTCCAGGCTTTGATGTCGATCTTGGGAAAGCTGGCCTTGATTAGCCGCATCATATCGACGTAAAACTCCCACGGCCAATCCGGATGCAAGCCGCCGACGATATGCACCTCGTGCAACTCGTGATTGAGCTTGCCGAGAATTTCTTGCATCGTCATTTCGTAGGCATCCGCGTCTTTGGCTTTCACAGCAAAGTCGCAAAATTTGCACGACAGCACGCAGATGTTGGTGGGATTCACCTGCCGGTTGACGACGAAATACACCACGTCGCCGCTCTTGGCGCGCTGCACCGCGTGCGCCATTTTGCCGAGCGAGATGAGATCGTTTGTCTCGAACATCGTGACGCCGTCTTCCAACGACAGCCGCTCACCGGCCTGTACTTTTTCCCAAATTGGCGCGAGGCGCTGGTCACGGAAATTTATGGTGGGGAAGTGGGACATGAGGTAGAATCCTTTTTTGTTCGTATAGCAAGGGCAGTTCATCATGCTTTGTGCAAAGCATAAAATTTTTTCAATATAGTCCGAATAAGCTTAATAAGATTGAGACCGTGCGGCGCGCGCAAGGCCTTACTGATCACAAACTCATAAGTCACTGGTGCATAAAAAACACTTTGAGGTGCCTCCCATGGATACTCTGGATTGGGGCTATTTCCAGCAATAGCTGGTGCCAAACTCTCAATATCATGTGCTAAAGGCAATAATTGTTGAACGTGTGCGCTCAGTTGTTTGGCCGTCATCCCCATTTCTTCTTGTAAGCCCTTATTTCGAGAAACTAACTGGAAAAAACGGCTCAGACCATGATGTGTCGATCGAACAATTTTCGTATTAGTTTGGCCTGCAAGCAAATAAGCCTTTGCCAGTTTCTCACTTGTCATTTGCAAATAATGCAAAGCGTGACAATGCGGAAAAGTTGTTTTCTCAAGATGTTCATAAACTTCCCAATCAGATTGGGCTTGCGCGAGGAAAGCTTCAGACCACATTATCCTACCTCCGATCTTTAGTGCGCTTCCGAAAGCTGTAAAACCTCTTCTCGTTCAAAGATTTCAATATCATTAAGTGACCAACCTTCCGGAAGGGATATCGAACCTCGCTTGACCCTTTCCCACTCTTCTGGAGTGATGTCTCCGAGTATGATTGGCACAGGAATTTCTTGCGTCGGTCTAAGGTAGAAAGTCAAAATCGCACCTTCAGGAATTGTATTTCGATTTACTTCAATAACGTGAATCTCATTTTGCTTGCCGTTCTTGAACCAGATAATCCGCTCAATGCCTTCCTCAATTTCAAAATGCTCACGCGCCATGCGTCGCACGATTTCTTCAATTGATTGAGTTGACATAGCATAGTCTCCTTGAATAGAAAACAACATAGCTTTATTTCGCTTCTGGCTAAGAATGTCCATCCTGTTCCGTCTCGCCTCGATTTTAACGAGACGAGACGGGGATGAGAAATTTTATCTCCCTCCTCCGACCGGAAACGTCACCGCCAGAGCCAGTTGTGGCTCGAAGCGTTTTTGCACAACGTAGCTGTTTTTGTTGGCATCGAAACGGAAAGTGTAAATATAATCCATATAAAGGATCAAAAACTGATTCAGCTTGTAGCCGAGGCCGATCCGCGCCGCGGAGTTTTCGTCCATCTCGAAGACGTCGCTGAAGGTGTCGATATTTTTGTCGTCGTACATGGCGCGAAAGGCGATCTTCGGAACGGTTTCCGGCAGGAGCGCTTCGACGTGCAAAATGCCGCTGTTCTTTATGCCGTCGCGCCGCTCGTACGTTCCAACCAGCCGAAGCGTATTCAGCACTTGGCCATACAGCATGCCGAAGGTGCCGCGTGTTTCTTTCGTCTGAGCTGCCAAGATAGCTCTTTTGGAGCTCGGGACACCGTTTTGGACGTTATTGCGCTCCAGCTCATAAAACGGCCCGAAATACGCCGGCAAAAAATTCTTGCCGAGGAAGCGGCGCTCCAATTGCGCGCCAAACTCAAAAGCGTTGCCGATGCCGTACAGCTTGAAATCTACGCCGGCGGCTTGCCCAGAGCCGAAGTCGTTGATTTTGGCGAGATCGCCGTATAAAGCCAAACGCGCGAGCTCGGTTTGAATGATCGGCAGCTCGGCGTCCAACCCAAATTCCGAAATGCCGTCGTCGGTGCCGCGATAACCGTCCGGATCGTCATCGAGAATATACGTGGCGCCGATGGCGAAGTTTTTAATGATTGGCGTGTTGGTCACAAGCTGCAGCGGCCGATAATAAAGGCGTCCGCCAAAAATCTCCCGGCGCTCGAAATTGCTCGTCATCAGCTCGAACCCGCCGATGCCGAAATCGGTGTCCAGCTCCAAACCGATTTTGCGCTCATCGTAAAGCAGCGAGTTGTTGTAGTAATTCATGATGAAGCCGTGGCCGAGCCGCGTCGCATCGAGCGCGCCGGCGCGGGTATAAAACTTGTCACGCTGCTTGCGGCCGTAGCGCATGTAACGAATCGTCCGAAAATAATCGTAAGTATCGTTCCAATCTTCGCTGCGAATCTGGCCGGTTTGCGTGTTGTAGCGCAAGGGAATATCCAGGCCGAAGCCGAATTTGCCCACGGCAATTTCCGGCCGCAGATTGATGGTGTAAAATGTTTCGCCCCCGATGGCGGCGAGCCCCATTCCGCCCATGAACACCCCTTGGTTGTCCAGCATCGTGCCGTAGAATGTCGTTTGGGCGAAAGAGAAATGAGCGGCAAAAAGCAGCGTGCTAACAATCACCCCGAACTTTATGGTTTGCTTATTGAGAGAGGTCGAGGTTGGTCCGCGTTTTGGGATAGCGGCGGGAGGTGAAGGTGTGTCCTGCATGTTTGACTCCTGCATTGGGTTAAAATTTTGAGAAAACCAAATAACCAATAAGTAACATAAAAATTTACAGAAAGGGGAGGGAAAATGCAAGGAAATTTAATTATGTAGAAATACTTCTCAAAAACTTTTGAAGGCGCCAAGCATCAGTTTCTGCTGACCGGTGGCTGGTTTGACGAATAACGAAAGCTACAACGCTATGAGAATGGATGATTGAAATAATCGAAGTTGATTAGATAATGAGCCGCATGGTTTTGAACAAAAGCAATGGCCGAAAATCAACCATCCCACTGGTCATTATTTTGCCTATATCTCAATTAGTTTTTTATGCTCTTCAGCAAGTTTAAAACTTCAAAAAAGTGTGCGGCGACAAATTAAACATTTACATGTTCTTACATCAAGCCCTTTTATTCGCTTATGAATTAAAAATTTGGCAGTACTCATTTTATCGCGGCACATCGTTTGCAATTATTTTCAAGGCCAAGTGTTTCACTGGTTAGGATATGACCCTATGGACCTAAAACGCATTTTGGTGGTGGATGACGAAGAAGATCTAACCTGGAGCATTGCCAAGAGCCTTGAAAAATACGACAAGCTTTTTGAGGTCTTCTGCGTCAATAATGGAGATAGCGCGCTCGCCGTTTTGGCGTCGCAGCGGGTGGATTTGGTGATTTCGGATTTGCGCATGCCGGGCCTGGACGGCCTTTCACTGCTGATCGACATCCAACGCAATTATCCGGCCACACGAGTGATCATCATGACCGCCCATAGCTCTGAGGACTTGCGCCAAGAGCTCGCCCGCCGCGGCTTGAGTTACTATATCGAAAAGCCGTTCGATATTCGCTATCTCCGCAAGCTGATTTACGAAGCGCTCGATTGGGAAAAGGGGAACTTCGCTTCTGACCCGCAAGGCGTTTCAAGCCGGCGCACCATTCGCACCGGCTGGCGGACGCTGCCCGATCCCAAGCTAATCGAATAACGCAAAATTTTAACAAACCTGCAATCATTGTAATCCGAACGGCGTTCATTCCGTGAATGAATCGTGCGGATGATTATTTTTTCGGCTCACCTCGCAAGCCTCGAAGACGCTTATCCCGCAAGGCGAGCCAATTGCGGGTATTTTCCATTCGATTGATCATGTTGTCATTCAACTGAAAGCCGGGACGCGCTTTTGCACCTCAGCACTGCACCTTGGGAGATTTAAAAATGGAACGCAGGCCGTTTGCTTCGTTGTTTGAAAAACTTTTGAAAACGAAACCTCCACGCCGGAGATCACCGGCGCCGGAAGTTTTTGTTGCTTCCCGCCCGCCCGCGAAACACAAGCCGGGCAACCAAAAATGGCAGCGCGGCACGTCCGAACGAATCGCGCACGCATGGATCAAGCCTGCCGCGTCCGCCTGCTCGTCCTGGGGACGCCAAGGCAAAATCGTCTTGCTCGTAACGCTGACAGCGATGACTGGTATTTCGATGGTCAGCTTCGCTTTCCGATTTTACACCCTGGACCAAAGCGCGGCGAAAATGGCCGATCTCCAGCGCACGATCAACACGTTGAAAGCCGTGATGAATGTGGACACGATGCGGCAGTATCAAATTCAAAAAGTCATGGCCCTCGTCGAGCGGTATAATCCCGCCATGCCGTCGGGAAACAAATACGAAATCGCCGACGAAATTTATAAAATGTCGATCAAGTATCCCAATTTGAGCGTCGATCTCATCTGTGCGACCATTACGCACGAGAGCGCTTTGACGTGGCGCCCGGACGTTCGATCGAATGCCGGCGCGATGGGACTCATGCAAATCATGCCGACCACCGGGGGTTTTCTCGCCGCGGACGAAGGCATTCCGTGGACAACGCCCCAGGACATGTTGTACGATCCCATCACCAACATCCGCCTCGGCTGCCGCTATCTGTCGACGTTGATATCGTTGTACGAGCTGGACGGCGGCTTGGCTGCATACAACGGCGGCGAGAAACGCGCGGCGTTATGGCTGGCGAGCGGCAGAGACAACCGCGTGCTTTGGGAAGAAACACGCGGCTACGTTCCGGCGGTGCTGAAGCTGTATGAGCAGTTTCAGGAGTGAAAAAATCATTGCATCTTTGCCAAAATTTGCGTAACATGCGTGTTTGAGCGAAGCCGGATTTCGCGCCAAGCTTCACTTAGTCTCATTATTTCTTGCCGCGAAAGTCCGATTTCAAATTCTTTAGGCGCATGATGCTGCAATTGGACGGCACTTCACTGACCCTCGAAAATCTGGCGCGCATAGCCCAAGGCGAGAGTGCTTTGTACGCAACGGCTGAAGCCTTGGAGCGCATGGCGCGTTCCCGCAAAGTCGTCGAAGACGTGTTGCGAACCGGCCGCGTCGTTTATGGCGTGAACACCGGTTTCGGCAAGCTCAGCGACGTGCGCATTCCTTCCGAAGATCTCAAAACCCTGCAAAAGAATCTCATTTTAAGCCATGCCTGCGGCATGGGCCCCACGCTTTCGGCGCCGGAAACTCGCGCCCTTCTCGCTTTAAAAATCAACGCGCTGTTGAGCGGCTATTCCGGCGCGCGGCCCGTCATTGTTGAATATTTGCTCAAACTTCTGCAAAATGAAATTCTGCCGGTGATTCCGGAACAAGGCTCGGTCGGCGCTTCCGGTGATCTGGCACCGCTCGCGCATGCAGCGCTGGTGCTGATTGGCGAAGGCGAAACGGAGATGAAAGGCCGGCGCGTCTCCGGCGCGGAAGCGTTGCGCGCCATTGGATTGCCGGCGCTTGAGCTTGAAGCCAAAGAAGGACTCGCGCTCCTGAACGGGACGCAATTTATGACCGCGGTTGGCGCGCTGACTTTTTTGCAAGCCGAAACACTGGCTCGCGCCGCTGACGTTATAGGCGCCATGAGCGCGGAAGCACTTTTGTGTACACCCGTCGCGTTCGATGATCGCATTCAAGCGGCGCGCGGCTACACTGGCCAGCGAGAATCTGCTGCCAATTTGCGCCGTCTGATGGCTAACAGCCCCATTCGCGACTCGCATATGCAATGCAGCCGCGTGCAGGATATATATTCGGTTCGTTGCATGCCGCAAGTTCACGGCACGGTGCGGGATCAACTGCGATCGTTGCGAGAAATTTTTGCCATCGAACTCAACGCCGCCACCGATAATCCATTGGTTTTTGTCGAAGATCGACTAAATTCTATTTCATCAGATTCTCGCCGTGGCCGTTTCGGGGAAATTCTTTCGGGGGGAAATTTTCACGGACATCCGATCGCGACGGCCTGTGATTTTCTCGCCATTCTCGTCACCCATCTTGCCAATATCAGCGAGCGGCGCCTCGCCGCGATGATGGATCCTGCGGTCAGCGAGCTTCCCGCTTTTCTCGTCAAAAACTCCGGCTTAAATTCGGGTTTTATGATCGCGCAAGTCGCCGCGGCGAGCCTTGTTTCCGAAAACAAAGTGTTGAGTCATCCGATTTCGGTTGACTCCATTCCGACTTCCGCAAATAAAGAAGATTATGTGAGCATGGGCGCCGGCGCGTCGATCAAAGCGCGCAACGCCGGGCGCAACGCCACGCAAGTGTTGGCCATCGAGCTGCTTGCGGCTTGCCAGGCGCTGGATTTGCGCGCGCCGCTGCAACCCGGCCCGGCCACCGGCGCCGTTCGCCATTTGGTTCGGCAGGTTGTGCCGATGTTGGTTAATGACCGGATTTTGGCAAACGATATCGCCATCGCCAGCCGGTTTATTGAATCCGGCCAAGTGGTGCGCGCGGCGGAGAGTGTAGTGGGGGAACTGTAGAATAATGATTAATCCGGGCATATCGGGTTCGACGCCCGAGAGAGAAAAATAACTTATGGAGGTCAAGCATGCCTATTCCCGATGAAAAAATCGATGATCCGTTGGCAGAACTCAGAGCTTGGAGAAAAACGTTTGTCGAAAAATTAAAAGAATCACCAAGTATTGCCCCGACCAACGATGCTCGCAGCGAAGCGATGAGTTCGGATGCAATACGAGAAGAGCAGTCCGGGACCAATGAGAGCAAGGCAAATTATTCCATGGAAGAATCGCTAAACGAAATGAAAAAATTGCAAGCGTGGCTCAAAGTCTACGCTGAATCCGGATCTTATCCCGGGCCGGTCGGTGAATCGCCTACAAGGTTGGAACGGTTGGAAAATGAAATCGTAGAACTTAAAAAAGAGATGGTCGCCAAAGACGCCACCATGAAAAAATTGGAGCAACGCATTGCCAAGCTTGAAGCCGTGCAAAACTAACTTCAATTGATTTCCAAAGAAAAAACCATGACGAATAAAATCCTCACCGAAGCCCTGACGTTTGACGACGTTCTTTTACTGCCGCAAGAATCCAACGTGCTGCCGCGCGAAGTTGACGTTTCGACGCGACTGACGCGTCAAATAAAATTAAATATTCCCCTCGTCAGTGCGGCGATGGACACGGTGACCGAAGCGCGCCTGGCCATCGCGCTTGCCCGCGAAGGCGGCCTCGGCATCATTCATAAAAACATGCCGATCGAGCGGCAAGCTGGTGAAGTCGATCAAGTCAAGCGCTCCGAGAGCGGCATGATCACCAACCCGATCACGCTGACGCCTGACAAATCCATCCGCGACGCGCTGGAGCTGATGCGGCGCTATCGCATCTCCGGCATCCCGATCGTGACGTCGGCAGCAAACGGCGGCAAACTCGTCGGCATTTTGACCAACCGCGATATGCGTTTCGAGACCAACCTCGATTTGCGCATCGACGAAGTGATGACGAAAGAAAAGTTGATCACCGCTCCGGCCGGTACCACCCTCGAAGAAGCGGAGCGCAAGCTCCAAAAGCATCGTATCGAAAAGCTTTTGATCGTTGACGAGAAAGGCCAGCTCGAAGGCTTGATCACTGTCAAAGATATTCAGAAAAAGAAAACGCATCCCAACGCTGCGAAAGATGAGCACGGCCGTTTGCGTACCGGCGCGGCAGTCGGCGTCGCCAAAGATACAATGGAACGCGCCACTGCTTTAGTGCAAGCCGAAGTTGATGTGCTGGTGGTGGACACGGCGCACGGCCATTCACAGGGCGTGATCAAAACCGTGCGGCAATTGCGTCAAGCTTTTCCAAACATTCAGCTCATCGCCGGAAACGTGGCGACCGAAGAAGGCGCGCTGGCCCTCATCGATGCCGGCGTGGACGCGGTGAAAGTCGGCATCGGCCCCGGCTCGATCTGCACGACGCGCGTTGTAGCGGGAGTCGGCGTGCCGCAAATTACCGCGATCACGGAATGCGCCAAAGCCTGCCAGCAAAACGGCATCCCACTCATTGCCGATGGCGGCATCAAGCAAACCGGCGACGTGGCGAAAGCGATTGCCGCCGGCGCGGATACGGTAATGATGGGCAACATGTTCGCCGGCACCGAAGAAAGCCCCGGCGACATGATTTATCTCGAAAGCCGCAGCTTTAAAGTTTACCGCGCCATGGGCTCGCTCGCGGCGATGAAACAAGGCAGCAGCGACCGCTATTTTCAGGAAGGTGAAACCAATCTGAGGAAACTTGTGCCGGAGGGCATCGAGGGCCGCGTGCCATATCGCGGCAAGCTTTCCGATATCGTTTTTCAGATCGTCGGCGGTTTGCGCTCGGCCATGGGCTACGTCGGCACCGCGAGTATCGCCGAATTGAAAGCGAAAGCCCGTTTCATCAAAGTCACTGCCGCCGGTTTGCACGAGAGCCATCCGCACGATATCATCATCACCCACGAAGCGCCAAATTACAAAGTGCGCGGGAATTGATCAGGTAGTAACTTCTATACTCAAAATGATCGGGGCGGAATCCCAGAGCAAGAAGGGCTTGTTTTTCTCGTAAAGTTGTGTTAATTTATCTAGACAGAATCATTTTTAATCAGTGGAGGATTGTCGTGCCCAAAATTAAGGTGCGTTCCGGCGGACAAGTGAAGTTACCGGCTGCTATTCTCAGCAAGTATCGTTTGGAAGATGGTGATCTCCTGGATGTTCGTGATGTGGATGGCGGCATTTTCTTCATTCCGGAAAGGGTGAAACTGAATAAAAAGCGCCGCAATGCCATAAATGAGCGCCTCTGGGATCACATGGAAGAAGAAGCAAGTGAGGCCATTGCCCGGGGCGAGGTTATCGGGCCGTTTGATAGCCTCGAGGAAGCGCTCAAAGCTCTCAAGACGGCTCGCGTATGAGGCTCGTCTTCACCAAACCTTTTGTCCGGGACTATCAGCGACTATCCCCCAATCTCCAACTTCGCGCTGACAAGCAACTCGAACGTTTGCTTGAAGACCCGCGTCACCCAAGCCTTCGCACAAAGAAAATGGAAGGTAAATGGGGAGAGCAGGGAGTCTTTGAAGCCCGCGTAACAAAAGACTTTCGTTTTACGTTTCAAATTGAGGGTGATCAATATCTCCTCCGGCGCATCGGCCCTCACGATATTTTGAAAACACCTCTCTAAAATTAAACCGAGCTGCATCGATGCTGTCCTCGCTCCACGCTTTCATCAATCAATCTCTCCAAACCACCTGGCAAATCATCGCGGCGGGCCGTTACGAGGGCTATGAGAAAAACGTCTTCCGTATCCAAGGTTTCGTCGCCGGGGCTTTGCTGATTACGATTATTGATTTGGCCATACAGCTTCTGTTCGCCGTCAATTCCCAGCAGTCTAAGCGGCTCGCGACGGCGTGGACAACCGCCGTGTTGGCGGGATTTGTGTACGCCTGGATCGTGGCGTGGATCGATCGCAACGAGAAGGAGCCTTGGCACATGCTGCTGGTCGGCTTGCTTTGGGGGGCCGTCGTTAGCGCGGCAATTGCCGGACTGCTCAATAGCATTGCGCCTCGTCTAATCGGCGTGGAACCCGGCACGGTCGCACCGTTCACGGAAGAGTTGACGAAGGGCGCTATTCTGTTTTTGATCTTTCGATACGCCGCCAGCGAGTTTGATGAGGCGCTGGATGGAATCATCTACGGCGCCATGGTGGGACTCGGCTTCGCAACGGCCGAGAACGCGAGTTATTTTTTTCGATATGACCCTGCTCTCGGCATCGGCCAACAAATGCAGACCTTTCAATTCACCTTGCGCGTCGTGTTGCTCGGTTTGGCCGGACACGCGACCTACACGGCGATCACCGGACTCGGCTTCGGGTTGAGCCGGCAAACCTCGCGGCGATGGCTGCAAATTGCGCTACCAATATTGGGCCTGGCCACCGCCATCTTTGCCCACGCATTGTGGAATAGCCGTGCGTTGCAAGTCATTCTCAATCCTGCTATTGCGCAGCTCAGTGCTTGGGATTTCCTGCCCCGCGTCGCGCTCATCAACGGGCCGTTTGTGATCGGCGTCATCATCGCGACAACCTTATCCTTGCGCAAAGAAGCGCGAGTGATCGCCACGGAACTGGGCAATGAGCTGGAAGCAAACCATCCCTATCTTTCTCCCGCCATGATGCTCACCGCGTGGGGACGTTTCCACGCGCGCCGGCGAATTTTGTGGACCCACGGCGTTTTCGCATGGTGGACGCTCAAGCAACTGCAACGTGCTTACATCGAGTTGGCGTTTTGCAAATGGCGCGGCAAAAATCAAAGCGATATTCGCCGGCGTATCAAGGTGTTGAGGGAACGATTGGATTTTTAAACCCGATGGCTCATTTCCCAATCCGGCGATATTGCGGAATTTTGATCTTCTTGCCAACCGGCAAATAGCGAATCTTTTTTTCACCGCCTTTCAATCCCACTCACTTTTTTCAACCATGCCCGCAATCGCATTTTCAACTTCTTTCATATCCGCTTCGCCTACCCATTGCCGGACAATCTGCCCTTGCGGATCGACCAAAAACATCATCGGAATCACTTTAACTTTGTAAGTCGCCCATGCCGGCTTCTCTTCAGCGTCCAAAAGAATGGGGTAGGCGATTTTATGCTTTTTGATAAACGGTTCGACTTTTTTCTTGGCATCTTCATCGGTGGAAATGCCCAACACGGTGAAATTTTTGGAAGCAAACCGGTCGTGCAGCTTTTGCAGCGCCGGCATGCTTTTCACGCACGGCTTGCACCACGTCGCCCAAAAGTCGAGCAGCACGGCTTTGCCGCGAAAATTCTCCAGCGAGACTTTTTCGCCGGCTAAATTGGGAAGAGTAAAATTAGGCGCCGGGCGCGGCAACACCGGCGGCAGATACGCCTCGGGGTCACTATCGAAGGTCTCCTTGCATTTCTTGGAACAAAAATAATGCGTCGCACCTTGATGCTCGCCAAAGGCCACAACTTTCTCCGGCTCGGTTGTTCCCTCGTGCACGCGACAAACGGCGCAGACGGCCTCTTTCGGGTGTTGCGCCCAGGCTTGGTGGGCGAGGCCGATAATGGTTGCGGTGATAATGAATCGAAACAGGATGTTCTTCATTTTGTTCAATTCTCCGGAATGATCTGTTCAAGTAGATTATTGCTCGTGAAGTGTTATGCGGTCATCGCCTCATTCGTAACTTCCACAACAAAAAACGGCAATGCCGCTCGCAGGCAAGCACTTTTGATCACCTCATAATAAGGCAGCAATTCTCGGCTGCTCGTCAACGGTTGCGTAAAGTACACCAGACCGGCCACGCCATACTCGTGAAGCTGTTTGGCCACGCGCTCCACCATCACCAGCACTTCCTCCGGACGCAGGAGATGATCGTAAAATGGAATAGGCTGGTGCGGTGAGATCAAGCCAAACTCGCCAGAGAGAATGTAGAACTCCAAACCAAGCTCTGTTGCTGCTTGGCAAACCTTCCGGATCCGCAAGCTTTGGTAACGCTTAATGGCCGGAATGTTACCGGGCGCCATGCTCTTCAAGGCGGAACAGTAAGTACAGAATGCGTTCATATTTCAATATGCAGAATTTCTCCTGGTTTTGCAATAGAAAGCTGTCCACTCAAAAAACAAACGGCATCTGCACCATGCAAAAATATCCGAAGACGATAAACGCGATAAACAATCCCACCGCAAAAATCCAATGTGGCCGGAGAATTTCACGGGCTTCCGGCGAAAGCAGCTTGGGCATGACGACATAAAGGCCGATGATGAGGCAAAGCGCTTGCAGCGGAGTTAAAAGCAAGCCATCCAGAAGAGCGCCGAGCTTGACCATGAAAACGGGCTTGAGGCCGAAGCTATAAACTAGAATCATGTTGGTGCAGAGAAAGAAAAGCAGGAAGAGGCGGTATTGCGTTTTCCAGGCAAATTTTTTCTGAAACGCCGGAATGCAAATGCGAAAGGCATCGGCCAGCAGGCGCGGCCATCCCGCCAGTTGCCCGATTTGTGTGCTGATCAACGCCGCGGCGCCGGAAAGCAAAAACAAAAAACCACCCAGCTCGCCCCATCGCGAAGAAAAAATTTTGGAGAGCGTCAACGCCACCGCTTCCCCTTCCGGCGCCAGTTGATTGGGCCGCAGGATGCCCGCGCCGGCGATCAGGAAGCTCACCGTGACGACGTTGCCAATGAGCATCGCGACGGTGGCGTCGGCGTAAACCACACGGCACCAGCCTTTGATGTTTTCCGCGCTCGTGCGCGTCAAGCTTTGCAGCGCCGTGAGATCAGCCGGTTGGCCATAATTTCGGCCCGCGGTCGCGCCGTAGCCCGCGCCCATCACCCAATAAGTATACCACACCTGGCTGGCAAATCCGCCGGCGCTCCAACCGATCAGCGGCAATATTTCCCGCCAAGGATTTGCGGTAACACCCGAGGCTAGCGCCCATTCCGGAACGCCGGGCACTTGCATGCTGAAGCTCTGCACCAACGCCGAGAGATTGGGGAACACACTGAAGGCGACGGCAACAACTCCCAAAACGATGATGATCACAAAGAAGCTCATCACCATTTTCAAGAGATCGAAAACGCCGGCCCACACCACCGCTACGGCAAAAATCGTCACCAGCCATCCGCCGAAATATCTTGAGATGGGCACGAGGCTGTTCACGAAAACACCGGCAGCCGCGGCTAATGAGCCAATGGAGATCGCCGCGCTGGCGAATTGCGCGATCAAGACGATCCAGACCGTCCAATTTTTCGGCCCCGGCATGCGGCTGAACATGTCGATCATGCCTTCGCCGGTACACACGGTATAACGCGCGCCGCTCATGCCGATCCAATATTTCAGCACGATTCCCGCTACGATTGCCCACATCACCCCCGTCCCTAAAATCGCGCCCGTGCGCGTTGCCAAGATCACTTCGCCGGAACCGATGTACTCCGCGCACCATACAAAGGCCGGCCCGACGACCGCTAAAATGGCTAGACCCTTGGGAGGCAATTTGATGGGTTCGATGTTTTTGGACATGGCTTACTTTGACTTTACTTTCACCACCACAAACGTCGTGTCATCATTCTGCAGGCTGCCGTCGGCCCAGGCTTCGCCGGCTTGCACGAAACGCTGAATGATCTCATCCGCCGATCGCGGCGCGGCTGCGGCCAACACTTTTTTCGCCTGCTCGTAACCCAAAATTTCGCCGCGGAAATTGAAGCGCTCGGCAAAGCCGTCACTCATCAAGATGATCACATCTCCAGGTGCGATCTCCAACTCCTGCTGTTCATAAGGAAATTCCGGTACGCATCCCAACGGCATGCCTTTGAGGTCGATTTCTTCCACTTGTTGCGTCGCGGCGCGATGAATCAAAACCGGCGGCATTCCCGCGCCGCAAATGGAAAGATGCGGGCCGTTGATTCGTACCAGCAACAACGTCATGTAAATCTGCCGCAGATTCATGCGTTTGAGCGCCTGATTCGATTGCTGAAAAATTTCGGTAAGATCAGGCTCGTGCCCCAGCGTCATGAACAAGCTTTTCATCGCCGTGACCATCGTTCCAGCTTTGAGTCCGTGCCCGGTCGCGTCGCCAAGAACCACCGTCAAAGCGCCATCTTCTCTTAGGTGAAAATCGTAATAATCACCGCCGACCTCGGTGGCGGGTTTCATATAGACCGCGAGCTCGAGATCAGGCAATTGCGGAATCGTTTGCGGCAGCATGGAAAGCTGCAATTGGCGCGCTTCTTCCAGCTCTTGGGCGCGGCGCTGATTTTCCGCTTTCTGTCTTTGCCGGTGCATGTCATAACGCCGGATGCCGAGCACGCCCGCTGCCACGATGAGCGCATAAAAAACATACGCCCACCACGTGCGATACCACGGCGGCAAAATTTTAAAGGCATATATGGCTTCACGACTCTCATGCTGATAAACATTTTTTGCGCGCACGCGGAAACGATACTCTCCCTCAGAAAGGTTGGTGTAATCTCTTTTGGGTGACTTGCTCCATGCCGACCAGCCTCGATCGAAGCCTTCCAAAAAATATTGAAATTGGTTGGCCGATTCTTCGTCAAAGCTGGGCGCGGCGCATTCAAAACGCAGGGCGTTGTGGGAATAGGAAAGCGAAGGGCGTGGAGCGAAGGGCGTAGGGCGCAAAACTTCGGATTGCTCGTTAGTAGGATACGTTGCTCCGGTACCGGCGAAGATGATCGAATCATCGTCTGCCTCGCGCGGGATGGTGACGCGGCGGATAAGAGCCGGATAATCCACCGTCTCGCGCTTTGGAATATTGGCATCGTATCGCACGAGACCATCCGGGCCCCCAAACCAAATCACAGAACCAGTACCGTTATCATTGGGATCATTTTCAGGATAAATCGTCCATATCGCCGCCTTGGCAAGTTGGAGAGGGGAGCCTTTTTCCGGCAAATAAGATCCGTCCGGCTGCCGCAACGCGCGATTGATTTCGGCGGCTTCTTCCGATCCTAACCAGACGTTGCCCTGGTGATCTTCGGTCACGACTTCAACATCGCGAGAGCCATCGGCAAACATACTGCCGTAGGTCGAATCCGGAAAAAATTTATTCGTCTTGTTGTCGAAACGAAAGAGACCCTTGTCGCTGGTAAAAATTGTCCGACTACGAACGGCATTAACCCCGACCCAGCCTTTCGGCAAGCCATGCTGGAAGTCAAAACGTTCGACTTGCAGATTTTCGTTCCATCGAGTTTTATTGGAAATTCCATCTGAGAAAATTACCCGCAAAACGCCTTGCGCTTCTGTTCCCAGCCAAAGCTTGCCGTCTTCGCTCTCAACGATGCTCCAAATCGGCTCGTGAATGCCACGGATGCGTCCCTCGTCGATCCATTTCAAAGTCGCGGGATCATATCGCAAAGAGGCGAGGCCATCTCGCAGTCCAACGTAAACGCGATTGGAATCTTGTTTGGAGCGGCGGAGAAACATTGAAAAAAACGAATCACCGATGGATTTTTTGACGAAGATGGCCCGCTCGCCGTCAATTTGGTAAACGCCGTCATTGGTCGCCGCGAGCAAGACTTTGCCGGCAGAGACAAGTGACCAACACTGTGCCGAAATTCCGGCGACGGGCCGAAATTCTGGCGCCTGCTCCGGCAGCGATGCAAGTTGCGAATTTGTTTTGCGGGGCCGCGTGGGCAAATAGAAAACGCCGAGGCCGGTCGCCACATACAGGGTGCCGCGATGCCGGAGAATGGACGCCACAAAATCTTTGATGCCTGCCGGCTCACCGTAAAACGATAGTGGTGAAACGATTTCAACACGCGCGATACGGCGACCTTGCGCCAACCAGATCGCGCCCTGACGATCGGGAAAAATAAAATTGACATCATGGTCTTGCAGACCGGCGGCTTTGTCCAAAATCCGGAGAAGCTGCCCATGCTGGTCAATGATCGCGACACCGCCTCGTGATGTCGCTAATGCAAAAGCTACGCGCGTCGGGGTATGCTCCGGCAAAATCGCGCCGTGAGAGAGTTGATTTTCGCGCAGGAATGCCGCCGTCGCGGGATCGGTTTGAAAAATCTGAAAGGAAATGCCATTGTACAACAACAAGCCCTGCTCGCGTGTGCCAATCAGGATTTTTACCTCGGCATAAGGCAGCATGAGATAAATGCGCGCATCCGCAAATCGCGCCCCGCCGCGCGCCAATCGCAAAGAATCTTCGGCCAGCTCGAGCAGTCCGAGTCCCCACTGCTGAATGTAAATGCGATCGCGAACCACGAACAAGCCTGAAAACGAGGTGGCCGGTTTCCAGGTTTGCATGCGTTGATTCGCCCAGCGCAACAGGATTTTATCCGTGCGAAAATAGACGCCTTGCGAGGTGGCATAAGAATACCACACTTCATTAAACTCGCGATTTTCCGGCGGGACGTGGTCGAGCAGAGAAACGAATTGCATGTCGCCAACGGCATCCGGCGCGAGATAACCGAGATCGCCGACGGCGCCAACATAAATGCGGTAGTTCGCATCGATAGCCAACGATCGTACGCCGGACTTGTTGGGCGTGGAAATCAAACGCCACGAAACGCCGTCGTATTCGAGAATGCCGTTCCAATTGCCAAAATACATGACGCCGCGCTGATCCTGGGCAATGGCCCAATAATTAAACGCCGCGCCGTATTCGGTCGGATCGTAGTTGCGAATCAAAGGCCTGCCGGCGGTCGGGGAGTCCGAAGTCGAACGGGGCGAGGGGTGTTGGGTGTACGTGTTGGAGTGCGCGTAGAAGCAAAACAAAATCGTGAGGAAGACGGTTTTTATCATGACCTTTCCATCCTCAAAAAATGTTTTCGGCATGAGACGCCGCCGGCGACAATGGCAAGATAAGCTTGATAAGACATGAGAAATTTTACAAAATCAAACAGCGAGATGCAAGGGGAAAAACATTTCGTTGCTTTCCATTTGGATTCTTATTATATTTTGTTTGATCTTATGTATTGTTGTGGTAAAATTCGCAAAAAGAGTTCTGGAGAGGAGTATAACCTTTCACGACGATAGATCATGAAACGTAAAAGGTCTTCTGGAGAGCTTTGCCCCATGTGCGGGCAAGGCACAACACATATTGAAAAGCTGGATTATAAGCTCAAAGACGAGAACGGCAGAGAATTTGTCGTTCCCCAGCTTGAAGTAGAAGTTTGTGGCTTCTGCGGTGAGCACATCTTCAATATGCAGGCGGTGCGCAAAGCCCGCCAAACCCAAGGACGTGCTGGCAAAATTTTGATTCGCTTGCAACCAACTTTACAAAACGCGCTTGCTGCTCGAGCCCAGAAAAACAAACGTTCGATCACGCAGGAAGCCCAGCATCTGCTTGAAACCAGCCTAGCCGCGAATTAAAATTCGTCTTCTCTTTCTTTCGATTCTAAAAAGGAGCCAAACAATGAGTACTGTCATTGAAAGCATAGTCGCACAAGCTTTACGTATGCCTCCCAAAGATCGGGCGATTATTGCAGAACGTTCGATCTCGAGCCTGGACACGGAAGTAGATTGGGACGTTGAAGTCGCCTGGCAACAAGAAGTTCAGCGCAGGATCGAGAAGATAGACAAAGGCGAAGTTGTTTGTCTGCCTTGGGAGCAAGTCTTGCAACGGCTAAGGGAGAATGGTCGTGTGACGACTTGAGGTACATCTAAAAAAGACTGTCGCGGACTATAGCTCTTGCCATTCTTCCACGGAAACTTCGGCGTCACGAATGATTTTGCGCAACAAGCCAACGCCAATATCTTTATTGCCGTGCGTGGGAATGGGGATGACTTTTCTCTTGGCGCGATGAATCATGTGAACGTGCCGGCCACCTGGTATGGGACCCTCAAAACCCAAAGTCCGTAGTTTGCGCATGACCTCATTGGCTTTGAGGGGCGTCAGCTTCGGCATAATCAATTTCCTTTATATCGACGCCGGCAATTGGCGGAATATCAAATCCGAACTGCAAGGCGATGACGAGATTGCCTTCGATAGCATCTCTGAGATTCACCCGCGCTTCCTCGAAATTTTCACCCTGCGAAAAAAAACCCGCAGCATTTGGCACGTGCGCCACGACCACGCCATTCTCATCCTTTTCGTACTCCGCCAGTTTCAGCGCCTGCTCGACATAAGCAGAGATTGAAAAGGATTTGGCTTTTGGGGAGTTTGTCTTCGTCATTGAATTTTCCTATCTCATATTTTCAAAAATTACGAAGCCCAGCGGATAATTGCAAATGTTTTTTTCAACAGACAATGCCGCAATCCGCCAGGGCGAAAGCAATATCCCGCGACCAGCCGGCTACGCCCGTCTTGATTTCTAAGCGCGTTTGCTCACGCCAGACGTTGGACTCGGCTGCTTACAAGGCAAGACTGCGTCTACGAGGATGGATTTTTTCAACGAGGCTGCGGTCTTGGGAAGAATAGCTGATGAAAAAATGTGAGGAGAATTTTGTATTTCTGTGAGAAGGTCATTTACCGATCGTTTTAATTCGCCTATCCATGAGTGTGTAGTAATTTATTTTCTCATCTGCAACTCGAATAACTTTGCCCATTCGTTTAGCCTTTGTTTTGAATTCGGAACGACGAAGCAACAACCTCAACGACGGCGGAATTTCACGAACGCGTGAGTCTGGCCAGGCAAAGCAAATCACACCATATCGATTATCTACAACAATCTTGTGCCAAAAATCCTTTTCATTGCTTATTAACCAAGTTCGCTGCTTCGATGATGGCTTCCCGAGAGACGCGGCCACGATAACCTTCGACAATTTCGTCAAGACTTTCGCCCGCTGCCAAGCGTTCAAGAGTGCCTGTTATTTCGATGCGTGTATACTTGAAAGTTGGACGCCCGCTGCAGACTCCAATCGCACGCACCACGTGCTTGACCCTTGGGCGCAGCCCATTTTGAAGCGGCGGCGTGTCGGCTCCACCTCAAACCGACAACACCGCAATCCGCCAGGGCGAAAGCAATTTCCCGCGACCAGCCGGCGACGCCCGTATGGGCTAAGCTTTTTCATGGCTTATATAAATCTTTCGCACCTGAAGAAATCATTGACAATCTGCAAGGATTTTCTTATTTTTAAAACAAAGAAACATCAAACATGAACAACTTTTGTGATGAGGCTTGCCATGGAAATGACGCTTGATGAAGTGGTTCGTGAAATGAACGAGCTCGAACGGCACATGGAAAAGTTTGAGTGGAAATACAGCATTAAATCTTCAGAGTTCTACAAGCTGGTTCTGGCCGGCATAATTGAAGAGGCCTTTGAGTTGCACGAATGGCTGGGGCTTTATAAGCTTTGGTTGAACCGTCGGGAGCATTATCTGGAACTGCTCAAGTCGCCCTCCCCGCTTCTGAAACTTACCCAACCCATCAAGGCTGATTTCTTCAAAACCGAGAGGGCGGCAGCATAATGCTCACTCTGCCCGAGTATGAAAATTTCGTTTATTCCCTTCGAGCTCAGTTTGAGAGCATCCGAGCTTCCACTTTAATTGTCAAACGCAGAAGCCCGACTTCGGCGCAAGTCATTGGCACCATCTATTTTGATCAAGATGTGGTGCTGCATGTTTTCGAGACGGTCGATTTCTTGACGCGACGCATTGAGGACTATGGCTACGAAGTCTATCACGGTACGGAAAAACTTTACTGGTATGATTGCTGGCCGCACCCAAATGATCCTTCCCTTGCCTCGACCTTCCCACATCACAAGCATATCTCGCCTGACATCAAACATCATCGCATCCCCGCCACGATCCTGAGTTTCGAAGAACCAAATTTGCCGGCTTTGATCCGTGAAATTGAAGCGCTGATTCAGACGCTGTAAACAATTGCTAAAATACATGATAAATTTGAGCCGCTTGCGGATCATTCGTGCTTGACGGGCGCAGCCCATTTTGAAGTGGCGGCGTGTTGGCTCCACCTCAAACAGACAACGCCGCAATCCGCCAGGGCGAAAGCAATCTCCCGCACCGTTTCTTTTTCATGACGCCTTGAGTGCTTGTCTTGCATTTCAAAGTGAACTTTCGTATATTCGATAAAATACGATTTATAGATGAATTTCACCATCACTTTTCAGGGTTAGTGAAAATGGACTTGCACGAACGTATCTCGATCAATCCGAAGGTTTGTCATGGCGAGCCTTGCATCAAAGGTACGCGTATTATGGTGACCAACATTTTGGCGGCGATTGCCGAAGGCTTGCCGATGTCGGAAATACTCCAAGATTTTCCAGGCATCACGACTGAAGATGTTTTGGCTTGCGTTGCCTTTGCGAATGACGTTGTCCAAGAAAAAGAGTGGTATCCCGCGCCGGCAACTGAATCTGCCATGGCATGATGAAATTCTTGGCTGACCAAAATGTTCGTTTTCGCGCCGTTCTTGCGCTCAGAAAATCAGGGTATGATATTATTCATACCTCTGAAATTGGGCTTGCAACGACGGAAGACGAGTTCGTGTTCAACACGGCTCTGGCAGACGGGCGCACGCTTATTGCCTTCGATGAAGGCATTGGTGATTATCAAGAATTACCCTTGCCCGATCACCATCCTGGCGTCATCCGTTTGAAACTCCACCCGCAACGCTGGCAATGGGTTTCCACACGCCTTGCGCAATTTTTACAAACGACCAACGAAGAAGAATTACAAGATAAATTAGTCATCCTCTATAACGACCGCGTGCGCATACGATAAATAAAAGCGCCTTTTGCTCTTCTTAACAGCACTCTCCGTCCTTTCACCGTTTGCACCTTTTCCGTTTTCTCTTTTTATCTTTTTTTGCCTTTCTCGGGCGGCGTGTTGGCTCCACATCAAACAGACAACGTCGCAATCCGCCAGGGCGAAAGCAATTTCCCGCGACCAGCCGGCTGCGCCCGTATGGGTTTCCAAACGCGTTTGCTCACGCCAAACGTTGAATCCGACTGCTTCCAGGGCAAGACTGCGTCCGTAGGATGGCTTTTTTCAACGAGGCTGCGGTCTTGGGAAGAATCGCTGATAAAAATGTGAGGAGGATTTTCCATTTCTGATTTGCGTTTTCACTTTTCACACCTACAACCCCTCCAAACTCAAAAAATGCACTCGGCCTGAGGCATCGCCAGCGACAGCACATTGGGGTTGAAAGTCGAAATTAGCCTAATATTTTCCTTGACTTTTTTAGAACGATGTAGTACATTGTGTTCTATATGGAAATATTGAATGAAAAGCAATTGCAGGCGTTTCGTTATATTAGAAATTGCCTTTTTCATCAGAGGCGGTCGCCCTCCGTCAGAGAAGTAATGCAGGAACTCGGATACTCTTCTCCGAATTCAGCAGCGGTCATTATCGAGAATCTCATTAATAAAGGGTTTGTAAAGCGCAGAAAAGATAGACGATTGCAGGTGGTTGAAAATATGGAAATTGAACAAGAAGGTGAACGTACCGTGCAGGTACCGCTCGTCGGAAAAGCACCTTGCGGTACCCCAGTGCTATCAGAAGAAAATATCGAAGCCAAAATCCGAGTATCAGAAAAGTTGGCTCGGCCACCGCACAACTATTTTCTCCTTCGCGCTAGCGGAAATTCGATGGATCTTGCCGGTATTCAGGACGGGAATCTCTTGCTCGTGAGACAACAATCGACTGCTAACAACGGTGATTATGTTGTGGCTCTGGTAGATGGAGAGGCTACGATAAAGGAGTTTCGTCGTGATAAGAATGTCATCTTACTTAAGCCAAAATCATCAAACGAATCATACAAGCCGATAATAACGACCTCTGACTTGTTAATACAGGGCGTTGTAATTTCGTCTATCCCTAACTTTGAGGAGTAAGCTATGTCAAACTATCACGTGTCAAAAGACAAAGAGACTGGACAATGGCGAATTAAAAAGGAAGGCGCGGATCGCGTTAGTGATTTTGCTAACCAGCTAGAAGCGGAAAAGATCGCTAAACAATTTTCAGCAAATTCTGGTGGCGGCGAGGTAAGAATTCATGGCTTGGACGGTAAGATCAGAGACAGTGATACAGTTTCGCCAGCGAATGATCCTCATCCTCCTAAGGACAAAAAACATTAGTCTTGGCCTTGAAGATTTCCATAATGAGGATGGCAAGAGAGCGCTCTCATCTATTAGAAATCTGCATGCTGTTACATCAACATTGAACTAACTCAGTTTTAAAAATCATGACCCAAGATGAATTGGTTGCAGCATTGAGTGAAATACTCAACGGAATTCTCAGCGCTAGGGACTTAGCTCAGCAGGAATTGCTGAGAGCAGACGAACTGTCGCGATTATCAGAGAATACTGGAAAACGACTTAACTCACTAAAGCCTTCGTTCAGTGATGAATGGCAACGCAAGTATGAGAAGATTACCCATAATCGCTGGAAGAGTGTACTGCGCGGTGGGTTTGCAAATATCAAAACCTACGACGAGCATATCGGCTATTTCGAAGAATTCACAAGGAATTTGATTACCCATTTACTACTCGGAGCATGATGAAGTTTAATCCGAGAATCAATAAAAAGGCCTATTTTCAAGGCTTTTTCGCAGGCCAAATTAAAGTATTTCATGCTCCGAGT
>JAKEEU010000257.1 GCA_022616415.1 Candidatus Zhuqueibacterota bacterium | reverse complement strand
CTTTGGGATGGCGCTCTGGCGCGAGCGGTATGCGAACGCCGCGATTGATTTTTCAATCGCACTTTCAAGTATCGGCGCAGGCATCTCTCTTTATCATCACCTCCTGCAAATATTTCCGAACTCAATTCCATGCCCCGCGACCGGCGTTTCGTGCGCGCAACGCTTCCTTTTCGAGTTCGGCTACATCACCTACCCGCTGATGGCATTCTCGCTCTTTGCGTTTTTGATTGTCCTTATGCTTTTCGTCCGTTCTCGACGTGAGCCGTAAATGTCAGAAGGAACTTTTTGAGGACCTCGATTGATTTTTGATCGGTCAAGCTCAGGTCGGCGTCGAATTTTTCGGCCGCAAGGCCGAGATAGAATTCCGGCTGTCCCCATCGGGTGGGCGTTGAAGTAGCTCATAATGCGGCGGATGTCGTATTGGGCGAAGGAGGCACCGCGCGCGCTGCTGGAGGCGCCGAGCACACCGACGGGCTTCCCCTCCCACGGCAACGGCTCGCTCTCGGGGCGCGACGACCAATCGAGGAAATTTTTCAAGGGGCCAGGCGGCGTACGGTTGAATTCGGGTGTCGCGATAAGGACGCCGTCGGCTGATGCGATTTTCTCACGCAACGCTTTCGCTTCGGCAGGGTAATTCGCTGCTTCCACGTCTTGGTTGTAGATGGGCAAGGTGCTGATATCGAGAATCTCGATGTTCAACTCCGGCGCCAGTTTCTGCGCCGCGCGCAAAAGCGCGGTGTTGTACGATCCTTTCCGCAAACTCCCCGAAATCGCGACGATGTTCATATTCATTTGGACTGTATCATAAATTTCTCGATGTCGGCTTCTGTACCACCTACTTTTTTGCCCGGATTGAGAATGTTCAACGGATCAAAAATGTTTTTCACTTCCGCGAAAAGTTCGAGCATTTTCGGGCTGAACATCGTTTTTAGATACGGTGTGCGTATGATGCCGTCATTGTGCTCGCCGGTCGTCGAGCCGCCGTATTTTGCGACAAGCTCGTATACCTTGGGTGTTAGTTCGAGAATGACGCGATGTGCCTCTTCGCTTTTCAAATCCATGAGCGGGAAAATGTGAAAGTTGCCGTTGCCG
>JAKEEU010000256.1 GCA_022616415.1 Candidatus Zhuqueibacterota bacterium | reverse complement strand
CTGCTGTGAAAATGATCGGATTGGTTGGGGTGCCGTTGGCGAAGATTTTGGCGCCGCGCGCGATGATGAGCGCGCTCGCATTCTCGCCCTGGCCCGGCTTGCCTTTGATCACCGTACCGGCTTCAATGTTCAATGTGGCCCCATCTTCGACAAAGACGAATCCGTTTAAAACGTAAATATTGTTCGCAGTCCACGTCACGTTTTGGCCGGGGCCGATGTCCGCGTCAAAAACGTTTACGATCGGACGATTCTGTGCCAGAGCCAAAATCGGCAACAACAGCAACAGTAGCATAATGCGACGACACATGCAACACCTCCCTAAAAAGGTTAAAGGTAGTGAACAGTTATAAGCGTAAATCGGATTTAAAGAACTGGCCAGCCGCGATCAAATCTTGCGAAATAAATAACGAGATCTTAGTTCACATTATACGTCAAGCTCAAAGAGAGTGTGCGGCCGAGCTTGTGCTCGCGCGAAATGTAATCAGCACCTTTGTAGTGGTGCACTTTGCGAATATCGCTGTTCAGCAGATTCTTCGCGCTCACCTTTACCGTGATGGTTTGCCATACACGTTGGGACAAAGTCAAATCCAGCAAGCCGCGCGGCTGCTCATAAATATTCGGCGTGCCGCCCAGGCTCACTTCCGATAAACGCTCGCCAAAGATGTTGTAGAACAAGCTCACCGCCGTTCCGGTTTTCAGATTGTCATAACCGAAATCCAAATTCAAAATATAGGGAGATTGGCCTTGCAGCTCGCGCTTGCCGCTGGCATTGGGATCGAGATCACGAATCGTGGCCAATTCTACCGCGGGAATGTCAACCTCGGAATGAATCAGCGAGAAATTGCCGCCGACTTGAAAATTAGCCAGCCGTGGACTGATGATGTCGAGGCGCTTGCGTGCTTCGAACTCTGCACCATAGACGATCGCTTCATCCACGTTTTGAAACTGGCCTTCATTGTTGTTGGAAACGATCGCACGCTCGATTGGATTTTCAAAACGTTTATAAAAACCGCTCACCGCGTAAATTTCGCCGGGGCGCGAGAACCATTCCCAGCGCAGGTCGTAATTGTCAACCAGCGTGCGTTTCAAAGCCGGATTGCCGATGAAGACGAAATCGCCGACGAAGTCGAACGAAGCAAAAGGCGCCAGCTCGCGGAAGGTCGGGCGCGCGAGAGTTTTGCCATAAGCCGCGCGCAAATTCATGGTCGAGCTCAATTGATAAACAAAATTGAGCGAGGGCAGCACGTCTTCGTTTTTCAAATCGCCTTTTTCTTTGACAGGATTCTGGCTGGCGACTAAAATATCCGTCTCTTCATAACGCACGCCGCCGATGAAACGCAGCGCCGGCAGCAAAGGCAGGTCGACCATACCGAAAAATGCTCGAATATCCTGGTTGCCGTCGTAATTGTTGGAAGATTCACTGGCATCGACGATGTAGTTGCCGAAGCGATAGCGTCCGCCGGTGCTGTCAACGATGCCCAGAAACTGCGAGGAAAAAAACTGTTGCGGATTGCCGTTATAACGCGCGAGGGAAGTTTGATGAAATTCGTAACGCCGTTCGCGGAAGAGACGGTCTTTGCCGCTCACCAGGCCGCCGAATTTGAAGCTGCTGGCAAAGCCCTGCCATTGCTTGAACGGCACGGTGATATTCAGATTGCCTTCCCATTGTTCTTCATCCATGTCCCGATAATAATGCGCCGGGCGTGGATAGTTGGAGGCGCTGATGTTGTAGTGCGTCGTGTTTGCCGCAGGGGTATAGTCATTGCTGAAATAACGCAGATCAGGCTCTTGCTGCCTGGAGTTCGTGAACGAACCGGTCCATTCGAGGCGCGCGTTCCACACCGAGGGCAGGAGGTGCGAGCCGCTCAATTGCGCCGAGCGCAGCTCGCGTTCGGTGTATTGCAGTGTTCTCGTTTCATAAAACGTGCCTGGCGCCAAATCGCGCGGCAGCTCGCCGTTTTGATAACGCGTTGACGACTCCGCGGCGCGATTGTAGATGTAGTTTGAAGAAAGCTGATGGTTGGCAGATAATTTATAAGACAGGTTAATCAGGCCGCCCCACAACACTTCGTCTATGCTTCTGTTGTCGTCAAATCTGGAAAGTTTATTCAATTCTTCCACTTCGCTGACTTTGCCGGTGAGTTGATATTGCCCGGTGACGCCGCCAGTGTAGGAAGAATATCCCCGGCTGTAAGTTAAACTCCCCAGATAGCCCAATTGCTTGCCGAAAAGTGAGGTCTGATTCCCGATGGAGAAAGCGTAGCTTTGATCCAAAGGGCCGGTTTTGGTTGAAGGCGCCATCACCGAGTTGAAGGATTCGGAGGCGCGGTCGAGCTTGTAGGCCGCCTCGCGATTTGTGAATGCCGCGCCCACGTTTGGAATGCCATTTGCAGAATTAGCCACGGCAGTGGGAAGCTCGCGTGTGCCGTCGTCAAATGCTAACCAGTCTCTTTTGCCACCGGGATAAGTCAGGAAATTTTCTTTCAAGGTAACTTGAGTATTGAAGGAAGAGCCAACCGTAAAAGACAAGGAAAAATTTTCAGGAAAAGAGCGCGTGGCAATGTCCACGCTGCCGCCGGTGAAATTTCCGGGTTTATCCGGGGTGAAGGTTTTGACGGTGACGATGTTTTCCAGCAGCTTGCTCGGAAACAAATCGAACGCCACGGTATTACGGTCAGGATTCGAGCTTGGCAGCGCCGAGCCATTGAGCTGGGTATTCATGTAGCGGTCGCCGAGGCCGCGCACGTACACATACTTGCCGTCAATCACTGAAGCGCCAGTCACTTGCTCCATTGCCTCTGCTGCCGTGCCGCTGCCCGAGCGGGAAATCGCTTCAGCACTGATCGCATCGCTGACCGCGCTGGCTTTTTGGCGATTGCGCAGCAAAGCCGCCTCGGTGTTCTTTAACGCCTCAACTTCGACGACGACCGCCTCGCCTACTATCGCTTCCGGCTTCAAAGGGAAATCGAGTACGACCACTTCCTTGTCCGTTATTTTGACGCCGTTAACCTGAACCTTCGCATATCCGAGCATCGAGGTGACGACTGTGTAGGTTCCGGGCGGAATCGCGTTGATTGTATAAACGCCGTCCAAATCTGTCGCCGCGCCCATGGTAGTTTGATCGATGAAGACATTAGCGCTAGGCAAAGGCTCGCCGGTCTGCGCGTCCACCACTTTGCCTTTGAGACGCCCGCTGTTTTGCGCGAACGCGCTTGGCGCCATCAAGATGATGATGACAACGACTGAGGTTCTAACCATGTTCTTCATACGCACTCTGCCTCTCTTGTGATAATTTGAGTTCCTGTCCTCACTGTTTTTCTTTCCTAATTCGCACTCTTCTCAGCCGATCCGCTTCTTACTCTCACTCGCTGTCCACGTTCCTGTGCGCGAGTGAGAGTAAGATAGAGGGACAGAGTGCGAACAATACTGTGGAACCAGACGTCAGGCCATTCTGAATCTACATACCCAGAGTTAACCGGCGATAAAAGTAGTGTTAAAAAATGAAGATAACTGTACACTAATTGGATTTAAGATTTGTCAATGCGTGATATTCGGCCTGTGAAAAATTACAACGTGATTATTAACCAGCAATAAAGGGGGAATGAAGAAATCGTTAAGCAGAGTTAACAAATTGTTAAGAGAATATTAATGAATTGTTATATGTAGGCTTTGCATTGTTATTGAGGCGGAGGAAAAATTTGATCAAAAATGATGGAGCCGGCTATAGCTGCCGGCTCCATTGTCCCCAATGGTGTGGTAAAATCGCTATCTTTCAACAAACCGCGCCAAATAGTGAAAATCTCCATAGATAGTTGAAGTGCATAGTTGTCATGTTCTCGAATCCGGAGGTGTTTGGGCGCTTACAACAGCGCTGCAACTTGCGCGAAAAGCTTGTGCATGTCCGATGACTTTTCGACGATCGCGTCGGCGGCCCAATAGCGGAAATTGTGATTGCAAACCGTATGGGGGCTGTTGACCACGATGGGAATACGCCGGCGCTTGGCGGCGATGCCGTCGATCAAGTCCAACACGTGCATGTCCGGCAGCAGCGCATCGGCCACGACGGCGTCGATCTTTTCCTGCTCGAATGCGGCAATGGCGTCCTCTCCGGAATGCACGCAAACGACACGATAACCTTCGGACTCAAGTTCGCGCTTGCTCATCAGGCTTTGAATTTCGTCGCCGTCGACGAGCAAAACCGTGGGGATTGGCTCGCTGGGTTTGGCTGGCATAACAGATTCTCCCGCAATAGATTTTTAGTCGCACTAGATTTCTTTAAAATTTTTTAACCGTTGTTGCTAAAATTTGTTTTTTCATCAATGCGGCCAGATGGTTCGGCCAAGGTTCTTAAAAGCACGGAAAATCATTTTGTTTTCATCTTCAATATAATCTCGGCGTGTGAAGCAGTAATAAAGGCAGGATTAAAAAATTGTTGTCAAAGGCGCCGAGCCGGATTTTACAGCAGCATAACATTTTGACGGAAAAATTTAAAAAATGCCTTGAGAATGAGCCTAAAATTTTCTTATCTTCCGAATGGTCAGGTCGTGGGGCGACGGTAAGCCAGAGCGGCTTTCAGTCGCAGTCAAAGGCATTGAAAATTTCCAATTTGCAATTTTCAATGTTTTGCACGCACATCAGGTGATTTTGATCGTTTCTGAGAGGACCAAGATGGCAAAACGTATCTTGCTGGTTGACGATGAGCAAGACATCCTCGACCTGTTGAAGTACAATCTGGAAGCGGAGGGTTACGAGACGATGATGGCAACGGACGGCTTGCAAGCGCTGGAAATGGCGCAAAGCTCGCCCGATCTCATCATTCTCGACGTCATGCTGCCCGGCAAGGACGGCTGGGAAGTTATCCGCCAGCTTCGCCAAACCGAAGGCACCAAGCACATTCCGGTGATTTTTCTGACGGCGAAGGGCGGGGAAGTTGATGAAGTGGTCGGCCTCGAGCTCGGCGCCGACGATTACATCATCAAGCCGATCAGCATTCGCAAATTGATCGCGCGCGTCAAAACCACGTTTCGCAAGACCGCGCCAAGCTTGCCGGAAGCCGGCGCCGTGCTGCGCTTCGGTGAAGTGGAAATCAACACGCTCAACTACTCCGTCAAAGTCGCGCGCAAACTCGTGGCTTTCACCAAAAAGGAGTTCGAAGTGCTCGTCTATCTGGCCAAGCGGCCCGGCCGGGTGGTGACCCGCGACACTTTGCTCAACGAAATCTGGGGCGACGACGTGGTGGTGATCGACCGCACGATCGACGTACACATTCGCAAGATTCGCGAAAAGCTCGGCGACGACAACATGCGCCTGATCGAGACCATTAAAGGCGTCGGTTACCGGCTTAAAGCAGATGAGTGATCGCGCATGAAATTTTCCCTCCGCCGGCGCCTTATTCTCACGCATCTCTTTCTCCTGCTCGTGGTGACGGTGGCCGCCGGCCTGATTATCACCTATGAGCTGCAGCGCTACTACAAATCCCGCCTGCTGCAGCAATTGCAAACGCAACTTGATGGCATCGAATTTTTTCTGGAAACGGCAAGCTTCAGCTTCGATCAGGACCGGCTGAACTACGAGCAGCTCGTGGGCTTCGCGCGCGCCAGCCAGCTCCGCATCACTTTGATCGACTCGGCCGGCATCGTCGTCTTCGAGTCCGGCCTGCCGCAAGATTCTCTGCGTTTCATCGAAAATCATCTTTGGCGGCCGGAAGTGCAGATGGCGCTGCAAAACGGTGTTGGCAGTGCCGAACGCCTGAGCGCCACCGTTCATCAACGCTTGTTTTATGCCGCGAAAAAGGTGCGGCTGCGCGGGAACAAAACCGGCCTGCTGGATCGGATGCGCATTATTCGTCTGGCCATTCCGCTGGTCACCGTGGAACAGGCGCTCAAGGAAATCCGCTGGAATATTTTTGTCAGCGGCGGCGTGGCGTTGCTGCTCATCGGCCTGGTCAGTTTTTGGGCTTCCAGCAAGCTCACGGCGCCGATTCAAGAATTGGCGCGCGTCGCTGAGTCCGTGAAGAAAGGCGATTTGGAGGCGCACTTCAAGCATTATTCCGACGACGAGATCGGCGAGCTGGCGGATTTGCTCAACGAAATGCTCGCCAAGCTGCGTGACGATTTGAAGCAAATGCGCAAGCTCGAAACCATGCGCACTCAATTTCTCGGCAACGTTTCCCACGAATTGCGCACGCCGATTTTTGCCGTGCAAGGCTATCTCGAGACGCTGCTGGAAGGGAGAGTCGAAAACGAGCAGACCAAAAGATCGTTTCTCGAAAAGACCTATCGCCAAGCCGAGCGCCTCAATAATTTGCTCACCGACCTGATCGACATCTCGCGCATTGAATCCGGCGAGATGCAGATGAGCTTCCGCTATTTCGATCCGCAAGATTGGCTGGCGAAGCAAGTGGCCGACTTGCAGGCGCGGGCGCAGGAATATAACGTCACGCTTTCCTTGGTCAAGCCGAAGTTCCCGCGTGCGATCTCCGTTCTGGGCGACCGCGAGCGGCTCACGCAAGTCATTATCAACCTCGCGGACAATGCCATCAAATACAATTTGCCGGGCGGCAAAGTCGAAATCGGCTATAGGGAGAAACGGGAAAGCGTCGAAATCTTTGTGGCGGACACCGGCCGCGGCATTCCACTCGAGCATCTCTCGCGCATCTTCGAGCGCTTTTACCGCGTGGACAAAGAGCGCTCGCGCGCCGTCGGCGGCACCGGCTTGGGCCTCGCCATCGTCAAGCACATCGTCGAAGCGCACGACAGCAAAGTGAAGGTACAAAGCGAGATCGGCAAAGGGTCGATATTTAGTTTTGTTTTGAAGAAAAAATAATGCCGTTTTAAAAAAGGTTTGCATCATTTCTCCCGATTATTTATATTTATTTCAGCCCAATCATGACGAGGTTTAAATAATGGAAATGAATCAAAAACCGCGCGTTATTTTCATCTGCACGCATAATTCCGCCCGCAGCCAAATGGCCGAAGGACTGTTGCGCCGTTTCGCCGGCGACCGCTATGAAGTCTTCAGTGCGGGTACGCAATCAACTCGTGTCAATCCGCTGGCGATCAAGGCGATGGCGGAGAAAGGTATTGACATTTCCCACCATACTTCGGATCACCTCGACAAATATATGGGGATGGAGTTCGACTACGTGATTACGGTGTGTGACAACGTCAAAGAGACCTGCCCCTACTTTCCCACCAACAAAACACAATGGCATTGGAGTTTTGAAGACCCTTCCGCAGCGGTGGGAACGGAAGAGGAAAGATCAGCCGGGTTTCGCGAGATTCGCGATCAAATCGAGAAGAGATTGCAAATGCTCTTGTAAGCCGCCAAAAATATCTCGCGGAGTTAATTGGCACCTTTGATTCATTCAAGAAATAGTAGAGCATGGCCGGCATCTTCATTTCCTTTGAAGGCATCGATTTCTCCGGCAAAACCGAGCAAGCGCGGCGATTGTTTGAAACGTTGCGAACCGCCGGTTATGACGCCGAGCTGCTGCGCGAGCCTGGCGGCGTCGAGATTGCTGAGGCGATTCGCCATATTTTGCTCGACGCCAAAAACAGCGGCATGACCGACCGCGCCGAGCTTTTGCTCTATTCGGCGGCGCGCGCGCAAATTACCAAAGAGAAAATTCAGCCGGCTTTGGCCGCCGGAAAAATCATCGTCGCTGACCGCTTCGTCGATTCCACCACCGCGTATCAAGGCTATGGCCGGCAACTCGATTTGGATTTCGTGCGCCGCGTCAATCTTTTCGCGACTTGGGCGACTTTGCCGGTAATTACTTTTCTTTTGGACATCCCGCTCGAAGTCGCCGCCGCGCGGCTGCGCCAAAGCGGAAAAGCCGCCGATCGCTTGGAACGTGAAGACCACGATTTTCATCAGCGCGTGCAACAGGCCTATTTGCAAATGGCCCAAGCTGAGCCGGCGCGTTTCGCCGTCATCGATGGCACGCCGAGCATGGACGCGATTTCCCGGCAAATCAATGAAACCTTGCGCCGGCGTTTGGGTTTGAGGATATAGAAACGGTCAAACAAGTTTAAAATGCCCAACAGATAGAAACAACGCAACGGATGAAAAGCTTTTATCAGTTGAGTTGTTTCTATCCGCTGGGAAAATTTTGATTTCTTCAGCGTTTGTAACGACGTCATCTAAATTCGCTTAATTTTATTTTGGAGATCTAATTATGCTCAAAAAACGCACCGCTGTTTTCGTCGTATTATGCGCCGCCGCGCTCACCGTCGTCGGATGGGCGCTGGATTGGGGCGTGAGCGTCAGTGCCGATTACGTTCACGAAATCCGCAAAAACATCGAAGTGTTCGGCCTGATCTATCAGGAGATTTCGCGCAAATACGTCGATCCGGTCGATCCCGACAAATTCATGAAAGCCGGCATCAACGGCATGTTGGGCACGCTCGATCCTTACACGGTTTTGATCGAGAAAGAGGACAATGCACAACTGCAGATCATCACCCACGGCAAGTACGGCGGCCTCGGCATGTCGATCAGCGTGCGTGATGGTTGGGCCACTGTTATCGAGCAGCCCTACGAAGGCACGCCGGCGTTGAAAGCTGGCATGCGCGAAGGCGACCGCATCATCGAAGTTGACGGCGTTTCGACCAAGGATATGAACGTCGAAGAAGTCGCCAGCCGTTTGCGCGGCGAGGTGGGAACCGCAGTTGATCTCAAAATCATGCGCGAAGGCGAGCCGGAGCCGCTGGTGTTCCATCTCATTCGCGCCGAGATCACCATCCACGACGTGACGTACTCCGGCATCATTCGCGACGGCATCGGCTACGTGAAATTGTCGCGCTTCTCCAAAAACGCCGGCTACGAGGTAAATCAAGCCGTTCGTGATTTGAAGGCGCAGGGTTTGAAGGCGTTGATTTTGGATTTGCGCAACAACCCCGGCGGCCTGCTCGAAGCTGCGGTCGAGGTCGCGGAAAATTTCACCAAAAAGGGCGAAGCCATCGTCTCCACCAAAGGCCGCGTCGAAGGCAGCGACAAAGCCTATCGTTCCGGGAAAGATCCCGTGCTCGGCAATTTGCCGCTGGTGGTGCTCGTCAATGGCTTGAGCGCCTCGGCTTCTGAAATCGTCGCCGGCGCCATTCAGGATCTCGATCGCGGCGTGATCATGGGCGAAACCACGTACGGCAAAGGACTCGTGCAAACCGTGGTGTCGCTCACCCGCGATTCAGCGCTGAAAATCACTACTGCAAAATATTATGTTCCCAGCGGCCGATGCATTCAGAAAGAACAGCCGCATCCTGACGAGCAAGCTGACTTGCTGGCCAGTGCGGCTGAGGGTGAAGATCTTACCGGCGTCCGCCTGGAGGCGGAATCGAGCAAATCTTCAGAAAAAACCGCGAAAGCGTCTCCCGAAGTTTTTCACACCAAAAACGGGCGGGAAGTGTATGGCGGCGGCGGCATCAAACCCGACATCGAGACGCCGAGCCATAAGCTCAACCGCTTTGAATCGACCTTACGCCGCAAAGCCATGACGTTCAATTTCGCCTTGACTTACGCCAGCAAACATCCAACGATCAAAGAGCGCGATTTTAAGGTTGATGACAATGTTGTGGCATCATTTCGCGAATTTTTGCGCGACAAGAAATTCACTTACACCTCCCAAAGCGAATTGCAATTGGCGGAATTGAAGAAAACGGCGGAAAGCGAAGGCTATTTGGCCGACTTGCAGCCGAGCCTGACGACGTTGGAGCAGGCGCTGCAGCATGAAAAGGACGACGATTTTACCAAAAGCCAAAATTTCATTCGCCAGGAACTCGAGCGCGAAATCGCCGGCAAGCTGTTCGGATCGAAAGCGCAGGTGGAGGTCACTTTTGACGACGATCCGGCGATCAAGAAAGCGCTGGAGATTTTGCAGAGCGCTGACGCCTACAACGCCGTATTGAGCCGCGAAGAAGTGAAACCGCAAACGAGCCGTAACTAAAAAGTATTTTCCCCAATGAACAGAAACAATTCTTAAAGGAGCATATCAGATGGCAGTTGTCAAAACCAGGAAAAGACTCACGACGAAAACGCGGAATAAGGTGGCGCCAAAGAAAAGCCGGTTGTCACGCAATGGGAAGCTTGGCACTAAATACGTTTATGCCTTTGGCGGCGGCAAGGCCGAAGGACGCGCGGAAATGAAAAATCTGCTCGGCGGCAAAGGCGCCAACCTCCACGAGATGGCAAGTCTCGGAATGCTGGTGCCTGCCGGTTTCACGATTACCACGGAAGTTTGCACCTACTTTTACGCCAACAAGCGCACCTATCCGAAAACTTTGCGCGCCGATGTTGCAAAGGCGATGCAGCATATTGAGAAAATCATGGGCGCCAAGTTCGGCGATACGGAAAATCCGCTACTGGTATCCGTGCGCTCCGGCGCGCGCGCCTCGATGCCCGGCATGATGGACACCGTGCTCAATCTCGGCTTGAATGACGAGACCGTGCAAGGCTTGATTGCGAAAACCGGCAACGAGCGTTTTGCTTATGATTGCTACCGCCGATTTGTCGCGATGTACGGTGATGTGGTGCTCGGCCTCAAGCCGCAACACAAAGACGAGATCGACCCATTTGAAGAAATCCTCGAAGCAAAGAAGCACGCTGTCGGTGTGAAATTTGATAATGAGCTTTCAGCGGCAGCGTTGAAAGAACTGGTTGCTGAATTTAAAGCTGCAATTAAAACCCGCACCGGCCACGACTTTCCTGATGATCCGATGGAACAACTCTGGGGCGCGGTCGGCGCGGTGTTCAGCTCGTGGATGAATGAGCGCGCCATTGCCTATCGCAAGCTCTACGACATTCCCGAAGATTGGGGCACGGCGGTCAACGTGCAGGCGATGGTGTTCGGCAACATGGGCGAAGATTGCGGCACCGGGGTCGCGTTCACGCGCGATCCCGCGACCGGCGAAAATATTTTCTACGGCGAATATCTCATCAACGCGCAGGGCGAAGACGTCGTTGCCGGCATTCGCACGCCGGAGCCGATCGCGCGCTTGGATCAGGACATGCCGGAGGTTTATAAGCAACTCCTAACGATCCGCCAGAAGCTCGAGCGCCATTATAAAGACATGCAAGACGTCGAGTTCACCGTGCAAAACGGCAAGCTGTGGATGCTGCAAACCCGCAACGGCAAGCGCACCGGCTTTGCGGCGTTCAAGATTGCACACGACATGGTGCAGGAGAAGCTCATTAAAAAAGAAGAGGCGCTCCGCCGTCTCGATCCCAAGGCGCTCAATCAACTGCTGCGCCCGGTTTTTGACGCCAAGCAAAAAGAAGAAGCCGTGCACACTGGTCACGTTTTGGCCAAAGGCTTGAATGCCGGTCCCGGCGCGGCGAGTGGCCGCATCGTGTTCAACGCGCCCGATGCTGTCGAATGGAAGAAAAATGGCGAGAAGGTCATTCTCGTACGCATCGAAACTTCGCCGGAAGACATTAAAGGCATGGACGCTGCGGAAGGCATTCTCACCGCGCGCGGTGGCATGACATCGCACGCGGCACTTGTCGCACGGCAAATGGGCAAAGTTTGCGTCGCCGGTTGCAGCACGTTGGAAATTGATTATCGCAGCCGCACGATGATTGTGAAAGGCCAAACGCTGCGCGAAGGCGACTGGATTTCGATCGACGGCTCCACCGGCGAAGTGATTGCCGGCCAGCTCAAAACCAAACCCTCGGAAATTTTGCAGGTGCTCATTGACAAAACCATGCACCGCGAAGATTCGGCCACGTTCCGGATTTATGAGACCATCATGAATTGGGCCGACAGCCTCCGCAAGCTCAACGTACGCACGAATGCCGATCAACCGGATCAAGCCGCGAACGCCATTGCATTTGGCGCCGAAGGCATCGGCCTCTGCCGCACCGAGCACATGTTTTTCGGCGGCGACCGTATCGATGCCGTGCGCGAGATGATTCTCGCCGACGACGAAGCCGGTCGCCGGCGCGCGCTCGACAAGCTGTTGCCGATGCAGCGACAGGATTTCGTCGGCATTTTTGAAGCCATGGAAGGTCTGCCGGTGACGATTCGCACGCTTGATCCGCCGCTGCATGAGTTTCTTCCGCACACCGCGCACGAGCAAGCTGATTTGGCAGCAAAAATTGGTACAACAGTCGAGAAGATCAAGGCCAAAGTTGAAGCGCTGCACGAGTTCAACCCCATGCTCGGCCATCGCGGCTGCCGTCTCGGCGTCGTTTATCCGGAAATCACCGAGATGCAAGCGCGCGCCATTCTTGAAGCCGCTTGCGAAGTGAAATTGCGCGGCAAAGAAGTCTTGCCGGAGATTATGATTCCACTCGTCGCTCACCTCAATGAACTGCGGCTGCAGGCCAAAGTCGTGCGCGAAACCGCCGAAAAGGTTTTTGCAGAAAAAGGCACGCAGGTCGATTACATGATCGGCACGATGATCGAATTGCCGCGCGCTGCTGTGGTGGCGGATCAAATCGCCAAAGAAGCGGAGTTCTTCAGCTTCGGCACCAATGATCTCACGCAAACCACGTTCGGCCTTTCGCGTGATGACGCCGGCCGCTTCCTGCCCTACTATGTCGAGCACGAGATTCTCGAAGACGATCCATTCGATACGCTCGATCAGGAAGGCGTCGGCCGCCTCATGCAGTGGGGCGTCGAGCGCGGCCGCGCGACCAGAGCAAAGCTCAAGGTTGGGATCTGTGGCGAGCACGGCGGCGATCCGGCTACCGTCAAATTCTGCCACAAGATCGGCCAGAATTACGTGAGCTGCTCACCGTTCCGCGTACCGATCGCGCGTTTGGCTGCGGCACAAGCGGTGTTGGAGGAAGCTGAGAAGGATTGAAAAGAATTTCAAATTGAAAATTCTAAATTTTCAATTTGAAATTGAGGTTCGTGATAAATCTCGCCCACTCGTGCTGCGGAATCTCTCCAAAGTCGGGTGGGCGATTTTATTTAAAACTTGCCGATTTAAAATTTTGTTGCTATCTTTTGTGGTAAAACGTAAGGAGGCATTATGGCTAAAACCGTTCGAATCAAAGCCGCCAAAGTTCCCAAATCTAAAAAGAAGGTGCAATTCAAAGTAGAAGTTAAAGGGGAGCTCAATATCACTTCGTTCATAGCCTGTCAGCGAGTGGATCAACGTTTATTTCTACACGTCGGCAACTTGCTGCAATCCGGAGAACCGGATCTGTTGGTGAGCAAAGACGCGCTGTTTTGGGATGTCCCGGTGGATTATGCGTTGCCTGATCGCGGCATTTTGGGCAGAGTCGGCCACGTTCTTGTTGATGCACAAACCGGTGATTTGAAACTTAAAGATTCCACCCCATTTGAGGAAATGAAGGCAAATGCCAAGCGTCTTTATCAGCAAACCGCACCACAAGCAGCAGATTAAAATGAGCTGCCTGCCGGCATGCGCAAAAATGCTTTTGGGTTTTATTGGCAATCCCATTGAAGAAGCAGCTTTGCGTGAATTGCTTAAAACGGATAAAATCACGGGCACACCGGCGCTCAACATTCTTGCGCTTAATGCCTCGCTGTCTGGCATAAAAGCGGAAATACATTTTTGGTCTTTGGTGGATTTGCAAGAGACGGCGTGGTCGGCGTTGGGAAATATTGCGATCACAATCGAACGGCGTTAAGAATTTGCTTGCTGCTGTTTTTGGAAAACCTCCCCCACTCGCGCCGCGTAATTTCCAAAGTCGGGTGGGCGATTTTATTTGAAACTGCTGCGAAGTCGGACTTGCGCAAACGAGATTTTTAAATCTGGAAAATTTTCGCGCGCAAGTCCGACTTCACTTTTTCTGGTTTGGACTTGCCGATTAAAAAATTTGTTGTTATCTTTACAGCCATGAAAACATACGATCCCAAAACAAACACAATTTTTGTCATCCTTGGATTTCTGGGCGACTACATGGGCCGCATCGTGCGGCAGGATAAAAATCTAATCGAAGAATTTTATCCACACGAGAACGAGATTGCCGCTGAATTTGAAACACATCTGCATAACCTGATAGCCGAACGCAATCTAAAAACAACTATCATACAAGAAATAGGCCCGCAAGGCCATATCGCACTCCTTTCCCCTGAAATTGCTAATTTGTTAAATTCTTATCATGTGTTTGTTTCCAAGCATATCTATTCCAGAGAAGGCCATGATATGAGCATCTATGAATTGCCGTATTCCGTGTTCAAGCCCCTGGAATATAATTCACCGAGCTTCAATGAAGCGCTTGATGAGCGGCTATCCTATCTTGCGGGTGCTTATCGGCGCTTCGGCAAAGACAAGGAAATACGGCTTGCCAATTGTTTAACCAAGTCAAAGAATGTTTTTCGCTTATTTCAAGAAATCTCTGCCAGTCAAGACAAATACGCCTGTCAACATGTTGCATGGAAAGTATATCCACGCAATATACCGGTTGGGCACGCGATTATATTTGAACCAAGTGAGGAATTGGCAAAATTCTTAGGAATATCATAGACGGGAAAAATAGGCGGCATTTAGCCCGCTTGTGGCAGGCCAGCGGGGATACCAGCCTTCCTGGTGCGGTTGCGGCGGTCTTGAAAATCCAACCACAGGAGGCGGAAGCGTTGTTGCAAAGGTTGCTTGAACGAGGCGAATAAATCCAAAATCAGTTCGGTCATGCTACGCCTATAAGGTTTCAAGCCGCCAATCTTTGATGGCGCGTTCGCGAGTGTCAAAATTAATGCCCAAAAGAAAAATCTTGCGCCCGCTTTGTAAATACTTCTCATGATACCGTTTTTCGCGAATTTGCCGGATCGCCTCGGTTGCTGACTGATTGCACTTCAACTCCACAATGTAAACCTTGTCTTTGAATTCCACCGCCATGTCCACCCGCCCGTGAGACGACAAAGGCTCGGTAAGAACCAGCACGCCGGAGGCCGCCAGCATCATATAGAACACCGTGTGGTAATAGCTTTCGTCCTTGCCCTGAAGCTGTGGATATGGAATTGCCGCAAGAATCGCATTCACGGTTTCGATGAACTGGTTCATGTCTTCCTGCGCCAAATATTGGTGCAGGCGAATATATTGCTCTTTCAAGGTGATATTGTCAAGCTTGACCAGATTGTCATAGAGATAGCTCAGAAACGAATTTTTGACTTCCTGGTTGGGATAGCCGAGTCGATATAAGAAACCATCATACCCATGAATCGTGATATAACCGGTTTGGAAAAGCAGCGCTTCCAATTGCAAATTTTCCAAATCATAAGTTGAAAAAGTTGCCTCCCGAACTTGCAAGTTCTCAATATTAGGTATAGGGTAATCTCTTTCTTTGATGAGATTCACCAGAAAGCTCGGGGTGGCTGTTTCAAACCAGAAAGTTTTAAAGGAGCGGCTTTTTAGCACGTTCAAGATGGAAAAGGGATTGTAGACTTTGGCATCTTTTTGCGAGAAGCGATAGCCGTTATACCACGTTCGCAGGTTCTCCAAACAATCCTCATCGCTCAAGCCATTCGCCTCCGCAAGAGCAGGAACATAATCTTTAAAATAGCGGGAGATTTCGTCATCCGTGTATCCCAACAGCTCGGCGTAATCGGATTGCATGGACAGCTCTTCCAGATTGTTCAAATCCGAAAAGATGCCCACCTTGCTGAATTTGGAAATGCCGGTGATGAAGACAAAGCGTATGAAATTGGCAACATTGGCGCCCTTTAGAACGCCAAAGAAATTTTTCAATAGCTCGCGGCTTTGCCCGGCGATTTGCATCCCCGCTTCGCCTTTTCCCAAGTGGGAGATGATGGGCTTGTCATATTCGTCGATTAAAATGACGGCTTTCTCTCCGAACTTTTTGCTTAATTCAGTGAGCAACTCGACAAATTTGTTGGCGAGAAGATTTTGTTCCAGGCGGATGGCATAGGGTTCCGCGAGCTGATCGAGCGCGGCCAACAGGCTCTGTTCCAGCGTCCCGGCGTCGGTTATTTGAATTTCGCTAAAATCGATTTGCACTACCGGATGCGGCTTCCACGTCCAATCGCTGTTTTCAATCCACAAGCCTTTAAAGAGGTCTTTTCTCCCTTCGAACAACGCTCGCAAAGTGGAGACCAGCAAGGATTTGCCGAAACGCCGGGGGCGGGAGAGAAAATAATACGCCTGTGGAATGCGCGCCATTTCATAAATCCAGCGGGTCTTGTCCACGTAAACAAAATTGCCGTTGATCATTTCGGCAAAAATATGAACTCCAACCGGCAAAAATTTTTTCATGACAGGCTCCTGCTTTTGGCGTTATCTGGCCGCTTTTCGCATATAACCAATATAGCCTTTTTTCAGCCAATTGCAAAGCAGGAAATTTAAAAATCCTGGACTTGCCGATTAAAGATTTTGTTGCTATCTTTGTGCATGATAGTCTTCTGCGACTTCGACGGCACCCTCGCCCAAAACGACGTGGGCGATATGCTCTTTAAAACTTTTGCAAACGGGACGGAGTGTGAAAAGTGGGTGCAACAATGGCTGCGGGGTGAAATTTCTTCACGCGAGTGCATGGAACGCGAAGCCGCCACCGCGCGTCTTACTCGTGAGCAGCTCGACGCGTTTTGCGACGCGCAAGCGCTCGCACCCGGCTTTCGCGATTTTGCCGAATTTTGCAGGCAACGGAATTGGCCGCTGCTCGTACTCAGCGACGGCCTCGATTATTACATCCAGCGTGTTTTACGGCAACATAAACTCAATCTGCCGATCTTGGCCAATCACCTCGAATTTGTGCCGCCAGATCGGATCGCTGTGAGTTTCCCTTATTTCGAGCACAGTTGCGGCAAATGCAAAGGCTACCACATTCGCCGTCTCGCCAAACCAGGCGAGAAAATCGTCTACATCGGTGACGGCTATTCCGCCCGCTGTGGCGCTCAGGAAGCGGATATTATTTTTGCAAAGGGAGATTTGGCGAAGTGGTGTGAGGAGAAATCGCGGGAATATTTTCGCTTTGAAAATTTTGAAAATGTTTTAAATTGGCTTAAAGAAGGGAGATTTGAAACGGCTAAAAGAATTATGGCCGGACACATCGCCGGCCGCTAGCTGCTGAAAAATTCTTTGGAGGCGAAGTATCGCGCTTTCAATTTTTTTGCAAAAACAAAACTACGGAGAAAATAAAATGCGCAACAGCCTTACAACAAAAACACGTCATCGCAAAGGGTCACTCGAGGATCCTTCTGAAGCCGAGTTTCGCGCTTTCAAAAAAATGCTACCCAAACTGCTGAAGCGTTATGAGGGCGAGCACGTTGCCATTTACAAAGGCAAAGTGGTGGGACACCATGCAGATGTCCGTGAATTAGCGCGGAAAACGTTTAAGAAACTAGGTTATGTTCCCTTTATTTTACCCAAAGTGTCCCAATACTTGCCAACCTACGATTTTCCCTCTCCAGAGGAATTTTAATCATGTGGCGTTACGATCACAGCTTGAATCCACCGGCTCCGATGTTAGATGTTGTAATTGCAACGCCCGGTTTTCCGGAGCATAACGTATCACTGCGTGGAAAACTGGACATCGGCGCTGACTTGGTTGTTATTTCGGAGCAATTTGTCAAAGGGTTGGATTTGCCCATTCGCTACCATGTTCGTGCGCGTGGCTACGATGGCTCTTATCGTTCTTGTCCGGTTTATGTCGTTGATCTCAAGCTGAATGGCTTTAATGTGGATTCGACTCCCTGTATTGCAACACGACGCGATAATTTTTTGCTTGGCCGCGAAGTGCTCAATCTTTTTTTCATCACGCTGGACGGCCCCAACTTGACTTTCGATATGAAGCAGGAATGACCCTCCAGGACAACAAAATTCTCAGAGCTATCGGCGCACTGGCCGATCAGCATAAATTTGAAGTCTACGTGGTCGGCGGCTTTGTGCGCGATTTCTTTCTCAAGCGCGAGCGCAGCGAGATGGATTTCGTTATCGTTGGTGACGGCATTAAATTCGCCGAGCTGCTCGCGAGGCATTTGCATTTGCCCAAGCCGGCGGTGTATCGCAATTTCGGCACGGCGATGCTGAAATGGGACGACATGCAGCTCGAGTTCGTCGGCGCGCGCAAAGAGAGTTATCGCGGCGACTCGCGCAAACCGCAAGTCGAGCCGGCGGATTTGCCTACCGATTTGTCGCGCCGAGATTTCACCATCAACGCGATGGCCTTTGCATTGAATGCAGGGAATTTCGGTGCGCTCGTCGATCCTTTCGACGGCATGAAGGATTTGCAAGCCAGGCTGCTGCGCACACCGCTTGAGCCGAGCACAACGTTCAGCGATGATCCGCTGCGCATTATGCGCGGCATCCGCTTCGCGACACAGCTCGATTTCACCATCGAAGAGAAAACGTTCAAAGGCATGCGCGACATGCGCGAACGCTTGCGCATCATTTCGCAGGAGCGCATCACCGAGGAGCTTCTAAAAGTTCTCGCCGCGCCCAAACCCTCCATTGGCTTTCGTCTGCTGGATGATACGGGCGTGCTGGAAATCATTTTTCCGGAATTTGTCGCGCTCAAAGGCGTGGAAGAGTACAAGGGCTATTTTCACAAAGACGTTTTCAATCATACTTTGATGGTGCTGGATAATCTCGCAGCGTTCTCAGAGAAAATTCCGCTGCGGCTGGCAGCGCTGGTGCATGACATCGCCAAGCCGCGCACCAAAGCTTTTATCCCAGGCAAAGGCTGGTCGTTCCACGGCCACGAGGACGTTGGCGCGCGCATGTTGCCATCCATTTTCAACCGGCTGCGGCTGCCGAATGATTGGCTGAAATATGTACAAAAATTGACACGATTACATCTGCGTCCCATCGCGCTCACCGAAGAAGAATGCACGGATTCGGCCTATCGCCGTTTGCTCTTTCAAACCGGCGAGGATTTGGAAGATTTGCTGATGCTCTGCCGCGCCGATATTACTTCCGGCAACGTCAAGCGCCGCGAGCGCCATCTGGCGAATTTTGATTTCGTCGTCAAGCGCCTCAACGAAGTCGAAGAGAAAGACCGCATGCGCGCGTTTCAATCGCCGGTGCGCGGCGATGAAATCATGCAGGTGTGCGGCTTGACGCCCGGCCCGCTCGTTGGCAAGTTGAAATCGGCGATTGAAGATGCGATTCTCGACGGCAAGATTCCCAACGAGCACGAGGCGGCGCTGGCGTATTTGCTGGCGATTAAGGATGCAATATTGACTGAGAAGGGTTCTCGTCAAATTTTTTCGCAAGCTGAAAACTAAAGCCCGGGAGCGGTTATAAACAAAGCTTCCCAACTGAAAGATGAACCCAACGGAAAACTTTTACAGTTGGGTTCATCTAGCAGTTGGAGCGTATAAAACTGCCAGAATTTTCCCTGAGTTTGCGGTGTAAACAGGAACCGGCCCCCAAAAAATCACTTCCTAAATTTTGTTAAAGAAGCAACTTTTTGTCCAATCTTACGTCTTATAAAATGTTTGTTATCGCTATTTAACCGCGAGGAGGAAAACCATGGAACTTTCAAATTCACCTGTTGGCGCAGCCGTGGTGGCGCAGGCGAAAGGTCCGTTCGAACGGCTGATCGGCGTTTTCGTTTCACCGGCGTCGACCATGCAGGATATCGCGGCTCGCCCCAGTTGGGTGCTGCCGCTGATTATTGTAACTATCGTTGGCTCGGTTTCGGCCTTTTTTCTGAAGGGTGTCATTTTGCAAACGCAGCTCGAGGCCATGGAAAAGCGGAATATGACCGCAGAACAAATCGAGCAGGCGCGACCGATGATGGAAAAGATGATGACCTACACGGTGCCGCTGGTTCCGTTGGTCACGACGCCCCTGTTCTATCTCGTCATCGCCGGTTTGTTGATGTTTACCGGCAACGTGATTTTAGGCGGAGAAGCCAAATTTTCCCAATTATTCGCCGTTACTTGCTGGAGCGGCACAATCACCGCCTTAAGCTCGATCATCAATGTCCCCATTATGGTCAACAAAGGAGTCATGGAAAGCGCCACCAGCCTCAGCTCGCTCCTGCCCTCGGAAGAAAACAAAACCCTGCTGTACAATCTGTTCAGCCAGATCGATCTGTTTTGGATTTGGTGGGTGGCCGTTATCGGTTTCGGGGTGGCCGCCGTTTATAAATTTTCCACACGCAAGGCTATGACCACGGTGTTTGCGATGTGGGTGATTTACGTTGTGATCGCCGTTGCTATAAAATCGATTTTCAGTTGACCCGCAGCATGAATAAGAATTTTGCCGTAAACAATCCCTTAGCAAGGAGTGATGAACGTGAAATCCTTTAGGATGCTTGTCGCCAGTTTCGCCATCGTTCTTATGGCGGTGAATTTAGCCTTCGCCCAAAACGGCCGGCCGCTGACTTTAAAAGAATGTATCGACATGGCGTTGCAAAATAATTCCTCCGTCCGCAATGCCGAACGGCAAATGAACATTGCCGGAACTAACGTTATGACGGCACGCGCAGCCATTCTCCCAACAATTAATACAAGCGTTGCTTCTGGCAGGTTCAGGCGCGGCGAACAGGTTTTGGTGGACGATGTGGACATAGCATGGGAGACGAGGCTCGCGCCGGTTGTGGGGTTGGACACAACAAGTGTCGTTGGATTTTTTCCACAACGTGGCAATCCTACTGCTTCCGCAAGGTTGCCTATTACAAGGGCGGGCTCTCAAGATAATTCTAACTCAGCAAATGCAACTTTTCGCTGGCGAGTTTTTGATTTTGGGCAGTCTTGGAATAATATTCGTGCTGCCAACGCTTCCGAAAATGCTTCGCGTGACACTTACGAATCCACTCAGCAAACAACAATTTCATTAGTTCAGCAGCGCTATTTCGAGCATCTGAAAGCGCTCCGTCTTCTTGAAGTCCAGCAGGAAGCGGTAAAATCTAATGAAGAGACACTGAAACGCACCGAGAGCATGTACGAAATCGGCTCGGTGGCGCAAGGCGATGTTTTCCGGCAGCGTACGGTCGTAGGTAATAGCCGCATTCAACTTATCCGCCAGGAGAATGCAGTCGCAACGACCCGCGCTTCCCTTAATGTTACGCTCGGGCGCACGTCTGACGCTGAACTCAATATTGCAGATATTGAAGATGTTGGCGAGCAAGATGACTACAAAATGGAAGAAGTCTTGAGAACTGCTTTGCAAAAAAATCCCGAGTTGAAAAGCCTCGAAATGAGAATGCGGAGCACCGAACTCCAGGCAAAAGTTGCCAAGCTCACTTACTTGCCTTCGGTAACGGTGTCAGCTTCTTATGATAGACAAAATTCTGAGTTCGACCGCGTTTATAGCAACTTCAATCAAAACTATAACATCAGCTATGGCGTTTCTGTTAACTTCAACTTGTTCAATGGATTTTCGGATCAGGCGAACGTCGAACGGCAAAGCTTGAACTATCAAATCGCCAAAGAAAATCTTGTTGATCGCCGGCGCACGTTACAATTGGAGGCAGAGCAAGCTTTGCTGACTCTGCAAGCGGCAAAAGAAATTACGAAGATCAATGAGGATAATTTGAAGTCTTCAGAAGAGGATTTGCGCCTGGCGCAAGAACGGTATCGCGTCGGCGCCGGCACGCTGCTCGATATTATCAACGCGCAGTTCAACCTGACAAATTCTCAGGCCACGTTGGTCAGCGCCAAATATGACATGATGATTGCCCGCGCGCAACTCAAAGCCGCCATGGGCACGCTTGGGAAAGAATAAAAAACGCAAAGCGCATAGGACAAGGCGTATAGTATTCCTTTGCGCCATGCGCTGTGCTCTATGCACACAAGAGGTGATCATGCTCATCGACATTCGTGATTTAATAAAGACGTACCAGATCGGCACGATAGAAGTCAATGCCTTGCGCGGCGTTGAGTTGCACATTCAAAAGAATGAATACGTCGCCATCATGGGACCGTCCGGTTCCGGCAAGTCGACGCTGATGAATATTCTCGGATGTCTCGACACCGCGACGAGCGGAGAATATGAATTGGACGGCGAGGTGGTCAGCCACATGAACGACGATCAGCTTGCCGACATTCGCAACCGGCAGATTGGCTTCGTGTTTCAAACGTTCAACCTGCTGCCGCGCGCCAACGCGCTGCACAATGTGGAATTGCCGTTGATCTACGCCGGCATCCCGGCGGCAAAGCGCCGCGCCATGGCCATGGAAGCTTTGCAGCGCGTCGGCCTCGGCGATCGCTTTCATCACAAACCCAACGAGCTTTCCGGCGGCCAAAGGCAGCGCGTGGCCATTGCCCGGGCGTTGATCAACAATCCGTCCATCATTTTTGCCGACGAGCCCACCGGAAATCTGGACACGACGACCGGCGACGAAATCATGGAAATTTTCTCGGAATTGCACCGGCAGGGTAATACCATTATCCTGGTGACGCACGAAGAGTATATCGCGGAACATGCCCTGCGCATCGTTCGCCTGCGCGACGGCAGGATCGAGCGCGACGAAATGATGCAGAAGCAGAATGTTGCGCTGAATTAAAGCAGCATATCATTTCGCCTCAAGAATTTCGTTCAGCGAAAAAATCCCACTGAAACAAATTTCATTTCGATGGGATTTCTTTTTGGGTGTGTGAAAAAGTTATTGGCAAAAAAGCCAGGCATGGAAGTTTTTCAAAACGCCCTCTTGTGGCGCAACGCTTTTTGAAGGCGCAGCAAATACTCTTCTTTGGGAATCTGTTGCGCGCCGAAAAGCTCCAACGTTGGCGTCATCATTTGGGCGTCATGCAGCTCGAAGCCGCGCGCTTTGAGACGCTCGGCCAGATAAACCAGCGCCACTTTCGAGGCATGAGCAACGCGGTGAAACATGGATTCCCCGAAAAACGCGGCGCCCAAAGCCACGCCGTATAATCCCCCCACCAAACTTTCTTCTTGCACAGGCTCGTCTCCGAAGATCGCGCCCGGGCGAAGCCAGGCTTCCACACTGTGGGCATATCCTAATTTGTGCAGATTGACGTAAGAGGCGATAATCTCATCGGAAATCCACGTTGACGCCCGGTCGGCGCAGGCGCGGATCACCTGCTCGAACGCGCGGTCGACGCGAATCTCGAAGAGGCCGCGATTTAAAATTCTCCGCAAATCGCGTGGAATGCGAAAACCATGGATGTCGAGAATAGTGCGCGGGTCGGACTCGTACCATCTGATGTCGCCGTCGTCGCCCGCCATCGGAAAAATGCCGTGGCTGTAACCATCCAATAAAACTTCTGCCGGAATCATTGTGCCTTCCTAAAATGACGAGAGGAGCGTGGACTTTCTAGTCCACGCGCGCATCGCGGACAAGAAAGTCCGCACGCCCTCTTTTTCATAAACTTTTGACACTCCCCACAATAAATTATGAAACTCTGCGAAGAAAGCCAAAACAATTTTTGAAACCCTTTACCGTCTGGGCGCTTTTGTGCGAGAACGCTGGCATTTTTTACAACGAGCTTGCTCAAATCACGAAGCGTCCGGACGGTTGCCTGCACTCCTATCATTTTTTGTCTTGGCACCGTTTTTGTAGAAAAATCAGCTTGCGCAAAAGGAATTTTCCCAGTATCTTCATGCAGTCGTTTTTGCCGCATAAAATCAAGGCAACTGGCAATTGTAAACTTTTGCATAGGATTGTTCATGTTACAAATGCGTATTCACTTTTCTCCATTCGCGCTGATGTTGTGCATCGGCAGCGCCGCTTTTGCACAGCCTCGCTCGTTGTCTTTGCAAGAAGTCGTTGATGCTGCCGGCGCCATTTTTTCCGGCAAGGTCACAAAGGTTTGGAGCGAACACGATGCCGCCACCGGATTCATCGTCACCTACACACAAGTGGAGGTGCAGGACGCCGTGCGCGGCGCCAGCGGCGGCCGGTTTACCTTCAAGCAATACGGCGGCGGCCATGGCGGCTTGCGCGTCGTCGTTGCTGATATGAGTTATTTTTCGGAAGGGGAAGAAGTTGTGGCGTTCCTTTATCCCGCCAGCTCGTTGGGATTGACGAGCCCGGTGGGCACCAATGAAGGAAAACTGGCGGTGCGTCTTGATCCCGATACGGGCAAACGAATGGTTTACGGCAATTTTTTACACGTTAAAATGCTGGAACCGGTGCTTGGAAAATCGGCGCTGCCGTTGGCGACGACCACGGCGGCCGCACCGATCATGGAATACGGCCGCTTTATATCAGTGGTGCGCCAATTGGCGCAACATAAGTAAGAAAGTCTTTTTCTCGCAACGAAAAGAGAACCGCAACGAACATCAGCCCAAACAGCTTTTCAGAAAACGCAGCAAAAAAATTGGCCATATGCAACGAAAAGAGAACCGCAACGAAAGGGAATTTTCAAATATGAAAATATATTCAAAATCACCGGCGGCTGTTTTTGCTTCTCGACACTTGGTTGATAGGAGCCGCAAGCTTAAAAGTTTTTTTTGTTGCAGTTCCCTTTTTGTTGCAAAATTCATTTTGGCAAATGCACTTTGCTATCTGTTTCTGGCCGCGGTTGCGGCAAACGCCGGCGGTCCACTGAACGTCTTCGCTAATCGCGCCGTCGTCTATCGCAATACGGCATTCCCACTGGCTTGGCAGCTTGATCCCGGCGTGCTCGGAAACTACTCTAACGCGCAAGCGGCGCAGATCGTTTCGGACGCCTTCGCGGCTTGGGAGAGCATCCCCACCGCCACGCCGTCGTTCCGCCGCGGCGCCGACTTGCCGTCGGAAATCACCACCAACAATTATAAAACTTATTGGGACAATTTCGCGGATGGCATCACGCCGGTGGTGCTGGATGGTGATGGCGCGATCCTCGATGATTTGCGCGGCCTCGGCGCCAGGAACAACGTTGTCGGCTTGGCCGCTTCGGCTTATTTCACCAGCGGGCCGAACGCCGGTTTTTATGCCGAAGGGGTGGTGCTCATCAACGGCTTTTTGAGCGACAAGATTCCATTGCAGCAATACTTCGGCGTGGTCAAGCACGAGATCGGCCATTTGATCGGCTTGGATCACGCGCAAATCGGCAAGTCGGAAGGCTCCGATGGCGACGATGCCAACGATGCCGGAGTGCCGCTCATGTTCCCCATCACCACCTCGAATTTCGACTTCACCGCGGACGACGTCGTGGCAGTCAGCAATCTTTATCCTACCGCCGGCTTTTCAAGCGGACGCGGCTCGCTGCGCGGCACGATTCGGCGACGCGACGGCACGCTCGTCCGAGGCGCCAACGTCGTTGCGATCAACACCGCCAACGCCGACGAGCGCTACAGCACGGTGACGGACAATTTCCGCAATGCGCCGGGGTTTTATGAATTGAAAGGATTGCCGCCGGGCAATTACTTCGTTTTGACCGAGCCGCTGGTGACGCGATTTACCGGCGGGTCGGGCGTCGGGCCTTATGCTAGAAACCGCGGTGATCTCTCGTTTGTCAATCCGGTGTCTTTTGAATATTACAGCGGCGCCAACGAAAGCCACGATCACCTTGCCGACCAGCCGGATAATCGTATTCCGGTCGCAGTCGCCGCGAATCAAGTCACAGCTAATATCGATTTTCTGGCCAATGATCCGCCGAATCAACTTCTCAGGTATTTTGCTGACGGCGCTGCGGCCTTTGTGCAACTGCCGTTGGTCGGACAGTCCAATACTTACAACGCGGCGGCGGTGCGCTTTTCGCCAACGCGCAGTGGTCAACTGTTGTGGATTCGCCTTTTTTTCAATGGCGGCAAAAACGGCATTCAAGGCGATGGGTTGATGCGCTTCACAGTTTCGCGGCCCACCGCCGCCAATCCAAGCTTTCCCGGCGACGAGATGGATCGGATCGAAGTGCCATTGCAAGAACTGACCAAGGGTTTGTCGGTTCCTTATGAGCTTTGGGTGGGTGATCGCAATGTCACGGTTGCGGCCGGGCAAGATTTTTGGGTCTCGACTGAAATCATCGGCGACGGCGCGGCGCAATTATTGTTGGATAGCGGCACGGCATCGCCTTTTCGTAACAGCGTGCGCTCGAGCGCCGGCGTGTGGTCGGCTACGGAACAGGTCTTCCAAAGGCCTGGTAATTTAATGCTGTCCGCAGCGATCGGCGGCGAAGCGCAGGAATTTGTGCCTTTGACGTATGTGCTGGAGCAAAACTATCCCAATCCTTTTGTCATCAGCGAAAATAGCGGGGAGCGAGAGACGACCATTCGCTTTGTGCTGCCCCAAAACGCACGAGCGGAAGTCGCGATTTTCGACCGGCTCGGCCGGCAGGTGCAGGTTTTGGCGAACGAAATTTTCCCGCAAGGCTACAATCTGGTATTTTGGGACGGCCGCGATGAGAACGAGGTGCCATTGCCGTCAGGAATTTACTTCTACCGCGTGCGTTCGGGAGGTTTCGAGCAGGTGAGGATGCTGACGTTGCTAAAATAAGCCTCGAGAAATTCCAATATGAGAAAGTTATTTTTTTCTCACCCCCTTTAGCTTTAATGCGGCGTCTAATCATTCATGAACCGACCTGCCGCGGTTTCCGTAATTTTCTGCCAGGGCAGGATGGCAGAAGCTTATTCAACTTTACGTGGAGGTTTCACATGTCTTCCAGCAGAATCATCTCAACTTTCAGTCTGATTGTCATCACGCTTTGCATGTGGGCAGGGAGTGTTGCTGCGCAAAGCGAAGAGGAGAAAAACACCGCGGCCGTGAAGCGCTTTTATGACGAGGTGATGGGCAAAGGCAACTTGAAAGTCATTGACGAACTGGTCGCCGATAATTTTGTCGATCACTACGTGCCTGATCCCAAGATGCCAGGGAATAAGGCGGGATTGACCCAAACAATGACGATGTTCCGTACGGCGTTTCCGGATTTGCAGGTAACCGTCGAAGACGTCATCGCGAAGGGTGACAAAGTGTGGGTATACACCACCATGCGCGGCACGCAAAAAGGCGAGTTTATGGACATGCCCGCGAGCGGCAAAAAAATCGAAGTCAAAGGCTTCGACATCGTGCGCTTTGTCAATGGCAAGGCCGTCGAGCACTGGGGGCTGAACGACGACTACACGATGTTGCAACAGCTCGGCGTGATTCCGATGCCGGGACAGGAAGAAATGAAAAAATGATGGAGGACGCCATGAGCGCTAATTCGCATGAGAGAATCTCATAAGCAATGGGCCAGCGTTGCCAGGCACTCGTCGCGCGCCATTTCATCGTCTTGGCAAGGAGATGATGAAGCAGCTTGAGTGATCTCGAAATTTGCGAAAAGATGCCAACGCTTGCGCGCCACGTCGTCGCAAACCTCGGCCTTCTCCAGTTGCTGCATGACGTGGGCGCGCAGCGCCATCGCATCGCCAATGGTTTTCAGCGGAAAGGCGTGATCCGCCATGCCGGGAACCATTCCGAGATTGACCGCGCCGCCGCAGGCGATGACGACATGGTCATACGCCATTTGCCGCATCTGGCCGTCGTGGCTTTCGTACTCGACGTAATTGTGGTCGAGATCGATTTTCTGCACCGCTTCGGTGCGGCAGCGCACGTGCGGCAGCATTTGCCGCAGCGGTGCGGCTACGGCATCAGGATTGACGGAAGCGCCGGCCACCTCCGCTAACAGGGGATGAAACACCATGTGATTTTCGCGATTGAAGATCACGATTTCATATTTGTCACGCGGGAGGCTTTTGCGCAATGTTTTTGCACACTTGACGCCGGCAAATCCGCCGCCGATGATGACTATTCTTGAGGATTTCATTTTATTCTCCGGTAAGCATTTGTTTTGCTCCTGCGAGAGTCGGTATCTTGATTTTTCAAGAAACTTTGTGTATATTTTAAAAAATGAAATTGAAATGAATTGCACAATGCGGACAAGCCGTAACCAAATCAACCACTAAGGCACGAGACACGAAGCCAATCAATTTTCTTTCTTGGTGTCTTCGTGTCTTGGTGGTAAAATCTTTGCTGTTTTTGCAATTTTTGATTTATGCATATTAAGGTGTAATGCCATGAACACAGCAGTTGAAAGCATTTTAGTGCAAGCCATGCAAATGCCCGCGCAGGACCGGGCTGCCATAGCGGAGCGCTTGACCTCAAGCCTCGATACAGAAACAGATTGGGACGTCGAAATTGCCTGGCAACAAGAAGTCCAGCGATGTGTCGATGAAGTTGAACGAGGCGAAGTTGTATGCCTGCCTTGGGAACAAGTTCTCCAACGATTGAGGAAGAATTCCCGTGCGACAAATTGAAATTCATCCTGAGGTATACGACGATTTCAAGATTCGGATATTAGCAAAGCAATGGAACTTTATGCGATTCCAATTGGTATGTATTATGTATACTGAACGGTGCGCGTTTCGTTTACTAATTCCAAATTTAACCACTATATATACAATCGCCATGGTCAACTTTTTGGGCGGCAGTTTTATCGCCATGCTGAAATTTCTCTCTGTAGTTTCAATGAGCAAGATAAGCCTTGCATTGGCGCTCATGCTTTGGCATCAAGTGATCTATTGCAATGGCGCTTATCGTTTTTGCCACCTCGCGCGTGCGCTTCCTCTTTTAGCGTTAGAGCTGCGGATATGGCTCAACTTTCACAACTGGCTGACGCGGCTCTCACGGCTCGCGCGTCACCATGGGAGCCGGAATCTTCCTCCGCCCGCTCCGAGCATGGAATTTCTTCTGTGGCGGGACGGCCATACTATTTTTGATTTCTTCAAAACCCTCTCGTTCAGCGGCATCTCCCCGCCGGCGATCGCATAAATTTTCCATCTCCCAAAACTTCTAAATTTCACCAGACGGAGATTGTGACTGCGCCTGATTGCAGCACTGCGTCTTGAGCTCGCTTTTTCACTTGATGGCGTTTGCAAACAATAAAGATTTGCCTACGGCTGCTCAAGGTCGATTTATTCGGGTTTGGCGATTTCATTTGTCATGCGCCGATCCTGCTTTGCAGAACTTTGCGGGCCTTGAAATATGTCAGATCGCAAAACGAGGTGGAGTGATATGGCCAAAATCATGGTTGTCGAAAATGAACAGCATTTGCGCCGCCTTTACACCGAGGAGCTGGAGCATGAAGGCCACGATGTTATCGCGGTCGGCTTCGGCAGAGAAGCCTTGTATCTGCTCGATGCAATTCCCGTCGATCTCGTTCTGCTCGATCTCAAGCTTGCAGACGGCAACGGGTTGGACTATTTGCAGAAGATGCTGGCGCATCACCGCGACCTGAAGATCATCATCAACACGGCTTATCCGATGTTCAAACAGGATTTTCGCTGTTGGGGCGCTGAGCGGCTTCTCATTAAAAGCTCGGACCTGTCGGAGCTCAAACAGACGATTGGCGAGGTGCTCGGAAATTCCAACGGCGTCCCAGTTGTCGGCGACATTAAAGAGTTAAACCCGAAAATCTCTTTGAAAAAGGTACAGCGCGAGATGATCGACAGTCGAATCTATTGTCGCATGTCGCGTATCATGGAGACGCGCTTTCTTGTCAACATTTAACCACTTCTGAGGAGAGATTGAAATGAATAATACGTTAAAAACTTTCATTTTCATGGCTGGCTTGACGGCTTTGCTCGTCGTTATCGGCAATGTCATCGGCGGCCAAACCGGTATGTTCATTGCGTTTGCTTTTGCGGTCGCGATGAACTTCGCCAGTTACTGGTTCAGCGACAAAATCGTTTTGCGGATGTATAACGCACAAGAAGTGAGCGAGAGCGAATCACCGGAGCTTTATAGCATGGTGCGAAATCTGGCGACCCGTGCGCGCTTGCCCATGCCGAAAGTTTATGTCATTCCCGGCGATCAACCGAACGCTTTTGCGACGGGGCGAGATCCGGAGCACGCTGCGGTCGCGGTTACCGAGGGCATCACGCGCCTGCTCAGCCGCGATGAGCTGGCAGGTGTCATCGGCCACGAACTGGCGCACATTAAAAACCGTGACATTCTTATCGGATCGGTCGCCGCTACCATCGCCGGCGCCATTAGCATGATTGCTAATATCGCGCAACTGTCGATGCTGTTTGGCGGCGGCCGCAGCGATGACGAAGAGCACGGGCAAAATCCGCTCGCGATGCTGGCCATGATCATCATCGCGCCGATTGCCGCGATGCTGATTCAAATGGCGATCAGCCGGTCGCGCGAGTATATTGCCGACGAAGACGGCGCGCGCATCGCCGGCAATCCGCGCTACCTCTCCGGCGCGTTGCGAAAGCTGCACAACGCTTCGCAGCAAATTCCTCTCGAAGCGAATCCCGCGACGGCGCACATGTTTATTGTAAGCCCTCTCAGCGGCGGCGGCATTGTCAGTCTGTTCAGCACCCATCCGCCGATGGAAAAGCGGATCGCGCGGCTGGAGAGCTTGCGCTTGGCGTAAAAAATTCAGGTTGCGGGATGGTGTTTTCTTCATTTAACCAAACTCTTGCCGCTTGGTTTATGACTAACTTCATAACATAGGTGCCTCATGAACAAACGTCTCTTAAACCAGCTCGCCAAAACCGGCTATTTCAAAAGCGCCAACGGCGCTCTTTATGCCGCAGCCAAGCGAGCATTACGGAAGCCGCCAGCTCGAAATTATGTGCGCGTGATCGACGAGCCGGACCACGAATCGTTCACCGCGTTCGACGTTTCCTCCAAAGCCGTGAACATGTCGCCGAAAATCTCTCTACCCAATGCCGGGAAGAAAGAGCAAAAGCACCCTCGATGACTTAGCCTCGTGCGGTGGAGAATTGAAAAGAGCGGCGGCTAACGGACTGCCTCCGCTCTTTTGGTTTCTTAAATTTTACGCATGTAAATCAGGGACAAAAAATTATGCACATGAGCAAAAAAGATGATGACAAACGCCAAGCCGTTCTGACTACGGAATCAGATAATGCCAGGAAAGAGAGCGGCCTGACTCTAACCACCAAGCAAGGCTGGCTGCTAACGATCATCATCCTGATTTTTTTCGGTACACTGCTGTTTTTTGGTTATAAAGATTGGCAGCGCCAACGCCAAATGCGCCAGGAATTTGAGGAGCATTTGCGCACAATTCCAACCTCAAAAGCGGATGAAGAAAAAAGGGAGCGCGGACTTTCTTTTCCGCAATACGCGTGTGAACGAGAAAGTCCAAACTTCCCACAAAAAATAGAAAGCGTGAGAATATGATTATATTCATTGCCAGCGTACTCGTTGCTCTGTTCATTTCGGCTCTATGTTCCTTGTTTGAAGCCGTTGTGTTGAGCCTCACGCCCAGCCAGGTCGCCAGTCTTTCGAGCCGCCAGCCCAAAATCGGCGCCATTTGGCAAAACTTTAAAACGCATATCGAACGGCCGATCGCCGTAATTTTGATTCTGAACACCGCCGCACATACCATCGGAGCGACACTGGCCGGCGCGCAATTTGAAATGTTTTTTGGCGTCGAAGGAATCGTGCTCTTTTCGCTGGTGTTCACTTATCTCATGCTCCAATTCACGGAGATTCTGCCCAAGACGATGGGCGTTCGTTTCAATAGCCGGCTCGCTCCCGTGCTCGCATACCCTCTGGCTTTCTTGATTCGTTTGTTCAAGCCGCTGATCTCTTTCATCCATCTCGTCAACAAACCGTTCGCGCCCAAGCGAACGCCTTCACAAACTCCTGCCACGCTCGAGGAAATATCGGCGCTGGCGGGATTGGCGCGGCTCTCCAATCTCATCAACCCACAACAAGAGCGCATCATTCAAGGCGCTTTCCGGCTCTCCGAAAAGCGCGCCCACCAAGTCATGATCCCTGTTGAGCAAGTGACGTTCCTTTCCGCTTCGCAAAGCCTGACTGAGGCCATCATTACCGCGCATCTTGATCCGCACACGCGCTTCCCGATTTGTGAGCAGGATGATCATGATCGCGTGCTCGGTTACGTGAATTTCAAAGAGATCATTTATCACGCGCGGACCAACCCCGCCGACCGCAGTCTGTGCGGCATTATCCGGCCGGTTCATTTCGTTGCGCCGGAGGAATCAGCAGCCGAGTTGTTGAAGGTGTTTGTCGAGCGACACGAGCATATCGCCATCGTGCGCGGCAAGGACGGCAAGACACTCGGACTCGTGACTCTGGAAGACGTTATCGAGGAGCTCGTCGGCGAGCTGGAAGATGAGTTCGACCGCCTGCCGCGCCTGTTCCATCAATTCAGCGGCGGCACGTGGATGGTGGGTGGCGGCGTGCCGGTGGAAGAGGTGGCGAGCAAGCTCGGTCTCGCTTTGCCTGATGCGCACGGAACTATTTCCGCATGGTTGATTCGGCAATTTGGCCGTGTGCCCCAAGTCAACGAAATCCATCAAATCGGCGACACGGAGTTCATGATTCGCCGTACGCGGCGCGGCAAGATTTTCGAGGTCGCCGTAACTCACCCCGCCGGCCGGCGCAGCGGCGCAATCGCAAAGACCAATCACTCTGCGGATGAAGCCGCGCCGCGTCTTGCCGATCAGCTCGGAAAATGATAAAGCAAGAGGATAATGACGATCAGGTCATGCTGCGAAGTCGGACTTGCACGGCAGAATGGGTGCAAGTCCGACTTCACTGTAGTCATGGCGATTTTACTTTTGACAGACTTGCTGCGCTATTTTTTGGATGTGCTTTTGAAAATCTTCGTCTTCGCCAGCTCTTCTTCGTCGTTTTGGCGCTCTTTTCTTTGCTCGTAAAGAAAAATCAGAATAGCCAATGGTAAACCGAAAATGGTCACCACGTAGCTGAACAGCTCGAACCATTCCAACCATGTCATGGCTGATCAACCTCGCGAACAATGTTTTCTTGTAAATGGAAATTAATGTTTTTCATGAAGCAACTCGAATATACACGTTTGACTTCACAACTTCAAGAGGCATCATTTTCCAAACCATTTTTCACGAGTACGCGCCTGATTTTACCAAGCATTTCGAACAGGCGGCAGAAGCTTGACGTGTTCTCATTATTTTGAAAAAAACGCCGGCAAATCCGCCGCCGATGATGACTATTCTTGAGGATTTCATTTTATTCTCCGATAAGGATTTGTAATGATTTGCCATAGAAAATGCTTGTTATTCTGGCTGCCTTTCTTATATTTTGAATATGGCTTACTCACTTCTCCAAAAGCGCAAGTACTGCTTGGCCAGTGCGTTGATCATCGCGCACCTCGTTGCTTGCTTTCTCGCGCCGTGGTTTCATCAGCATGCCGGAGAGGATCACGCCGAAATAAAAGGCGATTTTTATCATTCGCACGTTTCGGCGGTTGCTTCGCATGCACAGGAATTTGAGCAAGATCATCACGATTTGCCGGACGGCTTGCATCTTTTCGAAGGCTCACAGCTATTCGAGAAAATGCAAGCTGCTATCGCAGCGCATTTCGGGCAAATTTTCACTCCCGGTAAATTTGTGCCGCAGATCGATTTCTTCGTTTCGCCCTTTGTTGAAAATTCTCCCCCCAATTCTGTCGTCAAAATTGTCCTCAAACTTCCACCAACTCAAACCGCCCGAAATTATTTCGCTCTAACCGCTACAGGCCTTTCGCCTCCGCTTGCCTGATCTTCCTCTCCTCTATTTTTATCTTTTTCCGTTTTGACTTGAATGAATCTCGCAAGAGATAATCGGAGCACTATTTCTTTTTCTAAAATGTAAACAAGCGGAGGATTTCGTCTTGAAATACATTCAACTCGTCGCTTGCCTTCTTTTCTTGCTTGGCTTTTCTTTTATTGCAATTCCACAAGAGATGGAGCCGGCGCAAACTTTAACTTTGTTGCAGGCCGTCGAGCGCGCGCTGGCAAATTATCCTGCATTGCAAATTCAACGTTATGCGATTGAGCAGGCGTTGGGACATAAAACCACCGCCGGCCTGTTGCCCAATCCCGTGCTTTCTTATTACAGAGAAGATCTCAAGTTCGGCGAGTTAAAAGGCGGCGAAGAAATCTTCTCCGCCGGCCTGCCGCTGAATTTTCTTTGGAACCGTTGGTCACAAACCAACGCGGCAGAAGCACAAGTTGAAGCCTCGAACCTCGCTCTTGCCAACGTGCAGCGCTTGGTGACATTCGAAGCACAGAAAGCGTTTATCGAATGCTATTACTCCAGCCAAAGTTATCAGGCTTGGCAAAAAGCAGCCGCTGTCTTTCGACAAGCCGCGACCACAGGCAAAATTCGGTTGACGGATGGCGACATCTCCGGTTACGAGCAGCAGCGCATCGCTTTGGAACAGCAACGCTACCAAAAGGCTGCCAGCGAAGCGCAGGTGGAATTCATCAACAGCCGGCGGCGACTGGCTTTTTTGCTCGACCCGACGCAGAGCGAGATGCAGTTTGAACCGGTCAGTGATTTTCAAACTCCTGCCACAGAAATAAATTTGGAAAAGCTGCTCGCACACGCGATGCAAAATCGTCCTGACTTGCAAGCGGCGCGCGCCATATCGCGCAGCAAGCAAGCGGCATTGAGCGCGGCCAAATGGCAACAATTGCCGGCGGCCAGCATTTCCGCCGGTTACAAAAAGCAGGTGGATGATTTCAAAGGCGCGGTGATACAGATCAACCTCGGCTTCCCGCTCTTCGACCGCAATCAAGGCGAAGTGCGCAGCGCCCGCGCCGCTCATGAGCAACAGATCACGGCAACAGACTTGTTGGAAAAACAAGTGGCGCTGGAAGTTCGACAAGCTTACGGCCGCTATCGTCTCTACCGTGAATTGTTAGAAGCGCGCACCGCCGAACAACCGGAATCCGTGTTGCAGATCGCACAATTCTCGTATGCCGAAGGCGAAATGCCGCTCATCGAGCTGCTCGACGGCGTTCGTGCATATAGTGAAGCCTTTCAAACCCGATTTGATTTATTGTTGCAATACCAACTCAGCATTTTCGAATTGGAGAAAGCCGCCGCAACTTCGATGGCGAATTTTTAAACGGAGAAAAATCATGTTACGCTCTTTGCTTTTTTCTTTTTGCCTTTTACTCTTTGCCCTTTGCCTCGGCTGTCAAAGCCGCAACGAGGCCACAACCGAACACGAGCATGAAGGCACTTCCGTCACGTTGTGGACGGAGAAAACCGAGTTATTTATGGAGTACCCCGCACTTATTGCGGGGCAAGAAGCGGCATTCGCCGTGCATCTTTCCGACTTGAAAGATTTTAAGCCGGTGACACAAGGCCGTGTCACTTGTGTTTTCAAAAATGCCGGCGGTAGTGAAGTTACCGTCATCGCTGAATCGCCGAGTTATCCCGGTATCTTCCGGCCGCTTGTGAAATTCTCCGAAGCCGGTGTTTATGATATGGAATTGCGGCTCGAAGGGCAGCAGGTTGCGGATATCATTCACGTGCCGAACGTGCGCGTCTTTGCTGACGAAGCCGCCATCCCGCACGAAGAAGAGACCGCGACGAGCGAAGAATTGATCACGTTCCTCAAAGAGCAACAGTGGAAGATTGATTTTCGCACCGAACCGGCGCAGACGCACAAGCTCTCCGGCTCGGTAAAGGCGGTCGGTGAAATTTTGCCTAAGGCGCAGTGGCATGCCGAAGTGCCGGCGCTGGTGAATGGCGTTATTCTCGCCGATCAAAACGCTAATCTTCCTTCGGTTGGCGCGTGGGTGCAAAAGGGCGCGGTGCTCGCAGTGATCTCGCCGCCGGCAAATACCGAAGCCGGCCTCAACAATGTGCGCAATGAATATCTGCTGGCCAAAGCAGAATTCGAGCGCGCCCAGCGACTTTTCGAGAAACAGGCAATTTCTCAAAAGCGGCTCGATGAAGCGAAGTTGCGATTCGAAGCGAAGCGCGCCGGCTACGAAGTGATCGCGCAACAAGTGGATTTCGGGAATGCAGCGGGGGACGGCGGCGATACACCGCATTTTCATCTCAAAGCGCCGATTGCCGGCATCATCGAAGAAATTCATTTTCATCTTGGCGAAACGGTTGAGACCGGCAAAAAGCTTTTCACCATTTCCAATCCCAAGCGCGTTTGGCTTAAGGCGAATATTCCACTGGCGCTCCTAGCGCGAGTGAAAGCGGCCACCGGCGCTTCCTTCAAAGTGGAAGGCTACGAGCAAGAATTTCGCGTCGACCAACTCAACGGCAAATTGATTTCTGTCGGCAGCATCGTTGACGAAAAATCCCGCACCGTGCCGGCGCTTTTTGAGTTGGAGAATCCTGATAACCAGTTGAAGGTTGGCATGTTCGCCGAGGTCTCCGTGCAAACCGGTGACGCTGTGGAAACGTTGGCGATTCCCGCGAGCGCGATTTTTGACGATAGCGGCACGCCGGTCGCGTATGTGCACGTTGAGGGCGAGGCGTTTGCCAAGCGGGTTTTGCAAACCGGAATTTCTGATCGTGGCTTTACGCAAATTCTCAGTGGCATCAACGAAGGTGAGCGAGTCGTTACGATTGGCGGCTATCAAGTACGGCTGGCTTCGCTTTCGACTTCCGTGCCGGTGGGACATGGGCACGAGCATTGAGCCGCTAAATCAAGGGACACCAAGCTGACCGGGCGCAAAAAAAGTTGACAAATTAACCTCGTTTATGTATTATGAGGGCGGCAGATTCTTCGGCAAAAAAACCATCGTTGGTTTGCCATCTAAAAAACCGTCAGTAAGTCAAACAGAATTTTCCTTTAACACGGGATTGCCTATGTCAGCGCTCACCTTTGAAGTCATGTTCATTTTATTTTTGATCATTGCCAACGGCGTTTTCGCCATGTCCGAGACCGCCGTCATTTCGTCCCGCAAAGAACGGCTGCGGCAATGGGCCAACGAAGGCAATGATAAAGCGCGCACGGTGTTGGAATTGACGAATGATCCGACGCGTTTTCTGTCCACCGTACAAATCGGCATCACGCTCATCGGCGTGTTGGCGGGCGCTTATGGCGGCGCTACCATTGCGGAAAAATTGGCCGGTTCTGTGCGCGTGATTCCCTGGCTCGCGCCCTATAGCGAAGCGATTGGCTTGGGCCTCGTCGTCGTGGCCATCACTTATCTTTCTCTCATCATCGGCGAACTGGTGCCCAAACGCCTGGCGTTGAACAATCCCGAGCGCATCGCCGCTGCGGTGATCAAGCCCATGCGATTGCTGGCGACGGCCGCTTCGCCGGTAGTGACTTTTTTGAGTCATTCGACAAATGCCATGCTGCGCGTGCTCGGCGTCAAGCCTTCGACCGCACCGCCCATCACCGAAGACGAGATCAAGATCATGCTGGAGCAAGGCAAGCAAGCTGGCGTGTTTGAAAAAGCCGAGCAAGACATGGTCGAGCGCGTGTTTCATCTCGGCGACCGGCGCGTCAACACGTTGATGACGCGGCGCGCCGATATCATCTGGCTGGAGGTTGACGATTCGCGCGAAGCCATCGGGCAGAAAGCCGGCAGCGGACGTTCGCGTTTTCCCGTCTGCGAAGGCAGTCTCGATCACATTCTCGGCATTATCAAAGTGAAAGATCTGTTGGCGCCGATTCTGGCCGGACAGTCCTTCGACCTAAAAACGTTAGCGCACCAACCGTTGTACGTGCCCGAGAGCATGCGCGCCTTCAAAGTTCTGGAGTTGTTCAAGCAAACCCGCACGCACATCGCTTTGGTGATCGATGAATACGGTAGCATTCAGGGATTGATTACGCTCAATGACATTCTCGAAGCGATTGTCGGTGACATTCCTTCCAGCGATGCGCCCAGCGCGCCGATGATTGTTCGGCGCGAAGATGGCTCGTGGTTGATCGACGGCGCCTTGCCGGTCGAAGAATTCAAAAAAAATTTTCAGCTTGCCGAATTGCCCAACGAAGAAATGGGCGAATATCAAACCCTGGGCGGTTTCGTGATGATGCACATGGAGCGCATCCCTTCGCCCACCGAGCATTTTGAATGGGGCGGCTTGCGCTTCGAGGTGATGGATATGGACGGGCATCGCGTCGACAAGGTTTTGGTGATGCCGTCGCGCCCAACCCATTGAAACGCACAAATTACTTTTATCATTCAAACCGAGGAGGAACTCCCAATGAAAAAATTTTCCATCATTGCAATCCTTTGCCTCTGCGCGACGGTGCTCAGCGCGCACGACATGTTTTTGAAGCTGCAAAGCTTTTTTTTGAAGCCGCGCGCGCAGGCGACCATCGCTTTGTACAACGGCACATTTGACAAAAGCGAGAACGTGATCTCGCGCGACCGGATGCAGGACGTCAGTGTCGCCGGCCCGAACAGTGAGCGAGTTCATCCGGACACTTCGCAGTGGCATGATGCCGGCAACACCTCGATGCTGGATTTGAAAACGAGCGACGCCGGCACGTATGTCGTCGGCGTCTCGACCAAGCCCAAGGTGATCGCGCTCTCGGCGAAAGATTTCAACGAATACCTGCAACACGACGGCGTGTTGGACGTGTATGAGGCGCGCCGGAAAAGTAACGCGCTGGAAAAGGACGCGCGCGAATTATATTCGAAGCACATTAAAGCCGTCGTGCAAGTCGGCGATAAACGCTCCGACGGTTTTAAGGCGCGGTTGGGATATCCGATTGAGATCGTGCCGCTGCAGAATCCTTATACTCTGAAGGAAGGTGAGGTGTTGGAGGTGCTGGTCTTGAGCCACGGCAAACCTTTGGCGAACGAACTTGTGTACGCCAATTTTGCGGGACATCATGAGCATGCCAAAACCTCGGACGGCGAAGAGCGCCATGAAGAAGCCGTCACAACACGCACGGACGCGAACGGCGTGGCGAAGATCAAGCTCGAAGAGCACGGCCATTGGTACATCCGGCTCATTCGCATGGTTCCCAGCAATCAAAAAGACGTCGACTATGAATCGAATTGGGCGACGTTGACTTTTGAAATAAAGTAATGATTGAAACAACTCACAGCCATTCACACATCGCTATTGATCCCGGCATTTTGTCCACTCGTCGCGGCGTGTGGGCGCTAAAAATCTCGCTTGCCGGATTGGGACTGACGGCGGTTTTTCAGGTGATCATCGTTGCCATCAGCGGCAGCGCAGGGCTATTGGCCGATACGATTCATAACTTTGCGGATGCCTTCACCAGTTTGCCTTTGTGGTTTGCGTTCTATTTGCGCCGTCGTCCCGCTAACCGGCGGTTCACTTATGGCTATGGCCGCGCCGAAGACGTTGCCGGTATTGTCATCGTGTTGGTGATATTTAGCAGCGCGATGCTCGTCGGTTATGAATCCTATCGCAAGCTCATCGGCGGCGAGGCGCCGCAAAATCTAAGTTGGGTGATGGTTGCAGGCGTTATCGGTTTTTTAGGCAACGAAGCCGTCGCCCAGTTTCGTATCAAAGTCGGCAAAGAAATCGGCAGCGCCGCGCTGGTGGCTGATGGCCGTCACTCGCGTATTGACGGTTTCACTTCGCTTGCGGTTTTGCTGGGCGCATTGGGCGTCAAGCTTGGATTTCCAGCGGCTGACCCGATTGTTGGCTTGCTGATCACATTGGCGATTTTCGGCATTGTTTTGCAAGCTGGCCGCGAAGTTTTCAGCCGCGTGATGGATTCCGTTGACCCACACATGATCGACGAAATTGAGCGCGTGGCTTCCGGTGTGGAAGAAGCCAAAAGCGTGCATGACGTTCGGGCGCGTTGGCTGGGTCATGAAATTCACGTCGAATTGAGTATTGGCGTCGACCGCAAGCTTTCAGTTGACGATGGACATCATATCGCCACGCACGTGCAACATGAATTGCTGCATCACATTCCGCATTTGCACAAAGTGACGATTCACGTCGATCCCGATGACAAGATTGGCGAGGCCAAGCATTTTCATTCACATTGAAAGGAGATGACCGTATGTGCAGGAAAAATGTGTTTACCAGTTTATTGTTGGCAGCGTCTGCAACATTCGTTGCCGCCCAAACACTCAATTTCGACAAGGACGAAGTTGGCAAAGCGCCGAAAGGATTTTCCACCGCATTGACGGGCAAAGGCAAAATCGGCAATTGGGTGATTATGAAAGACGCGACCGCGCCCAGCCAACCGAATGTGCTGGCGCAAACGGATATGGACGAGACCGGTTACCGTTTTCCGGTGTGTGTCTTTGACAGCGTGATGCTCAAAGATGCCGACATTAGCGTGAAATTCAAGCCGGTGAAAGGGAGTGAGGATCAAGCTGCAGGAATCGTGTGGCGCTACAGCGACAAAGACAATTATTATATCGTGCGCGCCAATGCGTTGGAGGACAACGTCGTGCTCTATAAAGTCGAAAAAGGCAAACGTACGGATCTCCCGCTCAAAGGCATTGGCCGCACGTATGGCAAGAAAGCCAAAGTGCCGAGCGGCGCGTGGAGCACGCTGCGCGTTGTCGCCAAAGGCAATCTCTTCGCGGTGTATTTGAACGGCGAAAAGCTTTTTGAAGTGGAAGACAATACTTTCACGAGTGCGGGCAAAGTAGGGCTGTGGACGAAGGCGGATTCGTATACGTTTTTTGACGATTTGTCGATCGCAATCCTTAAATGAATTTCCTTCTCGTTTTGTTTGCTACTGTAAATGTGTTGAACAAATTTGGAATGCGCCTTTTGATTCCTGAATTACAAACCTAGGAGATTTTTTATGAAAGCAACAAATCGTGGTGTTCGTTTTAATTTTTGCGCTGCCGCTGCGGTGGTTTTAGCTGGCGCGTCGTTTTTTGTTTATGCCGCTGAGACGGCCAAGCTCGTTGCTGTAAAAACCGCCACTCCACCTTCACTCGATGGCAAGGCGTCCGAGCAACTCTGGCAACAGGCGCAACCATTGACCGTGACCGTCAAACGTCCCTTGCCTCCCAACCAGGGCGCGTCCGTCAGCGTGCGCCTGCGCGCCGCCTACACCGACACGGACCTCTACCTGCTGGCGGAGTGGGATGATAGCACCAGAAACGACAGTAGCCACAAAACTTGGATCTGGAACGCGGAGAAAAAGGCCTACGAGGAAGGCAAGGATTTCGAGGACGTGTTCGCCATTGCCTTCGAACTGACGGGGGAGTTCGACGCGAACATGCTCTCCGGCAACGAGGCCTCCTGGGATGTTTGGCAGTGGAAAGCGTTTCGAACGAACCCGCAAGGCTTCGCGATGGACCGCAGCCATCATTACTTCAAGTCGGAACCCACCATCAAGGCTAAAAAACACCAGACCCCGAGCGGTAGCGAAGTGTGGATTGCCCGGCCTGAAGACAAGGGCGACACTGTGGAGAAGAAACAGCCGGCCCCGACCGAGCACAAGGGTGACCGCGTATCGCAATTTCTAAACGACATGCCGTCGGGCAGCGCCGCCGACGTGCAAGCCAAAGGCGGATGGGCCACCGGCAAGTGGACACTCGAACTGGCGCGCAAACTCAGCACCGGCAACCCGGATGACACAGCGTTCGACGTGTAGCGCACCTACAAGATAGCTGTCGAAGTACAGGACGCCGATCCCGGCATGGACAAAGCCAGTGGCGTCATCGAGCTGAGCTTTGCCCCGTCTCGTTAATCGCCACTATTTCAAATATACTCGTTAAGGATGAGATTGTAATGCAACATTTATGTTGCGCGCACTGTTTCTCTCAACATAAATGTTGAGTTACGGGACCCGGCGTTCCAAAACCAAGCCTTAACGAGTATACTTTGTGAAAGGAAAGTCATCATGAAAAAGTTCTTCACGCTGTTCATCTGTCTTCTCTCATCCACTACCGCCACCTCCCAAGTCTCCGATTGGGCAGAAATAGAAAAAGTATTTGATCGCAAGGGAACCGTGCAAGGTGAGGTTTTCAAAATCGCCTTCCCGCGCGGGGATTTGCAAGTGAAGGTCGGCGAAGTTTCCATCGAACCCGCACTGGCGCTCACGTCTTGGATTGCCTTCAAGAAAACGGAGAGCCACACCATGATCATGGGCGACCTCGTCCTGCTCGATCGTGAGATTGCGCCGGTCACTGCCAAGCTCGTCGCGAGCGGAATCGAAATCACGGCGTTGCACAATCACATCGTGAACGAATCACCGAGCGTGATGTACATGCACTTTGGCGCACACGGTGATCCCAAAATGTTGGCCGAGAAGATGAAGGCCGCGCTCGCGCTGACCGGAACGCCAATGGGCCCGCCCTCCGCATCTTCAACGCCAAACATTGATTGGTCAAAAATCGAAGCGACGCTCGGATGGAACGGGCAACGCAAAGGCAATGTGCTGCAGCTCGGCATTCCTCGCGCAGAAAAAATTTCAGAGAACGGCATGGAAGTGCCGCCATTCATGGGTATGGCCACTGCCATCAACATTCAGAAAGTGGACGAGAAAGCAGCCACCACCGGCGACTTTGTTTTACTGGCCAACGAAGTGAATCCGGTCGTCAAAGCGCTCACGGAAAACGGCGTTGCCGTCACCGCGCTTCACAATCACATGCTCTTTGAATCGCCGCGATTATTCTTTCTCCATTTTTGGGGATTCGATACGCCGGAAAAGCTGGCAGCCGGACTCAAGGCGGCGCTCGACAAAACCAATTCGGTGAGAAACAGCAAAAATTAAAAGGGAAATTTGACTCTAACATGCCGGAAAAGCGCAAACGAAATATTTTGTTCATGCAGCAATATGGCCGTCTTGCTTTATTGCACGCATTCCTGCTGAGCACGGGATTCGCTTTACATGCCCAGCAAAATGAGCCCAACCTCATCGCAGCTCATCACATTCAGGGAAACATTCAAATTGACGGCAACTTGATTGAAGCCGAGTGGCAAGTCGCGCAACACATTTCCAATTTTACCCAACGGGAATTGAGCGAAGGGCAGCCGGTCACGGAAAAAACCGAGGTTGCTATTTTGTACAACGAAAGCACGCTCTACCTCGGCGTCCGGTGCTTTGACCGCGAGCCAAAAAAATTAACGGCGAAAAAAATGCAGCGCGATTTCGATTTCGATACTGAAGACAATTTCGAGATCATCATCGATACCTACAACGACAAACGCAACGGCTATCTTTTCGTCACCAATCCCAACGGCGCGCTGGCCGATGCGCTGGTGTTGGATAACGGCAGGCAAGTCAACGAAGATTGGGACGGCGTGTGGAATGTGGCGACAAAAATCACCGGCGAAGGCTGGTTCGCCGAATTAGAGATTCCGTTCTCGACGCTCAAATTCAGCTCCGCTGATGAACAAATTTGGGGCATCAATTTCGAAAGAAATATTCGACGCAAGCTCGAGCAAGTGCTCTGGCAGGGTTGGTCGCGCGATTCCGAGCTGGAACAAGTTTCGCGCGCGGGCACATTGGTGGGGATCAAGGGCATCAGCAGTGTCCGGTTGTTGGAGATCAAGCCTTATGTGCTCGGCGGCGCGGAAAAGCCGAGCGCCTCGAGCACAAACCGCGTCGGCGACCTCGGCGGCGAGGTCAATTATTTGATCACGCCAACCCTCAAGTTGAATCTCACTGCCAATTCGGATTTTGCGCAAGTCGAGTCGGATCGCGAGCAAATCAATCTCACCCGTTTTTCACTTTTCTTCCCCGAGAAAAGAGAATTCTTTCTCGACGGCCGCGACTATTTCGATTTCAGCCTCGGCGACAGAATACAGCCTTTTTACAGCCGGCGCATCGGACTCTCGGATGATCGACGCGAAGTTCCGATCATCGGTGGCGCACGGATACTTGGCAAGCTGCGAAACACCACCTTGGGCGGCATGATCATGCAAACGGCTGAAAAAGATAATTTGCCGACGACGAATTACTCCGTGCTGCGTTGGAAGCAGGATATTTTGCAGCAATCTACCATCGGCGTGATCAGCACGACGCGCGCCGACGCCGATCATCTCAATGCCACGTATGGCTTCGATTTTCTTTATTCGACTTCGCAATTTTGGGGAAACAAAAACCTTCATTTCGGCGGCGCGTATGCGCAGAGCTACACTTCCAATCGCGACGCCCAAACCGGCAGCGCGCATCGCCTTTTTATCAGCATTCCGACCAACTACGTGGAGTTCGACGCGGCATGGAATCGCTCCGGCACAAACTTCGATCCCGAAGTCGGTTTCTTGCGGCGCAAGAACTTTCAAGAATTTTATGCCGAGCTGCAATTCAACCCACGCCCGAAATTTCTGCCCTTCCTTCGCAAAATGGAATTCAAGCCGCTGGACGTCAATTACTTCATCGATGACGCCACCGGCGAGCTAACAACATTCTTCAGTGAGTTTCGCCCACTTGGTTTTGCAACCAAGAGCGGCGAGTTCTTCGAATTCAATCTCCAACGCCTGGCGGAACGGCTGATTGATGATTTTGAAATTCACGAGGGTGTGATCATTCCACCGGCGGAATATTGGTTCACGCGTTACGAAATTCAATTTTCAACTTTCGGCGGACGCCGGATCGCCGGCGAAGGCAGCGCGAGCTGGGGCGATTTTTATGACGGCACGAACACGGAATGGGGTGCGAGCTTGGTGTGGCGCACGAGCAAACATCTCAGCCTCGGAGCGGATTATCAACATAACGAGGTCAAACTCCCCACCGGCGCCTTCCGCACCCACGAAGTTGGTGGCCGCGCGGATTTTGCCTTTTCGCCAAAGCTGTTTGGCTCACTCTTCGGACAATGGAATAATGACGATGACGAAATGCTGTTGAACTTTCGCATCAATTGGATTCCCAAGCCCGGCACGGATTTCTTTTTGGTGATCAACCAAGCGGTGGACACCCAAGCCTCGGGTTGGCGCGCCAACAACACCACGCTGCTGTCAAAATTTGTTTGGCGATTTGTGTTATAATGTAAACTTTGGAGAGATAAAAATGTTTTTGAAAATCCTTATTCTTGTCATCTGCAGCTTTCCCCTTTTTTCCTGCTCGAAAAAATCCAGCGAAGTCGTCGTTTACACCTCCGTCGATCAGGTTTTCTCCGAGCCGATTTTGAAAGATTTTGAGCAAACCACCGGCATTCTCGTCAAACCGGTTTTTGATACCGAAGAAACCAAAAGCACCGGTGTGCTCAATCGCTTGATTGCGGAGACAGATAATCCGCAATGCGATGTATTTTGGAGCGGCGATCCGGTGCGGGCAATTCTTTTAAAGAACAAGGGAATCACCGCAAGCTACTTTTCGCCGAACGCGGCTGAAATCCCCGCTGGATTCAAAGATCGCGACGGCCATTGGACGGGTTTTTCTTCGCGAGCGCGGGTGTTGCTCTACAACACGAATTTGGTGAAGCCCCAAGAAGAGCCAAAATCGATGCACGATTTTGTCGATGTAAAGTGGAAAGGCCAATGCACGATTGCCAACTCACTTTTTGGCACTACTTCGTTTCATGCCGCCGCGCTCTTCTCGGTGTTCGGTGATTCTGCCGCAAAAGAGTTTTTTGCCAAGCTCAAAGCCAACGAAGTCATCATCGCCACCAGCAACGGCGACGTGCGCAAGCGCGTTGCCGATGGCCACGTCGCGTTCGGCTTGACCGACACCGACGATGCCAATGAAGCCATGAAAGAAGGCAAGCCGGTGCAGATGGTTTTTCCCGATCAAGATCGTCTCGGCGCGTTGATCGTGCCCAACACCGTTTCGCTCATCAAGAATTCGCCGAATCAGGAGAACGGCAAAAAGCTGATCGATTATTTGCTCACGCGCGAAGTCGAGGCCAAGCTCGCGCAATCGTGCGTGCAAATGCCGCTGCTGCCCAATCCCATCGCTGAAGTGTCAGGTGTAACCAGCGTCGATAAAATTGTGCCGATGCAAATCGATTATGAACGTACAGCGCAGAAACTGGAGGAAATACAACCGTTTCTTAAGGAATGGACCGGCAATTGAAAAAGCCAAGCAGTTCGCTAATTCTGCTGTCCTTCATTCTCATCATTGGCATTGCTCCTCTCGTTTGGATGTTCGGCGCTTCGATTTGGAGCCCACAAGGTTTGACGCTGCTAAACTACGCTGCGTTATTTCAAGAAGCGCGGACGTTCAAGCTGCTCGGCAATACCATCGCGCTGGGAATGTTGGTGGTCGCGGGCACATTGCTGCTGGGCGTTCCGCTCGCATTTCTTCTGGCGCGGACAGATATGCCGTTGAGAAATTTGTTGAGCATCATGTTGCTCATTCCGCTCTTTCTGCCGCCATATATTTTGGCGGTCGCCTGGAGCAGCGTGCTCGGCAAGCGCGGCCTGTTGCACAAATGGTTTGGCCTCGGCGAACCGGCCTCGGCATTTCTCCATTCGTTGTCGGGAGGCGCGACGATATTGACACTGGCGTTTTTGCCGATTGCCGTACTCTTCATCAAAACCGCGCTGGCGCAGGTTCATGTTGAGATCGAAGAGGCGGCGCGACTGGAAGGTTCGCGCGGGCAAATCCTCCGGCGCATCACCCTGCCGTTGATTGCGCCCGCGATGTTGTCGAGCGGCGTCCTCATTTTCGTGCTCACGATTTCGGAATTTGCCGTGCCCATGTTTCTTAGTGTGCAGGTTTTCACGTCGGAAATCTTCACACAATTCGCCGCGTTTTACCAACACGAAACCGCCGTCGCCATGTCGCTGCCGCTCATCGTCATCACATTGGTGGCAATGAGTTGGGAGCGCACCCGACTGCAAGATCGTATTTTCGCCGGCGAAGAAGCTGCGCCGCACCTTTCGTCGCGCTGGCCTCTCGGCGGCTGGAAATTCGTGGTACTTGCTTTTTGTTTTTTGCTCTTTGCCGTTTCCGTCATGTTGCCGATTGGAATCATCTTCACGCAATCACTCTCGTGGCAGGCTTATCGCCAGGCTTTTGCCGCTGCTGAAAACGGCATCGCGACTTCATTCGCAAACAGCCTGATGGGCGCGACGTTGCTCGTGTTGCTTGGTTTCATCATCGCTTACCAGGTCGAGCGCAAGCGCGCACAATATTTCGACGCGCTGCTGCTGTTGATGTTTGCCGTTCCCAGCACGGTGTTGGGCATCGGCTTGATCAAGCTGTGGAATCAAAGCATATTCGGCGGTGCGGTTTACAACACCTTCATCATCGTGATCATCGCTTATCTCGCGCGTTTTCTGATTCTGCCGGAGCGCATGTTTCTCGCAACGCTCAAGCAGATTCCGCCCTCGTTTGAGGAAGCAGCCATGATAGACGGCGCTTCCACCGCGCGAATCTGGTCAAGAATTTTATTGCCTCTCACTGCGCCAACGATGGCCGCAGCATGGATCATCGCGTTTATTTTTTGCTTTGGCGAGCTGGGCGCAACGATTATCGTCTACCCTGCCGGCGGCGCGACGCTCCCGATTCGCCTTTACACCATCATGGCCAACAGCCCGGAGAGCGTCACTGCAGCGATGAGTGTCATTCTGGTTTTGCCGATTCTTTTAGCTGTTTTCTCGATCGTGTTTTTGTCAAAATATTTTTTACAAAAATTCACCTTCTAAACAAGGCGTCCATCATGTTCGACAAACTCATCAAACTTTCTCTTGAAAACCGCCTCATCGTTTTGGTGGCGGCGTTGCTGTTGCTCATCACCGGCGTGCTCATCGCCATTCGCTTGCCGGTCGATGTCTTTCCCGATCTCACCGCGCCGACGGTGACCGTCATCACTGAGGCGCACGGCATGGCTGCCGAAGAAGTAGAAACGCTCGTTACCTTTCCGATTGAGACCGCAGTGAACGGCGCGACCGGCGTGCGGCGCGTGCGTTCTTCCAGCGCTGCGGGCATTGCCATCGTGTGGGTGGAGTTCGATTGGGGCACGGACATTTTCATCGCGCGGCAAATCGTCAACGAGAAATTGCAAATTGCCGCGGCCTCTTTGCCCACCGGCATCGACCGCCCGATTCTCGCGCCGATCTCTTCCATCATGGGCGAAATCATGCTCATCGGTGTGAGCCTTGATTCTGCTGCGACAAGCAATGGGCACTCCATCAATGCAATGGATTTGCGCTCCATTGCCGATTGGACGATTCGGCGACGCTTGCTCTCCGTGCCCGGCGTTTCGCAAGTCGTGCCGATTGGCGGCGACGTCAAGCAGTATCAAGTTTTGGTCTCGCCGGAAAAACTCACGGCATACGATATCTCGCTCAATGAAGTGCTGCATGCGGCGGAGCAATCCAACACCAACTCTTCCGGCGGCGCTTACATGGATGCCGGACAGGAGTATCTCATTCGCGGCATCGGGCGCATACAAAATTTGGAGGACATCGCCACCTCCGTCATTGCCATGCGCGGCAATTTGCCCGTGCTCGTTCGCGACGTGGCGGAAGTGAAAATCGGCCCAGCCATCAAATTCGGCGACGGCTCCGCCAATGCCAAACCCGCCGCCATCATCATGGTGCAGAAGCAGCCCAACGCCAACACGCTGGAACTCACCACGCGCATCGAAAACACGATTGCCGAAATTCAAAAAACTTTGCCGCCCGGCGTTGCCATCAATACCAAAATTTTCCGGCAGGCCGATTTCATTCACGTCGCCATTAACAACGTGATTGAGGCCTTGCGTGACGGCGCGATTTTGGTCGTCATCGTGCTCTTCTTCTTTCTCGGCAACGCGCGCACGACACTCATATCAGCGTTGGCTATTCCGCTTTCACTGGTGGTCACCATTTTTGTCTTTCAACTTTTTGGCATCACCATCAATACCATGACGCTCGGCGGCTTGGCGATTGCGATCGGCGCGCTGGTTGATGACGCCATTATTTACGTCGAAAACGTCTTTCGCCGGCTGAAAGAAAATCATCACCGGCCACCGGCAGAAAAACGCCCGATTCCCGAAGTTGTCTTCGAGGCCTCCAAAGAAATTCGTTCGCCGATGGTCAACGCCACGCTGATCATCATCATCGTTTTCGTGCCGTTGTTTTTCCTCAGCGGCGTCGAAGGCCGTTTGCTGCGACCGCTGGGCTATGCTTATATCACTTCGATTTTCGCTTCGTTGCTCGTCGCTGTCACTGTCACGCCAGCATTGTGCTCTTACTTATTGCCCAATGCCGATTTCATGAAGAAGGAAGGCGACAGTTGGCTGGTCACACGTTTGAAAAGAGTTTACCGCAAGACGTTGGACTTGGTGTTGCGCTTTCCCCAATTGGTGCTCGCGGCTTCAGCGCTGGCGCTAATCGTGACGCTCGCCGTCGTGCCGTTTCTCGGTCGTGCGTTTTTGCCGGAATTCAACGAAGGCTCGCTCATCATCAGCGTGCTCACCGTGCCCGGCACCTCGCTCGACGAGTCCAACCAGATCGGCCAACTCGCCGAACAAATTTTGTTGTCACATCCCGAAATCAAATCCACTGCGCGCCGCACAGGTCGCGCCGAGCTGGACGAGCATGCGCAGGGCGTCAACGCCGCGGAACTCGACGCGCGCTTTGAATTGAACGGCAAACACAAAGAAGATTTTTTTGATGAACTGCGGCGCTCGCTCTCGATCATTCCCGGCACCAATATCACCATCGGCCAGCCCATCGGCCACCGTATCGACCACATGCTTTCCGGCACGCGCGCCAACATTGCGGTGAAAATCTACGGCCCCGATCTCTATCGGCTCCGTTCGCTTGCCGAAAGCGTGCGCACACAAATGGAAGGCATTTCCGGCGTGGTCGATTTGGCGGTTGAGCAACAAGTCGACGTGCCGCAAGTGCGCATCAAAGCTAACCGCCGCGCGATGGCGACTTACGGCGTCACGGTCGGTGAGCTTGCCGAAGCCATCGACGTGGCATTCAACGGTGAAGTCGCCTCGCAAATTTTGGAAGGTCAGCAGAGCTACAATTTGGTGGTGCGCTTCAACGAACAGAATCGCGGCAACATCGAGCGCATCAAAAACGCGTTGTTCGATACGCCGGTCGGCCCGAAAGTGCCGCTCAGCCAGCTCGCCGAAGTGGTTTATGAAAAAGGCCCGAACACCATCAGCCGCGAAAACGTGCAGCGCAAGATCGTCGTGCAAGCCAACGTCTCCGGCCGCGATCTACGCAGCGTGATCGATGACATTCGATCACGATTGGATAAAAACATATCCATGCCGCAAGGCTACTATGTCGAATTTGGCGGCCAGTTCGAGAGCGAGCAAGCCGCAACCAGACTCTTGACGTTACTCAGCCTCGTTTCCATCGCCGCGATTTTTCTGATTCTCTATCTTGAGTTCGGCGCGTTTCGTCCCGCACTGTTCATCATGGTCAATTTGCCGCTCGCGCTCATTGGCGGCATTTGGGCGGTCTTTTTCACCAGCGGTATCATCAGCGTGGCTTCGCTCGTCGGCTTCATCACCCTTTTTGGCATCGCCACGCGCAACGGCATTTTGATGATCGAGCACTATCACCATCTGCTTGCCGAGGGAAAGTCTTTCCGCGAAGCCATTGTGCAAGGCTCATTGGAAAGATTGAATCCGATTTTGATGACCGCACTCGCAGCGGGCCTCGGCTTGATTCCACTCGCGCTCGGCGGCGGCGAACCCGGCAAAGAAATTCAAACCCCGATGGCGCTCGTCATTCTCGGAGGCCTGTTGAGCTCGACGGCATTGAACATGATCGTGGTGCCAAGCTTGTTTTACAAGTTTGGAAAGGCAGTCCCGAGCAGAATTTAAATATTCGGCGTTTCAGGAAAAGGCAGCAGTCTTTGTGAAAAAGATTGCTGCCGAACGCAATGAAACGGGTCAACATATTTTGGGAATACCGTCTCAAACATCCGCTGAATTTATCCCGATTACTTAGCACGTTCATCCTTACTTCTTTTCCCACTTCACAATCTTCAAATCCAGCACAAAAATCGCATATAGCACCGGCACGAGCAGCAGCGTGATGAACGTTGCGACGGTGAGGCCGCCGATTTGCGCGTAGCAGAGCGGCTCCCACAATGGGCCGCCGTGCGAGGCCAGCGGGAACAGCGCGAAGACAGTGGCGCCGACAGTGATGAGCACCGGTCGCAAGCGCATGATGCCGGCGTCGAGCAGAGATTCGATCAATGACTCGCCGCGCTCGTGGGCATCTTCGATGAAATCGAACAGCACGATGACGTGACTTACGATGACGCCGACGAGACTGGCAACGCCGAGGAAGGCCATGAAGCCGAAGGGCGATCCCATAATCCACAGTGCCGCGAACGCGCCAACCATGCCGTAGGGAATGGCGGCGAAGACGAGCAGCGGCTTGACGGCGTTCTTGAACTGAATGACGAGCGCCATGAAAATCATCGCAATGGAAATCGCCATCACCGTCGCCATGTTCTTGAAGCCTTTGGTTTGCTCTTCATATTCCCCGCCGATCTCCATTTTGAAACCGGGCGGCAGCGTCTTTTCAAATTCTTGCAACTGTGGCATGGCCGCATTCAAAACTTCCGAAGCGAGCACACCGGCCGCCGGGAAGCAAGCTACCGTGATCGTGCGGAATTGATTGCGCCGCTGGATTTTTTCGGTTTGCATGCTGTAGCTCATCGAAGAGATTTGCCGTAGCGGCACTTTCTGTCCGGTTTGGGTGGAATAGACGTAAAGATTCTGCAAATCCGCAAGCTGGCTGCGCTCTTCCATGCGCATGCGCGCAATCACCGGAATTTGTTTGTCGCCCTCGCGCAGCACCGCGACCTGATAACCGTTCATACCCATCGCCGATGACACCGCGACGTCGAAATTCGTCACGCCGGCGAGGTTGGCGCGGTCGGGATCGATCTCCAAATTCACCAAAAAGCTTTCCGCGCCCCAGTTGTCTTGTACGCGATCGGCAAGCGGAATCGCGCGAAAAATATTTTTCAATTTTTCGGCCTCGGCGCGCAACGTCGGAATGTCTTCGCCGGAAAGGCGAATTGAGATCGGAATGCCGATGGCGCTGGTCTCGAGCTGGCGCATGTCAATTCTCGCGCCGGAAATTTCGGATGAAAACGCGGCTTGCAGCGGCTCAATGAGATGATGCGTCGCATGCTTGTCCTTCACTTGCACGATGATTTGCGCATAGTTGGTTTGCCGCGGTTCCGGCGAAACCGAAAACCAGAATCTTGGCCCGCCGCCGCCAACAAAAGTCGTGAGCGATTGCAAAACGTCATTAGACTCGCCATTCTCAACATGTTGCTTGCCGTAGTCATCTATAACTCTCCGCGTGATCGCTTCAGCGCGATCGGCCACTTCCCGCGTTGCCGAGAGCGGGGCATCTTCCGGCAGCCAGACATCGATATAAGAAAGGTACGACAAGTCCTTGGGAAAAAATTGCGTCTTCAATTGCGAAGCGAAAAATCCACCCACCGCGAGAAACGCCAGTGAGCCGGCAAAAACTTTCCAACGATGTGCAATGGCCCAATGCCCGACTTTGTAATACCATCCGGCAAATCCACGCTGGCGGCGTTCTGCCATCGGCAATTCTTTTTTCTTGCTCGGACGCAGCAGATAATATCCGAGCAACGGAATGAACGTCATCGAGACCAATCGCGAAGCCACAAGCGAGCACGTTAGCACGATCGGCAGCGTGTAGAGAAAGCGGCCGGTGTCGCCGGTGAGCATGAGGAATGGCAGATAGGCCACGATGTTGGTGATGGTGGCGTACAGAATCGCGGTTGCGAGTTTTGTCGGCCCGAGCCACGCGGCGATGATCGGCTTGTGCCCGAGGGCGAGGTCGCGCTTGATCGCATCGCCGGCCACGACCGGATCATCGACGAGCAGGCCCAGCGCGATGATCAGCGAGGCAATGGAAACTTGCTGCAAATCGACGCCGAGGGCGTACATCATGCCGAAGGTCATCGCCAGCGTCAGCGGAATGGAGAGCGACATCAGCACCGCGGAGCGCCATTCCCAAAAGCCGACGAGCGCGATGAGCACCACGAGAATGATGGCTTCGTACAAGCTGCTCATGAACAGGTCGATGTTCTCTTCCACTTGCAGCGGCTGGTCGGAGGTGCGCGCGAAAATCAAATCTTCGGGCAAACGATGCTTGACGTTGGCGAGCGCTTCGTCGATGGCTTCGCCAAATTCACCGATCTGCTCGCCGGGCCGCATTTGAATGGCGAGTGTGACGGCGCGGGAGCGCTGCCAGTTGCCGTGCTTGTCGCGCCACGTGTAGAAATTCATAAAGCGCGGCGGGCTGTCGTAGCTGCGATTGATTTCCACCATGTCGCGCAAGTAAACCGGCGAGCCGTTTGGTGAAGCGGCGACGATGACGCCGCCGATTTCTTTTTCGTTTTTAAATTCGCCGGTGGGCGCAATGGCCAGATTTTTTCCTTCGTATTCCACCACGCCGCCGGGCAGCGCGGTGTTGCGCGCGCTGAGAATATCGCGAAGATTGTTTGCTTGCGAGCCATACGCCGCGAGACGCTCCTGCGAGTACGCGAGATACACGGCTTCATCCAACACGCCGGCGCGATCCACTTTCGACGCTTGCGGAATGGTTTGCATCGTGCGCTTGATCAGCTCGGTGAAATCATCCAGCTCGCGATAGGTGTATTTGTCGCCGGCCGCCTCGGCAAATTTCTTTTCAGCCTCTTCGATATTGCGGATGATAATCGGCGGCCAGCCATCCGGATGCAGCTCGGCGCTGCGCAGATGATCTTTGACGTAATGCTGAATGTAGGCGTGCATTTTGGCGTCATCATAATCTGAGACGCCATCGACGCCGATAAAACCGGAGCCTGCGAGCAGACGTGCATCGTGGATGACGCCCTCGTCCTGCGCCAAACGAACGAAGGCTTCGAAGCGACGTTTGGCCAATTCCTGCTCGATCGAAGGAGGGAACCAATATACGATAGTCATGCGTTCGACGACGCCGTTGGAGGGTATGTGCGAGCGCGTCGCTTCAATTGCACGCCGCACGGCTTGAGCGCGCAGCGAAATTTCCACTTCGCCGATCTTCGGGCTGGCGACGGTGAGCATGAGCGCGGCGGTGCTGCCGAAATCTTTGATGAAGTTGATCGGCCCCACGCCGTCGGGCAGCGAGTTTTGCAAATCATCGAGTTTGAGCTTGATGTCGTCGAACTGCTTGCCGGTCTCTTCGATGTTATCCTGCAAGGTGACGTAGACGAATGCAACGCCGACGCGCGTGGTCGATTCGATTTTTTTGACGGTGATGTTCTCGGCCATCTTTTCTTCGATCTTGCGCGTGACGAGCTGCTCGACTTTCTCGGTCGCCACACCGGGCCACGCACAAATCGCCACGGCGACGCGCACCGGAATGTCCGGGTCTTTGCGCTGCGGCATGTTCAAATATCCGAAAACGCCCCACGCGAACGTCGCGATCAGCACCATCCATGAGATGTGACGGTTCTCGGTAAAAAACCGAGCGGTGTTGTGGGTGTGCTCGATGAACCAGTTGTCAGTTTTGTGAGCCATATAATTTTTCCTCGCAAATTATCGTTGGTCGAAGGATTAATGGATTGATGAATCGTTGGAGTATTGGATTGCTGGATCGTTGGATTACTGGAGTGATGGAAGCTCCATCACTCCAAAACTCCATTACTCCATCAATCCATCAATCCAATACTCCTTTATGGGATTATCCTCACTTCCTGCGAATCAACCACCGGCGTCGCGCCGCGCACAATTACTTTTTCCCCGCCTTGCAAACCGGCATTCACTGCAATCGAATTGCCGGTCACATCTCCCAAACTCACTTTGCGCTCGCGCGCGATTTGTTTGCCGTCTTGTTCATTGACTACAAAAACCGCGTAGCCTTGTTCCGTCCGGATGAAATAAAACTGTCCGATGGCGCGTTCCACGCGCATTAAAGAGAAAGCGTGCGGCCCGCTTTCATTTCTTCCTGATTGAGCAGCTCGGCTTCGGTCAGCGTTTTCCAATTGGGATAAAATCCAATCGCGTGCACGGTCGCCATGTTGATGGTAAGCTGCGAGGCGGAGGAAAAATCCACCGGAATGTTGCCGGCGTCTTCGCCTTTGAGAATGCGTTGTATGTTGCTCGCGATTCTTCTGGCGCGCCGTGTCAGGTCATTGGTTGGCGCATACGAGGCCATGACGCCTTTTTCCACTTCGGCGCGGCCCAGATAAGAAAAGCTCGGCAGCCGGCGTTGATTCAGGCCCGCCACCAGCAGATCAAATTCATTTGCCGGCATTTGGAGCAGAGGCGCAAGATAAACCGCATCGCATCGGCGGGAAGAGCTTGCAATGCCATGGCAGATGAAGTCGCCGCCAGTACAAATTCCAGTTGCGCGCCCAAGGCTTGCACTTCTTGCCGGGCGCGGTCGCGCAGTTGCGGGATCGCGGCGAGAACGCCGGGGCTGATGAAAACGGCGAGTTTTTTGAACGAAACGATTTCCTGAAACAAATTTTGAGATCATAGGTTTATCTCCGGTCTAATGACAGAAAAACGTATGACAAAAAAATATTTGTTGTTTGCCGTTGTTGTTCGGTGAGCATTGCTCTGATCGTCCTACGCTTCATTTTTCTGTCGTACATCTTTCCGTCTTTGTCTTCGTTTTTGTTCATTCCAACTTAGCCTTGTTTAATTTCCGGCTCGACGCGCCGCACATCGATCAACGTGAGGCCGAGATCACGCACTTTCGCGAGCAGGCCGTGCAGTGCGGCTTGGTCTGCCACTGGGCCGGTGATCGCAGTTTCACCTTTTTCAAACGTCAAGGCCATGCCATCAAACCACGACGACCAGCTTTGATCGAGGCGGCCTTTGACTCGGATTTGGTAGAATTCCTGTGGTTTGTTCTGATTCATGATCATACTCACTGTTGAATGGTACTTCTAACATTTACAAGATCAATATACGAAGCGAACGGGTGTAGCAGCATGCACCGAAAGGTGTAATTTGAAGGTGTCATCGGTAGTTTATTGAGTTTTATCAAATCAAAATGAAAGTCATTGCATGACTGGTTTTAATTATCAAATCATAAGGCCTGAGGCGCAAACCAATTCATTCTCCTGCTGGGAGGGTGGACTTTCTCGTCCACACGCGCATCGCGGACAAGAAAGTCCGCGCTCCCGTTTGCGAGGTTTGCGAGGCCGGACTTGCGCAAGATGGTTTTGAGAAATTCATCAAATTACGAGCGCAAATCCGGCTTCGTTTTGTTTAGTGAAGCAATTTACACGATGCCTTCGGCGTCAACCGCTTCACTTTGCCGCCGGCGGGAACTCCGCGAGAATTTTGGCAATGACTTCGTCGAGCTTTCGCTTGCGCGTTTCCATCGAGGCATTCGGGTCAATCGTGGCCGCCGCGAAGCCGCGCCACACCAATTGCTTGGACCTGGCGTCGATGACGTCCAGGATCAATGTGCCTTCTTTGTATTGATAAACCTCAACGCCACGGCCGCCATACCAACGGCCATAGCGTCCATACCCATAACCCCAATCGGTGACATTGATCTTGTCTTCCGCGCCGACGTGATACAGGACCAGGAAGTCCGGGTTATTGGCGTCCGTCGTATATCCCTTGGCGGCCAATTGGCGGTCGGCGGATTCTTTGATGCGTTTGTCCAATCCCGCCGTGCGGGACAAAGCGGCTTGCACGCTGCCGTTGGCGTTGGTTGGCGCCGCCATCCAGGCATAAGTCTTCAGCGTCGCAAAGTTGGTGTCGGTGTCATAGTCATGCTTGATGTTGACGGAAGAACAGCCTGTCATCAGCGCCAAAACACCGAGGGTCAAGAACAGAACTGCAGATTTCATAAAGTTTCCTTTCAGTTTGTGAAGTTTGTGAAGCCGGACTTGCGCGGGGTGGTTTGTAGTCATTCTTTTGAGCGAAAGTCCGGCTTCGCGTTATTTATTGCTTAAATCAATTTACATGATCAATATAAGCAACGAGGGGGTGTAGCGTCATGCACCGAAGGGTGTATTTTGGAGGTGTAAGTGGGAGGAAATTGGGGGGAACGCCGAGGACAAGCGAAGAAAGCCCGGGATGACCTTAATTCAACAATTTTTGTTTTGAAAAAACGGAATTGATGGTTATATTGGATTTGACTAATGAACTCACCAGACAAAACATGATGGAGACTTGGCCATGTCAACACGAGAGTATGCCGAGCAAATCGTCGATAGCCTGCTTATCTTGCCGGAAGAAAAGATAAAGGAAGTGTTTGATTTTGTGACGTTCTTGAAAGAACGGCTGCCGCAACAGGGCATCACTTTGGAGCAAGCGGGTTTAACCCGTGAACAAGCCGTCAATCTACGGGCGCGCTTGAAGACTTTTGAAGATGATTGGAATGCGCCGGGGATGGAAGCGTATGATAAGCTATACTTCTGAAATTCATCGCAAGCTGGGGAGCTACTCTGATTTGAATGATCTGAAAGCCGCTATTAATTTCACTTTTGGATTGTAGAAGCCGTACAACAACCAAGACAAAATAAAGTTATGGAGGACTTACAATGTCAACCCAAGAGTATGCCGCGCCAATCAAGGAGGAAGCTCGCCAACGCTTCGAGCGTGAAAAGCAAGCCTACTGGGCCATGCGGGAGGAATTGCTGCAACAATATCTCGACAAATGGGTGGCAGTGGTGAACGGGCAAGTCGTCGCGGTCGGGAATAAAATGGGGAAAGTGATGGAAGAAGCTTTTCGCAAGACGAAGAGCAAGGTGATGTTCGTGAGTGAAGTCGGTAACGAAGATCGGGTTTTGCGCATTAAAAAGAGATTGGGTGAAAATATGGCAGCGCCAATTTTCAACTACGATGAGATCAGCGATACACTTTACGTTTCATTTGCGCCTGGCGAAAAAGCGCCGGGCATCGAATTGAACGATCATATCCTGTTGCGGCTAAACAAAGCTGATCGTAGAGCCGTAGGATTGACCTTTTTCGAATACTCGCTCCTGGCCCAACACACCGAAGTTGGCCCGCGCAGTTTTCCGCTCACCGGTCTTGTCCAACTCTCGGATGAGCTGCGAAAGCTTGTTCTCGAGATCGTGTTGCGCCCGCTGGTCAGTGACATTATTTCTCTGTATGCTTATACCCCCTCCTCTGTGGAAACCATTCCAATCACTTCGTTGCAACCACTACCGGCAGCCGCTGCGTAAGGAAACGCGATAACCTGAATGCTCAAACCATGCCACAACCCGCTATTTATAATTAAGATTGATGAAAACTTTATGCTTTTCTCCTTTTTGTCTTGCTCAGATTTGTAACTGTGACGTTCATCCCTTTGGAGCGCGTCAACTTTACAGCTTTATCCATGTCTTGTTGGGGCACTCGCAAAATCTTGCTTTTATTTCTTTGGGTGCGCAACCGACTCAATGATTGTGCAAGGCCCTTTTTTGTACCAGAGCGCTCAACTTCAATTGCATAGTGTCCACGAATTGCATCGAGACGACGTCTGCCAGAAATTGGTATTTCAGTACGAGCGGCGTTACCTTTTCCTAATTTGTGAGAACGACTTTCAGCCATATACAGCTCCTAAAATTTTGTGAGTGGGTTGCTTCTGGTTGCTTATAAATCACTGATAGGTGCAGATAGACTCGCATGAAGGATTATAAATTCTTACACCATTCCGACTATTTTCACTATTCCACCATGCGCAATCGGCAAGGCGTCGGATCTATCGCCACCAACAAGGCACGAGCTAAGCTCGGTGCTGTAACAACTGCCTGTCCTGGCGCCAGATTGGGTAAACGATTCCAAAGTCCTTCATCAACGCCGCCGATCGACTTTTTGAGCCTGCTAATCAATTTGGCATCACTCATTTTGTGCAGAACGTAGCTATTGATCAAACTCAATACTTCATCTGGCAGATGTTGCGGGAGTTGTGTCACAAACACCAAACCCAGCCAACGTTTGCGACCGCGTCTGGCGATACGAGCGACTTGTTGGAAGAGAACAGGCATTTGCTTGATGCGCTGCTCGGATAAGAACTCATGTGCCTCTTCAATAACAATCATGACACGGTGCATTTCTTTGCCCTTCTCTTCGGCCAAGCGATAATTTTCCTCTTGTTGATTCAGTACGCCACGCAGCAGCTCAGCAATGACTAAGTTGTTAATTTGAGGCGAATCGGTGTCACTCAAATCAATGATCGAGACCTCTCCTGGTTTTGTGAGCGCTTCATAGTTTAACGGTTTTGCAGCCGGATTATCGAAAATCTTCAAACGAAGCAAACGACCTAAGCGCCCCTGAATAATTCGCCAACTCCTTTTATCAGCGGGCAAGCTCGATTTTCTGCTCTTGAGGAGTTGCATTATGACGTCCCGTTTTGCGTAAAATGTCTTGGTTTGCAAGTAGGGATACTCCGGCTCATCTGCCACAATATGTGCGCAAGCCGATACCATATCGTACATCATCTCCAGAGTCAATTTAGGATAGCCACTTTCCAGCTCGTCCAGTTCAAGCAACTCAGTTTCTTCTTCTTTGCTGGTTGGATAAATTTTGAGTTGCTTCAACACCTCTATGGCCAAGTCGTAGGCCTTCAAATACCGCTGTTGTTGCGCCTCGTTAAACTCAAGAACTTCCATCACTGCGTGAGGTGAAAGATTAGCAAACTGTAATGAGAATTGTGTTCGTCTCGGATGATTTGGATTGCTGGTTTCGCGGCCAATCAAATGATAGAGATGTGTCTGCGCGACCCCTTTGGGTTCTTTATTCCGTCGCTTCAATGCTTGTAGCATGTTGGGATCGTTTGTCGGCTCGTTAATCTCAGTGTACTCTCCTTCTGTATCCAAGAGAATTGTGGCAATTCCAGCCTTCTGATATTCCATGATTTGACCGGAGACCGTCGTCGATTTGCCGCCGCCAGTTGTGCCCAATACGCCCACATGCCTCGGCAAAACGGATTTTACCTGGGAGGGAATCTGTACCTCTATGTTTTCGTGGCCGATGGCTACTCCAAGCGTTATGTCACCATGAACACGAAGGGCCGTTGCAGTTTCTTCTGCGCTCAGAACAAAGGCGGGGCTATTTGGTAAAGGCCTGAAGCGAGGTGGTAGCACCGCCCCATTGACAATTTCGCCGATGATTTCAACCTGAATTCGGCCATGATACTTCGGAAGAAAAGTCGTGCCACGCACAGTCGTGGTGACAACAATTGGAGCATCGGCACGTAATCCATCGGGTTCGTGAAAGGGGCCTTCAATGACAATACCCTGATATTCCCGTCCATCTTGAAGACTCTTGATTCGAACTAATGACTGCGACGGCACCTCGCCAATTTTTTCCCGTGGCAGCAAAACCGACACAACATTATCCTTGCTATTCGGCAAGTCGAACATCGTTCGGCCAGCGGAACCTTCATATTCGGGCCCTTCAATCCATTCACCACCGTTAGCAGTGATCTCTTCTTGAAGAGAACTTAAAAAACTCGCGCTGGGTGGCTGAGCGAGAACATCTTCACGTTCCCGATGTGACTGAGTTTCACTTTGATCGTTTTTTTCCATGACTTTTTTCCCTTATTTATGCGAAGTACTTTGTTTTCATCTTTTTGTCATCGCCGCGTCTCGCGTTCAGAAAGATAACGGAGCGGTTGTCCAGTGTCGGCGTATGCAAGCTGCACAGATGATAAAAACCCTTCGACACTGAAAGTGCTGCGACATACGGTATCAGCGATATCGATCAGCATTGGGAATCCTCGGTGTTCTTGCAGCGTGCTATCGGCCATCGCGATTAGCGCTGCCGTCTGAGCGTGATCGGCATGCGCATAGAACAAATATGGAGGTGACACTTTAGAAACACGATAGAGCCCTGTCACCACTTTTGGTCCGACTTCGCGAGTAAAATCTTCCATTTGTTGACGTGCTTTACCACGATAACCACCGTGTTCAACCATATTCACCAAATCATCCTCAATGGTGAACAAGATCAAATATTCAAGTGGCTTGAGGGCATTACCAAGTGTGAGTAAATGACGACGGCTGGGCGCACTCGGCACAAATACAAAGCGTTGATGATCGAGAACGAGTCGACGCATCAGACTAAGTGAAGCTTGAACCATATCAGGATTATGCGCCCAATAACCGGTCAACAACTCGTATGGTGTAGGATGTCCGTGCCCCATACGCCAACGCGCATTTGACTTTTCCAAGAGAATGGCCCGTTCGGCATAAGTCATAATGCTGCGGCGGCTTAATTCGCTCAACTGATCGCGCCGCCCTCCATCTTGAGTTCCATCACGACTCTTACGTCGCTCCAGCATTTCTAATGCCTCTTGCACGGGGTCATCTCCTCGCAGACGCAGATCGCGGCGGAAAAGCCTGTGAACCCAAGTGCCTAGTTCGCCGTGATAGGATACAAGGCAAACGCCAATCTGTGTGATCGAAAGTGGGAGCGTGTCGTGAACCACATTCGTTCCGTCACAAGCTTCAACGCCGCCATTGAACAGCAAACCGCGATGCGCTTTTTCTAATGTGGCCACATTGACCTGATGCAAGCCGGCATTGGGCGCTCTTCTTCTCCCTGTTGCAATCTTGGGAAACACAACAGAACGAATCTCTTGACGAATCCGATCTTCATCGGCCACCGCGTCACGCACTTCGGCTTCCAAACGAGCATATAACTCCGGCAAATTTTCGCCAACCATCCATGTGTCCAAATTGAGCGTTCTGGATAATGGCTCCCCAAACGCTTCCTCAAATTCACTTGGGGTGATTGATTGCACAGGTTGTTCTTGTGCTGTCAATGTGATATCGTTTGTATCCTCGGTATTCATACGTGTACTCCAAAGTTGTCCTAATAATTCCTTCTACTTTCCTATTCCCACCGATCTGGCGAAGTTCGACAAAATTTTTATTCAAGCCCAAGCTCAAATAGCACGGAAGGGCCGCCCGTCAACTGATGAGCAATTTGCTGTGCATAGCCATGCGCGATTAGTTTCGGTAGCCCATACTTTTCGATTAAGGTTTGTTTAGCCGATTCAAAACATGCGAAGTAAGAAAATCCTGTGCAGATCGCCGCTAAACCTGAATAAACTGTTTTGACTGGCGCCAAAATTTCAAGCGCCAACTCGTCGGCGCGATTCTCTGCCTGCCAAATTGTTGCGCGTTGGAGTTTAACCGCACCACGTTGCTCCATGAGATGAACATACGGTGCAATCGAAATTGAGCTTAGCACACCTTCAATTCTTTCGTCAATCGTTGGAGGACGTAGGCCATCCAAAACCTCTAAAATACCATCGCCGAGGCGAGCACGCGCACTTTCGCGAGGCGTATAATAATCGAGGAGAAAATGAGCGACTTCATGAGCCAACGTAAAGCGGCGCTCTTCAATTGGATCTGAGCCATCAATGAAAATCAATCCGGAGCCACGATACGCCACTATACAGCCACGTACATGTCGATTTTCGCATGGAAATTCGTATGGCGTGCCGCGTTTTTCCAACCAATTTTCGATGCGCTGCAAATTGAGTGAAGGCAAAGTGATGATCGCCAAACGGAAAGTTAAAGCAATCACCCTTTCCAAATCACAAGGCCAGCGTTGGAAAGGGCCAGCTTCTCTCCAGAAAGTTTCTGCAACTAAAGCTAAGTGTGCATTAGCAATTCTCATGGATCTTGTGGTTTATTCTCGTGATCAAGTTTATCTTTTTCTTTCTCTCTATCTCGTGCCGCAAGCAACATAGCATTAGCCGAACGCCCCAGTCTTGTGCTCTCCGGCGCCTTTTGCAATAACTGCACAGCCGCAACCTGTCGAATCACTTGCGCTAAATTAAGAGCAGAAGCGCTGGTAAAGGAGGTGATACGCTCAATACGTTGTCGGAAATCGTTTGCCTGCAAGTCGGGTACTCGACAGAGCGCAAGACGGGAATACGCCTCGCCCGTGCAACCGACAAAATTCTGGAGTTCCTTTTCAGTCAAAGCTTCCTGTTGCTGATATTGGGCAAGGTAATAAGCAATGTAAGTTTCGCGAGTAGCAGCTTTTTGTGCTGCATAAGCTAGGCGTTGTTCATGTTTATTGACCACGATTCGCCTCTTTCTCGATAAATTTGCTCCAATCCGCTCGCTGTAGGCGCTTTTTTAAACGATCCTTCACTTGCTTGACTCGCTTACTCTGTTCAGCTTCTGGAAGCTCTGTTATTCCTAGCGCCTCGGCGTAATCTTTGGTCTTACGAACTCCTGATGACATCAAAGCTATAACTTGTAGATCTCTTTCATCCGGTACAAGTTCCTGAATTTGCTGCCAGCGCTCCTCCATCGTAAGAGCATCCAGCCCTTTATTCGATTCGTCTGGGCTCTCTATTATCATATTCCCAGTTTCTCGCCCAAGTTCGACAAGTTGCTCTAAGCTAGTTTCCCGCTGAGTCCTCTGCTGGACTTTGCGCCATAGATTCAGCAAGTCACCATTGGCGGACATGTAAAGGAACCTCTTAAGACCTTTTAATTCAGGATTGTACGTTTCTGGGCGATCAATATAACTGAAAAGGGCATCTGACACAGCATCCTTAACCAGTGTTTCGTCATAGTGAGCGATGCGAGGATAGCGGGCTTTGAGTGCATCAACCAACCAGTTCATATAGCGAGCGAACAACTCTGCCGAGGCGGTTTCATCTCGGTTTAAGAGACGTTGATGCAGTTCAAGTTCATTGGGTAATGCTTGTGACACGGTAACAATCCTATTCGCTTGACCGCCAGATGAAGATTATCTCCGGTTAGCTACCTTTTGAAAAACGATGACATATTCGGTGCGCATTCTGCGCCCAAAGACCTCTTGCATGTATGGCAACAAACGCCGGCGTTCATTGATAGTGCGTTGTATACAGTCAGTCTGATTCAGACGATACTTCTTTTCTATAAGCATTTTTTTTGTCATTTCATGGAAGACTTCGTGAGTGGGAATCTCGATCTTCCGAATATGCGAAGGACACACAACAATCACGAGGTGCCGGCCAGGCTTCAAAACGCGTCCCATTTCAAGAAAGACCTGCCACATATCGGCAAAATATTTTTCCATGATGACGCCTTTATGAGGGTCAATCGCACCAACTACATTAGCAAGTTCTTTAACCAGATGAACCTCTGGATGAGATAGTTCACAGAGACCGTCGGATGAATTTATAGCACGTTCGGTGCCGATATACTGTCGCCCTAACAAAGTGTACTCAGCTTGGCTCATTTGAAAAAAATCCTGCAGCCATGCCACAGTAAAGGCATGGGCACGAACGTAGTCCAGCGCATTGCAATATGGAGGTGATGTGAAAATTAAGTCAACTGATTCGGCTGGTAACGGTATGGTTCGAGCATCGTTGCCGACAATACACGTCTTCACATTCTGAGTAGACACTTCTTTGCATCTTTGCCAAAAATCAGACATCATCTGTATCATTACTCGCAAGCGCTGGTGAAAACGCTTTCGAACGTCTGGTGGATGCTCATGCTTTTGATAATGGTGGCGAGAGTGAACAATGTCTCGGGCATTGGCCACGCTTGTGCGCGCTAAAATGAGCGAAGAGAATGCAGCAAGAAAAAAATCACGAATTTCTGGAGCAATTTTTGATGCAAGGATATGATACTTGATTAATGCTAGGTCGGTTACAACTTGCGGAAGGAACCAATAATCCAAACGGTTAATCTGCGGCGGGCGACAGCGTTCAACAAGTTTTGACGACGATCGACGTTTATTGGATTTTTTCAAAAGTTCATAATCAGCGTCAATTTTTCCAAGCAATCTCGCGCTGGCCGCATGCAAACGTTTTGGTTCGATTGGGGTAGACTTGACCTTGCTGAGCAAACGTGACAAAGGGTCTAAATCCATGCCCAAGACGCTACGTCCCAGCATTCGTGCTTCTGCAAGAGTAGTTCCACTTCCGGCCATGGGATCGAAAACTATTTCGCAAGGTTGCGTGAATTGTTCAATCGCCCATCGTACCAATTGCGGCGGACACTTTGCGGCAAAAGGGTGAAGTCCGTGGGAAGCGTATAATGTATTATCTACCGAAAAATCTAAGTTGACTTTTTTCGAAAGAGTAGTCATTGCCCTGAGCGATCACGTAACTATTTTTGTTTGCCTCGCGCTTCGGAAAGATCGGCCAGATACTAGGAAGTGGTCGCCGGAATTGTTTCTAACTTAACGAAAAACTGTTTGAAAGTCATTTAAGCTTCTTCATGCGTTTATTGAAGGAACGCGTCGAGGCATCGAGTACTGTAATCCCCACTAGCTGCTTGTTACGATAGCGAAGCAAAATGCCATCATCGGTCATTTTTGAATCCGTCGCCTTTTGTGGTCGCTGGAAGCTTATGTACAGCACATCAGCTTCGCTGTCGTAATCTACCCAGTATCTTTGTGTAGGAAAATCGATGAGAAAAGGCACGGCTTGAAAAACCGAGTTGGAAATTTTAGGCATCATTGGAAAAAGGCGGATCTATAGTAGCCGATGGTAGCTATTTTCTACCGAATGAATTTTACTGAACAAACTCCGCTCGCTGCAATAGGATCAAACTCATGATGATCCGAAGTGTACAGATCGGCCTGAATTCGATTAGTCAAAGCCATCGCAAAACAATCTGCCAATGAGACTTTTTTGATCGTCGCTTTGTATTTTCCAGCTTCTTGCCAAAATTGCGAGTCCATGTCTTCGCGAACAACAAGCCCCATAGATTCCAAGTCTGCAATTGCTGTGTGCGCTGCATTTTCATCTGCCGCCCGCATGAAATCGTAAAAGACTTCGCAGAGATTGACAGCATGCGCCAAGCAAGAGCTGGTTTTATCCAACACTAGCGCCTCGACCACATCTGCTCCAGGCTCATCTCGCAGATACGCAATCATGGCGCATGCGTCCAAAACGTTTATCATGATTTACCCTTCCATCTCGATTTCTTCCTGTTTGCGTTGCGCAAAGCGGTCGCTGCTGGTCGGAACGTAGGCGTATTTGCCTCTCACCGTACCGGCTTGAGCGATAGGTGTTTTCTTCTCGGGCGGCTGTGTTGAAATTGTTTTATGCAACTTAATCGAGATTTCACTAATAAGCCGTAATTGCTCTTCCACTGAGAGATATGAGAGCAACTTGCGAATCTCTTCATAATGTTGCTGTCGGGTTGATAAAGTGCTCATGGCGTATACCTATAATTGAAATGAATAAAGGTGGAGCACCACTGTGCCTTATTTTGCTCATGGAGCTTTTTGCATTCCATTTTTTGGTTTTTTTATAACTGCTCCTATTTGAATATATCAAAAAATGTGAAGAATGCAAATTGTACTTCAGATCATAAATCAATCCGCCAGCATCTTCAACTCCTTCCCCTTCGCCATCCCGCAAAGCGGGACTGTGGACGTCCAGCTTGGCGTAGATGTTGTTGATGTGCCGCTTCACCGTGCTCGTCGCCAGGAAAAGCTTGCGGCCGATTTCCGTGTTGGACAAGCCGTTGGCAATGAGTTTCAGGACTTCCAATTCACGCTCGCTGAGCGGATCGACGAGATAAGAAGCCGGCAATGTTGCTGAGGTTTTGTGAGTTTGAACCGCCGCCGGCACCAGCTCCGGCGGAAAGGCGGCAAGCAACTTCATCACATAATTCTGCAAAACGCGGCTCGACTCCGGCGGACTTGCTTTTTGCCGCTCGCGGATAAATTGCTGCAGCAATTCCACCATCGGCGCGCCCTCATCCACGTTGGTGCGGATGTAGCCTTCCGGCTCGGCAATTGATAGCGCCCGCTCCAAGATATGAACGGCTGGTTTGATTTCTCCTTGCATCTGATATGCCAGCGCCTGGAGCATCAAAATCTCAATCACACTTCGCATCCGGCCTGCGGCTTCGGCTGCTTCCTGAAGACGATGCAACAATGTTATGGCTTCATCCGGCTTGCCTTGCGCGAGGAGCAATCGCGCAAAAGTGAGATGTTCGATCTCAAGGCCAAACGAAAGCTCGTCATTCACACCAAGCTTGCTCTCTTCCACCCAACGCATCGCCGCGGGCAAATCTCCCTGCTGCAAACACAGCCGCGCCCGCAAAGATTTGGCTTGTTGGCTCGAAACGGCATTGCCGGATTTTGGGGTGATTTGCAGTCCCTGCTCGATGAGTTGCCGAGCCTGTGGTTGATCACCGCGTGCCAACAACATTAGAACGAGACACTTCAGCCATTCTGAAGCGAGCAGCCAGCCTGCCTCTTGTCCACGTTCCCTGACGATGCGAAGACAAATCTCCAAATGATTCCCGGCAGCGTCGAGATTGTTCCATTCTCGTTGCAGATCGCACATCAGGCGCTGGCCAGGGCAAACTTGCTCACGGCTCGTTCCATGGGATTGTCGGCGTCCATGAAAAGTCAAATACTTTATTTTGCCATCATGCGGCAAAGTTTCTGCGTTTCACGCTTCAAAGTTTGTTCAGCCCGTCCAGCGCGGCTACCTTGTAAGCCTCCGCCATGGTCGGATAATTGAACACTGTGTCACGGAAGTACTCGATCGTTCCTCTCAGTGCTATGACCGCCTGCCCGATGTGAATGATTTCGGCGGCGCGATCGCCCATCACGTGCACGCCCAGCACTTTCAGGCTCGCGGGATCGAAGAGAATTTTCAAGAGTCCGGTCTCGTCGCCGAGCATTTGCGCTTTGGCCAGCTCTTCGTATTTGGCAATGCCGGTCTCGTAGGGGATTTTGGCGGCGGTCAACTCCTGCTCGGTTTTGCCGATCATGGAAATTTCAGGAATCGTGTAAATGCCGTAGGGAAGATTTTCCGCGATATGCTTGCCGTTCCCGCCGAACATGTGAGAGCCAGCGAGCCGTCCCTGCTCCATGGACGACGCCGCGAGTGAGGGAAAACCGATCACGTCACCGGCGGCATAAATATGAGGCACGGTGGTTTGAAAATGCGCATTGACGGCGAGGCGGCCGCGGCCATCGACGGAAAGACCGGCGGCTTCGAGATTCAGCAAGTCGGTGTTCGGCTGCCGGCCAACGGCATACAACAGGCAGTCTGCGTGTACTTGTTTGCCGCTTGCCAAAACGGCCGTCACCCACTCGCGATCATCTTTTTGCACTGAGACCACCTTTTCGCCGAGGCGGAAGATCGTCCCCTGGCGCTGCATGTGATAGCGCAGCGCATTGATGATTTCCTGATCCACGAAATCGAGCATCGTGGATCGCTGATCGATGATCGTCACCTCGATGTCCAGTGCTGAGAGCATGGAGGCGTATTCCAGGCCGATGACGCCGGCGCCCACGACGATCATGCGCCGCGGAAGATCGGCGGCGGATTCCAATTGGTCGGCGTTGAAGATGCGCTTGCCGTCAAAAGGAATCGCGGGATCGAGCGCGGCGCGTGTGCCGCAGGCGATGAGCACGTAGTCGGAAGCGAGTATAATCGGGCCTGCTGTGGTCTCGACCTCGAGCGTGTGCGGATCGATGAACCGCGCCGCGCCGTGAATCGTGGTTATGCCGTTGCGGCTGAGCTGGGCGCGCACGACTTGCAGCTCGCGCTGCAACACCGCCTGCACGCGGAAGCCGAGATCGGCGACCGAGACGCGCTCTTTGAGCCGGTAGTCCTTGCCGTAAAACGTGCGCTGGCGGAATCCCGACAAATACAAGATGGCTTCGCGCAGCGTCTTGCTGGGGATGGTTCCGGTATGCAGCGAGACGCCGCCGATCATTTCCTGGCGATCGATCACCGCCACGCGCCTGCCCAGCTTCGCGGCAGCAATTGCGCCTTTCTGTCCGGCCGGGCCGGAGCCGATGACGAGCAAATCGAATTTGGGGTCATTCATTTTAGCACCATTATGATTGATTGTGAAATCGGACGTTCGCTCGTAGAACGGAGCGCATTCAATTTACTCAATCAATATACGAAACAAGCGGGTGTAGCGGCATGTATCAAAAGGTGTATTTTGCTGGTGTAATTCAATTCTTTAGAGATAGCAACGCGATAGGGCTAAGTGAAAAAATCAGGCATTAAATTCCGGTTCTCTCCCTTTCGCCATTGACCAACCTCCAGATACCCAGAGGATTATCATTCTTCAGCTCATCGGGCAAAAGGGCATCTGGAAAATTTTGGTAACAGACCGGGCGGGTGAAACGGGTAATCGCCAGCGTACCGACTGAGGTTGAACGGCTGTCTGTCGTGGCTGGAAACGGCCCGCCATGAACCATGGAATGGCAAACTTCAACCCCGGTGGGGAATCCATTGCGTATCAATCGCCCGGCTTTCCGTTCGAGAATGCGGATCAAGTCAGCGTAATTTTGCAGGTCTTCTTCGTTAGCCCAGAGCGTAGCAGTCAGGTGGCCTTGCAGTTTTCGGGCAATCTCGAGAAGCTCGGATTTGTGATTTGCAGTCACGGTCAGAGTAGAAGGGCCAAAAACCTCTTCTTCGAGCCGCGCATTTGCTAAAAAATGAGCGGCGCTGGTTTGCAGCATACAGGCCGTGCCCTGAAAACCAGTCCCCTCGGTTTTGCCTTTTACCAACACTTTAACGCTCGCCTGTTTATCGAGGTTGTCGATCGCACTTTTGTAAGCCTGGTAAATCCCCGCGGTGAGCATGGTTGCAGAGACGGCTTCTTGAAAGTTGCTTGCCATTTCATTTTGAAATTGGGCGGCATCTTCGGAGGCTTCCCAAAACACCAACCCCGGGTTCGTACAAAATTGCCCGGCCCCCAACGTGACGGAGGCCGTCAAGCCTTTGGCGATTTCTGTTTTTTTCTCACGCAGCGCGCCTGGCAAGATAAACACCGGATTGGTGCTGCCCATTTCAGCGTAGACCGGAATCGGCTCGATCCTTCGAACGGCGGCATCGAAAATAGCCTTGCCGCCTCTCAGAGAACCCGTGAAGCCGATGGCTTTGATCAATGGATGCTCGACGATTGCCATTCCAACCTCGGTTGATTGGCCATGTACCATGGAAAAAATTCCCTCCGGCATGTTCGTTTTTTCGATGGCATTTTGAATGGCATAAGCAATCATCTCGCAGGTGCCGGGGTGCGCCGGATGGGCCTTGACAACAACCGGGCCACCCGCCGCCAGCGCTGATGCCGTGTCGCCGCCCGCAACCGAAAAAGCCAACGGAAAATTGCTGGCGCCGAATATGCCAACCGGTCCCAACGCCTTTTGCATGCTGCGGATATCCGGTTTTGGCACCGGCTGTCGTTCGGGATCAGCCGTATCGATACGAGCGTCGACCCATGAGCCTTCCCGCAGAAGTTGGGCGAATAATCGCAATTGGTTTACCGTTCGCCCCCTTTCTCCGGTCAATCTGGCTGCCGGCAGGCCGGTTTCTTCGTTGCATCTCCGGATCAGGCCATCGCCGAGCGCCATGATTTCATCCGCGATTTTTTCCAGAAATAAAGCGCGTTCCCGTCCGCTGTGGGCGCTGTATTGCAGGAAAGCCTCTTCGGCTTTCTGAATCGCCGCATCGATTTCCTGCCGAGTTGCTTCATAAAATGGGGGCGATAAAATCGCGCCGGTGGCGGGATTGACTGCCTGAAAAGTAACTTTACCCTGACCCGCTCGGTGGTTGCCGATAAAATTGCGTCCAGTGATTTCCATCGTTTATTCTACCGTATTTAAAAGAGTGCCAATCGGTTCGATGGTAATAAGAATCTCATCACCACTTTGTAAACTGAAATCATTCGGTGGAACGATGCCCGTTCCCGTCATGAGCAAGCTGCCGTGCGGAAAGGAGCACTCGCGATATAAATAGGAAACCAACTCCTCCGGCTTTCTTTTCATCTGTTTTATGTCCGTATTTCCTGCAAAGACTTGCCGTTTTTTCCTTCTAATTTCGATATGCACGGAAGTATGATCGGAGAGAGGTCGATCGGTAACGTAAATACACGGGCCGAGTGCGGCGCAGCCGTCATACGTTTTCGCCTGCGGCAGGTAGAGCGGATTTTCGCCTTCGATGCTTCTCGAACTCATGTCGTTGCCAATCGTGTAACCAACGATCTTGCCATTCGAAGTGATCATGAGCGTAAGCTCCGGCTCCGGAACATTCCAAGTAGAGTCCTGACGAATTCTGACTTTGCCGCCAGAGCCTGCTACCCGATGCGCCGTTGCTTTGAAAAACAGCTCCGGACGCGCAGATTCATAAACGCGTGCGTAGAACTCACCGCCTCCGGCATCTTTGGATTCCTCTTGGCGGCCTTGTTTGCTGCGAAAATAAGTTACGCCACTCGCCCACAGCTCTTGCGACTGAATGGGCGCTTCCAAAATAGAGGCCAGGAGTTGCCGGCCATTGTGTATCGGTTCAACCGCTCGCGTTATTTCAGCGAGTTTGCCGAAGAGATCGTCATCATTGACAAAGGCGTCCCAGTTTTCGCCTTCCAACAAATGAAAGCCGTGATCTTTTTCAATGACGATGCCGGTTTTTATCTTGTAGAGTTTCAATCTCAAAACCTCGATGCAGACATGCCGCAACCAAACGCCCCGGTCACTGTTAGCCGTAATAGTTTAACTTTCACCCGAATTCTGTCAGTAACAACTTTGGGTTAAGTTTTTAGTTCAACTTATCGGCAAATTCTTGCAATACTTTGGTTGACGGTACGCGGTTTGCCGTTGACCCGTTGCGATTCAACGGCGTAGTAATAATTTTTGCCTTTAATCTTTTTGATTTTGATATAAGCCATGCGTGCCTAATGCTGTCAGGCACTACATACTAAATTTTGATATATAAATCAAGGGATTTTTCATAACGGGAAAACAACGGCTTGATCGAAGTCACCGATTCCGACATCCGCGGCTTCACCACGATTTCCGAATAGAGAATTCGACCAAACCGTGGTATGCTTTAAGAGTGTTTTAAAAGTCAATCCCGATGATAAAACCGCCGAGCTTTATACTCGTTAAGGGTTATTTTGTAATTGTCATTGCGAGCGTTTTTCAGCGAAGCAATCCCTTGAAAACCAAGAGATTGTCCCGCTGAAAAGCGAGACGCCTCGCAATGACTTACATTCCAACCCGCAACGAGTATATCTGCGGCGTTCAGTGAAATTTACCGTGGAAGGCGTGCCGGAGGATTGGGAAGGGTTGAGGCGGTGGAAAGTAAGTGAGAGAAAGAGCATTGCGGTCGCGGTTTCATCTTGATTTAATGGATTTCTGGTGATATATTGTGAAGGTCGAAAGATGAAATTAAAATTGATTTCTTAATGGCGCCCTAAGGCGTTGATATTGCTCAAACATCTAACGCCTACACCGCTCCGTCTTTCCTTAGTTTTATAAGAATGCGGGGCGGAGAAGGCGGTAACTACAAACGTCGTTTTTTATAGTAAATTCATGAAGCCTCGCCCCCTCGCACTCGGCAACTGGCCTCTGCTCATCCCACTCTTTTTCGTTCTAACGATCACTATTCTCTTCCCTATTGCCGTGCTGGTGCGTGACAGTTTGCTGGTGGATGGCCAGCTCTCGCTCGCCACCTATCGCCGTTTTTTTGATTTCAGCCGTTCGGCAAATTGGCAGGCCCTGCTCGGCAGCGTCAACATTTCCGTGCTGACGGTGGTGTTCTCCGCGTTGTTCGGCGTTCCGCTGGCGATTTTTTTCACCCGTTTCGATTTTCCCGGCCGCAAGCTGTTCGGCGTGCTGGTGACGCTGCCGATTTTGCTGCCGCCGCTCGTCGGCGTCCTGGCGTTTTATTTTCTTTTGGGAGAAACCGGCATGCTGCCGCGCTTGCTGCAATGGATTTTTGGATTGTCACAACCGCCGTTGGTGATGAGAGGCGTAGCGGCGATTTTGGTCGTTCACGTTTACAGTTTTTATGTTTACTTTTTCCTTTTTGTTCGCAACGCGCTGCAGGCAACCGACCCGGCGCTCGAAGAGGCGGCGCGCGGACTCGGCGCCAAACGCTGGCTGGTGTGGCGGCGCGTCATTTTGCCGCAACTATTGCCGGCCATTCTCGGCGCTTCGTTGCTCGTGTTCATGAGTTCCATGGCCAGCTTCACTGCGCCTTATCTTTTTGGCGGCAACTGGCGTTTTCTCACGGTGGAAATTTACAATTCGAAGCTCAATGGCGACATGCCGATGGCCATCACCCAGGCGGTGATTATCGCCGGCCTCTCTTTGCTCTTTCTCGTTCTGATGCGCGTCTATAGTGGCGCCGCGCTCACCGGCTATGGTCGCGGTACCAAAGGCGTGACGGCAGCGCCATCGCGCCATTTTCGCGATTTGCACTGGGCAAAAAAAATATTGCTTGCCGCGTTTGGCGCCGTAGTGATGCTGTCGCTTGTACTGCCACAACTCACGCTGGTGATGATCGCGTTCGTCAAAAACGGCAGTTGGACTTCGCAGATTTTGCCCGACACGTTTACGGCGGAGAATTTTACCACGCTCTTCCGCCAACCCCAATTTATCCGGCCGTTTTGGAATAGTGTTTGGATGTCGACGGTGGCGACATTCATCGGCTTGGTGGTGAGCCTGGCGGCCGCGTGGCTGCAATCGCTGCACACGCGCGGCAAATCTTCGCGCACACTTCCGGCCGCGATCGACGCCGTCGTCATGTTGCCGTATGCGATTCCCGGCACGGTCGTCGGCATTGCGCTGATCGCGGCGTTCAACGAGCCGCATTGGTTCACCGCCGGCAATATTTTGGTTGGCAGCGCGGCGATTTTGCCGCTGGCGTATTTCATTCGTCATTTGCCGATTCAATTTCGCGCCACCGCCGCGGCGTTTGCGCAATTCGATCCGGCTTTGGACGAAGCCGCCCGCAATCTCGGCGCAAGGTGGTGGCGGCGATTGTCCCGCGTGACCATACCACTGATTTTGCCGGGAATCGTTACTGGCGCGATGATTGCTTTAATCAACGCCCTCGGCGAGTTTGTCGCCTCGATTCTGCTCTATACCTATTCGACGGTGCCGCTGTCAATTCAAATTTTTTCCGAATTGCGGCTCTTCAACCTCGGCTCCGCCGCGGCGTATTCGGTCATCTTGACCGCGATCATCGGCGTTGTGATGTGGCTGAATCAAAAATGGGTTGGAGATCGCAACACTACGATTTAATCCAAAAATCAAATAAAAATATCTTGATATTATTAAAACTGTTTGTTATATTCTGCATAACAAATGGCATTGGGATTGTGAAAAGCCAATTTGTTAAGTGGATTTTTCTTGTTTTGGGGGAGAAGTCTAAAATTCCGGTTTTGGGTTTTATCGTATCACCAGAACAAGAATCAACTCCATTAAATAATAACGATAGCGGCTGGGTATGATGTGGGTCCTCGGGAAAGCTATCGTATTTTCCTTCTTTCAAACTCCAAATTTAATGTCGCAACCTAACTGTAAATTACAATTAGGATCGGCATTTAAAGCACAGACTTAAATTTGAGCGGTATCTCCGACATTCAGAACTGTTTGGAGCGCGTGAAGATTTCTCGTTTAAACTCCAGGAAAAGCACTTCATACCCAACCAAGAAAGGAGAAAGGTTTATGAACAGCACGCGTTTGTGCCATAGTGGCCCTGTTATTTGGGGATTGGCGATTATCCTGATCGGCGTCAAATCACCTGCGCTTATTGCGCAAACGACTCCGATCAATTTCAAGATCGCCTTTATCGGGGATCAAGGTTCGGGGAGGGAAGCGCGAGCGGTTTTGAATCTCATCAAGAATGAGGGCGCGGCTGCCGTCGTGCATTCTGGCGATTTCGATTATCACGACAATCCCCAAGCGTGGGATAATCTGATTACCAGCATTTTGGGGGCAAATTTTCCTTACTTTGCATCCATTGGAAACCACGATGACAGCAATTTCTATGGCCCCGGGGGTTATCAGTTTTTTATGGCCGAGCGGATGAATCGGCTCGGCATAACGTGGAATGGGGATTTGGGCGTGCAATCATCTTTCAAATATAATGGAATTTTTTTTGTGCTGACCGCCCCTGATGTCACTGGCTCCGGCCACGATATTTACATTAGGGAGGTGTTGGCGGCGGATAGCTCCGTCTGGAGCATTAGTAGTTGGCACAAAAACATGCGGCTCATGCAAGTCGGGAGCAAATCGAACGAAACTGGTTGGGAAGTTTACGAGGAGTCGAGAAAAGGCGGGGCCATTATTGCGACAGCCCACGAACACTCTTACAGCCGAACGCATCTACTGAGCAGTTGCCAGAGTCAAACCGTCGCCAGCTTCTCCGACACATTAATTCTCACCAAAGACAATGTTGCCACACCGCAAGACGAGGGCAGATCTTTTGTGTTTGTCTCGGGATTAGGGGGCAATAGCATTCGCGCTCAAAAACTGAGCGGAAACTGGTGGGCGAGCATATACACCTCAACGCAAGGCGCCAACCACGGCGCTCTTTTCGGTACTTTCAATGCAAATGGCGTGCCGAATAGGGCGGAATTCTATTTCAAGGACATTAATGGTGTGGTGCCGGATAGTTTTGTTGTCATCAGCAATGTGTTGCCACCGCCGATTATCTCGTCTTTCAGTCCTACAAGCGGATCCTTTGGCACCAGAGTCACCATAAACGGCAACAATTTCACGAGCGCAACCGAAGTGGCGTTTAACGGCGTTGCTGCGAGCAACTTTATCGTCGAGTCTAAATCGCAGATTCGCGCCGAAGTGCCCGCCGACGCCACGACCGGAAAGCTCAGTATTACCGCACTGGGAGGAACCGCTTTGAGCACGAAAGACTTCACCGTCACTTTCCCACCAAGCATTAGCGCTTTTACACCGACTTTTGGGCTGGCCGGCACACAAGTCACTATCATTGGAGACCGCTTCAACGGTGCAACGCAAGTCGCTTTCAATGGTGTTGGCGCCACGACCTTCACCGTTGATTCCGAAACGCAAATAAGCGCCAAGGTCTCCGCCGATGCGACTACTGGAAAAATCAGCGTCACCAAGCCGGAAGGAACGGCGACGAGCACAAAGGATTTCATCGTCGTTGCCCCGCCGGCGACAAATCTCGCACGCAACAAACCGGCAACGGTTTCGAGCACGAAAAGCAGCTATACGGCGAAAAAAGCCGTGGATGGAAGCACCAGCACTTATTGGAGTAGCGCTAAAATCAACAGCGAAAATAAAACGCAATGGCTGCGTTTGGATTTGCAGTCGGCACAGATCGTTGGCCGAGCGGTGGTCAAATGGAAAAGCTCGTATTATGCCCAAAATTATCAGCTCCAAGTCTCCATTGACGATGCAAATTGGACGACGGTCTACAACGACAGTGCGGGCACCGGTAGCACACAGAATTTCACTTTCCCGCAAACACCGGCGCGTTACGTTCAACTTTACATGACGCTGAATAAAGGATCATATTATCGCGTCAAAGAGCTTGAAGTTTATTCGGGTGCGGTAGCTGCCTTGACGAAAGAACAATCCATCGATATGGACTTGGCGGCCACTCCGGACAAAATTGCACTCGAACAAAACTATCCAAATCCATTCAACCCCTTGACCTCGATTTCTTATTCGATAGTCCAAGACATTCACGTCTCGATGAAAATCTATAATATCACGGGACAGGAAATGGCGACGTTGGTGGATGGCTATCATAACAGCGGCAACCATAGCGTTGTTTTCGATGCTTCGGGATTGCCCAGCGGGATTTATTTCACCGTGCTCGAGGCAGGAGCGGAAAGGCTTGTTCGCCGGATTGTATTGATAAAATAGCACCAGATGATCCTGATAGAAACTCAAGTAAGAGCAAAGTCGGGTTTGTTGGAATAGCATTTTTAATTTGACAAACCCCGGCTTTCTTTGTATTTTATAGCGTTCGTTTAACAGAAAGCGCTGGAATGAAATTTAAAAGCATGGAATGAATGCCGTCGGCCAGCAATCCGCCTAACCTCCTCTTACCCCACGACACGCGCCGCGAAAACTTGCGCGGCTTGCTGCGGCGTTTTCTCCAAAGCCGGGGGCCGGTTACGATTGACGATATTTTGCAGCGTTATCCGCTCCCGCGCCAGGAAGTCACAGAAATTCTAGATGAACTGGCCAAAGCCGGAGCGGTCTATCGCGGCCGTCTCACGCAAGACGCTAATGCCGAGCAATGGTGTGATCGCCGCAATTTCGAGCAGCTCTATCGCCGCGCGATTCAGGAACGCCGCCGGGCTTTTGCGCCCAAGCCGGCGGAAAATTTTCTGGGCTTTTTGTGGCGCTGGCATGGCATCGGCCAATTGCAAAATCCCGCGCACCTGCTGCCGCTGCTCCAACGTCTGCGCGGCCTGTTTCTGCCGCTCAATTTCTTGGAACGTGAAATCCTCCGCGCCCGCATTCCTGCCACGCAGTTCCCCCAGCAATTTGCAGCATGCCACTTGCATCTTGCCTCCCTTTGCCAACAAGGCGAATTGATCTGGCGATTGTATCAAGAAGAGGCCGGACACGCGAAATCAGCACAATTCTTTTTGCGCGGCGAGGGCCATCTTTTTTATTCACGCGAACAGTTAGCTGAAAAGGTCGATCAACTTTCAACATCAGCAAAAACAGTGCAAGAATTTCTGCGAAAGCATGGCGCCAGTTTTTTTCGCGATCTCGCCGCCGGCAGCGGTTTATCCAGATCGCATTTGGTCGATGGGTTGGCCGAGCTGGCGTGGCGCGGACTCGTCACCAACGACAGCTTGCTCATGTTGCAGGAACTTGCAGAGCACGGCGCGCCGCGTTCGGCAGAAACGACGCCTTCCGAAGTTGTGCCACAACCTCAACGCGAACCCGCGCCGACCAGCTTGCAAGAATTTCTCGAAGAGAAATTACCCGATTGGCGGAGGCGCAGCCAGTCGCGCTGGCGCCAACATTCTCGGCGGCGCGAGCTAAAAAAATTGCCGCAGCTCAACGAAGGCCGTTGGTCACTCGTTGAGTCCTTCTCAATTTACGGCAAGCCCCAATCGCCCGCGAACGTTGAAGCGCGAAGCTCGGCGCAACAGCAAGCCAATTTGCTGCTCGAGCGCTATGGAATTTTGGTGAAGGAATGGTATCGCCGCGAAAACGGTTTGCTGCCGTGGTACGCCCTTTTTCAGGCGCTAAAACAAATGGAATGGCGCGGCGAGGTGCGGCGCGGTTATTTTGTCGAGGGATTATCAGGCGTGCAATTTGCATTGCCGCAGGCAGTTGAAATGTTGGCAGCGAGCGAGACGCAAACAATTCCCGCCGGCCCGGCCATGTTAAGCTTGCTCGATCCGGCAGTTCCGTTTGGCAGCGGCGTCAATTTGCCGCTGGTAGGTTTTGATGACAAGCCCTTTCCGCTCATTCGACAAGCCGGCAACCATCTTTTGTTTATGGAGGCGAAACCCGTTGTGTACGCGGAAAATTACGGCAGCCGCCTTTGGAGCCTGGCGGGCGCGACGGAAGAACAGCTCGCCGCGGCGTTGGCTTGTTTGCGGCAGTTTTTGCTGCTGCCAGAACCTTTGCGGCCGCGCAAACGTATAGAAGTGGAAAGCTGGAACGGAAAGCCGGTTACCACTACCCCGGCGGCCGCATGGCTGCAGCGGCATGGTTTTGAAAAAGAAGAAGAAAAAATGGTGCTTTGGCCGTCGCGGGTATAAAATATAATTCAACTATTTACCGTCCGGACGCTTTTGGCCGAAAAGAATGGTTGTTTTGGACAATGATCTTGCTTAAATCACGAAGCGTCCGGACGGTTATCTGAAACAGGTCCAATAAAATTTCTCTTGACATTCAGCTTGTAATATGGCTAATTTGATAGCGGCTTTGCAACTATGAACGCGCTTCTGCCTGTAGGCGTAGCCGCCCGAGACCCTTTGAGGAAGCCATGTTTGACGAAAAAATTTTGCCGTTCATCGCGAGCATCAGCCCGACGGTCATGTGGATCGCCATAACGGTTGGCCTGCTATTGTTTGTCATTGGCTATTTCGCCGGGGGCAACAAGACGTTGGGGCGAATTGGCATGTGTGTGCTCTTGGTTATCATTGTAGGTGCCCTGGCTTTGCCGGCGCCGATGAAGCTTTATAGCCTTGTCGAACGTGGACTCAATCTCCAAACCGTGATCATTAGCACTGGCGAGCAAGACACCACCAAAAGTGCCGTTGCCAAACAATCCACCCCCACCACTCGCACCAAAACCGCGCCGACCGGGAGCAACAACGGCAGTGAAGTGGTTTATGAAAATGCGCCAGTTTCACTGCAATTATTCACTTTTCTCCTTTATCTGCTCTGGACGGCGTTTCTCGTGGGGATGGGCATATTTTTGTATGAGACGTTTACCGTAACTGCTGAAGAAGCAGAAAAGCATTAATTGAGGCGGAAATTGCGCCCACAAGAATTGGTGCCGCGGTCTTTGTCATGGTTCCTTATCGCTACAAGAATTCCGCCGGTAAGTCGTCAGTTATTTTCTTCATCGCGATTATTGCCGCCTCTCCGTGGCGGCCTCTCGGGCAAGTCGACGTACGGCAGGAGATCAAGCTAAAAACAATTGAGCGGCCGGCGCCGTCGGCTCACATGCTTGATGACGAACCGTTATGGGCAAAGCTAAAAAACAAGCAGCGCTATTTGGAACCCCAACAGATTCTGGCTTACGAAGATGCCCTGCGTTACAAACTCGGGCTGAACGGAATTGTCGATCTGGAAGTTGGTCCGGATGGCTTGCTCTATGCTTTGGATGCAACCGACTTGCGGGTTTACGTTTTCCTGGCGGATTTGAGGCTGATGAGGACGTGGTCATTGCGCCTCGGTCAAGGGGAGCGCGCCTCCGGTGATCGACCACTGAACGACCGCTTCCTCGAAAAACCATTGGCGCTGGCCTGCGGAAATGACGAAATCGTTGTGGTCAGCGGGAAAGGTTGCGTCGGTCGCTGGCGCTCGGACGGCGTCTTTATGGGGGAATTCTCGGCGCCCTATTCCATTCGGCAGGTGCGCATATTCTCCAATGGTGACTTATTGCTCGTCACTCCGGGCAATCGTTTTCTTCTCCATCGGGTATCACCAAGCGGATCTGAAAAGTTGGCGTTTGCCGTGCGTGACTCAACTAAAACTCCCACGGTTAAAGTTCTTGATCGTGCGATGGCTGCCATTTTGCCGGATGGCGGCGTGGTGGTTTCTTATGCTTATCCCTATCGCCTGGAATTTTTCGATCGCGCCGGCAATCCCGTCGTCACCATCAGTCTGCCCTCATACCTGCCGCAGTTTCAGCCGAAAATCGAACGCGATGCGCAAGGGAAAATTTTGCGCATCTTTCGTCAAATCGTTGCTTATGATCTGCAAGTCGGGCCGGATGGCCTGATTTATCACCTTGCGCGTGTGCGCCCTGGCCAAGGGGAAGGAGGCCATCAGTGGGACGTCTTTTCCGTCACCGGGGAATTCTTGCAACGTTTTCATTTGCCGTATAACCAACGTCTCTTTTGTTTCTCTCGTGGCGCTGTTTATGTGGTCGGTGTTTATCCCAACTATAAAATGGAGAAATTCATCATCTCAAGATTGGCCGGAATTGAGCAAGCAGGGACACTGCAATGAGAGAAAGGCCTGGTTTGATTTCTATCGCCGCCTATGCCGTACTTTACGTGGTGCTGCTTTTAGCTCCACGCCTGCAAGCGGCTTCTTTTACTTCACCCGGCTTTGCTGCCGATTCATCCACGTTAACCTTGGCGGTTTTGGATTTCAAAAACATCAGCGGGCAGTTCGCGCTCGACGCTTTGGAAAAGAGCATTCCCGAAATGTTGAAAACCGAGCTTTCCCGGTCGGAATCCGGTTTGTTCGTGGTGGAGCGTCAAAAATTAGCAGCGATTTTACAAGAGCAGGCCTTGGGCCAAACCGGCGTGTTGGATGAGCAAACCGCACAGCGCGTCGGGCAATTGGTTGGCGCGCAATTTTTAGTGAGCGGAGAGATCAGCACGGTGGGGTCCAAACTGCGCATCGATTGCCACATTCTCAAAGTGGAAACCGGCCAAGTGCGCGGCGAAAAAGTCATCGGCCCTGGCCGCGAAGCGATCGACGACATGGTGCGATTGCTGGCTGCCAATCTCATCTTCAATCTCACCGGCGAAGGAGAATATCGCCAGGCGCGCCGCTTGAAGCGATACCCGGCCTCATGGTTCGTGTTGGCAACTGTGCTGACCTCCGCGGCCACCGGCGCGGCGCATTGGGTTTCACACGAGGCCTACCGGCAATATCAGTCCGATACCAAGCTCGATCAAATCGACGCCGATTACAATCGCGCCAACAACTTTCGCAAAGCCCGCAATGGCTTGGCGATTGCATCCGGCGCTTTGACGCTTGCCAGCATCGGTTTTTGGATCAAAAATCGTTCGGAGAACAATCAGATATTTGCCGAGGCGACGCCGTCCCAAGTCCAACCTACGCGCGAGCTAATGTTCTTCGCGCAATCCGGAGAAATGCGCCTTGGGCTGCGCTGGCATTTTTGATTGAGAATGATTGTCCAGCGAAGTACCACCTTAAACAGATGAGCCCGCAAAGAAAAAATCTCCAACGGATTGCATCAGTTGGGTTCTTCAATCCGCTGGAAAAATGAACCCTGAGAAAGCGGGGTTAACGCCGGTATTCAGGAAAGGCAAAATGTTTATGCGATCACGTTGGTGGATTTTAAGCTTCCTCTTTTTGCTCGTTGCCTGCGAGGATTTGGAGCGCGGTAATCCTCTCGATCCCAACAATCCGAGCAGTGAGCGGCGGCGCGTTGTTTTTGTCGAGGCCTTTGTCAACGACACTGCACCTTTTAGCGACTTTGCTTTGCGGGCTTTGGACAGTCTCGCCGTGACGTTTTCCCCACAACAAGTGGTAATCGTCGAGCATCATTTGCCGAGTGCAAAGTTCGCTGATGCCGAGGCTTTGCCGGAAAGCGACAATCGTTACAGACTTCTCACGGCGGCTGATCCCGCGGTTCCCGACATCTTCTTTAACGGCTCGCAGAGTCGCGTGCAGGGCGCTTCAACCACGGGCGCTGCCGTGTTTCGTTATCGCCATGCCATTCAAGCCGAAATCGACAAAGTGGCTCATTTTACCATCGAAGCGCAGAAAACAATCTCGGCAAATCGAATCGACATCGACGTGACCGTCGCCCGGCTCGGCAAAGACGGCTTTTCACAATTTGCCGTGACGGCGATGATTGCGGAAGATTTAGGCGCAGCCGGACATCATCACGTGGCGAGGAAAATTTTGCTGCCGGAAAGTTTCAGCGGCATCGCCGCCGGTGAAAGGAAATCCGTGCATTTTACTACGAGCTTGCCGAGCGCGGTGAATACGGGACGAATACAAGCGGTTGTGATGGTCGAGCAAACGACGGACATCGCCCGTGAAATTTTGCAGACAACGTTAGCCGAATAAACTGGGATGAGAGTTCTCCCATGAAACGGTTTCTCAGTGCCATTCTTTTGCCGATTGCCGCCGGTTGTATGATCGGTTGTGAGGAGTTGGGCTCGCTCATTCCAACGAACAAGCCACCTGCCATTGATCGGATTTATGCCTTGCGCGACCGTCTTGCGCCGGCAGATACGACAACGGTAATCGTCGAAGCGCGTGATCCGGAAGGCGGCGCGCTTTCGTTTGAATGGAGCAAAGAAGGCGGCACCCTCTCTTCAACTTCGGGTCGTCACGTGCTCTGGACGGCGCCGGCAGCGGGCAATTACAAAATCTCCGTGAAAGTGCGGGACGATAAGCGCGGCGAGACGCAGGGGCAGGTTACAATCATCGTGTTGGGTAGCGAGAAACCGACGGTCAAAATCGTTCAACCAGCCGATGGCGCTTTTATTCCCGGCCTCGGTGTCTTTGTCATCGAGGCGCTGGCGAGCCATCCCAATGGCATTCAACGTGTCGAATTTCAGATTGGGACTAACAGTGTGGGGAGTGCAAATTCCTCGCCGTATCGATACCCGTGGCAGGTCGAAAGCCTCTCCGGTCCGGCAACGATCATCGTGAAAGCCTTTCGCGCCGGCGCAGCAGGGGAGCCGGGCATCGATTCGGTGCGGGTGAGTGTTGAGGGCGTAACGCGGCTGTGAAAAAATTTTCTTGCCAGTGTTGAGAGTTTATTATCCGGTTCTCAAAACTCGAATCAACGCAAAATGATTAAAACGCCGGTTTCATCTTGTAACTCGATTGCCAGTTTGGCAGCTAAAGTAGTTTTTCTATAAGTCATCTTTTTCTGAGGCTCCAGCCCGGCTTCAATTATATTTTCTTTGACGGGATGAACCCAGGTAAGGTGGTAATCCGGAATTTTTTTAGCCAATCTGCGCCGATATTTTTCAAAAGCTTTTAATTGTACATTTGACAGGCTGTTGTTTTTGGTTTTCAAAATTGGGCCTCTCATAACACACCTTGCTTTACTAAATTCTCCAACAGTTTCACCAACTTATTTGCATCACGCCAGAGTGATCGAGACAAAAGCATATCAATATTTTTATCAAAAACAAGTTGGAAATTCTACTTGCTTTGCGTGATTTTTTTCTCTATCATTATCAAATCAATTAAGCAGAGGCCAAGCCGGAGCGTTTGTGCCGTCAACACGCAGGACCATCCCATCAGTGCAAATTTTTGAGTAAATTAGTTTTCAAAATGCACCTTGATCTCGCCCGGGCTCAACGACATCTTTCGCAAGCTGATCCCGTTCTTGCATCCATTCTTGCTCGTTACGGCCCATGTACGTTGCGCCCGCAACGCCAATATTTTGTGGCGCTGGCGGAAGCCATTCTCTCCCAACAGCTTTCGGTGAAAGCGGCCGCCACCATCTTCGAACGTTTCAAAGAGAAACTCGGCGACCGCGTGGCGCCCGAAAATATTCTCGGCTTGACGGACGCCCAATTCCGCGCCGCCGGCGTTTCCCGGCAAAAAATGGCTTATCTCCGCGATCTCGCGGCGAAATGGCAAGGCGGCGTAATCGCGCACCGGCGTTTTGCCAAAATGCAGGACGACGAAGTTATCCAAGCTTTGACCCAGGTTAAGGGCATCGGGCGCTGGACTGCTGAAATGTTTTTAATTTTCTCGTTGATGCGGCCCGACGTGTTGCCGGTGTATGATCTCGGCTTCCGCAAAGCCGTGCAGATTGCTTACAAGCTTCGCAAGCTTCCCAGCGCCGGCAAGATCGAACGGCTCGCCGAATGCTGGAAGCCTTATCGCTCGGTCGCGACGTGGTATATGTGGGCGAGCTTGGATAATAAACCGATGTAAGGAGGTGGGATAAAATGACTTTGCCATTTCGCGGGTTGTCAGACTTTATAGACAACGACTCAAGGGCAAAAAGAACAGCTTATTCTATCCCACCTCCTAAACGCTCAAATCGCGAATTATGAAATTAACTCTATTGCTGCTGACGGTGTTTGCTCTCGGGGGAATCAGTGTTTTGCTTCGAATCGGCTTGGGTGCACTTTCTAAAAACGCCGTCGAGCAACCAACCGCCAAAGCCAAGCCACAAGAACGCGACAATTCAATCAATCTCCTGCGTGTGCCTGGCGCCATTCTTTACACGGTGATCTTCGCGCTCTTGCTCGGCATCAAAAATCTTCAAGCCACGCCGCTGCTGTGGGGATTTCTTGCGGCGATTTTTGTGTTCCGCCTGGCCGAAGCTTTTACGCCGGCGGCAAGCGCGCTGAAAAATTATCGCAAAGAAGAGGATCAATCGCGGTGGACCTCGTGGGCGATCGGCTTCAGCTTTTTTACCAGTACGGTTGCGCCGATGCTGGAATATCGTTATCGGCTCTGGCCGGATTTGCCGTCGATCCAGTGGTGGAATTGGGCGGGGCTGCTTTTGTTGATTGCCGGCTCAACGCTTCGGCTTTGGGCCATCCAGCAAGCCGGCTCCGCTTTTATCCCACACGTCAAAGTCGATTCCAAGCACAAGCTCGTAACCGCGGGGCCTTACACTTATGTGCGCCACCCCTCGTATCTGGGCACGCTCCTTTCCTATCTCGGTATCGCCGTTTTGTTCGGCAGCGTGATCGGCGCGCTCGCGCTCGTGCTGTTGGTGATACCGGCGATGATTTTTCGCAGCCTCAAAGAAGAGCAGCTTCTTTCTCAACGTTTCGGCGAAGCTTGGAAGAAATATCAGAGTCAAACGCCTTGGCGCCTGATCCCACGCGCATGGTGAAGGCTGGTTACCGATTACTGACGCATAAAATAATATCTCGATTGCGTCGCCCACTTTTGACAAATTTGCAACCGCGGGTTTTCCTGCGGGAAATTCCTTGACTAAAATCGCGCGCTTGATTATAATTTAAGGATTTGTCCTCCGACCGCGCGGCGCTTATTTCCCGCCGTTGCCGTCGAATGGCTTGTCTCTTCATTCCACGCTGTCCCATAAACCGGTGGAACCATGAAGCGCAATCTCAAATATCCGTCCTGGACGTGGGGAATGCTCGGCTTGGCGCTGCTCTTTATTGCGTTGAGCGTTTCATCTATTTTTTCAGTAAACCGGCAGCAAGCCGAGATCGGCGCTAACGTGGGCTTGATCAACAAGCTGAATGCGGTCGAGCACTCCATACGCGAGCTTGACAAATGGGTGACGAGAGGCTACGTCAATCGTGACACCGCCGCCACACTTTGGCAAACACTTTTGTCGCGTTATCGGGCCGAGGCGCAAGCGTTGGATTCCAGCACGATCGCCGACCAAGACATTCAATCTTTCATGATCAAAGTCGAGGCGTTGGTGAGTCGAATGGACAGTCTTCACACCGCAGCGCTTGTGGCGAAGCCAAGATTGACGACGGCAAAAAGTTGGGACATGGCATTTCATCTCGCCATTGATGAAATTAAAGCCGCGGTTCAGCAGATTCGCAGCCGGCAGGCGGCAGTGTCGCTGGCGTTGCTGAAAAAATGGCGCAACTTGAAACTGCTCGTCATCGTCTCGTGTCTCATGGCGCTCGCACTCAGCATCGTTCTGCGTCTGTATCAAGGCGATCTTTCCAAACGCAAGCTGGCTGAGAAAGCGTTGCGTGAAAACGAAGAGCGTTTCCGGCGGCTGGCAGAAAACGCGCCTGATCCGATCTACCGCTATCGCCTCACGCCGGCGCCCGGCTTCGAATACGTGAGTCCGGCCATGACCGACGCCATCGGATATGCGCCGAAAGAGCTTTATGCCGATCCGGATTTTGTATTCAAGCTGACGCATCCCGAGGACCGCATCCTGCTTGAGTCGCTTCGGCAATCGCCGCCGGAGAACATCGCCGACCTGAACTTGCGCTGGCTTCACAAGGATGGAACGGTTGTTTGGACCGAACAGCGCATCGTGCCGATTTACGACGACGCCGGCGAAGTTGTTGCCATTGAGGGCATCGCGCGCAATATCAGCATGCGCATGCGCGCCGAGCAAGCGCTGCGCGAAAGTGAAGAGCGCTTTCAAAATATGGCGGATACGGTGCCGATTATGATTTGGATGTCCGGCCCGGACAAGCGCTGGCATTATTTCAATAAGCGCTGGCTCGAATTTTCCGGCCGGCCGCTGGAAAAAGAGCTCGGCCACGGCTGGGCCGATTATATCCACTCCGATGACCGGCAGCCATTTCTGGCGGCTTACAACACAGCGTTCGATCAACGCCAAGAGTTCAACATGGAATTTCGCCTGCAGCGTTTCGACGGCGAGTATCGCTGGGTGTTGGCCACGGGAATTCCGCGTTTCTTGCGGCATGGCAGCTTTACCGGTTATATCGGCTCGTGCATCGACATCACCGAGCGCAAGCAGGTGGAAGACAAGCTGCGTGAAAGTGAAGAACTGTTTCGCAGCGCTTTTGCTCATGCAACGACCGGCATGGCGCTGGTGGGGATCGACGGCCGGTTTTTGCGGGTCAATCATTCCTTGTGCAAAATGCTCGGCTATACCGAGCAGGAATTGTTGGAGCTTGACTTCCGTTCCATCACCCATTTGGACGACGTCAGCAGCAACGTCAGCATTTTTCAGCAGGTGTTGGCCAGCGAGATCAATGCGTACCAAATTGAAAAGCGCTATATTCACAAGAACGGGCACGTCGTTTGGGCACTGTTGAGCGGCGCGCTGGTTCGCGACGCCAAGGGCAATCCGTTATATTTCATTACGCAGGCGCAAGATATTACGGCGCGCAAGCAAGTGGAAGAAGCGCTCAGCCAATCCGAAGAACGCTACCGCACCTTGATCGAGCGTTTGCCCGACGGTGTTTATCGCAGCACGCCGGAAGGAAAATTCATCGACGTCAATCCGGCGATGATCAAAATGCTGGGCTACGCGAGCAAAGAAGAGCTATTGGCGATCGATATCAAAAAGCATCTCTACTTCGACGTGCACGAAAGAGAGGCGGTCGTTGACGCTTTGCAGAAAGCCGGCGGCGACGAGATTGACGTGTTTCGCCTGCGCCGCAAAGATGGCAACGAAGTTTGGGTGGAGGATCATGGCCGCCTGATTTACGACGCCGCCGGCAAAGTCATTTACCACGAAGGCATTCTCCGTGATTTCACGGAACGCCGGCATGCCGAAGAGGCTTTGCGCGAAAGCGAAGCCCGGTATCGCTCGGTGATCGCGGCGATGGACGACGGCATCGTCCTCCAAGACGCGGATGGCCGCATACTGGCTTGCAACGCCAGCGCCGAGCGCATCCTCGGCATTTCGCAAAAACAAATGTTCAGCCTGACCGTGGTCGACCCCAACTGGCATACGATCCACGAAAATGGCACGCCGTTCCAAAGCGGGATGCACCCGGCCATGGTTACGTTGAAAACCGCTAAGCCCTGCTCGAACGTGATCATGGGCATTTACAAGCCCAGCGGCGAGCTGACGTGGCTTTCGATCAACTCGCATCCGCTGGTGCGGGCGCCGGAACCACAGCCCTACGCCGTCGTGCTGTCGTTTTCTGATATTACCGAGCGCAAGTGGGCCGAGGAAGCGCTGCGCGAGAGCGAAGAGCGCTACCGCCTGCTGGCTGAAAATTCATTTGACTTGATCGAGCTGCTCGATCTTGATGGCAACATCATCTACGCCTCGCCGTCACATTATTATGTCCTCGGCCATACGCCGAACGATCTGGTGCATAAAAATCTCTTCAAATTCGTTCACGCCGATGACATTCCACCGGCGCTGGCTGCGATCAACAGCTTGATGGCCTCCGGCACCCGCAAAACGCTCGAGCTCCATTTGTCGACGAAGAACGGTGATTGGATCGAAGTCGAAGCAATTATGTCGGGGATTCTTGGCCGCGGCAACACGGTTCATCGGATTCTGCTCTCGGCGCGCGATATTACCTCGCGCAAGCAAGTGGAAGAGCGCATCAAAGGCTCGCTCAAAGAGAAGGAAGTTTTGCTCAAGGAGATTCACCATCGCGTCAAAAACAATTTGCAAATCATCTCGAGCTTGCTGAATTTGCAATCCGGCTACATCCACGATGAACAGGCCGGTGAAATGTTCAAGGAGAGCCGGAACCGCGTCAAATCCATGGCGCTCATTCACGAAAAACTTTATCAATCCAAGGACCTGGCGCGCATCGATTTTGCAGATTACATCCGTCATTTAACCGCGTATCTGTTGCGCTCTTATAGCGTGCACTCTCATGGCGTCAATTTGAAAGTCGACGTCGATAAAATTCTGCTCGACATCGATACCGCCATTCCTTGTGGCCTGATCATTAACGAGCTGGTTTCCAACTCGTTGAAACACGCTTTTCCGCAGGGAACGGCCGGTGAAATCCGCATCGGCCTGCACGAAAATCCGGACGGCAAGATGATTCTGATCGTCGGTGATAATGGCGCCGGTTTGCCGACCGAAATCGACTTTCGCAATACCGAATCTTTGGGTTTGCAGTTGGTCAGCACGCTCACCGACCAGCTCGACGGCACGCTCGAACTGGATCGAAGCCAAGGAACGACTTTCAAGATTTTGCTTTCTCCACATAACGGTTTTGCTGCGCAAGGAGTTTCTGATGGAGTCCACAGTCGTCTCGACCTCCCTTTCTAAAAACCCGGCAAGGAAGCCGGAAGCTATTTCGCCGGTTTCTTCGGCGGATTTGCGCGCAGCCCTCAACCTCATGGTGTGGGATAGTCTGCTGCCGATTACGGCTGGGTTGCGCGCGCTCTACGCGATTTTTGCCATTAGCCATTTGGTCATTCTGCCGGCCCCAATCGCCTTGCCGATGAGCTTGACGGCGATGGGAACTGCGGCAGGGTTGTTCTTACTCCGACTCGCCATTGGCCGGAAACCCCGACTTGTCGGGGAGCGCTGGGCGCATCCGCTGGGAGCGATTATCGCCGGTTTGGTTCTCGTCAACAGCCTCTTGCACCTGTATCTCACAGCCGAGCCGCAACAGACGACTAACCTCTTGCTGCTCATCGTCGGCGTTGGCGTCTTTTTTTTATCTGCCGGCTGGCTGGCGCTGATCATCGTGCTGACGCTCGGCGGATGGGCAAGCCTCGCCTTGATGAACGGATTTTCCCAGGCCTGGCAGCATTTTGGCTTTGCGCTCTTCACCGCCACCGTGCTCGCGATTTTGGTGCACATCGTTCGGGTTCAGACGATGAAGCGGCTCGAGCGCCTTCGCCTGCAAAACGAGATCAGCACGGCCGAGCTTAAAACCGCGCTTGCCTCCACTGAGGAAGCGCGCCGTGTCGCGGAGAGTTCCAGGCGTGATTTGATGCAAAGCGAGGCGAGGCTCCGTTTGATGACCAACCAAATGCCGGCGGTATTGTGGACAACGGATACTGAGCTTCGTTTCACTTCATCGTTGGGAATGGGATTGTCGGCATTGGGGCTTCAGTCAAAGCAGGTCACCGGCATGACGCTGTACGACTATTTTCAAACCACCAAGCCGGAGTTTTTCCCCATTGCGGCGCACTTGCGCGCCCTGCAAGGCGAATCGGTTACTTATGAGCTGCATTGGCAGGCGCGCACGTTTGATTGCCAGGTTGAGGCGCTGCGCGACACCGAGGGCAAACTGCTCGGCGTCATCGGCATCGCGCTCGACGTCACCGAGCGCAAGCGCGCCGAAGAGCAGGTCAAGGCCTCGCTCAAGGAGAAAGAGGCGCTCATCAAGGAAATGAGCCACCGCGTCACCAACAATCTGCAAGTCATTTCGAGCTTGCTCAATCTGCAAGCCGGATACATCACCGACGCGCCGGCACGGCGCGTGTTTATGGAAAGCCAGAACCGCCTCAAAGCCCTGGCGCTCATTCACGACAAACTGTATCAATCCGAAGATCTGACTTCCATCGATTTTTCCGGATATATTCGCAACCTCGTCGTGCATTTGTTCCGCGCCTACAAAGTCAATGCGCATGCGATCACGCTACAGCTCGATCTTGATCCGGTCATTCTCGATATCGACCGCGCTGTTCCGTGCGGATTGATCGTTAACGAGCTGGTGTCAAATGCTTTGAAATACGCATTTCCCAACGGCAAAACCGGAGAAGTCCGCATCGATCTGCGCGGCGACAACGAGCGGCGACTAATGTTGACGGTCGGCGACAACGGCGTCGGTTTTCCAGCAGGAGTCGATTTTCGCAAGACGGCATCATTAGGAATGCAATTGGTAAACACGTTGACGGATCAGATCGAAGGAACCATCACGCTCGAGCGCAACTGCGGAACGACGTTTAAAATCGTGTTTCGGCTGTGAAAACGGTTCGCCAGTTTGCTGGTTAGCCGGTTTGCCAGTTATCGCCACGCCCGTCCAAACCTCGACAAGCCGGAGCCCAAAATTTTTCAACCGCGAATAGACGCATAAAAACCGGCTCACAGGCTAACCGGCAAACGGGCCAACTAAAAGGATAACACATGGACAGCAACCCTGCGACAAAGATTCTCGTCGTTGAAGACGAAAACATCGTCGCCAAAGACATACAAAACACATTAAAGGCGCTGGGCTACACCGTCACCGCGGTTGTGGCCTCCGGCGAAGAGGCGATACAAAAAGCCGGCGAGACGCAGCCCGATTTGGTGTTGATGGACATCATGCTGAAGGGCTATCAAGACGGCGTGGAAGCGGCCCGGCAAATTTTCGCGCGCTTCAATATTCCGGTGGTCTATCTCACCGCCTACACCGACGAAACGACGCTGCAGCGCGCCAAGGTCACCGAGCCTTACGGTTACATCCTCAAGCCGTTTGAAGAACGCGAGCTGCACATTGCCATCGAGATGGCGATCTACAAGCACAAGATGGCAAAGAAATTGAAAGAGCGCGAGCAATGGCTGGCAACCATTCTCAGAAGCATCACCGACGCCGTCATCGTCACCGACGACAAAAGCCTCGTCACTTTTATGAATCCGGTGGCGGAAATGCTGACCGGCCGGAAACAAAAGGACACGCTCGGCAAAAATCTGGCTGAGGTTTTCAAAGTCATTTCCGCCGAGAATCGCTCGGCGGCCCAGCCAGCCTCGCGCAACGGAGTCGCTGCCAACTTTTCGCTGCTCGTTGCGAGCGACGGCAGAGAAATACCGATCGATGACAGCGCCGCGCCGATTCGAGACGAAAACGGCAATCTCACCGGCGCGGTTTTGGTCTTTCGCGATATTTCAGCGCGCCAACAGGCCGAAGCCGAATTGCACCGGCGCTTTTTGCAAATCCAACATAGCGAAGAGCGCTATCGTGCCTTGTACGACGACAACCCGGCCATGTACTTTACAATTGATGTTGGCGGCAAAATTCTTTCGGTGAACCAGTTTGGGGCGGATCAGCTCGGTTACAAAGTTGAAGAGCTGGTGGGACAATCCGTATTGAACGTTTTTTATGAAGAAGATAAATCAACAGCTCAGCAAAACCTCACAGCCTGGCTGCAGAATCCCGAACAAATCGCGCCATGCGAGCTGCGCAAAGTGCGAAAAGATGGCGCCATCGTGTGGGTAAAAGAACTCGCGCGCGTCGTGCGGGATAGCGCTGGCCGCCCGGTTGTTCTCATTGTTTGCGAAGACATCACCAAAAGCAAACAGATGGAAGAAGCGCTGCTACAGCGTGAGGAACAACTTCGCCAAGCTCACAAAATGGAGGCGATTGGCCGGCTGGCGGGCGGTGTGGCGCACGACTTCAACAATATGTTGACGGCGATTATCGGCACGGCCGAAATGTCCATGTTGGAGCTGCACCGCGATCATCCGCTGCGCAAAGACCTTAAAGAAATCAAGCAAACTGCCGATCGTGCCGCCAATCTCGCGCGCCAATTGCTCACGTTCGCGCGCCGGCAGATTATTGCCCCGAGCCTGCTCAACCTCAACGACGTGCTGCTGAATCTTGACAAGCTGCTTCACCGTCTCGCCGGCGATAATGTCGATCTCGCCATCTCGACCGCACCGGACCTCGGCTTCATCAAGGTCGATTCCGGACAAATCGAGCAGATGATTATCAATCTCGCGAGCAACGCACGCGACGCCATGCCAAACGGCGGCAAGCTGAAAATTGAGACGGCAAATGTAACTTTGGACGAAGCGCATGCTCGCCAACACCCGGAAATCACTTCCGGCGAATACGTCATGCTTACGGTTCGTGACGCCGGCGCCGGCATGGCCGAGGAAATCAAAAAGCATTTATTCGAGCCATTTTTCTCCGCCAAAGATACCGGCAAAGGGACGGGGTTGGGACTGGCAACCGCTTACGGGATCGTGCAACAAAATCACGGCCACATCGCTGTCGACAGCGCTCCCGGACAAGGCACGGCTTTTCGCATTTATTTCCCTCGCCTCGCCGACACCGGAATGGCGCCGAAATATGACCAAAGCCACGTTCCCTCACCAGGAACGGAAACCGTGCTTCTCGTCGAAGACGAGCCTTCGGTCCGCGAAGTCGCCGCGCGCTTGTTGCGTGAGCGCGGTTATCACGTGCTCGTAGCCGCGAACGGCGATGAGGCTTTGCAACTGGCTAAGGCTCACGCCAAAGACAAGATTCATATTTTGATTATCGACGTCGTCATGCCGCGACTCAGCGGAAAAATGGTGGCGGACCAGATCAAAGCCTTGCAACCGGATATGAAAGTGTTGTTTATCTCGGGCTATGCCGACGACACCATCATGCAACCTCGCGAAGGAGACGCGAGTCTGGCCTTCCTCCAAAAACCTTTTTCACCGGCGTTGTTGGCGCACAAAATACGAGAGATGCTGGATAAATGATAAAAAAGAAAAACAGCAAAAAAGATAAAAAAGAAGCATTGGCTCACAACGGCATAAAATCTTTCATCCCCGGCATCGGCGCAATGCCTTTTTTTATTTCCCACGCTTTCAAATAGCGGAACCAATTAAACAGCGCTTGGACACAAGCAAAAACGAAGCCGATCCTGCCATCCCACATCGCGCCGCGCATCACGTAAACGCGAAAAAAAGTCAAAGCCGCGTGAAAAAAGGCCGCGGCTACCGTCAACCCCTTTTTGTCGGCGCGAATCAAATCAGCCGCATTGGCGTTCGTGTAAGCATTCATTTTACGCAGAACGTGGCTCAAATTCGGATCGGTGTGATGATCGAGATAGCCGGCTGATTTAACCACTTTGCCGCGCACCTCAACGCCGCAGTGAATCAGCGCGTCGTTCCACGTCGCGGCGCCTTTGCGATAAAGGCGCAATTGATAATCAGCATCCCACGCGCGCATTTTTTTGCCGAGAAAAAATGACCGCCGCCGCAACTGCATGCCCTTCACTTCCGCCGGCGGATTTTCGACGAGGGTTTTGATCTCTTGCCAAAGCTCCGGCGTGACCCGTTCGTCCGCATCGAGGACCAACACCCAATCATGCCTGGCGTGTGAAGCCACTTCCGCTTTGCTTGCCGCATGCCCGCGAAACGCGATTCGATGAACGGCATCCGCATATCTCTTCGCGATCTTGACGGTTTCATCCCGGCTTCCGGTATCGCCTACAAGAATCTCATCGGCTTCGCCAACGGTCGCAAGACATGCTGCAATATTGTGAGCTTCGTTGAGCGTTAAAACACAAACCGACAGCGGACATTTGGCCATGTCGTGAACGTTTCAAACAAAAATTCTCTTGATCTGACGGGCAGTTGATGTTATATTTGTCATTTCATCCGAGTTCTTGCAATTGGACGCGAACGGTTTTTTCTTCGCCGTCGCGCAAAACCCTGACCGTGACGACGTCACCGATTTTATATTGATCGAGCGCATCGCCGAGCTCGCCGAAGCTTCTGACCCTTTTATCATTAATGCCGATGATGACGTCGCCGAGAAGAGATTCACCCCGGCGGTTAGTTTGAAGGCCACGAAGGCCGGCCTTGTAAGCGGCGCTTCCATCTTGCACCGAGGCAATGATGACGCCTTGGATTCCGAGCCTTCTCGTCCAATATTCATTGTTGTTCATGATTTGCACGCCGAGCCCCGGCCGGATCACTTTGCCGTATCGAATAAGCTCAGGAACGACGCGATTGACCGTATTGACGGGCACCGCAAATCCAATTCCGGCGCTGCTACCGCTCGGACTGATAATGGCGGTATTGATCCCAATAAGCTGTCCGCGCGAATCGAGCAACGGGCCGCCGGAATTGCCCGGGTTGATCGCCGCATCGGTTTGTATGACGTCTTGAATCGTCCGGCCGTTGTTCGCCTTGATCTCGCGGCCGAGTGCGCTCACCACACCCGTGGTCAGCGTTTGATCGAGGCCGAACGGGTTGCCGATGGCCACGACTTTTTGTCCAACCTGCAGGCTCGCCGAAGAGCCGGCCTTGACTGGTCGCAATTTGTTGCTCGGCACGTTGATTCGCAAAACCGCAATATCTTTGCTCGGTTCCACACCAACAACGTCGGCTTCGTAGGAAGTATGATCGCTCAACGTTATGTTCAGCGCGCTGGCGTTTTCGACCACGTGAAAATTCGTGACGATGTGGCCCCGATCATCCCAAATAAAGCCGCTGCCGGAACCGGCCGGAACTTCATAAGTTTCCGTGAAGAAAAAACCCTGCCGGATCGCCTTGCTCGTGATGAAAACCACCGAGGGCGCGACTTCCTGAAAGACGGCGATGGTATTCTGCTCATCCGGCAGCAGCGCGGCGTCTTCCGGCGCGGCTGCGGTGGTTGTGGCGACGGCTTTAACCGGTTTGGCTTCCGGACGGGCGTCTTGTTTCTCGTCAAAATTTGTGCTGAACGTGCTGGTTAGGATCAAGCCGGCGGCAATTCCAATTAAAATACCGATAAACAAATGACGCGTTTTCATAGTCATTCACCTCGATTTTTATCTTGTTAAAGAAGCTCGTAGCGATCCCCTTGGGGATTAATATTCTTTAATTAAGGACGCCTAAAGGCTACACGTGACGGTGCAACGACACTCAATAACATAAGCGAACCAAAGTTAATTTGCAAGCGTTTCGTGCCGTAACCCCTCGGCATAGCCTACGGCCGTAGGCCAGACGGTCCGTCTGGTTGAAAAAACGTAAACTCGTTGAAAGATTTTCAACACCGATAGCAGCGGTTGTTTATGAATCATCGCTGTTACCAACAGAGGTTAAAAATCATGAAAAATTCAATTCACATTCGCGCCGCCAAACGTGATGATGTTTCGGTCTTATTCACGCTCATCGAGGCTTTTGCCGACTATGAAAAGCTGCCGCGCCCGGAGCCGGAAGCGCGCGAGCGGCTGCTCCGCCACGGCTTCGGCGACAGGCCGCGGTTTGAGGCGTTTCTTGCGGAGCTTGATGGCCGGCCAGTCGGCTATGCGCTCGTCTTTGAAACCTATTCGAGCTTCCTCGCCATGCCGACGCTCTTTCTCGAAGACCTGTTTGTGATTCCCGAAGCGCGCGGCAAAGGCGTCGGCAAAGCGCTCGCGGAGTTTTGCATCCGCAAGGCGGTTCGCCGCGGTTGTGGCCGCATGGAATGGATGGTGCTCGACTGGAACACGCCGGCTATAGAATTTTATCGCCAGTATGGTGCACATTATTTGCGAGAATGGTGCCCGTTTCGATTGACGGCGGAACAATTGCAGAACCTGGCAAAATAATTCAAATGAAAATTCAAACAACTGGAGACCGTATGAATGATTTTTACAAAAACACTTGGACTCGTCGAGACTTCATAAAAACCCTCTCTCTTGCGCTCGCGGCCCTGCCAATGCGCCCCGTTTTGTCATTTCCGCAAGCAGGCACGGCCAAATTCTTTTCACGGCAAAAAACCGAGCGTCCGAAAAAGGTGATCGTTATCGGCGCTGGCCTCGCTGGCCTCACCGCGGCTTATGAACTCACCAAGGCCGGCCATGATGTCATCATTCTCGAAGCCCGCAACCGCGCCGGCGGCCGCGTTTTCACCGTGCGCGAGTTTGCCGATGGCCTCCACGCTGAATGCGGCGCCGAATGGATCGAGCACACGCATGACTATTTATTTCGTTATATCGAAGAGTTTGGCCTTTCGCTTTATCGCGGCCGCTTTGTCGATACCGAAGATGAAGGCTTGCAATTTTCCCCGCGTGCGCGCCAAGCGCACGAAAAGCTCGAAGGTACTGCCAAAGAGATTAACCCGTTTGAGCATCAAATGCCCTCCCGCCCCGAGCTGGACAAGCTCTCTTTTTACGAATTTTTAAAACAGAACGAGGCGCCGGCGGAGATGATCGAGCAAATGCAAAGATCGGTCTCCGCTTTGATGGCCATCAACATCGAAAGCATTTCGGCTTTGCACCTGCTCAACGAATACGCCTTGCCGGAAAGCCGCGCCAGTTTTCGCATTGCCGGCGGCAACGACCAGTTGCCAAAAACCCTGGCTGCACAATTGCGTGAGCGTATTTATTACTCGCGACCGGCGATGAAAATTGCGCACGATGCAACCGGCGTTCGCGTTACCTTTTTAGAGAATGGCCTACAACAAACCATCAACGGCGAGCGTCTGGTAATTGCCGCGCCTTTCACGTGCGTGCGAAAAATCGAGATTGCGCCAGCCCTTTCGCCTGAGAAAATGAAAGCCATTGCCGCGTTGAATTACGGACAAATCCTCAAAGCGCCGCTGCAATTTCGCGAGCGTTTCTGGCTCAAACAAGCCGGCGAACCGCGAAAGAGTCTGCGAGACATGATCGGCTCCGTCTACGAAGCTTCCGGCGGCCAGGCGGGACCACGCGGTTTGCTCGTTGCCTACATTCCGGATAAAAGCGGCATGGCGATGGGAAGCATTCCGCCGGAGCAACGTTTGGAAAAAATTTTGGCGAAAGTCAGCGAGATTCATCCCGAAGCGCCGCGCTATTACGAGGGCGGCTACGTGAAATGGTGGCAGGAAGATCCGTGGGCCGGCGGCACGTATGCCTATTTCCGCCCCGGAGAAATTACGACCGTGCGAACGAATATTGCCAGGCCCGAAGGCCGCATTCATTTTGCCGGCGAGCACACCGCCGGTTGGCAGGGTTACATGAACGGCGCCGTCGAGTCCGGCCATCGCGTGGCAGAGGAGATTCACGCCGCCCCAGCCTGAAGGCGTGGGGCTAAAATATGGAATGCCGCTTAAGCGGCATAGGAATCAATACATCATTTCCATGAGTATTTTTAGCCGCCTTTAGGCGGCTCTGGAGTTTGGACGTTTTCAGACAGTCTAATCCCCGCGCGGCTGCCAGCGCAAGGCCGCGACCATGTTGACAAGCACTAAAACCGCGTGTTTTACCGCCT
>JAKEEU010000255.1 GCA_022616415.1 Candidatus Zhuqueibacterota bacterium | reverse complement strand
TTGTGCTACGATGCTTTGAGCAAGGCCGCGAAAAACTTCAAACCAAATCGAGTGAGATTTTTCGCCTACGCCAAAGTCTATGTGCGCCGGGAAATCTCTGCATGGTGGGTTCAGCAGGATGTAGTCAAATACGCGAGCCTGCACGAAACGCCTATCGGCGAAACTGATCACCGCCCGGCACTGGACGAAGACGCCGAAGACTACTCTCGGGAGGCCGAGCCAACTTCTTTTGAGTTTGACGCCGTTCATTTCCGGGAGCTTATGGGTTTGATCCTGCCGATTATCAAAACCAAATTGACCAAAATGGAACAAATGGCCATCGACCTCTACTATAACGGCAGTATGGGATTCGATGAGATCGGCGAAATCCTCGGGCGCACCCGGCAGCGGGCACAAAGCATCCACCAAGAGGGATTGAAAAAAATTCGGCACGAACTCATCAATCGAAAGCAATATTTTCGTATCTTTTCGGCTGGCATTTGAACCCGAAAACTGACACTGTTTTTAAGATGAATTTCCTCGCACTCGACTTGGGCACGCAAACCGGTTACGCGTGGAACCACGATGATGTATTCGAGTGCGGCACATGGCAATTGGCTACCAAAACAGAAATTGCCCAATGGGGCAAAGATCGATTTCGGCGACGCTGTGACCCTCGTATCCCCCGGCTCTACGCTCGGATTCTCATGCTGCACGACGCCCATAAGTTTGATGGCGTAGTATTTGAGGACGTGCAGTTCGCCTCTACGACTTATCAAGCGCAGCTTTGGTCATCTTTGCGCGCCGCCGTATGGCTCAGCGTGCCTTCCGAAATTATAGACTGCGTGCCCGTCGGCACGTTGAAAAACTTCGCAACCGGCCACGGCGCGGCCCCTAAAAACATGATGGCGCTCGCGCTCTGCCGCCGAGATTCTCGCTTTGTCAAACAAAAGAAAAACGTCACCTTTTCAGTGGACTCCGTCGCCGAGCCGATTGCGTTAGATGATAACGCAGTGGACGCAGTTTGGTTGCACAAATGGGCGGAAGCAAATTTAAGTCGTAAATATGTCACGTCAACCTCTACAAGTTCAACGAGACCTGCCGTCTCGTGAAGCGATAACTCAGCATCAAATTCATACCTTGCTGGCAGTTGTTGGGACGTTATTCCCATACATTGCCGAGCCGCATCGTGAGACAAACATACCGAACGGGCACAAAATGGATGGCGAAGCGACTGCCTCGGCATCCACTACCTTCATCAAGGTATGCGATCGGATAGACAAGATTGTAGAAGACGAAAGTCGATGGGATTTAAAAATCACACAAAACCTTGAGGACCAAGCGAAGGAAGTGCTTCAATATCACAAAGCACTACTTGGCGAACAAATCATCGCGACGAAAATAATGGTCCTGCCGCATAATCGATTTCGACCAGCTATTTACACAATGGAAGACGGCACGGTCGTCGCCGAGCTCGGTGATTTTATCGCAGCAGGCAAGTCTCCGGCAGAGGCCCTTCAAGCTTGGGATATGCTTTTTGTCGGTGAGATTGATCCAAAAATTTTTGAGTGGTTGAAACAACGCGAGGAAGCTATTGACGAGGGAACGCCCCCGCCTCCGGCCCCCCGACGCAAAAAAAGAAAGAAGTAAAAATGTCTGACGTGTGGTCCAAAAGTGAAATTGAAGAACTCCAGCGGTGTAAAGCGGAAGGAAAATCGGATCAATGGATTGCTGACCAGCTTCGCCGTCCTTATCGAAGCGTGACCAGCGCAATCCGGCGGTATTGTAAACAGGAGGAAACGGATTGGCAAGAACAAGCTGCGCATTGGAAACGCGTAGCTATCGACGCACAGCGCGACCTTGCTGCCGCGCAGAAAGAACGCACGGCTATTGACATCCTTGTCGAGCAGGTCCACGACCTTGCGCCAAAGTCCTACGCGCCTCCCAAGGGGTGTTTTCAGCCGCCGAAAAAAGCCAAAGGCACGCCGCAGTCGGCCCTGCTGATATTGTCTGATACACACGTTGGCGCAGTGGTGAAGCCGGAACAAACACTTGGGCTCGGTGAATACAACTTTGAGATTTTTCTGCGTCGCCTCTGGCGGTTACAATGCAGTATATTTTCGATTTTACAAGATCATACCACGACGGAAGTGCCAGAGATTGTCGTTGCACAGATCGGGGATATGCTGGACGGCGGACTCGTCCATTCGGCGGAGTGCGCGCAGGTCAACACGATCCTCGCGCAGTTCTACAGTGCCGGACACGCTCTCGCGCAGTTCTACCGTAATCTAAGCACCATCGCCCCGGTTCGGGTTCATACCTGTGTCGGAAATCACACACGTTTTCAGAATCAGCACAAGATGCCGACGAAAAATCGAAACTCGAATTTCGATCAATTCCTCACACTTTATGTCGAGGCCCTGCTTCGAGACTGCCCGAGAATCAAGTTCAACATCGACATGCAGCCGTTTGCGTGCTTCGACGTGCAGGGATTTAACCACTACGCCGGGCACGGAGACAACCTGCGCGGCGGTGATAAAACTCTTGGAATCCCGACGCATGCCATGGGGCGGATGGTGTCCACAACGACACAGCTTTTTTCCCGCGCGGATCGCGTGACACCGCACTACTATCTACTTGGCCATTTACACCGGCCAATTTCAATCCCACACGCTCAGGGAGAAATCCTTACAAATGGCGCGTTTCCCGGAATCGACGGTTACGCTCTTGGGGAATACTTTAACTCTAGCTATCCCAGTCAGAAATTCTGGCTAGTGCATGAAAAATTTGGTAGGTCCGCTACCTACGACTTGCGCTTAGATTTCGGAGATTCGGCTCCCCATGGATATGTGCTGCCTGATAAATTTCTTTGTCAATGACCGTTTAGACGGCGGGACGGAGTAGCGCGTTCAGAAGCCGCCCCGCGCCCGGCTTAGGCCCAGTTGTAGGCCCGCCCGTGCTGAGGTTCTTTGCCCTCTGTGAGACGATTTGCCGCTGTCCGGCGGTCGCAGGTCCCGGCAGCTGCGGAGGCGGCGAAATGGAGGCCGTAGCGAGCCCTTGGGGAACCTGTTTCGGACGCAAAACGGGGTTATTGGC
>JAKEEU010000254.1 GCA_022616415.1 Candidatus Zhuqueibacterota bacterium | reverse complement strand
TCCAGATACTATATAAAAAGTCAAGAGAAAAATAAAAAAATTTAAATACGCTTGGGATCGAACGGCTGTTGGTTCTTGAGCATGACGTAGATAATCACCAACAGCTTGCGCATTGTGGCAGCAATGGCCACCAGCTTGGGCTTGCCGCGCGCGACCAAACGCGCGTAATATTCGTAAAGCGTGCCTTCTTTCAAGCGCACAATTTGGAGCACGGCCATATACAGTTTGTGGCGCACGAGGCCACTGCCCTTTTTTTCCAGATAGGAGGCGCGCTTGGTGACTTTGCCGGAGAGATTGACCACCGGATTCATGCCGAAGTAGGCCACCACCTTTTTGGCGTCGGGAAAACGATTCACGTCACCAATGTAAGCTTCCAAGACGATGGCGGCCTCTTTGCTGATGCCGGTGATAGTGGTCAAAAAACTATCCTGGTCGTTGACTGGCGCATACAGTTCGACCATCTGCTGCTTGAGGTGTTGAATTTCTTGTTGGTATTGGCAGATTTGCCGTACCAACGATTGCACCACATAGCCCGAGCCGGCGCCGGTTTTATGGGCGATGCTGTTTTTGGCGAGATTTTGCATTTTTTGCGCCCGGTCGAAGGGCAACGGCCGCCGCCGTTTGCCATAGCGCACGGCGCACAGTTCTTTGAGTGAAGCGTTGGCCATCGCTTCGGCGGTGGGAAACTTTTCCAACCAGGCCAGAATCTGTTGGCCGCCGAGTTGTTGGATGGCGTGCTCAATTTCCGGTGCGACTTTCGCCAACTCCAGACGCAGTTTGTTTCGCGTCATGGTTTGTTGCTTGGTGAGCAGATGAATTTGCCGATCCAGATCCTTGATGTGCTCAAAAATCGGGGCGCGGTCGATAGAGGGCTTCGGCCTTTTTTCCATCATGAACAGGGCGATATCTTTGGCATTGACGGGATCGGTTTTGGCGCGGCGCAGCTCGCTTTGCGCAAATTTTTTGGTTTGGAACGGATTGATGACCGTCAGGCGAAAATCGGGCGACTGTTTTTTGAGGAAGTGATAGAGATTTTTCCAATAGTCGCTGGTGGCTTCCATGCCAATGAAGAAGATTTTGGTTCCGAACTGATGCCGCAGCCAGTTGAGTTTGTCGAGCAAGCGTTGATAATCTTCGCGATTTTCACGGATCACCAAAGGCTTGTGCACGACCTGCTTTTGCTCATTGACAATGACGAGGTCATGCTTGAGTTTGCTGATGTCGACGCCGACGAAAAGCTGACGATAGCGCATGATGAACTCCTCGGTTGAAGAACGATGAGAGGCGACTCTCAGATCGCTATTACCCATTTAGGCTCGTGAATGATGCAAGCTCCCGACAAGGCTACGCCTGTAAGGGGCCTAAGATACTTTATTCAAATTCTGGTAATAGGCTGAGAGAAACAGTCTGGAGAACGAGCTTTGCGCTCAAGCGGACACGTGCGTTCTCTCTCATGTCTTGGTGAACCCCGCGACGCGGGGTGGATTTCAATGTTGTGGACTCATGCCGCGTGCGAAACGCGCGAGCACGTCTTCTAAAACTTGCGCGTCGCTTTCGGTTTCACGTCCGCGGGTATGCGGCGGCGCTGATGGTCCTGGCGTTTGAGGCAACGCCAAGACTTGAAACTGCCGGCCATCAAAGGCGATGAGCTTTTTGTCGATCAAGCGGTTGCGCGCCTGGATGTAATCATCGACGTCGAGCGTGAGCAGTTGACAGATTTTGTCGTAGTTGTAGAAGCTCAGGCCGTCGCGATCGGCAGCTAACACCAAGAAGAAATACAACAGATTTTCTTGGGGCGTGAGTGCCGCGAGAAAGCCGTTGAGCAAAAATCGTCGATCCACCCAAGCGAAGGGTGGCGCCAGGACGCGCTGGCGTTCCGGCAGGATGAGACTTTTTGATTTCATGGCGACCTCTATCAGGTTGACTGAAAGCAATTTCTGAAAAAGCGGGGTAAAAGTCAATCGCGCCATTTTTACAATCAACAGGTGTTGGCGAGGTGGATGGGGCTATCGTCATGAAAAGTCTTGAGTTCGACGAGCAACGCGTCCATTTTTACAATCTTTTGGGACGCGCCCATCGCATGGGGCGCGAGCCAGTAAAAGCCTGATTTTATTGGTTGATTTTGGAACGTGTCCATTTTTACAATCTTTTCCAACGGCGTGAGCTGGACGCGTTGTCGGCGCTTGTCATTACGAAGGCGTTGCGTTTCGCGATTTTCTTCGACATATTCCGGATGGTTGTCGCGATATTGCTTCTGGTATCGGTGTAAAAGATGTTCCTTTCGCCACCGCTTGAGACAAGTGATTTGCTTGCGGCGATATTTTGTGTCGGTGGTCATTTTGTTTTTCTGCCAGGCGCGTTTACGGGCGCGTTGACACTTCGGATCACCGCAATAGAGTTGGCTGCCTTTGAGGCGGAAGTTGGCGGGAACTTCGTGACCACAGTTTTTACAGGTGATCGTGATTTGCATAAGCATCTCCGAACTGAAGAGATATGACCCTTCAGGCGGCGCCTTATGCAAAATGGCAACGTCCAAGACCAAAAGCGAGTAGGTGGTCAATGAAGACGCCAACCTCGATCGATACGAAAGAAAAGCAGTTTGTACACACAAATTTAACGAGACTGTCAAAGAACACACAGAAAGAATAACACACTCTCAATATACGAG
>JAKEEU010000253.1 GCA_022616415.1 Candidatus Zhuqueibacterota bacterium | reverse complement strand
GGACGCCCTTCTGCCCAATGCCCTGCAACTTCTTTTGAAACTTCCGGACCTGCACTCACCGCTAATATCATTAACGAATGCGCTTCACCTTTTTGAAGCCGCTTTGACAAAACATCGCTTTGCAATTCGTGTCCGTTTTTTAACGCAACGATCGGCGGATTAATTTCTTGCAAATCAACCCGAACCGATGCCACAAACGGCTGACCATTTTTTGCGTACCACGCGCGCGCATTTTCCGCGCGTTCAAGCATGTCACCTTCCAGCGTGTAATTTCGTGGCAGACTGAGCAGCCGATGATATTCCTGTTCCGTTACTGAAGCTGCAATGGAGGCAGCATCAATTGCGGAAATAATTGCTGAAGTCATGCTGCGGCTCCAAACGGTTCAAACTGACAACCTTCAACAAAGAAATCAAAAAAGTGCGGATGTGTTTCCAAACGGACATGTTCAATGCGTTTTACCAATTCTTCCAATTCTTTTCGCCGCGTTTTCGAAAGCAACGTCATTGCTGCACCTTGCAATGCAGCATTTCCGATTTTTTGAATCCGTTCGCGCGGCAGATCCGGAACCAATCCGATCCTGCACGCAGCATCAACATCGAGGTGTCGAGAAAATCCTCCGGCTAAATACAACCGATCAATCCGCTCTAACGGAATGCCGTAACTTTCAGCTAAGACTTTGAGTCCGGCTGCATTTGCGCCTTTCGCTTGCGCCAGTTCATTGATGTCCGCTTCACTCAACGAAAGATGATGATTTTGATCAACGATAAATTCGGATGCATGATCCAGCCGGCCTTGTCCGTTCATCCGATCGGTGCGCCGCAGCTCAGACAACAAATCCACCAGGCCTGAACCGCAAATTCCAACCGGAGCAGAATCACCAATTACTTTTGTTTGAACTTTTCCTTCCTTATTTATATATATGCGCTCAATCGCACCATTTACTGCCGGCATTCCATACGGAACACCACCGCCTTCAAATGCCGGCCCAGCGGGACATGATGCAGCCATGATCCGATGACGATTACCGATCAAAGCTTCGGTGTTTGTTCCGATATCAAGGATTGCCCAAATTTCATCTTGTTCCGCAATTCCAGTAGCCAGCAAACAAGCCGCAGCATCCGCTCCAACATGACTGGCAATTAATGGAAGTCCATAGATGCGTGCTTCCGGATGGATCGGAAGACGCAATCGTTTCGCTTCAACCGAAATACTTGTTGTATCGGATCGACCATCACGAAAGGCTGTTTCAGTGAGTGACCAGTATGGGATCACACCGATAGTTTGAACATTCAGTCCGAAAAACAGATCCCGCATTGTAGGGTTGCCTGCTACGACAACTTCATAAATCGAATTTACTTCCACCGGAAACGATTCAATTGCGCGAGTAAGATATCCGAGCAAAGTACGCTGCAACAACTTGTTCGGATATTCACCATCAAAGCGGATTCTGGCCATGATATCGGAACCGCCAAAACGCTGCGGATTCTCAAATGAAT
>JAKEEU010000252.1 GCA_022616415.1 Candidatus Zhuqueibacterota bacterium | reverse complement strand
TTGTATAATGCTTTTGAAGTTTAAAACAATACAATATAATTAAAAAATAAAACAAATTCAAGTTTTTTTGTGATTATTATTTTCCGGACAGACACTAACTATTGGAACTAAAACAGATTCTCCGACAAGTCTATAGCCGCGAGCTGAGAACTGAAGTCCCTACAGGCAGCTCCAACAAACAGGATCTTCCCAACGGATAGATGAACCCAACTGTAAAGAATTTTTCCGTTGGGTTCATCTATCCGTTGGGAATAAAAGCTACTGAATTTAGTGCTTACAGCATCTCTTTTCTGGAAGTTCTTTTTATCCAGTAGCCGCCGGCGTTGTCTCACGTTTTCCCTTCTCTTCTAAATTTACTGCCGCCTTCTTGCCGCGTTTAACCTTTCCATCCGTGCTCTCGCCGCGTTCATCCTTTTCATCTGCAGTTACCGGTTCGCGGCTGTCCATCTCATCCACCGTGATCAGTTCGTGCTCGTCCATTTCGGCCGCGGTTCTTTTGGTCGGCTTAGGCGGCGCCGGGCGCTTGGTTTTGGGTTTAGTTCCGGACGCCGCGAGCGCGTAGCTCAAATCCAACCGGCACATTTTTTCAAAGACCCGGTCGGCATGCTCTTGCAACCCCGCCTTGCCGGCCGGCGGCGTGCTGGCGGTGAGCGAGCCGTAGCACTCGTACAAATTTTTCCAAACCTCCAAAGCGAGCGCCGGCTCCCAAACCGTAATGGCAAACTTCTCGATCTCTTCGCTCAAATCTTCCAATAGCGGGCGCGCCATCTTCGGCTGACCGCCACGCAAGCAAACGGTGGCTATATGCAGCCGCCGGCAAAAACGATTTTTGCCCGAGACATCCAGCGTTGCGCCGTCTTGCAAATAAGCGATAGCCGCGGCGAGATCGCCTTTGGCGAGAATCTTTTTGGCCTCGGCGAAGAGCGCGGCCAAATCACTATCGAGTGCAGGACCGGCCGGCCCGACTCCGGCGTTTTCGCCGCTGCCGAGCGCAGGCATCACCGTCTCTTCGATCCAACTTTGCGTCACCGCATCGGCGAAGCGTGTGCCATCGCTGAAAATCAGGCTCGGCAATTGAGGTACGCGCTGCAGGAGAATCGCCAGCTCCTGCAAAATCGCCATGCGGGCGTGCTGAAAATCGCTGCCGAGCGCGTCCATCGCGGCGACGATGAAGCGTTGCAAATCCAGCCAATAGTAAAAGTACGGTTGCATGAAGTCGGTTTCGCCGTCGTCGAGCAGCTTATCCCACTGGCCGCTCTGCTGCAGCTTGGTGAAGTATTCGCGGCGCTGGGCGCGTGGCGCTTCGACTTTGGTTTTGCCGTTTTCGTTCGGCGGCTCGTTGACCAAAACATCCCAACGCATGCTCCGCGCCAAGCGATACGGCGCTGCGCTCTTGCGGTCTTGCCCGCGCAAAAATTTGGCTGCCTCGCGAATCGCAGTTACGGCGTCATCTGAAGTTCGCATCGGCCCCCGCGCCGGCGCTGAACCTGGTTGTGGCCCTGGCTCCGGTTGTGGAGCCGCTACAGGTTGAAGTCCCGGTTGTGGACTTGGCTGAGGCTCTTGCTTCACCGGGACTTTGGCGAGACATTTTCCAACTGCCTGAATCGTGCCCATCAGCAAAAAATCGCTTTGCGGGATTTTGGCTGTCACCTCCTTTTGCAGCTCAGTCAGCGTTTGCTTCGCGCTCTCCAAAGGCTCACGGTCATCAACTTGCACTTCGGCGGCTTCGAGAGCTTCCGGCAATTTCTGTGTCAAAAATTCAATGGCAGCTTTGCGCGCCGCCAGCCGCGACTTGGCTGGGAACAAGCCCTCCCAAAACTCTTGCAGCAAAATGTGGATCGCCATGAGGCCTTCCGCCAATCCGGAAAAACGCCGGCTTCGCCAGAGCGCAAAGCAGAGATAGCCGGCCACGCGCAGGTCTTTGGATTTTTCCGACAGAATTTTGGCCGCCAATTCGACAATCATCGGATAGTCGACGCCGCTGGTATCGCTGATGAAGCTTTTCGTATCTAAGGTTTCGCCCTTTTTGGCCATCTCGCGCAGCTTGGCGCTGGTGAGGCTCTTCACGTCCTGCGCCGCCTCCGCGGCGGCGCCATAATCCACTTTGGTGCTTACGGCGCCGATGCGATTGATTTCCTCTTTGATTTTTTGAAAAGCATCATCAGAGGCGACGTCGCGGCCGCAGGGATTATCTCCCGGAATCGGCCGCTTGATGGCTTCTAATAGCGGCGACAACGGTTTGGGTTGCTCTGCCGCCGGGGCTTCCACTGTCGGTGCGGAAACTTGTTGTTCTTCAGATTCGGGCATGATATTGCAGTTTCATTGAAATAGTTCTATCTTCTACGCGCAAGTTAGTATTAACCGTGAAAGACTTGCTCAGTCGCAAAAATTTTTCAACCACAAAGGCACAAAGAGCACAAAGAAAGCAAAAACTAAAGAAATCAGTTGACAATTCGGTGAATGCCATCTTTCAATACTTCAACATTGAAGTTGATAAGCAGTCCAAGCCACAAACCGGAGAGTTTCAGATAAGTCAGTACATGGGCTTCGTGAATTGGTGCTATCTCTTCAACTGCTGTCACCTCCACAATCACCAGTTTGTCCACGAGAATATTAACCTTGTAGTCGCAATCCAGTTTGATGCCTTTATAAGTTATCGGCAATGGCTTTTGTCTTTCAAAGGGTATTTCCTGCAGTTTAAATTCATGACAAAGACTTTCTTCGTACGCTGATTTCAACAGCCCTGGGCCAAGATGGCGATGCACTTCGATGGCGGCGCCGATAATACGATGGGAAAGCTCATTGCTTTTTTCGATGTTCTTTGGGCCTTGCGAGTTCATATCCAAGTCCTCCGGCTTATTTTACGGTTTGCAAATTTGTTCTTTGTGCAAGGGCGTTTTTATCACCACAAAGACAGTAAGACACTTATGTAACGGCATTATAATGAATAGTTCTTTGCTTTTCTTTGTGTTCTTTGTCTTTGTGGTGATAAATAATCCAGGATAGCAAACAGTCACAGCCTCATCAGCACCTCCTGCAAATTCATCCTCGGTCTTTCCAGCATGTCGCGATAGGCCGGCGGCAGGACTTCAGCCGCAGCGCTCATTTTTTCCTTATCGTTCTCGTCAAGTTTGTTAACTGCCTCGCTCTCCCATTGCGCATTGATCAACAGGTCGAACAGGTGCGAAGAGGGCCGGCGCAAGAAGAAGTAGAGATACGCGGGTTTCGGCTTGCTCTCTTCCGCCACCGTCCAGAAGAAAATCGGGATTACCGGCGGATTGCCCAACAAGCGCAAGCTCACTTGCAGCCAGAAGCACGCTTCGTAGGCAATCAGCTCGCGCAGCGGTGAAAGCGGAAAGCGCACCCCCCACGCCACTTTGTGGTGCGGCGGCCGCAACACCTCTTTGAGATTTTTAAAGAGCAGATATTTGCGCGCGTCTTCAAAGCGGCCAAACAAGCGCGTGAACAAATCTTCCAGCGTGATGCCGCTGATCTTGGCGTAATATTGATCCGCCAGCTTTTTCCAATCGAGCGCCACCGGCGCGCTGAGAAAGTCGACGTTTTGGGCGACAGCCGGCGGCTCCATTCCGTTCGTTTCCGCTTGTTGCACGAGCTCGAGCGCCCGGCCGAAAAACCGGGCGAAAGCCAATGGCACCAGCTTCACTTGATCGGCGATGCGGCGGTCCGCTTGCGTGAACACCAAAAACGGATAGCGGCGTTTGCTTTGGTCGTGGCTCGGCTTCATGATGCCGATGAGAAAGCGGTCGGCGCTTTCCGCCGGATGAAAAAGAAAATGTTGCGGCGCCGCTTCTTGAAAGGCCAAATCCCACAGCAAATCCGCCGGCCAAATTTTATGGCGCTTGCAGCGCTCCTTGACGCTGTGCAGGCCTTGCTGAATCCACTGATCGAAATCCAGCGCTTCGCGGCTGGCGGCATTGTGGCGAATGAAATCGCCGTAAGTCGGCAACTTGCCGAAGCATCCTGCAGGAAAATTTGCCGATGACATAAGTCTTGCTGTAATGTTGTGGAGTGCAAAACATGAAACGTAAAACGTAAGGCGTAAAGGGTAAGGCGTGAAGCGTAAGGCGTAGAGCGTAAACGTAATGCGTAATAGCTTTGCGCCATGTACTCTGCTCTTTGCCCTCGGCCCTCTGCCCTCCGCTCTCTGCCCTCTGCTCTCTGCCCTCTGCTCTCTGCCCTCTGCTCTCTGCCCTCTGCTCTCTGCGCCTTCAATTCAACTGCTGCGGGCAGCCAAAGCTAAAAAAGCCTTTCGCCAGCGGGTGATAGGCGACACCGGCGCTGAGCCTGTAGGTCAGGACGATTCTGTATTGCCTTCTGCTATCATACAGCGTCCAGCCATAGCGGTACTGCGCTCCACTTCTTCCCAGCAAACCCGCGTCATTGACCAGCCGAATCCAAGCCCACTCGCCGTCAAACTTTTTCTCCGCGACCGCGCTGCCACCGCCAATTTTATCATTTATTGCCTGCAAACTGACGCCGCTTCCACCCGGCCAGGAAAAATTCAATGCGAGGCTCTTTTGCTTCTCGACATGGTGCTCTTGCCTCGTCGTGCCAATTACGAAACGCACCTTGTCCACATCCGGCGGATTGGAAGTTATTCTCTGTCTTATCGGCGGTTGCATCTGCTGCAGATAAAAGCTGATTGGGCCGCTCAAACCCTGTGACATGAGCGTGGCGCGTTGAAATGCTGTCTTGGCCGCCGGCGAAAGTTGGAGGCCATGGCCTTGCCAAACTTTGGGTTCCCAAGAAACATCGTCCCGCACAAACGGTTTGATTTCCGGATCGAGGAAGCTTGAAAGGGTGCCGCCCGGCTTGAAAAAGGCTAAAACCTCCTGCACCGGCGCGTCGCCAGGAACAGGCTTGAAGGGATACAATCCACCAAACCTCGCAAACGCATCATAGACTCTTGTCCGCCAGGCGTTATTCAAATATTCCTGGCTTTGTTTCAGAACCTCTTCCCAGGCATAAACCAACGGCTTCTCGAAGATCGGACGCAGGTTGCTGTTGGCGACCGGGTCGATCAGGCTCAAGGTTTGTTGAATGGTGTTCAGCGCGGCGGGCAGCTCGCCCGCGCCTCGCAGAACGCTGGCGGCGCTTTCTTTCGCCAGCTTGCCATTCTCCGGATCCCGGCTCAAATTGTCCATGACACCGCTCAATGTTGCGTACTGGCTCAGCAAGCTATTGAGCTTGGTTTGATTGTCGCTGCCTTCCAGGAGCCGGTGCAAACCTTCAAACTGTTGATCGAGCGAATGGCTGCCGATGTACTGGCTGGCTTGTTTTTGAAGCAGGCCGGCAAACTGGGTTTGCTCCCTGGCCCGTTCCAACAGCAGCTTGAGCGGCGAGCTGCCGGGATCGCCCAATGCTTTCAAATTGTTTGCCGCCTGGGTGAGATTGGCAAAAGGCTCGTAATCGACGCCATTGAGAAAGCGCCACCAATTTTGGGCATATTCCTTGAAATACGTGTCTCGCAGCGCCTGCTGGGCTATGGCGCTGTTTTGCATCTCCGGCGCTATTTGCACATTCTGTTCGCCCAATACCCAGTCCGGCCCGAGGTTTTCGACACCCCTTTCAATAAGATTCTCCATCTTTTTCCAGCCCTCTTTGGTGTAAACGCCGGAAAGCTGGTAGTCGCTGCGAACGATCCCGACGCCGGCAATATTGGCAAGATTGAGCGGAGAGACCTGGCTGTTTGCCGCGCGCAAGAGACGTTTGTAGAACCGGTCGATGGTTTTCATGCTGGGCGCAATATAGCCGCGTGCTGAGGCAATGAGCTGTGGATCATTTCTAAAAGGCGGCGTGGTGCCGTTTTTGCCGGTTTGTAGCACGAACGCATAGCCTTTGACAAAACGCGGCAACTGGCGCTGCGCCAACTGATCCGGCAACGTTCCGGGCTGGTAGATTTTCCTGGTATCCCAAAGCTGCTTCAAACGCGAAGCCAGGAATTCCTCGTTACCGGTCTCCGAAAGCAAATATGATTTTCCCTGGTCAAAAAGCAAATAGGCTTTGAGATCGTCATAAATCGCGTCGAGGTCGGGCGAGCGCTCATTCACTTGCCGCCGCAGCCGCGTCTCCAAATCGCGATATAAGAGCTGTTGGACGAGCGGCGCGCTTTTGCGGAGATACACGTCATACGCCGAGTGCAAAACACTGCCGCTGCGATCCATCCACAAATTGAAGGGGCCGGCGCCGCGATTTTCCAGATTGACGATTTGCGTGCGCAACTGATCCAGTTTGTCGAAGTTGGTCGGCCAGAGCGAGGGCTCACCCCAATTGATGTCTCGCACTCTTGTCGCGACGCTCTCGACGTTGTCTAAGCGCGATCGGCTTTTATTAAACGACACGAACATGCCGATGAGCAACAGGAGCAAAAGCGCGCCCACGCCGGCCATGGTGCCATATTGCAGCAGCCGGTTGCGCCGTGCCGAAGCTGAAGTCAGCCGCGCCAAATTCTCGTCCGGAATGGCGACGTCGGTAAAGAAATTTTTGATGAAATAACTCTTGGTTTCCATCCCCGGGCCGAATCCCGCGGCCAGCTCCGGCGGCAGGCTGAAGGCCTCGGCGACGGATTGAATGACGCGGTCGATCGGGGTGCCTTCCTGCGTGCCGCTGGTAAAATAGAAGCCGCGAAAGAGCGGGTTTTCCTGGAAGCGGTTCGGCTGCAAAAGCTTGCCGACGAAGTGCGCCAGGTTTTCTTTGGCGGCATAAAACTCCAACGGAAAGACGTAAACCTTCTGGCGATTCTCGCGCTTCATGGAGGAGGACAGGCGTGCCAGCCGCATGTTGATCAGCGTGTCGTAGAGCCGCTGAAACTCCTGCTCGAAGATCGCTTTCGGATTGAAGTTGGGATCGTTATATTGCTCGCGCGTCAAAGTGCAGCCCCAAATCTGCTCGCGCTGGTTGCGCTCGAAATCCTCGAAAAATTCCACAAAGCCGTTGATCAGATCGCATTTGGTGAACATCAAATAAACCGGAAACCTCACCTCCAGGCGGTTGAGCAGCTCGTCGATGCGCTTGCGAATATTTTGGGCCGCCGCTTCCAGCTCGTCGAGATTGGCTTTGAGCAGCTCGTCGACGCTGACGCCGACGATGACGCCGTTGATGGGCTGGCGGCGGCGGTGCTTTTTGAGCATGTCGAGAAACGCCAGCCATTCACTGCTGTCATCGTCTTCCATCGACAGGCGGCCGGCGGTGTCCAAAAGAATGGCGGAATTGGTAAACCACCAGTCGCAGTTGCGCGTGCCGCCGACGCCTTTGATTTCCTTGTCGCCCAGTGGAAAATCCAGATCGGAGTTTTTGATCGCCGTGGTTTTGCCGGAGCCGATGGGGCCGATACTCAGATACCAAGGCAGGGCATAAAGCGCGGCGTTGCCCCGGCGGCCTTTGGCCAGCTTCGATTTTTTCAGCTCCTCGATTGCCGCCGCAAATTCGCGTTGCAGATTGGCGATTTCCTCGCGCTTTTCCGGACGCACGCCGAGCATTTGCTCGTCGGCCTGGGTCTTGAGCGATTGCTCGAGCATCGAGGCGCCGCGTTGCGCCCGCAACTGCTCCAGCAACAGCAGACCCAGCCAGATCATCACCACGATGATGGAGAAGAGCAGGCGGGTTCTGACCGACAGCAGCGGACCCGACCCCAGATCCACCATGCCGATCAACCAAATCAGCGCAATCACCAGCAGCACGCCGATGGCGATAATGAAATGCCGGTTCCCGAGGAATTTTCTGAAAGCACTCATGGTTCAATGTCTCACGTTTAGCCAAAGGCGGAGAGCAGAGGGCTTAACGATAAATAAAAAATTCTGCGCCATGCTTGCCCTCGGCTCTAGGCCCTCTGCCCTCTGCCCTAAATAATTTGTTTGAGCAGATTGACTACATCGCCAGCGGAGTTGTTCATCACGATGCTCAGAATGATGAAGATGATCACAGCGAGCGTCGCTGCGCCCGCGCCAATCACCCACAGCGGGATGTCTTTGCCGACGGCGGGCGCCGCTTCGTCGCGCCGCGGACCGTTGGGAGAAAGCGCCACGACCTCGCGGCCTTCCATGGCGCGGCGCATGTCGTTGTAAGTGTCCTCGATCAGCAGCTTGAGCTTCTCCTGCTCCAAAAAGTATTTGCCTTTGAAGCCGAGCGCCAGGCACAAGTAATACACCTCGAGCACGTCGAGATGGGCTTTGGGCCGCTCGCGCAAGGCGTGCAGTTGGGTAAAAAACTCTTCGCCGCCGGTGAAGCTGTTGAACAGCTCGAGGCACAGCGGCAGCGCCATCCACGTGTCTTTTTGGCTCCACTTCGAATTGGCGATGGTCTCGTCGATAAACACCACCAGGGCAAATCTGGCCTTTTGAATGTCTTCGATTTCGATTCTGGCCTTGCGAGCGTTGCGCTCCCAGCGGTCGAGCATCTCTTTGATCCGCCGCCGCAACACCGTCGGATCGCCGAAATTTTGCGTGACGCGCAGTTGCGTAATCAACATGAAGCATTCGCCGCACAAATCCGGCAGGCGCTGCTTGTCTTCAAATTCGATTTTTGCACCCGTCATGAAAAATTCCTCTCCGTTTTGGCATCAAAAGCCAACAGCAAGTAATCAGTGAGCAGCGATCAGTTGTCAGTTCATTTCATTAAGCAAAATAATTGTGGCAAGATAATTTACTGTGGTTTCACGAACCAATAATTTCGCCCTAATCATTTTGCGATCAATTGTTTTTATCCGTTGGTCGTTTTTCCATCCGTTGGGGTAAATTTTTTTTAAACCTGCTTGGATCCGGCCCTGGCCTGCTTAGAGCATTGGCAAGGCAGGCTTGTCCGGTGTCCCTACGGGACGCCCCTCCTGCTCAACTTAATGACTTGGGGTGAGCAGTGTTCAGCAACCAGCAACGAGCAACAAGCGACCAGCAACCAGCTTCACGTTTCCTTCGTCGTCACCAGCTCGACGTTGATCCCGGCAAATTCCGCCGGAATGAAAATTCCGATGCCGTGGCTCTGGCAAATTTTTTCCCAATGCGGCCCGGTTTTGTCCAAACGCAGGTAGTGCAAGCCCGGCCTCGCGGGCAGGCCGATCGGCGACTGCGACATGTAGCTGACACCGAGGCCGGGCAAAGCCGCTCCCACCAGTGCGTCCAAAATCTCCGGCGCCGTGATCTTGAGCTGGCGCGGCAGCTCGTCGCTCATTTTGCGCACCGGAATATCGCCGCTGCACATCAAATAAAATTGTTTGGTTTGCAGCGAGGCGTCGTCGACTTTTTCGCTTACCCACTTCACCTGACTTGGCCGCACTAAATTGACTTTTTCATAAACCTCTTTAATCAAGCCACTCAACAGCTTTTCAATAAGATCGTGCATCTGCCCAAAACACGCGGCCAGATTGTTGTGTTCATATTTGGGAAAATCGCGCGGCTTGACCTCTTCGTCGTCGGCGAACGTCGTCAACTGGCCGGCCAGCATCAACAAATACGAATAAAGCGTTTCCGGATGGCATTTGGTGACCATGAAATGGTGCGTCAAAATCGGAATGAACGTGTTGACAGTGTGCAAGCGCCATAACGTGTCGATCGCGGCTTTGGTGTATTCGCGCTGGCCGGGCGGCAACTGCTGGCGCAACTCCGTGCTCTTGCCGTTCAAGCGGTTCAGCACTTTGTTGACGACGGTGGTTAAATTTTCCGAAGCCGCGAGCGAAAGGCAGGGCGGGATAAAAGTTTTGCTCAGGGTGAATTTGCCGTCCGGCGCCAGCTCGATCTCCGCGATCTTGATCGTGCTGTAATCTTCCTGCCGCTCGGTGGAAAAACGGAAAGTGAAATTCGGGCGGCCGATGCCGAGCGTGCGTTCTTCGGCGCCGGTGTTGTCATCGAGCACGGAAATTTGTTCCATAATAAAACGCGTTTCACGTTTTGCCGGTTCGCCCAAGAGCTGCGTGTTGATGCCGCTCACGCGCTCCAACGGGATCGCCAGGAACACGCCGAGCTTGCCTTCAATCGCCGGAAAGAGCTTGTCAAATGTGCGGATTTCGGGAAGGGCGTCCTCTTCGGGACAATTGAAGGGCAGGCCATCCGGCGTCACGCCGCGGCAGCGCTGCACGGCAAATTGTCCGTTGGGCACGCCTTCGCGATCGATCTCCAATTCGGTCAGCCCCCAGCCATAATGCGCGACGGCGTTGATTCTGGCATTCAGCGTCGCTTGCGCATAACGATCCCCTTGCTGGAAATGGTGCGGATCCAGCGCCATTCCTTCGTGCCAAACCACCTTGTGGCGACGAGCCATGAAATTTATTCTCCCTGTCTTAAATGACAACGTTATGTTCAGGCAATTGCCAGTTCTTCCACTTCATCAAGGTTGATCGTTTGCCTTGCCTGCCAAAGATTGTAATTATTTTGCATGATCAACCAGCTTTCAGGCGAACGCCCGAGTGTTTTTGAAAGGCGCAGCGCCATTTCAGAGCTAATGTTGCTTTGGCCTCGAATCAGCCGGTTGAATGTAGAAGGTGCAACCTTGAGCTTTGCAGCTACGATACGATAGCTTAAGCCAAGAGGCTCGAGATAAATTTCTCTGATAAACTCGCCTGGGTGCGGTGGGTTATGCATGCTCATTAGTGATAATCCTCATAGTTGACAACATATACATCACCATCCTGAAATTCAAAAGTAATACGCCAGTTTTTGCTTACGTCAATCGCCCACAATCCTTGCATCTTTCCTTTTAGTTGATGCAAACGAAATCCTGGCAAATTAATATCTTCAAGCACGGTTGCGGTATCCAATGCCGTCAAACGCATTCTTAGCTTCTGCTTATGAGCAGGTTGAATACCAGCGGTACTGCCCGTTTCAAAGAACTTCTGCAGTCCTTTGTGCTTGAATGATTTAATCATACAAACAAGTATAGAACATTTTGCGCAACGCGCAACAGAAAAATCAAAATATCCTGCCAACACCAAAATGAACTGGCGATATAAGGAACGTCCGGTGCCAGCTTTGCGGCTTCACACTCCACGGCCGCACGAAGACGCGGCCCTCCACCACCACGGCCCAGATGCCGATGAAACGGTGTAGCTGCGTGGCGGCCCGTAGGCCTAGATCTTGCTGTCGCGGATCGCGGCCAGAATGTCACGTCGCTTCGCTTTCATTCACACGTTTCTCTTGCTTTCGCGTACGTTATGTGGCGGCTGGCCGTCGAGGTCGAGTGTTCGTAACCAGTTGACCCATAGCCAAGTAGCCCAACTTTTAGGTGTAGTGGTTGAATTCAAACGTGGTATTTACAAGCTTACTCGCTCTTATATCTGCTGGGCAATATGTGATTCTGGTAAATTCTTTCAATCCGCCTTCCAAAATAATTCCAAAACAATATGCTTGTTGTATTGGTTCCGTGCCACTTTTCGCCATTGAAAATTTCAAGTTTCCATTTATATGCAGAATCAGCAGCAAGATACTCGCGAATTCTATAGTCGGGGCTGAGCAAATTTAAACAGGTTTCTAACGTTGCTTCTATTGCTTCATCATAATTGATGCCACGTTCAAATTCGAGGTGCACTCTATGCGCAAAAATATGCAACTCACCGGGGGTATACTCAACTACTACAGCAAAACCATCTGATGATTGTTTTTGAAATCCGAGGCAGCAGCTATCTTCATTTTCTGAGACCGTCCATTTGTTTTGGAGGTCTGGATACTTTGAAAAAGCAGCGCTGATGCTCTCAACAAAATCTCCAACCAAATTGTTATCCACTTTTATGAAATTTCCACCGGTCTTTCTTCTGTGAGATGAACGTTCCGATTTGCTCTGCTAATGGGGAGATTTGTAGAGCGTTCGGAGCGAGCACTCAATTTCGCGAAACCAGCACGCCGCTTTCCTCAATTCGTAAAGCGTAAAAGTTTATAGCGTAAACTCAAAGGCTGTCTCGGCGCTATGGCCCCTGCCCTCAGCCCTCTGCGCCTCGCGCCATGCACTTTTTGTAGCCTTGAATAAAACCGGGACGAAACATGCGATCAAACGTGCGCCGGTCCTCCCGCGCGAGGTCGTTATATTTCTGCCGGTAGCCATTCACCAAACGCCGCTGCCAAAGCCAGGGAAAAGCCCGCGGCGAAATTTGCCAAAAACCGATTTTGATTTTTTGCGCTTGGGCTTGCTCGGCCAACAGGCTGGGATCGAGCAAGCGCAGCAGGTTGGGGACGCCGTCGCGAATGCTGGCGCGATAGCCGTTCAGCAGGGCGAGCTCGTGCAGCATCAGCTCGTTGATGGCCTGTTGCAGCGACTGACAGTGCGCCGCAAATTTGGCCTCCGGCAAATCCGGCGCCAGCAAGAGTTGCCTCAACTCCTCTTCCGAGAGCGTGGCCAATTTTGCCCACGCCGGCGAATCCACCAACGTTTCTTGCAGATATTCGGCTTGAAACTCCCAACGCGCCCGCAGCAGCTTGAGCACGGCGTTCAACAAAATGCTCAAAATCAGTCCCATGCGGTGGAAGAAAGCGACGAGCTGCGCTTCGGAATCGAAGACTGCCTGCTCGCCGGCGCACGCGCGCGCCAACTGCACTGCCGAGGCGAAGATGGAATCATCCGCCGCCGGTCCCGCTTTGCAATCGGAGACCGGTTGAGATGAAACGGCTTCGGAAAATACGGCTGCAGCTTGTACCGACGATTTTAAGGTCACGGGCGCAGCCAGCGTCTCGCGCAAGCGGCGATTTTCCGTGAATGTGGTTTCGTATTGGTGATTCAATGCTTCGTAGCGCGCCTGCCACTGGCGATTTTGCTCGGCATAAGTCTCGCACTGGCGATGTTTTTCTTCCAACAGCGCTTGCAGATGCTGAATGTGGCTGCGCGCGGCTTGCAGCTCAGTTTCTTGCACGGCGGCTTCCACGTTCGAATCGGCTTTCGCCGGCAAATGCAGCCGTTGCTGAGGAACTCGCGCTGATTTTTGTTCTACACTGCTCATGGTTGAAACTCACCAATTTATGTCCCGTCTGGAAATCAAACGGGGGGTGCGAGTCTGGCGACTCTGAAAAGTTTCCGAATAATGCCAACCTACGCTACACTTGAGTCAAGGCTCAAATCGCATGCGACGCTCCTCGTAGTTCAAAAAACCATGAAGGAATCCCAAAGCGCACGCTGGGAATTTTGCACAGGTTACAGGTGGGGTGACAAAGTCGGCTTGAAGGCAGGCTTTGTTTAAGTCATCTTTTGTTACACGATCTCCCGATTTATCAGTCGTTGAAGAACTCTCAGGGCTTCCACCCGGTTTAAAAGCGTACAGCCGCAGGCTCATAGTCCTTGCCTTCCTTGGCACGACTTGCGTTTTACGATACAAATTATTCACTAAAATGTCAAGAACTTTTTTAATGATCTTTATAAATCACACTGGAATCCACTGACGAAGTATTGTCCCATCTGCGCAAAAACCCGATTACCTGCTCGATCTGGCTCGGCGTGAGTTCCTTCGCCATGCCGGGCATGCGTTTGTCGCCCTCACCTCTGCCGTGAGCAATGATGGCGCGCACGCTATCGACGCCGAGCTTCTTCACCGCGCCGCGAATTTGCGGGCCGAACATGCCGCCTTGTCCCTCGTCGCCGTGGCAGCGGCTGCATTGCGCCTGCTTGTTCACGTAGCCGAAGTATATCAGTTCCCCCGGATCAGTCATGCCAGGCGGCGGGCCGCTTTCACAGGCAAGTAGCCAAAGAGCCAAAAGGGAAAAGGAGCCAATCCTCATGGGCATTGAATGTTTTCGCAAGTCGTGTGCCATAGACGAATCGTGATACAATGGGCGCGCATATCACAACAACGGCTTGATTTTTTCGTTCATGCGGTAAGCCGTCGGCGTCTCGCCAAATAGTAAAATTGCTACAGGGGGGTAGCAAAAAACTGCTCTTGTATAAAGACCTGAACTTTTCTGAGTGCGATTGTGTAAGAAAGCTCAATGCGATTGAGCAGTTGTAACCAGCCAACCAGCAACCAGCGACAAGCAACCAGCAACGAGCAACCAGCAACGAGCAACCAGCAACCAGTCAAAACCGTACACTCACCCCGAGCGTCGGCACCAGCGGGATGCCGTAAATCGGCTCGTCCTTTCTGGTTTTGGGATCGTAGTTGACGTCCTGCACGTTCTTGCGGTTGTAGGCGTTGATGACGTCGAGATAGAAAATCCAGTCGGCGCCCCAAAAGCGCGGCAGATAGCTCAAGCGCAAATCGAGGCGCGAAGTCCACGGCAGGCGATTGTCGCCGACGCGGTTGCGATTGTCGTTGGACATCTCGATCGTGCGCTCGTCCGGCATGCCCGTTTGCGGATCGACGAAATCCAATTTGCCGTTGCCGTTGCGATCCTCGCCGGGGTCGAGCTGTCCGTTCAGGTTGCGATCTTCGTAAACGTCGAGCCGGCCGTTGCGGTTGGCATCTTCCACCACTTCGATCGTGTACACAGTTTTGTAGTATGGAAAACCGCTGCCGGCTTGAAAGCGCGCGTCGAGCTGCCACTTGCTCCCGAGCCGCCACTCGGTGACGGCCGTGATCGTGTGACGCTGATCGTAGCGCAAAAAGAAACGCCCGTTGTCCGGCTCCGTGCCGCGCACCAGGGCGTAAGCGTAGCCCACCCAACCATTGAGCTTGCTCTGGCCGCCGGCGCGTTTCTCCAGAAGAAGTTCGAGGCCGCGCGCAAAACCGGTGGCGTTGTTTTTCGGCTGAAACGTGAAATACTTCGTCGTTTGCAGCTCGGTGCGCACGCTGTTCTGGCCGCGACTCGTCACCACCAGCCACGTTGTGTCACCCTGCTGCGGAACGAGCAAATCGCGCAAACTTTTATAATAACCATCGACGCGCAATGTCCAATCGACACTTAATTTTCGCTCGACGCTGGCGAGAAAATGTGTGGCGCGCTCGGCGTGAATGCCCAGCGCTTTGATGTTTTGCAGCGAGACGCGGAAGCCCTCACCCTGCAAGGTTTCGTAGCTCGGAAACTGTCCATAAAATCCGGTGGCAAAGCGCACGCGCGTCAGAACGTTCGGCTCCCACAACACGTTGAGTCGCGGGCTGAAAAGATGCTGATCCACGAACGAGGAGTAATCCCAGCGCAAACCGGGCTGCAATGCCAACTGCGGTGAAGCTTGCCACAAATCTTGCACATACGCGCCGGATTTAAATGAGGTGGGAGAATGATCCGTAAAACGCAAGGCGTCGGCGAGAATAAACGCCGGATTGTCGGTGAAAAATTGCCAACTGTTCTGTGCTTTTTGGCGGGCGACGAATGCGCCAAAATCAATGGCGTGGCGCGCGCTCGGTGTATAAGCAAAATCCTGGCGAAACGCCGTCTCGGTGGTTTGCAAATCTGCGTGCGCGGAAAAGATGAATCCCCGCAGCGGAAAACGCGCGCCGAAATCACTGGCGTTGCGATTGCGATAATGCGACAGCAGCGTCGTGCTCGACAGCCTGGCCGAGAACAAACGCCGGTGCCGCAAGCTGAAAATGGTTTGATCCTGGCGATCGAGCGCCGCAATCGAATCCGGGCGACTCGTCTTTTCGTCTTTGGCATCTTTATCCGTGGTGAGAATATCGGTGCGCTCGCGACTGTTGATGAAAGCCAGATCGAGCGTGCCGGCCGGATCAGTGGCGAAATTGATTTTTCCTTGTAAGTCAAAAAAATTCGGAAACGAGCCGGCGTCGGTGAGATTGGATAGAATGAGATCGTAGTAAGTGCGGCGGCTGGAGAAAATCCACGAGCCATCATCGCGGCCTGGCAGCCGGCCTTCGATGACGACGTTGGCGTTGGTGAGACTGGTGTTGATATTGGCGCGGAACGGCGCCGTGGCATTGCCCGGCCGGTTCTCGATGTCCAACACCGCCGAAAGCCGGTCGCCATAATTCGCCGGAAAGCCGCCGGCAAGTACCTTCACCTCGGTGACGGTTTCGGGATTGAACATGCTGACGAGGCCGAACAGGCGATACGGATCGTAAACGCTGACGCCATCCATCAGCACGAGATTCTGATCCGGCCGGCCGCCGCGAATGTACAAACGCGCGTTGAAATCGCTGCGCGCCAGCACGCCCGGAATGGTTTGCAAAGCCCGGAACACATCCTCGCCGCCGCCGGCGAGATTCTTGGCGCGCCGCGGCGAAAACTCGCGCAGCGCCGTGCTGACCATTTCCTGCCGGCTCTTTTGCCGTTTGGCTTCTACGGTCACTTCCGACATTTCGATGAGCGTCGGCTTCATCAGAATTTCAACACGGCGGCGTTCGCCGGCAGAAATTTTCAGCGCGCCGATTTCAGTTGGCTCGTAGCCAAGCATTGTGGCGCGCAGGCGATATGGCCCCGGCGGAATGCCGAAAATTTTAAAATGTCCGGTTGAATCCGTGACCGCGCCAAGCTGGGTATCCACGAGCAAGACATTGACGCCGAGCAACGGCTGGCGGCTCTGCCGGTCGTAAACGATCCCCTCGAGCCGGGCCGTGGTTTGCGAGAAGACTGCGGTGGCAACAACATTTATGGCAGCGGTGATAAATAAGACAAAGCGATGGCATTTCATCTTAATGCGTAAATCGTAATTCGTAATCTTTAATCCATAACGATAAGTCGATCAGCATCAACCAGCAACGAGCAACGAGCAACCAGCGACCAGCAACCAGAAACTAATTCAAAAAATTCCACCAAAACCCCCAGCGCAAAAAGCGGCGCGGCGCGGGAACGTTGTAGCGCCAGTCGAATTTCTGGTCCAATAAATTTTCCCAGGAAAACATCAGCGCGCCGTCGCCGTGGCGCAGGCGGATGTGGAAATCCAACACCGCGGCTTTGGGCAAGGTATGATCGAGCAGCTTGACGGCGGCGGTGTCCAGGCTCGGTGAATAACGCTTGCCGATGAAACGTCCCGCAACGCGGGACAAAATTTCGAGATCGCCGCCGAAGAAGCTCTTTTGGGTTTCGAGATACACGCGGCCGTGGCCTTCCGGCTGATGCCAAAACCAATAGTCGCGCGGCAGCTCATTGGCGGCCTGCGCCGCGATCGCCCCCAAATGCCAACGCGAAGCGAACTCCCAATTTAGCGCGAGTTGGGCCGCGAGAACCGATTTGCTGCGATTGTTGTTGAAAAACGCGCGTGAATTTGTGCGGAAAATCAACCTGTCCTGCCAAACGCTGCCGCTGAGCAGAAGTTGCAAATCGAAACGCTCCCGCTGCCACCTGAGACCGGCTTCGCCGCGTTGCAAAGCCACCGCGCGCAAATCGCCATTCGGCGCCAAATAGGATAGATTATTGTCGCGCTCTCCCAACGCCGGTGGAATTTTCCAAAACCCTCCGGATAGCCACCACGTCAGCGATGAACTGAGGCTGTTGACAAGATGGGCTTGCAGGGAAGCGCCGAGCGGCCAATCCTTTTTATGTGCGAGATTGCTGCTGAGATGAAGCCAAAGCTTCGGCGTAATGCGATGGCCTAAAGCAATGGAGACGTTCTCGTAAAAACGCTCGCGATCATCAATGCTATCACTTTTGACGGCCTCGAGACCGAAACGGCTTTGCCACTTGAACGCCCAAGCCTCGGTTTCTTTGGCCCACCGCATTTCCACACCGCCGTCGCGCAGGCGATGCTGAACGCGACGCGCCGGATCGTTCAACTCCTCTTTGATCTGCCAGAAAAATCCCCGGAGCGAAATGCGGCTCGCGTTCGATAATTCGAGCGCGTGATATAACCGTTCTTCCTTGTGCAACGCTTCATTGATTCCAGGCCATTCTTCCGGAAAAAACGGCGCGCTGATGCCGGCTTCGTTGCGCGTATTGAAATGGCGATAACGCAGCTTCCATGGCGCGCTGAGGTGATAATCGAGTTGTACGCTGGCTTTATGCCCATCATAAGGCTTGACTGCAACCTGTTCGCTATCGGTGATTGCAATGGCATAAGCCTCGGCATTGCTGAACGTACTGTTTACATAAGCGGCGAGGCGCTTGCCCAGCGCGCGTCCAAATTTGATGCGCACCGCATCGGCGCCGAAAGCGCCTTTCGCATAGTCAATGCGGGAAAACGGTGTTTGATATCGCAATGAGTCACTGACCAAATGAATTGGCATTGGGGCAGGAGGGAGGGCCGCCTCGCGAAGCGAGATGCCCCCGGCTTCCATCTTATGCACTTGCGCATCCGGCAGGCTCGTGAGATCGACAGCGCCATAAACACCGGGAACCCATGCGACGTCATCGACAACGATGGACATCGCCCGGGCCGGCAGATCGCCGGCAGCCAAATAGCGGGGTTGTCCAACCTCGCCGGTGATCACGGGAATCAGCGGCAAAGTTTGGCCGGCGAGCTGGATGAAATCTTGAAAGAAGTTTTTTGAGATGGCCGCGGTGTCGGTGGCGAAACCAATTAGCGGCAAAACGAACCTGGGCACTGCTATGGAATCGACAAAAATTTTGGTGTTGCTGACGAGCCCTGTGGTGTCTTGGCGTGCGGAGTCGGCAACGCCAACTTGCAAAGAATCTGAAACCGGTTTCCGTGGTTGATCCTGGGCCTGCAAAAGCGCCGGCAACAAAATGGCCGCAGCGAGCATTCCGTATTTATAAATTGGATGGCGAATCAGAGAGAAGCAAAAAAAATCACGCAAAGACGCGAAGACGCAAAGGCCGCGCAAAGAAAAAAACTTTGCGTATTCTTTGCGTCTCTGCGTCTTTGCGTGCAGCTTTTGGGGTTCGCATTGGATGGAATGCCGTGAGAACATTGTCAAGAATCTCTCCCCGCCTCCAAGCTCATGGATGGCTGAAGATCGTGGCGTGGCAAAGTTTTAGCCGGCGGCAATCCGGCTTGCAAAACCGGCAATTGGCGCAGACGGCGCAGAAGCACCGGCAGCAGGAAAGCAAAAATTATCGTATTGGAAATTTGATGCAGCAAAAAGAAATAGAATCCCGTGGCAACGGTCGTGAGAAATCCTGGAACTCCGGTTTTGACAATAACGATAGCGCTTAGCGTCGTCAGCAGATCATACACAAACGTCAAGGCAAAACCAGTGATGCCCAACAGCCATGCCGGAGGAACACGCGCCCCAAAGACATTCAGCATGATGCCGCCGGTAACGCCGACCAACATCATGCTGAGCATTTGGGCGATGAGCAAAGGCGGCGCTGCCGGTCCGTAAGCGTTGAAAGATGAAAAGAGAAACATAGCGACCGCGCCGACGATCAGGCCGCGCCGTGCGCCGAGCACCATGCCGCTCAAAAAAATCGTCGCGCTCACCAGCTCGAGGTTGGGAAACGGATCCTGCCCGACGGCCACGGCCAGCGCGATGAAAATGGCCATGAGAATGAGATTGCGATAACGTGTGTGCATAGTTGCTGGTCGCTCGTTGCTTGTTGCTGGTTGCATTGACAGCAGCTACCAGTTACAGGCTATCAAGCTAAAAACTTCAGTATAATGTTCAAATCAAAATTTAATTGGACTTGTGCTCATCCCACCTTAGGCGCGGCCCATCAAATAGAAGTGACAACGAGTTCAAGACATTCCGGCCAATAACGCCCCATGATTGATCAATCAGTAAGAAATCTCCTTGAAAAATTTTGCCATAGAAAATAAGGTCCAACTGAACGACGGGCGCAAAGCTTCTGTGACCATCAAACCCAATCAATTCGAGTTCTCTGCTTTGAGCAACGGGTGTTCCCAATAAACCCGCCGTTACTTGCGGGATCAATGTCGCATCAGCCCCTAAGTCTAACAACATGGGTACATCCGACCACACCGCACCAGTTTCTGGATTGCGCAGAGTTACCCGCGCCAACGGGGCGGGTGGATTAAAGAGTGTGGAGTCATAGGCCGGCATCGGAACCCTCCTCAATTACTTTCATCTTTAGACTGGCGGCTTCTTCTGGATGCGCTAAGCGAGGACTGTAAATGTGGACGACCTGCCTATCAGGAACAACCACAAATACTATTGCATTCTCCGGCAACCGTATATTACTTTTTAACCTTATTTGGCCGTTTTCGACGATGCCTTCATAAGTTGCAATATTCATTGCCTCATCTCCTTAAGTTTGATTTACTCTTTAAATGAACTGTGAATGACTCGTTCAATCACCCCCCAACCAACCACCACATCACCATCATAAAACACCAAAGTCAACGCTGCCGTTTTTTCCTAAGCCCCAAACGCCTTCGCATTTCTGCCGTTGAAATGCCTCCTTCCTTGCGGAGCCTTTTGCGAGACTCCTGAAGAAGGTTGATGAATTCAGGGTTAGTACTCAAAGAAACCGACTCCCAATCCTCCTTCTTTAGAGAAATGACTGCCGCATAGGGTTTGCCATTCTTGGTGAGCACGAGAGGCTCATTTGTAACTTGTGTAGCATATTCGAAGAGCGGCGCCGAGGCTTCTTTAATGTCCATCTTTTTCATAAACGTCGTACTCCTTTCCGCCGATAAAGACTTGTTCTCTGTCTTTGATCCCGACGGCAAGTATTTCTACCATTTTCTCAGGAACAAAGTGCACATCATAATAGACTCGCAAATTGCCGAGACGCAACTCCCACGATGCCAGCGGATTTGGACGCATGAGCCTGCGTTTTTTCGTTTCAACCTGAGGTTCGTGCCGCAGTTGCTTTGGCACGGAGTCAAGCACGATCGATTGCTGTCTTGCTGTCAGAAAGCGTAGGTGCTTTTCAGCAGCGGGAGAATATTTTATTTTAAAAGCCAATTATTCACGTTGTAAATGATTCATCAATCACCCGCTCAATCACCCCGCCGCCAACCACCACCTCACCATCATAAAACACTGCTGACTGGCCCGGCGTGATCGCGCGCTGCGGCGCATCGAAATGCACGAGGACGCGATGCGGCTCGGCCTCCAACAAAATCGCCGGTGTGCCCGAATCGCGATAGCGAATCTTGCACGAAACCGAGGTGCCATCCGGCGGGCAATAAAGCGAACCCCAGTTGACCGAGCTGGCGATGAAATCGCTGTGCCGCAAATCCTCGTCATCGCCGATGACGATGGTGTTGGAATCGGCATCAATCGCCGTGATGAAAAGCGGCCGGCCGAGCGCGAGACCGAGTCCCTTCCGCTGCCCGACAGTATAAAAAGGAAAGCCCTGATGTGCGCCGACACGATTGCCCTCGACATCGACAAAATCACCGGCGCCAATCTCGGCAACCGTTTCCGGCGCACGCTCGCGTAAATAGCGGCGATAATCGTTGTCCGGAATGAAACAAATTTCCTGACTCTCCTTCTTCTCCGCCGTCTTCAAGCCGAGGCTGCGGGCGATCTCCCGCACCTCCGGCTTGGTCAGCTCGCCCAGCGGAAAAATCGTGCGCGCCAACGCCTCTTGGCGAACGCCCCAAAGCGCATAACTCTGATCCTTCTGCTCGTCAACCGCGCGCATGAGTTCCCAGCGCTTGGTTGTGGCATTGAAACGCGTGCGTCCATAGTGGCCGGTAGCCAGAAAGCTCGCGCCGATATCTTCGGTCTGCTGCAACAACGCACCCCACTTGATGAAGGTGTTGCAGCGCACGCAGGGATTCGGCGTGCGGCCGGTGAAATACTCGTCGATGAAATTCTGCTGCACGCTGCGGTCAAAAATCTCGCGAAAATCGGAGACGTAATGCGGCACGCCGAGCTTGTGGCAAACCGCGCGCGCATCAGCCATCGTATCAATCGAGCAGCAGCCGCTCTCGAGATTGACGTTGCCGCCGCTGGCGTGATAATCCCACAAATTCAGCGTGATGCCGACGACGCGATAGCCGTGCTCGTGCAGCAGCGCCGCCGCCACGGAGCTATCCACCCCACCGCTCATGGCGACGACAACGGTCTCGCCGGCGCCGGGGGAAAGATTGGCCTTGCTGATTAATTCTAAATTCAGACTCATTATTCCATTAAAAGTTCAATCGTTGCAAAAAAAAGCAAAGATTTTCTCCCACGAAAATGGAACTGCCACGAAAAAGTTTTTCACTTTCGTGGGAGGAAAACTCTTTTTGGTTCCGGCTCGCCCGGGTCGCGTGATAAAAATTAAATAAAAAATTAACATGCTTTTTGCCCAACGGATAAAGGCGGCCAACGGATCAAAAACAAAATCCGTTGGCCGCTTTTATCCGTTGGTTAATGAAAATATTTGCCGTTGCAGAACGTTATCCGGCGAAATTAGGACGAGCCTGCCGCTGCAAAATTTTTTCCAGCGCCTGCAGCGTCGTCTCTACCTCCGCTTCCGTCGTATACTTCCCAAAACTGAAACGCAAAGCAGACACGGCGCGTTCCCGTGAAATTTTCATCGCGCGCAGAACGTGGCTCACCTCAACGCTGCCGGAGCTGCACGCTGAGCCATTGCTCACGGCGATGCCCTGCAAATCCAGGCTCATCACCAGCGCCGTGCTCTCGAAACCGGGGAAGGAAAGATTCAGCACCGCCGGCAGACGCGATTCCGGATTTCCATTCAGCGTCGCTTGCGGAAGAATTTTCTGCACCTGCTGCCAGAAACGTTCGCTGAGCGCGCGCAAGCGTTCGGCCTCGGCCTTCTGCGCGGCCATCATCAACTCAGCGGCTCTTCCCAACCCGACGATGCCGGCGACGTTTTCGGTGCCCGCGCGGCGATCTCTTTCTTGATGCCCGCCAAAGAGCAACGGTTGCAGCTTCACACCGCGACGCACAAACAACGCGCCCATGCCCTTGGGGCCATAAATTTTGTGGCCGGAGAGCGAGAGCAACGACACCGGAATCTGGCGCACATCAATCGGCAACTTGCCAAACGCCTGCACCGCGTCGGTATGAAAGAGAATTTTGCGCTCCGCCGCAAGCTGCGCCATTTCCACAATCGGATTGATCGTGCCGACTTCGTTGTTGGCGAACATGATGGAAATCAGCGCCGTCTCCGGCCGAATGGCGGCGCGCACGGCGTCGACGGAAATCATGCCGGTGCCATCCGGCTCGACATACGTCACTTGCCAGCCGCTCTTCTCCAACTCTTTGCAGGAATTGAGCACGCACGGATGCTCGACGCGACTCGTGACGAGGTGACGCGGCTCCGTAAATGTGCGAGCCACACCGAAAATCGCCAAGTTGGCAGCTTCAGTGCCGCCGCTGGTAAAAGCGATCTCCTGCGGCAGCGCACCGAGCGCGGCGGCCAGCTTTTCTCTCGCGGCGTCAACCGCAACTTTGGCCTCACGGCCAAAACCGTGAATGCTCGAAGCGTTGCCAAAGTGTTCAGTAAAATAAGGCCGCATCGCCTCGAACACTTCCGGCGCAAGCGGTGTGGTGGCGCTATAGTCAAGGTAGATTTGGTTCATAGGTCTGGATCCTGGATGCTGGATGCTAGATTCTGGATGCTCGATCTTTGTTGTTTTTTCAGGATCAAGGATCAAGCATCCAGCAACAAGCATCCAGTTTTAATATACGACCACCCCGCAACTTTTTCAAGCAGTTTTTCCTGGCACGAACAAGTTGGAGAACTATTCAGGCAACCGTTCGGACGCTTCGTGATTCGAATAAAACCTACCGTACAAAGTCATCATCAGCTCGCACAAAAGCGTCCGGACAGTGAATAATGACCAAGTTGGGAGAAAGGTGCCAAACGGTGGGTTGTATTTTTTAAAATGGGAATGGTAAGCAGATTTACACAGTGTGCAATTTCATACCGGCCAGAGTGCAAAAGTGGTGTAATTTTGCAGGCTAAATGAGCGAAAATTTGGGCAAAACGTGATGGCCCAAATTTTGCAATTTGCATTAATACCTCTCGCGCATGGCCCTGTGGAATGCAGCTCGACTTGGCAGAAGTTGAGTGACCCCATAGGGCCTTCTTATTGTTTGCACCCTGCTCTTACGCTTTTATGCGCTTTCTCCATTACTGAGAGCTCGGCGAATCATTTTCTCCACCTCAGCGTTCACATTTAGCCAAATCAAACGAGTCTGGGGATTTTGGTGACGAAATACTCGAAAGATTTCGTCCGCAAAAGCTGGCCCAATCATCAGGACACCCTTAAAATCCAACTGGACTTCTTTGAAACGATCGAAACGCGCCAGCAGCCGCTTGGCTTGCGAGCGTGAGACCAAATTCTCATCGCCATATTGCGCTAATGCGACCGGCACCTGGGTGCGGGTAAATCCGTAATCATCTTCGCCGGCGGCAAACTGATCAAACACGCCTTTCATTGCTCGTTGAGATTGCGGATGGATTTCTAATATGACGGTGGTTCCTTTTTCTTCTTTATCTATTTCAGCAAGCCGGTCTTCGCCAAGCAAAGCATCATGTGTAAAACGCAACCGGCCCGAGACGAGGGAAAAATTGTCAAACATTCGCGAAGTGAAAAAGATGCCTTCGCCGGTATGCTGTTGTGGATCAGTCGTCGTTTTCCCTTTTGCCAGCTCGAGGATTGCATGGCGATGATCTTCCAAGCCGAGCTCGGTTTGAAGCTTGTGGAAAATTCCAACGCCGTCATCGATAATATCTATTCGAATGGCGTTCGTTGTTGAACTGATACGAATAACCAACGTTTGGCCGTCGGAATGGTCAATCACATTGTTGACCATCTCGGTGAAGCCATAATGGCAAATTTCGAGGACGTTGGCCGGAATACCGCTCAACAAAGGACGAATTTGTTGCCGCCAAATTTTGTCCTCCTCAAAGCCCGGCGCTATAGTGAAAGTGAATTGCCGGATCTCGTAATTTTGTGCTTTTGCTTCAACCATATTGAGATTATTCCTGAAACGCCGCTGGCAAAACCTTGCTTGGGAAGAATCATAGCATATACTAATGGTTCTGCGGCAAGGATGCAAGAGAAATTTCTCCACCTCCCATTTTTTTCTTGACATTTCCACGCTCATTTCACATATTTCACCCGCCGGGCGCAGCCCGACTGATGCAAGCAGCGCATCACTTATGCAGTCACGCAATTAGTCCCACCCACACCTCAAACTGATGCAAACAACGCATCACAAGCGATGCAAAAAACGCATCACAAGCGATGCAAAAAACGCATCACAAGCGATGCAAAAAACGCATCACAAGTTTGGAAAGGAGACGACCATGTTACCGAACCAAAGATTGATCGCTTCCCTATGTCTCGTTGCATTCTTTTTATTGCTCCCGCACAAAACAACCCAAGCCCAATCCCTCGACGTGGAAAAGCTCAAAGGCCTCAAGCCGCGCAGCATCGGCCCGGCGGGAATGAGCGGCCGAGTGGCGGCGATTGAGGTCGATCTCGGCAATCCGGACATCATCTATGTTGGCGCCGCTACCAGTGGCGTGTGGAAATCCACCAATGGCGGCATTTCCTGGGAGCCGATTTTCGACAAGGAGGCAACCTCTTCAATCGGCGCGATTGCAGTTGATCCACGCAATGCCGAGGTGATCTGGGTCGGCACCGGCGAGGGCAATCCTCGCAACAGCGCCGGCGTCGGCGCCGGCATCTACAAAAGCGTCGACGGCGGCAGAAAGTGGATGCCTCTCGGTCTCGACAAAACCGAGCGCATTCATCGCGTGCTCATTCATCCGCACAATTCGGATATCGTCTACGTTGCCGCAATGGGCACGGCGTGGGGAGAGAATCCGGAGCGCGGCGTTTTCAAAACCACGGATGCTGGAAAGACTTGGCAGAAAGTTTTGTTCGTGGATGAAAAGACCGGCGCGGCAGATTTGGTGATGGATCCCCGGAATCCCGATAAGCTCATCGCCGCGACGTGGCAGCACCGCCGCTGGCCCTGGTTCCTCAAATCGGGCGGCCCGGGCTCCGGCATTTATGTCACCTACGACGGCGGCAAAACCTGGGAGAAGCGCACCGCAAAAGATGGATTGCCCAAGGGAGAGTTGGGTCGCATCGGCCTTGCCATTGCACACAACAAACCGGATGTCGTTTATGCCTTGATCGAAGCGAAGAAGAATGCCCTCTATCGCTCCGACGACGGCGGCTTCAAATGGCCGAAGGTCAACGATTCGAGAAATGTCAACTCTCGTCCTTTCTATTACGCTGATATTCGCGTCGACCCGAACAACGAGAATCGCATCTACAGTCTGCAATCCCAGTTACGAGTCAGTGAAGATGGTGGAAAAACGTTTCGCTCGTTGATCTCCGGCGGTATGATCCACGGCGATCATCACGAGCTGTGGATTCATCCCCAAGACCCGACGTGGTTGATTAACGGCAACGACGGCGGCGTGGCCATCTCCCGCGATCAGGGCAAAACCTGGCGTTTCGTTGAAAACCTGCCGTTTGCGCAGTTCTACCACATCGCGGTGGATATGGAGACGCCATACAACGTCTACGGCGGCATGCAGGACAACGGCTCCTGGCGCGGCCCGAGCCAGGTGTGGACTTCCCGCCTCGGCATCATGAATTTCTACTGGGCACGGGTGGGAAGCGGCGACGGCTTCGCCACCTTGCCGGATTTGAGCGCTCCGAATCGCTACGGCTACGCCATGTCACAGGGCGGCAACCTGGTGCGCTTCGATTTGCTCACCGGCGAGCGCAAGTTTATCAAACCAACGCATCCGCAGGGCATCTACTTGCGCTTCAACTGGAACGCCGGAATTGCCCACGACCCGTTCGATCCCAGGACGATTTATTACGGCAGCCAGTTCCTGCACAAAAGCACGGATCGCGGCGAAACCTGGGAGATCATCAGTCCGGACTTGACCACCAACGATCCCGAAAAGCAGCAGCAGTTGGACAGCGGCGGCCTCACCTACGATGTCACCAACGCCGAGAACCACACGACCATTCTCACGATTGCGCCGAGTTCGCTGGAGCGCGGCGTGATTTGGGTGGGCACGGATGACGGCAACGTGCAGCTCACTCGCGACGGCGGCCAAACCTGGACAAATGTAGTGAAGAATATCAAAGGCGTGCCAGCCACGACTTGGGCGCCGCACATCGAAGCCTCGAAATTCAATGCCGCCGAAGCGTTCGTCGTATTCGACGATCACCGGCGCAGCAACTGGACGCCGTATGTTTTCAAAACCAACGATTACGGCAAAACCTGGAAAAGCCTTGTCACCAACGAAATCTCCGGTTTTGTCCACGTCATCGAGCAGGATCCGGTGGAGCCCAATCTGCTCTTTTTGGGAACGGAGTTCGGTTTGTACGCGAGCCTCGATGGCGGCCAGCGCTGGACGAAATGGACGCAAAATTTTCCGACGGTTCCGGTGCTCGGCTTGGTGGTTCATCCGCGCGAGCACGATTTGGTGGTCGGCACCCATGGTCGTGGCGCGTTCATCATGGATGACATTCGGCCTCTGCGCGTACTGGCAAAACAAAATCTCAACTTGCTCAACAAGCCGCTGCATGTGTTCGAGGCGCCGGAGGCGATTCAGTACATCGCCAAAGAGCCTAACGGTATACGCGGCCCGGGGGATGGTGAATTTTTGGGTGAAAATCGCCCTTATGGCGCCTTGATGACTTACGTGACGAACGCACCTGTAGTCTCCAACGGCACCGACAACTCCAACGCCAAGGCGGACAGTGTCACCATCGAAATTCTCGATGCGAACCGCAACGTGATCCGCACGATGAAAGCCGAAGCTTTGCCCGGCATCAACCGCACAACCTGGGAGCTGCGACGCAAAGCGTTTCGCGATCCGGATGACGAACCGCGCCGGCCGAATGCGCCGGAAAGACCCGGGCCTTTGGTCTTGCCGGGACGTTACACCGTTCGCCTCAGCCTGGGCAATCAGAAAGATTCAACCAGCGTCACCGTGCTGCCGGATCCGCGCAAAGAAGCGACGCCTGCCGATATGCAAGCAAAATACACGCTGATCGAACGAGTGGGCGCCAATCTTGAATTGGCTGCAGAAGCGATTGATCGGCTGCGCAGCACGAAGGAGTCCATTGATGCAGTGATGAAGAAAATGAATGATCGGCAGGACGAAACCGCAAAGGCAATCCAAAAACAAAGCAAGGCGATGCAGGATTCGATTCAAACGCTCGTTGAGCAGATCAATCAAAAGGAGGTGCAGGGGATTCGCCGCGATCCCAATCCGGTTGGCGCGCGGCTCTCGTCGGTCTACTTTGCTCTTCAAACTTCGTGGGATGCTCCCGCGCCGGCCGAGAAAATTAACTTGAAGCATGCAGAGGAGACGCTGGCGTCGGCTTTGGGCAAAGTCAATTATTTTTATCAGCAGGTTTTTCCAGGTTACCAAAAAGCGGTTGACGAGGCGGGGGTCAGGCTGTTTGAGGCGTATGAGCCTTTGGGTGTGAGCAATTCAGGCGGCGATAAAGAGTTTTAGGCTTTCGCCCAAATTTATGGGCGCGTCCCCAAATTTTATGGGCGCGCTCATAAATCCGGGCCAATTTTGTAAAAAGTACCCTTGCCAAAGCTCTGCTTGGTTAACTTTCCATTCGGGTTCATGTTTGTCAACAAACGCTTGGCTTGATCGGGACCGATGCCACCTTTTAATTCATCCCCAGCGCCTTCATGGCCGCCGTCAACGGGTCGCTGTAGAAAATCGGGTCAACTCTTTCAACGATATCTCCCGACACCTCCAGAAAATTGCGTTTGTTTTCCAGGGGGATCAGGGCGCGGCGGGCGCCATTGTCCATGCCGACTTGCAGCGGCTCGGAAAGCGAGCGTACCGCTTTGATATTGCCCTGAATGCTGAGGTCGCCAAGAATCAGCAGACCCGGCAGTGCCGTGTGTTTTTTGAGCGCGGAGTAAATCGCGACAACCATGGCTATTCCAGCATCGCAAGAAATACGATTGGCCAGCAGATCGACAGCTTCGACGTAGAAATCAGTTACATCAAAAGTCTGTGCAATTCCCATATTGATTTTGTGACCCTGTAGGTAAGCAAACGCCCGTTGCATGGACTCTTTCATGGCAGTGTCAACACTTCCGCCGATTTTCAGTTTCCCCGTTCCAGGAGAACACCCGACTTCGAGGCGATACAGTCCAATCTTGCCTTGATCATCCACTGAAGCCGTGTAAACCGAGCCTGGCGCGAGGGGATCCGCCGAGATCAAACCGCGTCCTCCTTCTTCCGGCACCCCCACGTAGCGCTCTTCGCGTGTCTCGTTGTCGATGTACGAAAAAGAAGTTTGGTAGTACTCGAACGATCCCATCTTTTTCAATTGTTCTTTAACGCGGCGGCGGCCTTCGAGCGCCAGCTCTGCAAGCTCGATCATTTCTTCTCTGGCAATTTCACCGTGAGGATAAATGAGCTTGATCAAACCGGCCACAGTTTTGCGCACGGCTTTCACATCACGCGCATTCAAATGCGAACCCAGCGAAAAATAGTGGTCGAGCATTTCGGTGAAATTGTGCCGGCGCAGCTCCCGCAAAGCTTCCGCCAGATAATCCACTACGAAGCCGTAGTGATCGGTGAAAAATTCCACCCGCATTTTGGGAATGTCCCAACCAGGCAGATAAAAATGCAGCCGGTCAAGAAAGGCCATGTCCTCGCGAATGATATCCGGTAGAGGGATGAACAAATGCGATGAGCGCACCATGACTTCCACCGGTTGATTGGTATTTCCGAACAACGCCATCGAGGCGGCGCCGGACATGGCATCCTTGCCTCTGGCAAAAGTGCCGGACTCGCAGTAGGTTTTGAGGGTGGTGACGACTTCTTTCTGCATTTTTTGAAGATCGGCCACTTCGTCAAAAGCAATGGCATCCCATAACCCAACCAGGCCCATCTTGCCAGTGGCCATATTGTAAAAAAGATTGGCCACCGTCGTTGGCCCGGTGAGCAGGATGGAGTAAGGCGACAATTCCTGATACGCAAACGATTTTCCCGTACCGCGCGGCCCCAGCTCGACCAGATTGAAGTTCTGCTCGCAGAGCGGGATGAGTCTTGCCAGAAAGAGCAGCTTGAGTCGCCTGCTAAAATGCGCCGGCTCTAATCCGATGCTGCGGATGAGAAGATCGATCCACTCCTCGGTGCTGAACTGCCGCCGGCCTTCGCTAAATTCCTTGAGATCGAAACTGCCGAGCTGAATCGGTCGCATCTCGTCAATCCAAAACGGGCTGCGCTTGCCGGTGGCGGTGTCATCGTATTGATGTCGCAGCTCCACCTGCGCCCAGATGCCTCCGAGCAGAAGGCGATCATATTCCCGGATGAAACGCTCCGGGACATGTACGTATTTATGACCGAAGTTGATAAGCTCAGCCCAATATTTGTCGTCCTCAGAGAGATAGCGCACTTTGACTTTGTCGATGATGGTGTGCGTGCCTTTTTCCCGCACAAATGACTGCGCTTTGTTGGCCTCGTCCGGGCGCACGAAGTTCTCGGCGAGCGTCGAATTGACAACTTTCAAGCCCGCCTCAATGGCCACGGGATCGTCGGTTGCGCAGTATTTGCCGAGCAGATATTCCAACACGAACACCGGGACGTTGACCCCGACTTTTACTTTGCGTACCAGATCTTTGCGCACGACTTTTCCGGCAAAGACCGAAGTGGCTTTACGATCAAGTTCAGGCATGGCTCCTCCTTGTTTAAATGGCGATTGCCATTTCTATTTTTTCCAACCGCAACAACTCAGTTCCGCTGGCAGCATCAAGCAAATGAACGGTGACGTGCTTCTGCGTCGACTGTGGTGCAATCATCATCGTTACCGTGTTCGGCTCTATCACATTCGGTTCTGTTTCTGCCTTTCTGAGTTGGACATCGCCGGTTCCCTCTTCAAATCCATGGGAAGCGCTCACCGGTGTTGAAAGAGACTCGGCTTTCGCGCGAATTTCCACCCGAATTTTCGGCGGTACCAGCTCGAACAAGCTCATGCTGCTTCCTTTGATCTGCACCGAGAAAAACCGTGTGCTAATTTTCCGGCTGCCAGGAATCAGTTCCCATGCAATCTCACTCGTGAGCGCTGCCGGCTCCACTTTCCTGGCGCGCAAAGTGATCACAGGAATGATCAGCTCCTGCGGTGACATGCCGCCGTGAAAATAGGCGCGGGCGCCGCTCCTCACTTTGAAGCCGGCAAAATTCCACGGCACGGCAATCTCCAGATCGCTTTCCAAGCCAAAATCAGCGAGACGGGCACGAAGAAAAGACGGCGCACTCGTTCCTCCGCGCCCGAGCCAGACCCGGCGATTTAGGTAAATAGTTTCGCCGCCCGGTGCCTCAATCTTCATGTCACTCTCCAGCTCTTCGCCGAACAAATGACCGTGATCCGCGGTTATAATGAAGTGCTGCACCCCCAGTTCGCTGAGCACGCGCAAAGCCCGGCGCAATTCGTATAGAATTTCATCCATGTGGCGGCGAGCCAGTGCGACATTATCGCCCTCACAAAGTTGATCGATTTCCTGTGACGTCACCAGAATCAGCCCGGCCTCATGAATGCCTTCTCTCACCTTTTTGCGCGGACGCGGCAGCAGCTCCTCCAGCTTGGCCTCAAAAACCGGCAGGCCGGCATTGGTCTTGAGCAAGCTCACCCGGTCTTTTCGCTCTTTGACGACGGCATCGTTAATCACCAGCGCAAGCTTGTCTTCGCGCGTGGAAATGATGGCAGAGGCTTCTGCGTCAGGGAGAAGTGCGGCCATGCCAATCGCGGTAATGGTCGGTACTGCACCGATGGCCGCCTCGATGTTGAGGTCTTCGAATTCAGTTGAAATGGTTTGGGCCAGCTCACGCGCCATCTCATAGCGCAGCGCATCCACGCAGACATACGCGGTTTTGCCGTCGTGGAGCTTCGACCTGACTTTGTGGCCATAGATTTCGGTTTGACGAAGCGCCCCGGGGATTTGATACCCCGCCTCCTGAAATTGCCTCAGGAACTGTTCTGCCAATGCTCCTCCGATTTGCGTGTAGCGATTTCGCGCTTTGGCGACGAGCTGATGCAAGCCCTCGTGGCGATCGTCGAAATCAAAATTGTGAAAGCGGCGTTCCAAGTGCCGGTGCTGGGTGTCAAGCAAGCACCAGGGCTGCTCGCCGGCAGTGTAGGTCTCAAAAATGGTTTTGGCATTCTTGGCGGACTTGATCTCGCTTTCAATTCGGTCCGCTTCGCTCAAGAGTTGGCCGGAAACCGCGATTAAAGCCCAGTGGGCTTGAACCTCCGGCATCAGCTCCGACCAAAAACTCGATTGTCGCTGCCGCGCCAATTGCAGCAGCTCGTCGGTGACGGATTGCGACAGCAACGACTCAACGCCGCGTTGCAAGGCGCTTTCGATTTCCAAAAAAGTTTCGACCTGGGTAATTTGATCCGGTTTGAATTCATTCGCGACAAGGTTGAGCTCTTTTGCCACGCGCTCGGCATGATGGGCGTAGCTTTGTTGCAGGTCGCGCCGGTTGCGCCAGGTTTTGGCAAGATGGACACACGCCTCGACGGCTACAGAAGTTGTTGCGCGTGGCACGGCGCTCAACTGCGCAGGAAGCTCTCCTGCCAAAGTCGCAGCCAAGTCCGTGGTGAGAAGATGTCGCGCCAGCCGCGTGCGATAGGGTTCCACGGTCTCGTCGTTCATGGTGCCGATGCCAAATTTGGCGTTCATGAGCTGAGTGAGTTCGGGAAGGGCGTATTTGTCCTGTATCCCGGCGTCCGGGCTGGAATCGCTTAAAAACTTCAATGCCACTTCAACCGGGTCACCCGTGCCGAAGAGCAATTGCAACACCCCGGTTGCTTCGCCGCGCCGTACCACGATTTGCTCGATTTCATCCAGCGATTGGTATTTTCCCGCTTCGATGTCTTTGGCAACCTGTTCCGCGTCCTCCTCCGTCCATTGCTTGCTCTGTTTCAAGGCGTTGCGCGCCACAATGGACAGCCGCGTGTTGCGACTCGGCGGCTGTTGTCCTGGCTGCATGATGACGCCGGCAGTCTCGGCCTCGATCATGGCGCTGTGGGTTCGGCTGCGATCGCGGGGAATGTAAACCACCAGACGTGGCGGCTCGATGCCTTGCAGGAGCGGCTCGATTTGATGGCGCAATGCAAAGAAACTGCCGTCGTAACGCGCGACCGTGGTGTTGGGAATGGCCAGGTCACTCGCGACCTTTGCGTAATGTCCCTCGGGATCGAACCACAGCACCAACCCATGGTCGTCCACTTGTTTGGCAATTAAGTTGCGAAGATATTCGGCGATCATGCCCATGAGCTTTGTGTTCATGCCACGCGCTCCAATCTTGTTGCCCTACAACAAGTCCACCAACGAGGTTTGGACAAGGTGATAGGCTTGCTCAACATCATAAGCGATTTCAGGCCTCAGCAAACTTTCGGTAATTCGGCATTAAGGATGACTTTCCAACGTGGGTCGCGGGAAAAACCTTTTCTCGGCAATGCCGGATCGAGCGGCGTTTCTCTGGGGTTGCGTGCACGTATCCAATCGGCAAGCCGTTCGATCACCTCGCCGTCTCCTGTTTTTTGCAGCAACAATCCCAAGCGTTGAACCAACGACAACTGTTGTTCCGAAATCGCCGCCTCGAGCAACATTTTGGTAGTGATGCGCTCACGCAATTCCTGCAAGACCGTGAGAGTACGATCCAGTCCTCCAATCCGTTGGGCATAGCGAACCAAGTCGATTGCCGTAACCGCAGGATTGGATACTTTCATGAATCCTGTCGGCGTCTTCACATTCTCAACCGGCGAGGCTTCCATGCCGGCTTTTTTGAAAAATCTGATGCGGAGACCGTCGATGCTTATCGTGCGTTCCGCTGTTGGGATGACCACGTGGAATTCTTGCGGCTGCTGGTGCGCCGCGCCATGGAGGGCTGCCGCTGATAACAATCCCACGTAATAAGGCTGTCCCATAAAACTCATTAAGTCTGCAATGAACCATTCCGGCGGAAGGAAGCCTCTTGCGGCATATTCCAAAGGCACGATCACGTAAAATCCCTGGCGAATCATGACGATACGGTGTTTCTTTGCCAAGCGCCACAACGACACTTTCAGCACGTCATCCGGCGTTGAAATAGCCTGTTGTGCTTCAGCTTTGGTGAACGTGTAACGTCCATTCCGCTGCAGACCATCGACATATTCTGCCAAGGATTTGGATTTCATATTCTGAGACCAGGTGTTTTGTTACGAAAGCCAACGCTATCTATTGCATAAAGTAACAAAAAAAGATAATATTTGCAACTAATAATGTTAGTGAGAGGATGGTGCGATGGAGCATGGGAAATCCCTTTCGGAAAGTGAAATCAGAGAAAGTCTCTCCGACGGATTTTGTTCGGTTAAAACATTTTCATTCAACATTTGGGGTTTCGCCCGTAATTTCGGGCGCGCCCGCAAATTTTATGGGCGCGCTCATATTTTTCACGCGCACGCGTTTCCGAAACACGCACGTTTGTTTTTTGAGCAATTATGCGGATTTTCGGAGTTGATTTTGGCAACGCAACTGTAGACACCGCTCATATTTATGAGCGCGCTTATAAAACTTATGGGCGCACTCATAATTTTTCACGCGCGCTCGTTTCCGAAACACGCGCGCGTGTTTTTTGATCGATAACACACGTTTTTGTGATCTCTGGCACGGATCACACCAAATTCAACCTTTTGGAATCATGGAAATTACGAAGATGGTAGTTGATGTGATCTACATTTGGGCTTCCGCCCATATTTATGGACGCGCCCATATTTTTTATGGACGCGCCCATAAATTTGGGCCAATCTCATAGAAAGAACCCTTACGCAATCCCCGCTTTGTCAACATTTTCCTCCGGGCCATATTTGCCAGTAGACGCTTGGCTTGATCGGAAGTGATTCGACAAAGCTCTGCTGCTTCCTGCCGAGTAATACGCCGATGCTTCCGAACATATTGCAGCACCATCTGCTCCTGCTGGATGGGATCAAATCCTGCCTGCCGAACATAATCAGCGCTTTGGCCGAATTTCTGATAGACTTTGGCGCTGAGCGTGTAGGTGCGCCCTTTCTTTGCGCCATGCGCCTCAATCAATCCGATTTCGACCAGCTTCTCCAAAACGCCGCGAGCAGCCGCCTGGTCTTTTTGAATTGCCTGCGATACAGTGCTCGTATCAATACGCCGTTCGTGGCGCAGTCTCGCCAACACAATCATGGCATCAAGTGGGACGGGCGAGCCGGTGCGTTCCTCCGTTTCCAAGATCATTTGCAGGAAAGCCAAATCCGGTTTGGCGCTGCTCAACTGCACCACGACAGTGGTCGTATCGGTGCGCGAGTAATCCGGCTCTGGCCGGCCGTAACGGAGCAACCCTTGGTAGATCATGTCAATGCCCCGGCCGGTTCGCTCCACCAGGCCAATTCTCTTGATCACATCCGCCAAGAGCGGATTGCGCGGCTTAGGCTCGACCACCAGCAAATTCTCCAGCGTCACGCCCTCCACAAACCCGCCGGGATTGCTGACGACCAAGCCATCAGATTCCCAACGCATGTGAACGGCCCCCAGCCGGGTATAATCCCGATGCATCAGCGCATTGAGCAAGGCCTCGCGATAAGCTCGTTTATCGAAAGTTGGAATCGGCACGCGGAACAATCCAACCTGGATTTCGTCCTCTTCGATACGGGCTTCCATCTGCTCGGTGACGCGCTCAAATGTTTTGAGCAGCGGCATGCGATAAAAATCATTCACGCGGACCTGCGTCCCTTTCAGCACTTGAAAAGCCACTTCGTATGTCGGCAAATGCTCCCGAAGCGCTGCTTCACGGCCGAGAATCAACAAGCCGGTAACCGTCGGAACACGTTGCCCATTGTGCCGAACCACAAGCCCGAGCGCGCCATCCAATTCCTCATCGTTGAGCGGCAGCAAGGTGCGATCCCCTCCATACCGGTCGATCATTTGCCGCAGGCGTTCGCGCTCCAAGGGATCGAGATCATCGACTGTTGTTCCGGCCACCGGAAGGCTCGAATAATCCATCAACCCCAGATCGGCTTGCCGCTGAATAAATTCATGCGGATAAAAAGGCACACACTGCGGTGAGCCATCGGCCATCAAACGACGGCGTTGCAGCAATCCTTCCGAAGTGGCCACCAGCCGGGTGGATTTGGGCACGGCAATTTTGGCGACACGCTGGCCGCCGGCATCGAGCGCTTCCACTCTGACACTCAGCGGCGGAATGGTTTGGTTCGCAATCAGCGCGGCCAGTCCAGTCAGATTTTGATGAAGAGGATGCAGGCCGGTGACCGTCCCATCATCTTCAACCCCCAAATAAATCTCGCCGCCGTCGGTGTTGGCCAGACAAACGGCTGCCGCCACCAAATCGCGATCGGGGAGCCGATTTCGATCGCTCTTGAATTCGACGGTGAGGGATTCTTTTTCGGGGATGAGACGCATTAACGTTTACCTCTTTACAGACCAGACAAAAACTTTACAAACGGCTTAAAACATTGCGGACAGAGATCGGCGATTTTTTGATAGTTACTCATGCCCAAGATGAATGGCGCATCAACTGTCTCTTTATACTTCTTGCCGTATTTGCTGAAAAGCTTTTCAACGATCTGCTTGGGTGGATGATCATGGTCTTGATCTTCCACCGGGATTCGCCAAGCCGGCTTGAGAGCCTTCACTCCAAGCCTGTTTTGCAAAGCTTCTTGAGAAGCCAGAAGGAGCGCTTCCAGCTCGTACTTAAAGCAAAAGACTTTGAAACGATCGCGTATTCCTGCACGCGACTTGGTTTTCTTGGCCGCCAAAGCCTCCTCGAAATTCTTGAGAATGCCGTTTGTCAACTCTACGACAGTCTCGTGTTTAAAAACCTTGTCTTTCGGATAAAGATCCGGCATGGCCACAACGACCGCATGTGGATCGTTAAGAATGATGTTCACAGCCTTTTGAGGAACTTTGGTCAATACCGACGCTTTCTTATCACCGGCGGGTGACTCAAAAAAGTCAATAGTCACGCCTTCCTGGTGTTTTTGTTCAATCAAGGGTCGCAACAAGGCATTCATCGCGGCCTTATCGGATGGACCTTCCACGTAAATGATCACCCTCATGCGAGTCGCTCCAGTTCATCGTTGCGATGCATCATCTCAAGCTCTTCGGGACCAAAATCTGCCAGGTTCTCTCGCAAGGTTTTAGAATCTTGCGGCTTGATGAATTTAGCCTCGCCGTTTTCTTTGCGAAAGACGGCTATTCGTGAAAGGTCGAATTGCATTAAAAAATAGGAGGCATGAGTAGCCAGAAGAATCTGTGTGCGCTCACAGGCCTTTTCAAATAATCCGGCGAGTATGGGCAACGTGCGGGGATGAACGCCTTGATCCGGCTCGTCAATACAAATTAGCGATGGCGGGTTCGGTTGCACACAAAGCACCACCCAGCAAATCAACCGAAGAATGCCATCCGACAAATCAGCCAAGCTGAGATCACTGTCAACTCCCTCTTCCTGCCAAAAGGCGATCACTTCGCCGGGGCCACCACGGGCTTTCACGGTTAGGCCTTTGAAACCAGGTATGGCAGAGCGCAAGTGTTGTTGCAGTTCATCAAACAGGAACGGATGTTCTGTCATAATATAATGTAAGACTGAGCTTAAATTTCCCGCATCCTCGTGCAGAACCGGCTCCTGCTCAATCGGAACGGATTTGCGTATTTTGCCGTTGGCGATATTGAAGGCGCTATAAAATCTCCAGCCACGGATATACTCCCGCAGACGATAAAGCGTAATCAGCGCCGGATTCGTCATGGTGCTGAGGGCAAGTTGATTCGGTCGCGCCAGGGCGATTTCCTGGCGTTTCAATTTTTTCGATTCAGGGTCTTGAACGACGCCATGACGCTCCTTGATGTTCATGAACAAGTAAGGCTTGGTATGCGGCGGCCCAAGAAGTTTGGCTGATTGCACGCGCTCAAAGGAAATGTGGGTGCGTCCGATTGGGCCCATGAGCTCTCCCTGATAACGAATTGGCACCGGCAATCCTGTATCGATTTCAGTCCTCCACCAAAATTTTTCCGGTCCGGGAATATGAAAAATCCTTTGGCCGATTGCGCCAGGCATGATTTCAGGAGGAATGTCTTGATAAAGACTGTCGCGCAAAAACTTGAGAAATTCGAAGAGGCTCGACTTTCCCGACCCATTAGCGCCGACAAGAATTTCCAACGGGCTAAATTGAGCGACGAAATCTCGAAAGGGGCGATAGCCCCGAATTTTGATGGACAATAAGCGATGTTGTGATTTCATTTTGTCTTGATCTCTGCTTTGTTTTTCATTTCATAAACCTCCAACCTCCCATGCGCGATCGCATACGACTTGTTCTTCCGGCATTTTTCCAGCACGCGCTCCGGCCAGTAGCGCATGGCGGTGAACGACCAATCGAAGTCGCCGGCTTGTCCCGCAAGGCGGGACCAGTATTTTTTGGGCTCAACTTGCCAGGAGGGCAATAGCTCGTGAAGCGGAGCGAGATTGAGAATGACACCATCATCTAATTCCGGCGCCCAGCCCACGGTTTCGCCGCGCTCGTTCTGCGCTTCCAGCACGTGCTTGATCGCTTGATCGAAATCTTCCAAATCCGACTGCTGCACCAACCAGCGCTCTTGCTCTTTTTCCAGGGCTTTTTTCTCTCGGCCCTCGGTCGTTTTAATTTTGGCCTGGACTTCTTTAAGGCGTTGTGCAATACCGTTACGCTTGCCGGCGAGATAGCGCACGCCGCGTAGCAAGGCCAGCGTATCGCGGGTGATGCGCTCGTGGAAGAGGTAGACGCTATAATTCTTCTTGGGCGATTGCAGCATCCAGTAAATCGGCCGTTTGCGATAGCGCTGAATGTGCTCTTTGAAAAAGTCGCGAGCGAGATAGTTACGCAACAACACAAGAATCTCATCACCTTCGCCCAGCACAGTGCGCAAGATCTCCTGCGCCTCGGCTTCGCCCAGCAAATGAACCAGCACTTCTTCCACCTTGCGAGCGAGATCGTCTTCGTGCTCTGCATCCAACGGCGCGATGAGTGACCAGTGGCCAGTGGTGCGTGGCGAGTCTGGATCAAGCGGGAAGCGCCCGAGTGCGATACCCACAGCATAGCTGATCCACCGCTGCGCCAACTCCTCCCGAGTCAAAGCACTCTCCCCGTCTCCCTCTCCCCCCGTCTCCCCGTCGTCTTGATTTTCCTCAGTCTCCTCCGCGCTGTCCTCGCTGCCTGCCACCGCAAGCTCCGCCTCAATGGCCGCGCGATCCGTCTCGCTGATGCCATAGAGTCGGTAGACCTCCTCGTCGATCTGTTGCTCGATATCAGTCAGTTGCGCGTGGCGTTTGGTCACGTCTTCGATGCCAGTTCTCCACGACGGTGGTGCGATGAAGTCGTAGGTGGTTTCGTCTTCGGTGCTATCGGCTTTGGCGAAGGCGATGACTTGCTCGACAAGTTCACGTAGTTCTGCACTTGATTCTTTGGGAATTGGTAATCGGGCCAAGTCACCAACTTGAACATGAACAGTTGGATTAATCAAGTTTAAAGCATATTGTGCGAAGCGAGAGTTCATCACCCCCAATACCAAGGGGATGTCATCGGGAAATACAGACGATCCGGCTACATCAAAGATGAATCCGCCGGGCGAACTGCGAGCGCTGAATCGGCCGCTGGTGAGGTCGGTCCAGGTTATGCCCCGGCGAAAGTAGCAGTCGGGATTGTCATGACGATGGCCGGGTGCAGAATTATCATCCTTTGCAGCGAGCAGTTCATCACCACTTGCCCAATAATTGACAACTTGAGTCTGATTTCCGTACCAACGACAGAATGTACCACCTTTCATATACGGAAACCAACGATTCCCAGACTCCTTTGCTGTGTTCCTATTAAGAAATGAGAACCCTATCTTTTTAATGCCCACTTCCCACCAAAATCGCAGAAACCTTTCATTCTTGCCAGTTGACATGCCATGTTTTGGCATGGCAATCTCAAATAATTTCGGCAACATCTCAAACAGCTTGCGCAATCCTGGCGTAATCCAATACACCCACGGCGAGCCGGGGATGGCATCGAAGTCGGCCTGGCGGTAGCGGAAGACCAGTGGATCGTCCTCGCCATTTTGCAGTCTTGCCAAGGCCTGCTCGAAACGCTGCTGTTTGGCAGCGGCATCCGGCTCTTTGACCTGGCGGAAATAGGTGCCCACCGCATTTTGGCGGCGCTGGTCATTGGTCTCGCGGCGGAGGACGAACAGCGTGGTATTCACCTTCTCACCGGTCACCTCTTCGAATGCGCGCGGGCCGACGTGGCACATGGTCTCAATCGCGGTTCGCTCGCGTAGGTGTTTTCGCAACGCTTCATAGGATGAGATGAACATGAAGGATTGCTGGGTGATCATGCCCAGACGACCGCTTTCGGCCAGCCATTCGCTACAACGCTGGATAAAGGCGGTATACAAATCACGCTTAGCTGCGGGGAAGTTTTTCTTGAGATAATCATCAAGAATCGCATTCATGTTACGGTTGGTCATGTAGGGCGGGTTGGTCACAACAATATCATACCGGTTGGACATCACTTCCAGTAAACGCAGGCCTTTGTTAGTCTCGCCAACGAAGAAGGATTGATCGTGGCCCTTTTCCGCCATCTGCCGGGCGAAGTGATCCAAGGCCTGGCCGATCTGTGCCTCGAGAATATCCCAAAATTCCTTACGACCGGCTTCGCTCTCGAATTGTTCTTGCGACCAACCAAAGAAATCGAGAATGTTGCCTTCGCGTTCATAACGCTGCCGCTCTTTTTCCACCAAGGCACGAATCTCTTCGTCCAAGCGCAATAAAGAGCCAAGGTGATCGGCATCGTGGACACGCTTCTGCATCTCGGTGAGAATACGGCCGTAAATCGGGCGATTGATACCAGCTTCCGCAAGAAAAGTCTTGAGCCGGTCGCCGTCGAGCATGTGAATGTCAGCGCAGGCGAGATGGCTTTCCACCAACTGTGCTTTGGGGTTGAGCACTTTGGCCTTGAGATACAACGTCAACGCCGAAAGCTGTACCGCGCGTAGATCGAGATCGATGCCATAAAGGTTGTGGCGAATGATTGCAGCGGGGATATCTTCTTGATTTTGCACCGAGGGCTTGTCGGGCCAACCAGGCTCGCCAGCATGCTGCAGCTCTTCTCGATACATTTCCACCAGCAAATCAAACGCCACCAGGCCAAAGTGCATAGTTCCGCAAGCTGGGTCGAGCAGGCGAATCTCACGAACCGGTTTGGCTGGAGTAGCAATTGGTGCTGAAAGCGGAACGAGATATTCGAGCTTACCGGCTAATGTGGAGTCCGGGTGCATCTCCGCCCACAAACGTCCCAATGTGTTTTCAACCAAAAAGCGAACGATCCAACGGGGTGTAAAAATCTGGGTGGCAGCAGGGATGTCTTCACGACGAATTTTCTGCTTCTGCTTGTAAAGTCGCTTAAAGACCTCGGCTTTCTCTTCTTCATTGAAAAATTGATACACCCACCCAATGGTTTCCTCATTGCCGGGCGCCCAAGCCTCGCGCAGCTCGCCAGCGTTGAGCATCTCGATCAGCTCGCGCAAGGCGCGCGGTCGGGGAAAGAGCTGGCTGGCGAGGTTGTGGGGATCGAAGAGCACGTTCAGTTCTTTAGCCAATTCTCCGGCCTGCCACAGCAGGAAATGGCGATAGGCCGTGTCGCGCGGACCTTCACCCAGTGTGTTTTGCGGCAAGGTGCCGGCCTCATAGCGTTTCAGGTCCTCGGCGTGCGCTTCCTCGGCAAGATAAAATTTGAAGGCATTGGATTCGTGATAACGATCGATCACGCCTCGCACCAGTTTGCGCGCTTCCAGCATCTTAAAAGCCACTAGGCGGTTGAGATGGGTGAAGGCGACCTCTTTGACCAACTTTTGCATGGCCTCGGCACGTTGCAGTCCAGCCGCTATTTCATCTTCCAGATATTTTTCCAATCGCTTACGAGTTTGGCGCAAGTCTGCGTGAGCTTGAATCGCCGGCAAATTCTTCGCCGATTCAAAACGACCATCTGCATGGAGGCCGTAAATGCCCTCAAGGAGATCGTAAGCTTCCGCCATCAAAAGTTGGCGTGCCTTGAGGGTTATGTCGTGGATGGCCGCGCGGTTCATATCTTCCAGCCCTTACTCACGTATTACTGTTCGGTAACCGTTAAGCCCGCAGATTTGATCGTGGTCTTTCCGGCAATTTTCATTATTCCCTGCCTATCAGTTAGCGTTCCGCTAGCGTCCCATTCTTATTATTGAAGCATTGATAATTATTGAGTTGACCGTTCTGCTTCCGTTCCACGAAAAACCCTAATGCGGCGTAAGCCATAAGAGGTGTTTTTACCTGAGCCAAGAACTTCGATCCAGCCTTCGGCTATAAGTTTAGATATTCGCCTGTGGGCAGTTGTTTTGGAGACGTCAAGATCTGCCATCAAGTCCCTAATGGTCGCTGGCCCATGTGAGGCAAGCCACTCACACACCTTGGCATCTTCAGACGATAGTCCGGCATCTACAAATGATTTAAGAAGTTCAATCTGGAACGCGGTTGCTGTAGGCAGAAATCGTGGGGC
>JAKEEU010000023.1 GCA_022616415.1 Candidatus Zhuqueibacterota bacterium | reverse complement strand
GATTCAACAGCACCCCGTGCACCACGCTGAAAATTGCCGTATTGGCGCCGATCCCCAGCGCCAGCGTCAGCACCGCCACCGCCGTAAGCCCCGGCGCCCGCCGCAAGCTACGTATCCCCTGCTTCAAATCCAGCCACCATGTCTCCATACGCGCCCCCTCACACCGCAAGTTCTGGAACGACATCTGGAACCACGGATGAACACGGATGAACACAGATAGAACAAATGCAAAAAGAAAAAGGCAAAAGGGAAAAAGACAAGCAACAATAGATCGTGACGTGGCCTATCGTGGCCGGCTCAGGCCTCTTTTTGCCTTTTTACTTTTTCCTCCTTGCATCCGTGTTCATCTATGTGCATCCGTGGTTCCCAACGGTTTTTATTTCTGGGTTCTGAGTCCATACGTAAATAAAAAATAGAATATGGTGAACGGACACGGACCGGTGTCCGCCAACTATCTTTTTTCTCCTCCTCGTGTTCTTACTTTTTCCTTTTGCCTCCTTACTTTTTCCTTCTTTGCCTGGCACGACGAATTTCGAGCTTGTTCTCTTTTCCCTTTTCCTTGTGCTTTGGCGTTTGCCTTTTACCTTGTGCCTTGCGCCCTTCGCCTCCGCGCATCTTATGGCTTGGTCTTGAATCTGGAATTTTGAATTTTGAATCTCCTTGGTTGCGGCTCTGCCGCGCTGTGTTCATCCGCGGTTCCAATGGTTGTAGTTCTGAGTTCTGCGTTCTGCCTTCTGCGTTACTCATATCGCAGCGCGACCATGGGATCGACGCGCGCGGCCCGGCGCGCTGGAATCCAGCAGGCCAGCAAAGCGATGGCCGCAAGAAAAATTGCGAGGCCCGCGTACACCGTGGGGTCGGCCACGCTCACTTCGAACAGCAGCGTCTGCATGAATCGCGAGAGCCACAGCGCAGCGCCCAGCCCAATGGCGATGCCGGCGACCGCAAAAACCATCCCGCCGCGCACCGTCATCCACAACACTTCGTCCGGCCGCGCCCCCAGCGCCATGCGAATGCCAATCTCCTG
>JAKEEU010000251.1 GCA_022616415.1 Candidatus Zhuqueibacterota bacterium | reverse complement strand
CTTTCAGGGCAATCATCGTGAGAAATGTTTGATTTGATTTCTCCAACTTTTTAGGAATGGAATATGGCAAAAATCGCTACTTCAACCTTGAACAAGCCGGTTGCTCGGCTCAATGCTAAAGATTTTAAAAACCTGATTCGCGAGACCTTCGAGGAACTCTTACGCGAAATCGTCCGGCAAGAACAGCGCCCGAGTTATTACCTCGATGAATCAGGCCATAAGGTCTTTTTCAACGAATATGCTTACAGCCGATTCGTAGAAAGTCACCCCTCTAAGTTGCCGAGTGAACTGAACGCGTCATTTATTGATGCCCAAGGGTTTCGCTGCCATTATAGCGACTATGAATTGAAACCATCCGTGGTGTCACAGCTCCGCCGTTCTCCACGCAATAAAGCCATGCCTTCCACAGAGCTTAAAAAGCGGCTCAAAAAATTGGGCGTTCCGATTTAGTTAAAATGTACACTATAAACTACGAACGGCCGGCGCGTGTGTGGCTTGAAAAGTTAGCTCAAAAGAATCCGAACTTAGCCGCCAAAATAGTAAAAAAGATTGATTGGCTGGCCGAAAATGCTGATCAACTCGATCACGAAAAAATGAAAGGCCATGCGGAACTGAGTTTGCATTTTGGCGGTTATCGCATCCTGTATCTTCTAGATCGTCTCAGGCAAAAAGTCATAATTCGTTTCATTGACAAACATGACAAAGCCTATCAAAGGTTAAGACGGGGGAGATAAAGGATATTTTCTAATCTTGCTTAGCTTGGCAATCCCGATACCTTCGGCTAAAAATATGAGTATCCTCTCGTTTTTATGAACACCTTCGTTTTTCCTCCCCATACCATTCGTGGCCGCCTCACCGTCCCCGGCGACAAATCCATCTCCCACCGCGCGCTCATGCTCGGCGCGATTGCCGAAGGTGAAACGCGCATTCGCGGCCTGGCGCCGGGCGAAGATGTGCGCAGCACGCTGAGCTGCTTGCGACAGTTGGGCGTTTCAATTCAAGAACAAAAAGGCGAAACCGTCGTGCAAGGTTGCGGGGTTGCGGGGTTGCAAAAACCAGCAGGACTTCTCGACGCCGGCAATTCCGGCTCCACGATGCGCTTGCTTTCCGGCATCCTCGCCACACAGCCATTCACCACGACCATCAGCGGCGACGCTTCGTTGTGCCGGCGGCCGATGCGGCGCATTATCGAGCCGCTTACGCAAATGGGCGCGACGATTACGGCGCAAGCAAATGGCTGCGCCCCACTCACCATCTGCGGCGGCAAACTGCGAGGCATTCACTACACGCTTCCGGTTGCTTCGGCACAAGTGAAAAGCTGTCTGCTCTTCGCAGGATTGGGTGCGGAAGGTGAAACGGTGGTCGAAGAGCCGCTTCCAACCCGTGACCACACCGAGCGGTTGTTGCGGAAAATGGGGTACGACTTGCAAATGGCAAATGGCAAAATACGCCTTATGCCGGATAGTTCGACTTCGTCCGCGCTTGTTCATTCCATCCGTGGTCGTCTGCGTCCGTCCATTGCGTCCGTGTTTGTTCCAGGAGACTTCTCTTCGGCGGCGTTTTTTCTCGCAGCGGCGTTGCTTTTGCCTGAAAGCGAGCTGATCATCGAGAGTGTCGGCCTCAATCCTACCCGCACGGCTTTTTTAGATTTTGCGAAAGAGATGGGTGCTGCTATCGAGATCGCCAACATAAAGAACGAATCCTACGAGCCGGTTGCTGATTTGGTAGTGCGGCATCAACCGTTGCACGGGGTGAACATTTCCGGCAAACGCATTCCTCAGTTGATTGACGAAATTCCCATACTCGCCATTCTCGCCACGCAAGCCGAGGGTGAAACACGCATACGTGACGCCAAAGAATTGCGGGTAAAAGAGAGTGACCGCATTGCCGCGCTCGCGTACAATCTGCGCGCCATGGGGGCAACCGTTGAAGAATTGCCGGATGGCCTCGTGATCACCGGCCCAACACGATTACACGGCGCGGAAATCGACTCTTACGGCGATCATCGCATCGCTATGGCTTTCGCCATCGCCGGTTTGCTGGCCGATTCGCCGACAACGATTCGCGGCGCCGAATGCGCGGATATTTCTTTTCCGGGATTTTTTGAGATACTGAGAGACGTTAGCCGGTTGGCCCGCTAGCCAGTTAACCGGTTATCCCATTAAACCGCTCAACTGGAAAACCAGTAAACCAGCAAACTGGCAAACACTTTTATCATGCCCTTTTTCCCATTACATCTTCGTCTCATCGCCGTCGGAAAACTGCGCGGCTCGATTTGGCTGCCGGCTGCCGCCGAGTATGAAAAACGCTTGCAACACTACGCGAATTTCGATTTCGTTGAAGTTCGCGACGCCGTCGGCAAAGGTTTGCCGGACCATGCCGCGCGCACCGAAGAAGGGAAAATGATTACCCAAGCCCTCGAGGCCGGGAATTATCTCGTCGCGCTCGATCGTGAAGGCAAGTCGTTGAGCAGCGAGCAGCTCGCACAAATCTTGCGCCGGCAGATCGACGCCGGCATCCGCAAGATGGATTTCGTCGTTGGTGGCCCGGTGGGGTTGGATGCGCAAATCATTGCCAAAGCCAACCTCCGGCTCTCACTCTCGGCGATGACCCTGCCGCACGAGTTGGCGCGCGTCGTGTTGCTCGAACAGCTTTACCGCGCGTTTACGATTTTGCGGGGGGAGCCGTATCACAAGTAAAATAGGATGGCAGATTACCGGAGTTTTGGATCAATGGGATTGTGTCTTGATGGGAGTTTTAAAATTTCGGTTGAAAGTGAAGAGCAGATTTTGTATCTTGATTTTGGTGAGATCTAGGAGGTGATCCTGCATAGGATAGCCGCCGAGTTGGTCGAAGCTGAAATTCCCAAAGCGCATATCGTTTAGGATTTCACTATCCCAAATTCAGAAAACATACTGAATATGCTGTGATTGAACGATAACAAAAAGAGGGAACAAATATGTTTGATACAGACACCCGTCAATGTGTATTGCTGACGCCAATGTCGGAAGAATTTCTTCCTCTGCGTCGGGTCATGGCTAATGCACTGCGAGAAAGCGGAATCGAGCCGATTTTGTTTGATGAGAATGTCATCGCCAACTCCCCCCTGATTGGCACCACATTTCGCGCCATCGAGCGCGCGGATCTCATCATTGCTGACGTAACCGGAGACAATCCCAATGTCATGTACGAGGCGGGATTTGCTCATGCGATGGGGAGGCCGGTGCTTTTTATTGTACAGCAAGGCGTTGGCCGTTTGCCTTCTGACGTGGCCGGAAATTTCTTTCTTGTCTACGATCCGTCAAAACCTAATGATTTGCACCATAAAATTCAATTTTGGGCAAATCGCTACTTGGGCGAATGGAAAAGCGCGCGTACTTATAAGAAACCTATAAAAAGCCCAGAAGTCGGAATGCCTTACAAACCGTACAACATGTAAGGGATAAAAGAAATATGAACAACTCTCAGGATCGCAAGACCGCCTAAATTTGACTTTTACGAGAGGCGTACTTATGCCCGAGGTAAAACGCAAATGCTTCGTGATGATGCCCTTTGTTCCTGAGCTACATTACTTCTATCTTTATCTCAAACAGCATATCGAGCAACATCACGGCATCGGTTGTGAGCGCGCTGATGATCGGATTTTGACAAAACCATTTCTTGATAAGATCAACGATCTCATACGGGACGCCGATGTAATTATCGCCGACTGCTCCGGCAGAAATCCCAATGTTTTTTATGAGCTCGGAATCGCTCATGCTCTGAAAAAAGATGTAATACTCATCACGAAAGACCCCGTTGGGGTAGCACCGTCAGATATACGGCACTTTGAGTTTATCCATTAAACGGCAACGACGGCTTCTCATGTCGACCAGTCTGAACCAGTTTTGACACGAAAATTTTTGGAAAATTATTAATCCAAAGGACAACCAACTTGAGCACAACACCTCTCGCACAACAACCTCCCTCGACGCAATACTTCCAAAAAGGCTTGGGCTTGAAGGCCGTCGCCCAGGGGCTGCTTGAGCGCGATTATCACAGCCACATTGTCGATTATCTGCGCCGCCATGATTTTACCTTGCGCATTGCCGATATGGAAATCCATCTGGCGCAGGAATTCGGTTTTTGCTACGGCGTGGATCGCGCCGTCGAATATGCCTACCAGGCGCGGGAGAAATTTCCCGACCGGCGCATTTTTCTGACCGGCGAGATCATTCACAACCCACACGTCAATCGCCGCATGATCGAGATGGGCATCGGTTTTCTCTCCGGCCAATATAGCAATGGCGTCAGCGCGGAAAATCTCGCGCCGGAAGACGTGGTCATTCTGCCGGCATTTGGGGTAACGATCAACGAGTTCAAGCAGCTTTCGGCCGCCGGCTGCATTCTCGTGGATACCACCTGCGGCTCGGTGCTCAACGTCTGGAAGCGCGTTGAGCAATATGCGCGGGACGGCTTCACGTCAGTGATTCACGGCAAGTATTTTCACGAGGAGACGAAAGCCACTTCGAGCCAGGCGACGAAGTATCCGGGCGGGCATTATCTCGTGGTGAGGAATATGGAAGAGGCCGAGCGGGTTTGCGATTTTATTTTAGGAAAATTATCTCGCGAGGAGCTGCTCGCCCATTTTGTCAAAGCGATCTCGCCGGGCTTCGATCCGGATTTACACTTGCAGAAAATCGGCGTGGCTAATCAGACCACGATGCTCAGCAGCGAATCGCTGGCGATTGCGGAGCGGCTGAAACAAGCTATACTGTCAAAGTACGGCGCCGACGATGCCCACTTCCGCAATTTTGACACGATTTGCAGCGCGACACAGGATCGGCAGGACGCGGTGATGAAATTGGTGACCTCGCACCAGCTCGACCTCATGCTCATTGTCGGCGGCTACAACAGCAGCAACACCAACCATCTCGCGGCGCTCGCGAGCCAATACACCCGCGCTTATCACATCGAGGATCCCCGCTGTTTGATGAGCGCCGAGCTGATTCGCCACAAGCCGTTCGGCCAAAGCGAGGAGGTTGAAACCCGCGACTGGCTTGCGGCAGGGCCGGTCAAAATCGGCCTCACCGCCGGCGCCTCGACGCCAAACAACAAAATCGGCGAGACGGTGGTTCGTCTGGCGGAGTTGCGCGGCGAAAAGGTCGAAGCGTGGTTGAGCGCTTGACGCTTGAAACTGTTACCCCAAAAAAACGATTTCTTCAAAATAAAAACGCCGCTTGTCAGTTGTGGGTGTGCTTGATTTGCGCTTTGGCAATATCCAGCAGCAGGTGGGGCTGATCGGTGGAGACGAAATAGCGCCAGCGATGGCGGGTTTGGATTTGCACCCCCATGCCGCTACGCGCGATAAAGCCGAAGGTGCCACGCATATCGTAGCGGACGCCCCAGCCTAAAAAGCGTGAGAAAAGATACGGCGCTTCTTCGATGCTTTCGATGTCCTGCCAACGCAGGCGTTTCCGGATCAGGGCAAAACCG
>JAKEEU010000250.1 GCA_022616415.1 Candidatus Zhuqueibacterota bacterium | reverse complement strand
TTGTTTTTGCTTTGTGTGTTTTCATTTTAATAATATAATAAAAAATTATACGAAGTCAAGTTTTTTGTAATTTTTTATTTCCCGGACAGACACTAGTTACACTAGGAATGATTTGCTACATGAGTAAGGGCATGGTGATTCACGCTGACGAGCGTTATCATCACAGAGCGTTTAAAACGGAAGACCTTATATCTCCCGTTAAAGACAAACTGCATCCTAGACCCTTTATTCAAGGCAGAGATATTGTGAAGTGGGTTCCACGCCGTATTCAGTATTTAGAATGGGATACCAGACGCGCACCTACCATGTTCCGTCGTCCGACATTCTCGCAACTTTACGCGGTCCCAGAAAAACTCATTACGATGGACATCGGCGGTGAAATACTTCGGGTTGTTTACGATAATCGAAAATTATTACATAACCATTCGGCCTCATCTGTCGTCCCGTGGCATTACCTTAGAGGCGTGGTGAACAACTCCATCAATAAGACAGCAAAGTATCACTCACAAAACCCCACAGGTGACCGTGAAGAGCGTGAGAAAATCTCAAAACAGTTTCACCTTAAGTATGTGCTGGCGGTTATGAATTCTACATTTGCCAAAAATTTTGTAAACAAGCGACGAAGAAGCAAAATTAATATCTATCCCGACGATTGGAAGCCACTGCCCATCCCACCGATTCCTATGGAGCAACAAATGGAAATCGTAAAATTGGTTGATGACATTCTTGCCGAGTTTGCGGAGCATGGCTGCCCGTTGCCACCCGTTAGTGCAAAACGCGTGGCGAAATTAGAGCAGGAGATTGATGAGCGGATAGCCGCGCTATATTTATGTTCGACTTCAAAAGCTATCCCGAGAAGTTTAGCTAATGCGTGAATCAACAAGATAAAGGTTTCAATGGCGTTCCCGAAAACGTGTGGGAATTCCACATCGGCGGCTATCAAGTTTGCCAAAAATGGCTGAAAGAGCGACAGCGGCATGAGCGGACATTGAGTGTCGAAGACAAAACGCACTATGCTAAAATCGTCGTCGCCCTGCACGAAACAATCCGTCTGATGGGTGAGATTGACGCGGTTATCAAGGAGCACGGCGGCTGGCCGGAGGCGTTTACTTCTACCGATACAGGCAGGAACCTTGCATAATCGATCATCGAATAAACTTCACGGAGCAAATACCGCTTGCCGCTACCGGATCGAACTCATGATGTCGATTTCTTCCTGCTTGCGTTGCGCAAAGCGGTCGCTGCTGGTCGGAACGTAGGCGTATTTGCCTTTCACAGAACCGGCTTGAGCGACGGGTGTTTTCTTCTCGGGCGACTGTGCTGAAATTGTTTTATGCAACTTAATCGAGATTTCACTAATAAGCCGTAATTGCTCTTCCACCGAGAGATAAGAGAGCAACTTGCGAATCTCTTCATAATGCTGTTGGCGGGTTGATAATGTGCTCATAGCGTAAACCTATAATTGAAATGACTGAATAAGACGGAGCGCCACTGTGCCTTGTTTCGTGTATTGGCCTTTTTGCATTTCATATTTTTGATTTCTTTATGGCTGCTCCTATTCAAATATATCAAAAAATATGAAGAATGCAAATTGTGCTTCAAATCAAAAATCAATCCGCCAACACCTTCAACTCCTTCCCCTTCGCCATCCCGCAAAGCGGGACTGTGGACATCCAGCTTGGCGTAGATGTTGTTGATGTGCCGTTTCACCGTGCTGGTCGCCAGAAAAAGTTTTCTGCCGATTTCTGGGTTGGATAAGCCGTTGGCAATGAGTTTCAGGACTTCCAATTCACGCTCACTCAGCGGATCGACCAGATACGAAGTCGGCAATGATGCTGAGGTTTTGTGGGTTTGAATCGCCGCCGGCACCAGCTCCGGTGGAAATGAAGCGAGCAACTTCATCACATAATTCTGCAAAACACGGCTCGACTCCGGCAGACTTTCTTTTTGTCGCTCTCGGATAAATTGCTGCAGCAATTCCACCATCGGCGCGCCCTCGTCCGCGAAGGTGCGGATGTAGCCTTCCGGCTCAGCGAGTTTGAGTGCCCGCTCTAAGATATGAACGGCTGGTTTGATTTCCCCTTGCATCCGGTACGCCAGCGCCTGGAGCATCAAAATCTCAACTACACTCCGCATCCGGCCTGCGACTTCGGCTGCGTCCTGAAGACGATGCAATAATTTTATGGCTTCATCCGGCTTGCCTTGTGCGAGGAGCAACCGCGCAAAAGTGAGGTGTTCGATCTCACGGCCAAACGCAAGCGCATTATTCACACCAAGCTTGCTCTCTTCCGCCCAACGCGTCGCCGCGGGCAAATCTTCCTGCTGCAAACACAGCCGCGCCCGCAAAGATTTGGCTTGTTGGCTCGAAACGGCATTGCCGGATTTTTGAGTGATTTTCAGTCCCTGCTCGGTGAGTTGCCGAGCCTGTTGTTGATCACCGCGGGTCAACAACATTAGAACGAGACACTTCAGCCATTCTGAAGCGAGCAACCAGCCCGCCTCTTGTCCACGTTCCCTGACGATGCGAAGACAGATCCCCAAGTGATTCTCGGCAGCATCGAGATGGTTCCATTCTCGTTGCAGATCGCACATCAAGCTGTGCACGTAGCTTAATTGTACGGGAAACTGATGAATCTCAAAACCCATCACGCCCCGCAGCGTTTCAGCAGCCTCACGTAACCTGCCCAGCGCTGCTTGCGTGTGTCCCACAAAAGCCGTGGAGCCGATATGCACCACGAGATGACCGGCTTTGGCGCTGGCGGAGACGGTCTCCTTAAAAGCCGGTTCCGCTTCGGTTAGTCGCCCTGACAAATAATAGGCGCTGGCCAGGGCAAACTTGCTCACGGCCCGCTCCATGGGATTGTCGGCGTTCATGAGTCCCACAGCCTTTTGGCCGCATTCCAATGCATTGGCTGCATTGCCTTGACCAAAAGCAATGAAGGCGCGCGCCGTCCACACGGTGGAGAGCTTGTGCCGGTTCCCTTCGTCTTGCCAGGCGCGCTCCGCTTTTTGCAGAAAATTTGAATGGTTTCGGGTTGGCGTTGAAATACTTCTTCAACCAGGTAGTCCAAAATGTAACGGTCGTCGCCGGTGAAGGCTTGGATGAAAGCGGAAATATCATCGCGGCCATGCACGGAAAGCGCGGCTAACTGCAGACCGGCAATCCATCCCTCGGTGCGGCTATCCAACGCCGCAACATCCTCTTCGATGAGGCCGATTTTCATGACCTCATTGGGAAAAGCCGTGGATTCGGCGAGCGTAAAACGTAAATCGTGAGCGCGCAATTCCGTCATCTCGCGCCGGGCGCGCCAGCGTGAAAGTGGCAGCGCCGGATCAGAGCGACCGGTGATGATCACGTGCATGTTGCGCGGCAGATGCTCGAGCAAAAAGGCGAGGCCGTCATGAATCGGTTGGGCGGCGATGACGTGATAATCGTCGAGCACGAGCACAAAGGCGTCGGGGAAAGTGGTGATCTCATTCACCAAACTTGTGAGGCTCGTTTCAAAGGAAGGTGGCGCAGGGGAATCAAGCAAAGCTTGGGTGTTCTTGCCCAAGTTGCTCTGCAGCATTTGCAGCGCGGCGATGACATAATGCCAAAAGCGGATGGGATCGTTGTCGTTTTTATCCAACGAGACCCAGGTGACGCAGCGCTCGCTGCACGGAATCCATTCGCCCAACAAGGTGGTCTTGCCGAATCCGGCGGGGGCAGAGATGAGCGTGAGCTTGCGCTTCACGCCCTCGTTGAGCCGGTCGGTCAAGCGTGGGCGCAGAACGAGATCGGCGCGAGCCGGCGGGATGAAAAGCTTGGTGGTGAGCAGTGAGCCTTGTGGCGCCGCGCCGTCGGGGCGGTTATCGCTCATAGTGGCTGGAATGAAAAGTTTTTATTCAATACTCCAGTAATTGCTATCTCCTTTCATCAGACCAAGGCTGGCTCCATCGAATATAATCAAGCGTCTCACAAGTGCAATGAGGTTTGTTGTTGCGCAATTGCATGATTAACGCGATCAAGCAAGTCATCATCCAGGGTTAATTGAATGGTTTTCATATTCCACGCTTCCAGTGATTTGGAAAGTTACGGTTTCAATCTTAATAAAAAATATACAAACGTTTTGGAAAAAATCAACAAAAAGCTCGGAAGGCTCAATGAGTTAATCCGCCAGCACCTTCAGTTCCTTCCCCTTCGCCACCGCCTGCGTGCGGCTGTGGACGTCGAGCTTCGCGTAGATGTTGTTGATGTGCCGCTTCACCGTGCTGGTCGCTACAAAAAGCTTGCGGCCGATTTCCTGGTTGGAGAAGCCCTCGGCAACGAGCTTCAAAATTTCCAATTCGCGCTCGCTCAGCGGATCGACGAGATAAGAGGCCGGCAATCCCGCTGCGGTTTTGTGGGATTGAATCGCGGCCGGCACCTGTTCCGGTGGAAATACGGAGAGCAACTTGATCGCATAGCTCTGCAAAAGCTGGTTGGCGCCGGAGGAATTTTCCTTTTGCCGGGCTTTGACAAAATCCCGCAGCAATGCCGCCATCGGCGCGCCTTCATCTACAAACACGCGCATGAAGTTTTCAGGTTCAGCCAGCGCCAATGCTTTGGCAAGTCGTAAGCAAGCCGGTTCCAATTGGCGCTGCGCGTGCAGGGCAAGCGCTTCGAGCGTAAGGCATTCTATCACGCTGCTCATTCTGCCGTCGGCTTCTGCAGCTTGCTGCACGCGCTGCGATAATTCCCCAGCCGCCGCATATTCACTTTTGCTGAGCAGCAATCGCGCTTGCGTCAAATACTCAATTTCGTGGCCTTCCTGAATATCGCCATCATGTTGCAGCGCGAATTGCGCCATCCATTTTTCTATCACGGTTGAATTTCCCTGTACCAGCCCAAAGCGGGCAAGATAGGCGCGCGCTTCCCAGGCAATGCGGCGGTTGCCAATTTGCCCGCCCAGCGCGATGGCGCGATTCATCTCCGCGATGGCGGACTCCATCTCGCCGGCGGCTGCGTGTATGCGACCGTTTTCAACATTGAGCCAGGGCCACTTTTTGCCAAAGCCCGTCTTTCGGTCGATCTCCAAAGCGCTATCCAAATAACGTCGCGCCGCGGCGAAATCATTCCATTCGCGGTGGATCACACCCATGCCGATATTGGCACGAATCGCTTGGTTATGAAAGCGGTTATCATAACGCCGAAGCACTTCCTGATAAGATTCTTGGGCGGCACGCAATTTTCCTTGCAGCATCTGCACGTAACCCAATACTTCCATCGCCGCCAGCTCAATGCTGAGATCGCCGGCTTCGCGGCTGCCGGTGCGCGCGGCGAGCAAAGTCGCTGTTGCTTCAGCTACCTTGCCAGCGAAGGCATAACCGCAGCCCAGTAGAAAACTCGCGATGCCGCGGTTTATTCGATCATCCTGGGCAAGATCACGCAGCGCACTGGCAGCGAGCGCAATCGTTTCTGACACTTCTCCCTTGAAATTCGTCTCCATGGCACGAACCATATGGACTTGCGCCAACTTGAGCGTATTTGCCTGAGCTTGCCACACCCGTTCAGCCACACGCAGCGGCAGCTCATATTGCTCGGGCTTGTTGGAGACCAGCAAGGCCCAAGCATACCAGAGACAGAGATCGGGCCTGGTTTGCCATTCGGTTTCCGGCAGTTTCTCCAGCCAGGCATGTATCGTGGCGTACCGGCCGTGTCTAAACGTCGGCACCGCCATGAGGCGCTCCATTAGCGCCATGGCGCGCGACCATTCTTGCGCCGCCAGCGCATGATCGACCGCCTCGCGGAGCCAGCCGTTTTGCTCATACCAGTTGCTCGCGCGCAGATGCAGCTCGCGGCTCATCCCGTTTTTTGTTGTTGCAGACGAAAGCGCAACAGATCGGCAAAGAGATGATGGTAACGATACCATTGCCGCTTGTCGTCCAGCGGGACGATGAAGAGATTGGCGCGCTCCAGATGCTCGAGCATGGCTTGTGAATTACTGGTTACGAATTGCGGATTACGGATGACGGCCTGTGGTTCCGTAATCCGTGATTCGTGATCCGTAATCAAAATCGCGTCGCACAGCGAGCCGCACAAGCGCTCGAGAATCGAAGTTTGCAAGAGAAAATTTTGAATGTGCTCGGGCTGGCGGCGAAAGACTTCTTCAATGAGATAATCCAAAATGTAGCGGTCGTCGCCGGTGAAGGCTTTGATGAAAGCGGAAACGTCGTCGCGGCCCTGCATCGACAGTGCGGCCAGTTGCAAGCCGGCGATCCAACCTTCGGTGCGCTGATCCAGCGCCGCAATGTCTTTTTCTTCGATGCCAATTTTCATGACCTCGTTGAGAAAAGCGGCTGATTCGGCGAGCGTAAAACGCAAATCGTGCGCGCGCAATTCCGTCATCTCACGCTGGGCGCGCAAACGTGCCAGCGGCAGCGCGGGATCGGCGCGGCTGGTGATGATGACGTGCATGTTGCGCGGCAGATGCTCGAGCAAAAAAGCGAGAGCCTCGTGGATCGGCGGCGCTTCGATGACGTGGTAATCGTCCAGCACGAGCGCGAAGACATCGGGGAAAGCGGCAATCTCGTTGACCAGGCTGGTGAGTATCGTTTCGAAAGTTGGCGGTTGGGGAGAATTGAGCAGCCCCTGGGTTTTTTTGCCGAGATCGCTCCGCAGCATTTGCAGCGCCGCTATGACATAAGTCCAAAAGCGTATCGCGTCGTTATCGCCTTTATCCAGCGAAACCCAGGTGACACAACGGCTGCTGGTGGGAATCCATTCGCCCAGGAGCGTGGTTTTGCCAAAACCTGCGGGAGCGGAGATCAGCGTGAGCCGGCGTTGCATGCCCTCGTTCAGCCGGTTGGTCAAATGCCGGCGTTGCACGAGATCGGTGCGCGCCGGTGGGATGTAGAGCTTGGTGGGAAGGAGTGCTGTTGGCGGCGCCGCGCCGGTGGAGCGGTTATCACTCATAGATGCTGAAGGAAAAAGTTTTTATTCAATACTTCAACAAGCGTTACCTCATTTAAATTTTATCAGACCAAAACTTGTTTCATCGAATATAATCAAGGGAATCTCAAATGCAAGATTTAATTTCATAAGCTGATTTCCTTATGCCAGAGAGTTTCCGTAACGCGCGTGATGGCGGCTTTGAGATAACGCCGATAGGTGCTGAAAGGAAGGCTGAGCGCCTCGGCAGCGAGCTCCTGGCTTTCAGCGGGGTTAAAATATGTGCGATGCAGCACGCGATACAGCTTCGCTTCGCGCGGCGATGCTTCCAATGATTTGGCGGCGTCACGAATCAAATCGAGCAGCAGGGCAATGCGCTCGGCCTCGCCGTCGCCGGGTTTGGCCAGCTCGATCACCAGGCGCGAGCGCAGCAGCGGGCTGGTGCGCAAATTGTCCGGACGTGCATAAGTGCGCAACGCCTCGTGTATCGCAGCCGCGAAATCCGGCTCGCTAAGAACAACGGTGGGACTCGCTTTCGATGCTGGTGAATAATTTTGTTCTTGCGATAATTCACGGGCAGCCATGAAATCAAGCCAGGCTAGCAGCGGCGCAACGCGCCAGTCGTGTGCATAAACACCATAGCGCCGCCCGCCGATCGCAAAATCGGCTTCGGGCACACGCGCAAAATCGGCGTAGGCCATGACTTGCTCCCAAATCTCGGGTGCTGCAAACGCGAGAAAGGTGAAGGCCAAGCCGGGAGTGGAGAAATAGCTCTGCACCACGTTGATGAAGATTCGACTTTGGGTGGGGGAATGCGCTTGATAGGTTTCACCGGCCATCCAAAAGCGCATATACATCAACTTTTCACCGGAACGCAGCGGCGCATGGTTTTGCAAATATTTCAAAGCGCTATCAAGAGCGGGATCGTTCTGGATCATCTCGTCGCTCACGTGGTCCAGCGTCAAGAGCACGAGAAAACCTGCCGGAGCTTGCCGGCCGCTGCGAAACACGCGCACGGAATCCGGAAGCCGGTCAAACCAATATTTTGCCGCGCGCGCCGACTCATCTCCCTCGTGTTGGTTGACCATGGCCAGCAGCGCAGGAATATCAGCTTCGCGCGCCGTGTCCGTCCACACGTTGCCGCTCTCCTGCCAATCATAAACCGGCCGCACCACCGGATTCATGCGGTGCAAATAAATGTATCCGAACAACACGCGGCGTTGTTCCTCGCCCTGTGTTTGCTGCATGCGCTTGACGTAATAGGCCCGTGCGCGATGGTGCAGCTCTGCATACCAATCGGGATTGCGCCAACGCAGCTCGGTCGCCAGCACGTCGCGCACCAGATCGTGCGGGAACAAGCCGGCTTTGCCGTATTCGATGAAGGAAAGCGAACGCAGCCACTCGAACAATTCGTGCGCGTCGCCAACCTGGAGCAGCTCGGCCAAAACCGGCTCGGTGATCACGTGCAACAGCCCCGAGGCTTCCAACGCCGTGCGATGCGCCGGGCTGGGAACTTTTTGCACGAAGCGTTCGAGCAAAGTTTTGATCATGTCGGGCGCTTCTTCCGGAACGAAGCGTTGATCCTGGCGCTGGTCGAGAACGTCGGCGACGAGCGAGAGCGCCAACGGATGCCCGCGCGTGAAATCGAGAACCGATTGATGCTGCTCCGCCGCGACCTGCCGCTGGCTGAGATACGCGCGGCTTTCTTCCGGACCGAGGTTGCGCAACGGCAGCATGCGCACCAACGCGTTCCAGCCGGGGTCCGTGCGCCATCCGGGCGAAAGCGGTTCGCGGCCGGCAATCACCAAAAGCACTTTTTCCGGAAGCTGCGGCAGAAAAACTTCGCGCAACCAGCCGTCCAGCGGATTGAGCTTTTCGTAGGTGTCGATGAAAATAACGCTGCGCACCGGCTGCGCCGCCAGCGCGTCAAGCGGAGCGGTTTCCGGGCCGAGGCTCATCGCCAGTTGCAAAGCCAAAATAAAAGCCGGCGGCGAAGGATCGACGTTGCGCGCATCCAGAGAAACGGGAACGATCTCGTGCTGCCGGCAAAGCGCGGCCATTTCCTGCAACAGCGTGGTCTTGCCCACGTCGCCGGGGCCAAAAATCTGCAGCACGTAAAACGGCAATGTTTCCGCGAGCAAGGCGGATTGAAAGACCGCGCGCTCGGTCTCTCGCCCAACGAACCGATGGCGCCGGGCGGCATCGAGATAGTCGGCAAGCCGAGAGGGCATACGATTAATGGATTGATTACTCATAATAGAAATTACGTTTCGCGCCAGGAATCGGATTGCACCGATGCAGCCTCCGGCACGACAGCTTCCGCCTCCACCTCGACCAGGTACTCGTCCCCCACGAGCTGCGCCCGCACTAAAGTATTCGCCGGCTGAATGTCGCGAAACCGCTCACCGTGGGCGCGAGCCACTGCCTCCCAATCCCTTAAGTTGCGAACGTACACGCGAGTTCGGACGATGTCCCGCAAGCGTCCGCCAAGGGATTGGAGCGCTCCGGCAATCTTGTCGATCGCGAAGTGGAACTGGGCGGCAGGATCTGCTCCGCCGATGGCGCGGCTGCCGTGTGTCGCCGTTGTGCCCGAGACCAAAATGCGATTGCCGCGACGCACCGCGCGGCAAAAACCGGCGATCTCCTCCCACGGCGTGCCGCTTAATACTTTGGTCCGGCCATCCAGCCCCGTTTGCGCCAAATACGGCGGCGGCATCGTTTCGAGGTGATGGCTCAAATCGCCGGAGGCGGTGAGAAACGGCGGCTGGCGATACTCATCGCCGCAGTCACCGGGAATGGGCCGCAGTTTTGCCAACGACTCGTCGATAGCGACTCGACTCGGCTCATCGAGTGAAAACTGGAACAGGCGCAGATTGTCCTGAACATGCTCGCTTTCTCCGAGGCGCGCGCCGATGATGATGCCACCGACCGCAGGCTGCTCGAGAATGTAGCGGCAAGCGACATTGGCCATCGAAACGCCGTGCCGGCGGGCGACACTTTCGACGGCGCGCAAAAGCTTCTGAAAAATCTCCCAACCGCCGGCCGTATCAATGAATCGCTTGTACTTCATCTGCGACCACGTGCGCAAATCGGCGCAGCTTGGCTCCGGCTTACCGAGCCAGCGCTCCGTGAGAAAGCCGCCCGCGACCGTCCCGTAGCACAGCAGCTTGATGCCATGCTGCAAACAAAGGCCGGTCATGTGTTCCACAGGACGTTGATCGATGAGTGAGAAGCACACCTGGTTGGACACGACATCGATGCCGCTATGAACGACGATCCGCAAGTGCGCGGTGTCGAAATTGGTCAGGCCGAGATGGCGGATGCGTCCCTGCGCTTTAAGCTCTTGCAGCCAAAACAAGCAATCCAGCCAACTCGGATCGGCGTAGTTCCAGGCGTGGAATTGCAACAGATCGATGCAATCGGTTTGTAAACGGTCGAGCGCTCGTTGCACGGCAGCCCGCACGTCCTCGCGCGTGACCGGTCCGGGCTTGGGCACCCATTTCGTCAGCAATTGCACCGATTTGCCGTGACCGCGCTGCCGCATGAACATACCGGCAACCTCTTCTGCGGATCCGTAATGATCGGCCATGTCAAACGTCGTGAAGCCTGCTTCGGTGTATGCTGCCATCGCTGCGGCCGTCGCCTCGAGATCCAGCGCCGCGCCGTCGCGCTCCATATCCGCAATCTGCCACAATCCCGTTAGCACGCGGGAAATGCTGAAGCCCGGCGCCAGCTCACAGCGTTCTACATTTGTATTCATATAATATTTTAAAAAATTATTTTGCCATAATGATTCTGCTATTCTGAAATTCACCTTTACTCCGGCGGCAGGGTTGAGAAAATCGCCTCCACGTCCACGCCGCTCCGGCGCAGGTTTCGCAGCTCGCGGAGGTAAACCGCCGTGGCCACCGCCATCACGGCGAGCCATACGGGCGTCGAATGAAAGTACCACGCGCTGACGGAGGCAGTAAAGTCCTTCCAGACGTGAACAATGAGGAACCCGCCGATCACAATCGTACCAAGCAACGCCAGCGGCACTTGCGCGCGCCGCGAGGGCAGAACGCGGACCTCGCGAGCGATCTCCGGATTCCGTCGCGGCAGCGCGAGCACGGAAACACACATCAGCAGAAAATTCACCAGCATCGAAGTGACGAGAATATCCACGCCGAGGAAAAAATCACCGGCAAGATGGCTGCCGAGAATTCCGGCCGTCGCCATCAGCCCGCTAAGCACGATGGCGACATGCGGCGTGTGCCACTTGGGATGAACGCTCGCCACGCGCCGGGGAAAGATGCCGTCCTCCGCCCAGGCGAACATCAGCCGCGAAACCGCCAGCAGCATCGCCGGCAGGTCGTTGGTCAGCGCGACAGCGGCCCCGGAAACGATGGCCACCGTCCAGCCGGCTGGAAGCAGGTAGCCCAGAAGTCCGGGCGCGGTGAGGTCCCGCTTCATGGCTTCCTCCGCGATGTACGTCCACGGCACAGCGTGATAAACCGCGGCGGTGAACAACATGTAAAACGTCCCCACGGTCACGACCGCAATCCCAATGGCCAGCGGCAGCGTTCTGCCCGGGTTGCGCGCCTCGCCGCCAGCCTGGGCGATGGAATCGAACCCGATAAAACTTGAGAACAGCAGAGCCGCAGCCGCGAGAAAGGTGCCGAATTGCAACGGCGACGTTCCTGTCTTAGCAATCTGGCGGCCTTCCCGCTCCAGCACCGCCGCGGCGAAATCTTGCTGATCGAAATAGAAGCCGGCGACAATGACGACGGCGCCGAGCGCGAACATCAGAAACATCAGGGGGACGAGAGTTCGCTCATACAATTGCACCCCGCGCAAATTCACCGCGACGAACGTCCACAGAAACGCCAGCGCCACAGTTAAGCGGATGCCACTTGAGTCCAACGCGCTGGCAAGTGTTTGCCAACCGAGCGCCGCGGCGATGTCGCGCAGGAAGGGAACCAAAACATAAGAGACCACGCCGATGGCGATAGAGAGGCCGAACCACTGCGAGAAGCTGGCGACGAATCCCAGATACGGATTGAGCGCGCGGCTGGCGTAGACATAACTCCCGCCAGCCCGCGGCATGGCCGAAGCGAGAATGGCGTAAGCCAACGCTGCGAGAATCGCCGGAACCGCTGCGAACAGATAGGCCGGCAACACGTGCGGCCCAATGCCGGGCACGTTCCTTTGGATTATGAACGGAATCACATTGATCGCCGCGCCCAACATGGAGCAAATGCCGGTTGCTGCCAGCCCCAACAATCCCATCTCACGCGACAGACCGGTACGGCCGGCGCTCGTGCTTGCAGCGTCGCTGGTTCGCTGGCTCATTGAGCCTTTCTTTGCTTTATCACAATCGTTTCTGTGATCCGATCATGTACGGTTTGTTTGTTGGGGTGGATGAAATATTGCAAAAACCCAAATCCAAGCTCCAAAGCCGAAGCGCCACATCCCAAGACGCGCTCGATTGAATGCCACAGTGACATGCGTTCGTGTAACAACGAGACGACGCGAATTTTGATTTAGCTCAAATATCATCGAGTAATGGGCACAGATATTATTTCGGCCTCACCGTAGAACTTATTACCGTCATGATCCTTTGCCCAATAACTCCATTTGGCCCTTGGGACACTCTTAAATGCCGATCCATGCCAATTTATCTTACAAACTGCAACGTGTCCTGGTTGAATCCAGCCATCTTCCACATCGTCACTATCATCGTACCATTCTATGAAATTTTTAATTGTATAGAGTTGTGGCATGCTTTCAAAAGGATCCAGATTGGGGTTGAAGTAATCCTCATGTTCCATGTGCCGTTTTATATGTGTTCTTAGCTTCCAAGTTTTACCTTCAAGCACATAAAATCCGAATTCCGTTATCTGTAAAGGTTTATGATGTTGATTTAAAATCTCCGTTTGATAGTACCACATATATGGCCATGCTTTGGAAGGTTGTTGCAGTACACTATTTACATCGCATGGGTTCGGGAAATGCCGTACCTGCAGCACTCCAATAGTAACAACCTGCAAAAACCGTTTGAAACCATTTATTTTGTAACATTTCTTATCCTTGCCGAAGGTGGAGCGCAAAGCGCATCATGTAAAATCCCGCAAACACGATGCGCTTTGCGTCATGCGGTTAAGCGCCTCTTTCAATCGGCGCGTTGACCAGGTTGCCCCACTCGGTCCACGAGCCGTCGTAGTTGGTGACGTTCGGATAACCGAGCAAATATTTCAGCACGAACCACGAATGGCTGGAGCGCTCGCCGATGCGGCAGTAGGCGATCACATTTTTGTCCGGCGTGACGCCCATGCCGGCATAAAGCGCTTTCAGCTCGTCGGCACTTTTGAACGTGCCGTCTTCGTTGCAGGCTTTTCCCCACGGAATGCTTTTCGCGCCGGGGATATGCCCGCCGCGCTGGCAGGTTTCCGGCAGTCCGGGCGGCGAAAGAATCTTGCCGCTGAACTCGTCCGGCGAGCGCACGTCCACCATCGCAGAGCTCGGCGAATTCATCGCGTCTTGCACCTGCCGTAGATAGGCGCGCAGCGAGTCATTGCGTTCCGTGGCTTTGTAGGTTTTGGCTTTGGGAGTCACCGCATCTTTCGACAACGTCCGGCCTTCGGCGAGCCATTTCTTTCGTCCGCCGTTCATGATGCGCACGTCTTTATGGCCGTACATCTTCAACTGCCAAAAAGCCCAAGCCGCAAACCAGTTGTTGTTGTCGCCGTACAACACGACCGTGGTATCGTTGCCGATGCCGCTGCTGCCGAGCAGTTTTTCGAGATCGGCTTTGCTGATCACGTCGCGGCGAACCGTGTCACACAACTGGGTTTGCCAATTCCAGCCGATGGCGCCGGGAACGTGGCCTTCGTTGTATGCCGCGGTATCGACGTCGACTTCCGCGATCACGACGTTCGGATCACTTTTGCGCTGATCGGCCCAATCGGTCGACACCAGCACCTCGGGATTTGCATAATTAGCCATAGCTTACTCTCCTTTCGGTTGAATAACTCCAAGTGATGGAATCCGGGTAGAAATGCTTTTTAAGATTGAATTTGAAATGGCGGTTTTTTTCTCCAACGTCGAAATGGTTTGTGAAAGAAATATAACATTTTTTGAGAAATAAGCAAGAGGAGTTTAGGAGGATGAGTGATCACGCGGGTTTCGGTGGACTACCAACCATGTCATGCTGTAAGCATCTTTTTTATTGCAAGCACAGTGCTAGATTTAAACAAGATTACCACGAAAATAGGCCGGAGTACAATGCTTTAGCATTGCAACGGTGAACCGTTGCACTCCAATTTTCATTATTCGTGGGTGCCGTGCGCGGCATGGACATTCTTCCAGAATGACAATTGTTTCCACCCGTAAATAAGGCATTACGAAGATGATGGGGGGATGTGGCCATACTTGCTTAGTGCGTTGCGTGCGAAAAATTCTTTTCACCGGCCGTGATGCGGATGGGCAGCTTGTTCTGCTCCGGCGGCAGCGGGCAGGTGGCATACGCCGTGAAGGCACACGGTGGATTGTAGGCTTTGTTGAAATCGATGATGGTTTTGCCGGTTGCGTCCGGGGTGGGAACATAGAGATAGCGGCCGGCGCCGTATGTTTCTTTGCCATTGGTTTGGTCGGCAAAGATCACAAACAATTCTTTGTCCGCCATTTTGCCGGTGGCGTCCAAGCGATAGGTTTTGCCGTTGATCTTGAAAACAACCGCGCCGGGCGAAGGCTCTTCGTTGATGGTATTGAGCACGGTCTGAATCGCTATCACTTTCGGCGGATTGTTGGGCGCGAATGAGGCTTCGATCCGCCAAGTCGAGTCAATTGGAAAAGTCTCGATGCCGTCGAAATTTTTCACCGCCGGATGTTCGTAATCGCGCAGGCGCACACCATATCTCTCGCCGCGCTTGATGATCGTCCAGCTCAGCGGGCCGAACGATAGCTTGGTGGGATGATCTTGCAAATCATTGTGCATGACGATGGCCGTGACCACGCTATCGTTGAACGTGACGTTTACTCCCGGTCGCGTTTGAAACATGACGATGCTGTCGTGTAAAATAAAAGAGCCAATAAAATCCGGCGCTTTGTCTTTTGGCAAAATGATCGCATTGGTGGAATTCGCGCCGGCAGTGTTTTCGCCTTCCTCGAGCCAGAAGAGTCCGGCGAGATTGAGCCAGCCGGTGGGACTTTTGAGGCTCTCGATCCGCTGCTGATGCCAAGCCTGAATCTCGCCAAGATATTTCGCCTCGGCTCTTTGGCGCGGTTGTGACGAATTGCATCCGCACAAAAACGCAGTGCAAACGGTGATCAGCCATGCAAAAAAATTTACACTATTGTTCATTTGTAAAAGTTCAGCAAACCACGTAATAGTTTTGCCCAAAATTGTTTTGCCTTCTAAAAAGGCCTGAACATTTACGTGCAAGGAATGTGTTAATGACAGCCTGGTCTTTTTTACTTTGAATGCGGCTGAAAAGTTTCGTGCCGAGATGGCGTAGCGTTTTGGGATCGTCGAACGGAAGCTGCGCATGCGTCTTTCCACCTTTACAAATTGGATGGTTTTGCCCATAATCGTTTTGCCTTTCTTTAGCGACACCTGAATAGTTATGACCTAGTTTTGTTATCACCACGATTGACTTTTTGGATAAATTTGTTATCTTGAAGTAGTGAATTGCTTCGATGCTTCATCCTTCGCAATGACTGCTGGCAATTGATATTTCAACCTTTCAGGAAGGAGGTTCTTTATGAAAGGCGCCGTTACTTTTCGAACGATCGTTTTCACGGCGGCCACACTCGTGGCTGCCCAGCTTGCTGTCGCGCAACGTGCAGAGTATGGCAAGACGACTTTTCCCACCTCCGGTGCGCCGGAAGCTCAGGGAGCATTCCTCAAGGGACTCTTGATGCTGCACAGCTTCGAATACGAGGACGCCAGAGAGGCCTTCCAGGAAGCCCGGCGAATCGACCCAAACTTCGCGATGGCGTACTGGGGAGAAGCCATGACGCACAATCATCCCATCTGGATGGAGCAGGATCGCGAGGCGGCAAGAACGGCGTTGGAAAAGCTGGCCCCGGCCTCTGCGGATCGCCTGGCCAAAGCTGCCACGGAGCGCGAGAAAGATTATTTGCGCGCCCTCGACGTTCTCTTTGGCGAGGGCGATAAGCGGGAAAGGGATTTTGCCTACGCGGAAGACATGGGGCGGCTGGCTGCAAAGTATCCCGACGACCTCGACGCTGCCTCGTTCCATGCTGTTGCCCTCCTGGGCACTTGCCACGAAGGGCGTGACTTCTCCATTTATATGAAAGCAGCCGCCACCGTTGAGGAAGTCTTTGCTAAAAATCCACAGCACCCTGGGGCCGCACACTACCTGATTCATTCTTACGACGATCCGATTCACGCGCCGCTCGGACTGCGCCCGGCCCGCGTTTACGCCAAAATTGCGCCGGCGGCCTCGCACGCTCTGCACATGCCGTCACATATCTTTTTTGCCATGGGAATGTGGGACGAGGCCTCGGCGTCGAACGAAGACTCGTATGCCGCCGCCAAAGCGTGGGCAGAGCGCACGCACGTTCCGCTCGGTGGTCACGGTTACCACGCGATCTGGTGGCTCTCGTACAGCTATCTCCAGCAAGGGAAATATACTGAGGCGCGAAAGTTATTGGATATTGTCGAGGAGAATTTCAAACAGAATCGCAACTCGGGCATGGCCCGCTCTCACCTCGTCCGTATGCGCGCGGCCTATCTCATTGAAACCCAAAAGCGGGACAGCGACGCGCTTCGCGTGAGGCTCGAGGCGTCCGAGATGAGTCTGGGGACGGCAGCCATCGATCTGTTTGTGAGCGGCCTGGCCGCGCTCAAGACCGGCAATCGCGCGATGGCAGAACGCACGCTCGACGACATGAAAGCACGACGCGCTTCGTCGCCGAAAGAGTCGGCTGAATATAAAAATGGAGCCGACATCTTGGAACTGGAGTTGGAAGCTCTCCTCAGGCTGGATGACGGCAAGAGCGAGGCAGCTATCGAGTTGATGACAAACGCTACCACCGTCGAAGATGCCATGCCGCACGACTTTGGGCCGCCTTGGCCCACCAAACCGTCGCATGAGCTTTTCGGCGAGATCCTGTTAAACCTGAACCGCCCCGCCGAAGCCATGCAGCAATTCGAGCGGGCGCTTAAGCGGGCCCCGCGGCGCGCCTCTTCCCTGCTGGGTTTGGCGCGTGCAGCGTCACGTGCCAAAGAAACAAAAACAGCCCACCAAGCTTATGCCGAGCTGAATCTGATGTGGCACCATGCCGATAGCGAGCTTCCTGCACTGCAAGAAGTGAAGAAGATGCTGGGAGATGCAAGTCCTGGTTCAAAATAGACACTATTCCAGAATTGCTGCCTTGAGGCCGGTTCTTGCATGATCATCGATCCAGCCGGCCGGTGCTGCTTGTCGTTGAATCCGGGGCCTGCGCGAGAAAAGTGCGAATGCGGGCCTGTTCGTTTTCATCTTTGATGCGGCTAAAGAGACGGGTGCCGAGCTCTCGAATCGTTTTCGGACTATCGAATGGGAGCTGTGCATACACTTTTCCCCCTTTGAAATGGCACGGCTGGCATTGCTTTTCGAGAAGGGGGCGAACACTGGCATTGAAATAATCCACGCGGGGCGAATCAGGTTGGGCATGCGAGAATGCAACTGCCGCGGCTTGGAGCTTCGTTGTTGATTCCCGAGCCGGAGGAATGGCGGGTGGGTTAGATGAGCAGGTGGTGAGGGCGAGAATGCCTGCAAGTAACGACTGTAAAAGGATAACTCGGACCATAACGGCCTCCGCAGTTTTCATAACCGTCCGGATGCTTTATTCATGAATTTGATTTTGAGCCTTATCAAGCTTGTGGAATATGGCATCCGGACGGTCGTCAGCTCATAAGACCTTTCGGCAAAGATTAGCGTTCAATAAAGCATTATCCTAAGATTTCACTCCATGCGCCACAAAGTCAGACGTGTTTCATCTTTGATCAAAATATCCCTGCCCATCAAAACCGGATGCGCCCAGGTCGGGCTGTCAGCCACTTGATAATTGGCGATGGGGTGATATGCCGCGCCGTATCCGGCCATGGCGATGAGCTTCGCCTCGTCGGTCAAGGCCAGCCAAATTTCTCCTGCATTTAAAATGGCGGCGCCCTGCGCTTGACGGCCTTCGCTCGTCCACAACACCTTGCCGGTTCGCGCCTCCATCGCAAAGAATTGGCCGTGATTGGCATAGGACAATCCCCAAAGCTTATCTCCCATCAAAACCGGCGTGCTGATGTACAACGTGACGTCATTCGTGGTCCACGCCGGCTCGACCGACCACGCCGCTTTTTCCTTTTTAATTTTGATCGCATTGGTCGGGCTGCGATAGCCGGAGAAAATCACCAAGTCCTCGAAAACGATCGGCGTCACGATTTGCGCGTTCGATTCGATGTCATGGCTCCAGAGTTGTTGGCCGTTGACCACCGCAACGCCGGCGAGATTGTGCCGCGTTAAAACCACCACCTGCCGGACGCCGTGAAGCTCGGCCACCAGCGGTGAAGAAGAGGAAGGCGCCGGGCCACGCCAGCGCCATTGTTCCTTGCCGCTTTGCAGGTCGAACGCCGCCAGATCGCCGCCATTCGGATTGCCGATATTGACGATGATGAGGTTACCTTCGATCAACGGTGATGCGGCAGCGCCATAGTAATTCCCTTCGCCACGCCTGGCCGAGGTTTCCAAACCTTTGGGGCCGTAATCCATGTTGCAAGCAGGACATTTGCCCGGCTGGTCAAATTCTTTGCCGTCGATATTGCAACCACATGGAGGACACTCATAAACGACCTTATCGGGTATTTCTTGTTTAAGCTCATGATGTCGCCATTTCAAGTCGCCGGTTTTCGCATCAAAACAAGAGAGCACACGATCGACGCCGAGCGTGTAGAGACGATTGCGGTGTATCGCCGGCGTTGCAAAAGGGCCTTTGCCTTTGGACGCGGGAAAGAAGCGCGTGATGACGGCTTGGGGATTGGGAATAAACGGCGTGGTATAGCGCTGCTGCCAGATTCGGCTGCCGTCGCTGAGGCGATAGCAGGAAACCACTTCGTCGTCGCCGTCGCGCGTGTGCAAATAAATTTTGCCATCAGCGACAACCGGCGAAGCGAGTCCGGCGCCGGCCTCGATGCTCCACACTTTTTTCAAGCTGTCCGGCCACGTTGCCGGCGCCGCAAACGCTTTTAAATGGCCGTTGCGATCGGGGCCGCGCCATTGCGGCCATTCCTGCGGCCATAAATTCTGTGTGAGAAGCGTCAATGCGAAAATGGCCAAATTCGTTTTTGAGAAAGGCATTCACATTCTCCGTTGTTTAGTCTGTTAAAAGTCAACTCTTTGCAAAAAAAAAAGCAAAGACTTTTTCCAACTGATAGAAAAACCCTACGAGCGCAGCCCAATGGATAAAGCTTTAACAGTTGGGTTCTTCTATCAGTTGGAGATTTTTGGGGGGTTGCGGCTCGTCCGCATTGCGCTTATTTATTGTTATTTGCAGCCTCAACTTCAACCAGCATCTCTTGCAGCCTTGGCATGGGGAACAGCTTGCCTCGCAATACGACCGCAGCGATGCTCCGGGTATTGCGAATGTCTGCAAGTGGATTGGCTTCGAGCAGAACGAGATCCGCGATTTTCCCTGCCTCGATGGTGCCGAGCGAATCCAACCGGCCAAGAAATTCTGCCGGATTGCGGGTGGCGGTCTGCAAGGCTTCCATCGGAGTAAAGCCGGCCTGCACCAGCAAAGCAAGCTCATCGTGCAAACTAAAACCGGGGAAAACATAAGGGTTCGGCGTGTCGGTGCCTGCCAGAAATTTTGCGCCGGCACGATGCATCGCACCGACAATTTCCAGCTCCTTTTGAAAAAGCCGCTTTCTCGCCTCATCTTCTTCTTTTGAGTGACGATTGGTGCCAGCCTGCTCCCACCCTGCTCCGATGAAAGACGGCATGTATTTCAGCCGCACATCATTTCTATATTCGTCATTTCCAAAGGTGATGAGCTTGAGTATGAAAAGCGTCGGCACCTGCCAGATACCGTTGTTTGCAAAACGCGCGAAGAGCGCTCCGGCTTTCTCTTCGTCGTAGGTTTTCGTGATCTCTTCAGGCGGGGCGGAAAAGATCAAGCGATTCACCTCCCGAGCAGAATAATTCGACTGCCGGATGCTATCGACGATCGTGCTTCGCAGCCGCGCTTCTTGTGAGGAGCAGGCCAGCAAAATTCCGGTAAGATGCTCGATGCTCTTCTGTCCCGCGTCCGTGGCTTCCGCGGCGCTGACCGATAGCGGCACATGCCCGGCAAAGGGGATGCCTTGTTCCTTGACTTCACTGGCAATGGCGTAAAAAGCTTCGCGGGAGAGAAAATTGTAAACCTTGATAAAATCCACACCCTGTTTCTTGAGGTCAGCCACAATCCGCCGCCCCTCGGCTGGTGATTCGACAATGGCGGATAAATCCGGAATAACCGAATGCGGTCCATCCACCAGTGGGCCGGCGATAACGAGACGCGGCCCCGGCATCATTCCGCTTTCAATCTGCAGACGCCAAGCTTTCAGTTTGTCCAATTCCATCGCCATGTCGCGAACGCCGGTAACGCCGTTTGCGAGATAAAGAGGAAAGAAGGTTTCACTTGCCGTGTGCACGTGCATATCCCACAGACCGGGAATCAGAAATTTTCCAGTTGCCTCAACAACATGCGCGTTTTTCGGAATGCGAACTTTCTCAGTTTGCCCAAGCGCTGAGATGCGGCTGCCGTTGATGACGACCGTCTGATTGAATTTGGCCGGCGCGCCGGTGGCATCAATAACGGTGACGTGAGTGAAGACGAGAAGGTTTGGCTGAACTGCCGGCGGGGTAAGCAAGAGCAGTATGGCCAGTATCGGTTTAATGATTTTGACTTTAATCATTTTGACTTTTGCTTTAAGTCCTTTGGTAGCCCTTCAAGTCTTTACCTGCACGCTCTGCAGACCCAATAGTCCGACAGCCAGACCGAACGTTTCTGTCGCGACCAAAAGCAGCGCCGTCAGCCGAAACAAACCCTGTGCCTCTCCAGGCGGTAGATGCGATACATGGTCAGCAGAGACGGCAAAATAATGATAGTACCCTCCGAAGATGAGAGAGCCGGACATGGACGCTGTCAACAGCAGGAGACCCAAGCGAACGCGCCGTGTCCACAGCAACACGGCTGCTGCCAGCGGCGTTGCCACAATGACTATCGCAGCGTAGGTCTTCTGCCAAGCGCTTAACTCCACACCTAGCTTTGTATGCGCGACGCCATGAAGTAACACGATGACGGCGTGAGCCAGCACAGCGATCGTGCCTAGTGAAGAGGCCATCTTGTACTTTGCAAATTTTTGATTAGCCATGGCTCCTTCCTCCGTCAATTTCTATGGAGTACGATGTCGTAAACGCATCTTTGAATGCCGTCTTGGTCGCGTGTTACCGACAGAATCGGATTGCCGTCTTTCTTCGCCCACTTGTGCCACTCCGCCGTCATGCGCGGATCATCGGCGAATACGAGCTGGCAAGTTGACCGGCAGCGATGATCACGATACCCCGCCGCGGTGACGAGCATGTGAATGTGTTGCGGGATGGGTTGTTTGGGATAGCCGCCCGGCCGGATCGTACGAAATTCATAGCGGCCATCGGCGCCGGTTTTCATATAACCAAACAAACGCGCATTCGGCTCGTCCATGGCGCGAGCCGGCGCGTAATATCCCTTTGCGTCCGCATGAAAGACGTAAATCAGTGCGCCGGCGATGGGTTTGCCTTCGACATTGCGCACCGTGCCCGAAACAATAAGCGGCTCGCCCGGCTCATCCGGCGGCGCTAACACCGTGTTGGCGTGGCGCGTGTATTTACGAATGACTTGTCGGAGGCGAAGGCTTTCATCCCGACTGAGCGCATTCGCTTTCGCGACGATAAAATGCAACTGCTCCAAGGCTTGATCGTCTTCCGGATTTTGCTCTAAAGCTTTTTCGCAGCGCGCGATGAGTTCGGTTTGAGATTGGCTGCTTTGCATCGTTGAATCGGCGCTTGGAGTTTGCAGTTTTGAGCAAGAAATGAGAAAATCTTCCGGCAGACCCAAAGTGATTAAAAAATTCTCCGTCACAACAACAGCCGCATTGCAAGGCAACGTACAGAACCCGAGCACGAGTGCGACAAGATTATATTTAAATGCTGTTTTCATTGCTGCAGATTTTGGCACGAGACGATATTGATCATTTTGCCTTCAAAGCTTCCAGATAACATGTCATTCTGGAAGAATCCTTCTTAGTACAAGCACTGCGCTCGACAACAAAAAAGATCGTTCCACGATGACATAAAAAGTTGAAGGTCTGTTAAACTCAGAATATCCGGCAGCGATGCTATAACAATATATGAAGGCTTTTCGTTTTGACAAATGAATTTGCAGCAGGTGGCGGATGATTGCAGCGAAACGGCGGTGGCGACTGCCGATTGCAGTTTATAAGGAGCGCCCCAAAGCGGCTTCGAGCTTGGGACGATAACCCCGGCTCAGCTTGAGCGGTGTGCCATCCTGCAAAATGACGGTATAATCGCCGTGCGCGTGCGGCTGCAACTCTTTGATGCGATCCAGATTCACGATCGTGGAGCGATGGAGGCGTTGAAATTTGTGCGGATCGAGCTGCTTTTCCAAACCATTCATCGTTTCGCGCAACAGGTGAGATTTGCCGCCGACGTGAAGATAGACGTAATAATCCGCAGCCTCGATCCAATCGATTTCGGCAGCTTTCAGAAAGAACACCCGCCCACCACTCTTGACGACCAGACGAGTCAAATATGTCCCTGGCTCCGGCTGGATTTGCGCTTTCTCCTGCTTTTTGCTATCGAGCAACGCGACGAGCCGCTGGCTGATCTCGTTGACTTTTTTCTGCCGGATTTGCTCTTTGGCGCGCCGCAGCGCCGCCTCGAAACGATCATCCGAATATGATTTCAACAAATAATCCAGCGCATGCACTTCGAAGGCGCGCAGCGCATGTTGGTCGTAAGCCGTAACGAAAATCACCGCGGGCAGGCGTTCCGGTTCCACTTGGGCCAGCATCTCGAAGCCGTCCATCTCCGGCATCTGCACGTCGAGAAAGAGCAAATCCGGTGACGCTTCGTGAATCGCTTGCAAGGCCTCGTGTCCATTCGCGCACTCCCGGATCAGCTCAATTTCCGGATCGCGCTGTAATAAAACCCGCATGCTGTCGCGTGCCAGAGGCTCGTCATCGACAGTGATGGTGCGAATTTTTTCCATAATTTTTTTCTTGCGATAACACCCAGTCTGACAAAGTAACATGTCATTCTGAAAGAATCCTGTTTCAAACACAACGACTGTGCTCAATACAAAAAAGATCTTTCCAGGATGACATATAAAGCTCAAAATCCTTTCAGAAGTTAACGCTGAACAGATGCCAATTCAAATGGTATTTCCAGCGTCACCACCGCCCCACCTTCCGGTGCGTTGTCGAACACCAACGATTGCGCCGAGCCATAAAGCCGCTGCAATCTCGCCATCGTATTCGACAAGCCGACGCCGTTGCTGAGCGATTTGTCCGGCGGCAGTCCAGGACCATCGTCCTTGATTTGCAGGCGCAATCTTTCCTCATGGCGCTCGGCACAAATCTCAATCACGCCGGAAGTCGCACGCACCGCGACGCCGTGCCGAATCGCGTTTTCTACCAGGGGCTGCAAAATCAGATTCGGCACGCGTGCATCAAGCGTCTCCGGCGCGATGCGCATGCGCACGTTCAACCGATCCGCAAACCGAATCCGCTCGATTTCCAAATAGCGTTCGAGAAATTCCAACTCGCGCTGCAGCGAAACTTCTTGGGCGCCGACATTTTCCAAAGCCAGCCGCAAGAGATCACTCAGCCCGGCGAGCATGTCGGTGGCGGCTTTATTCTCATTCTTGCGCACCAGCGCCGCGATGGCGTTGAGGGTGTTGAACAAGAAGTGCGGATGCAATTGCATTTTGAGCGCTTGCAATTGTGCCTGCGCCAATTGCGCCTGCAGCTCTACCGCTTGCAATTCGCCCTCGCGATATTTTTGATAATACGAAAATGCCAAACCCACGCCGAGAACGCCCCAGTATATCAGAAAATCGAGATCGAAAATGGACTGGAGCCGCCCCCAAAATACCTCGGAAAATTCATAGCTCTTTCGCCAGGGAAACGGTTTGGTCAACACAATGATGAGCGAATTAAATCCAACATGAACACCGGCGACGACAGCGCTGGCGACAAGATGAACCGCCAAACGGCTCGTCCAGTTTTTCCGCTCGAAGGGAAAACGCTGGCCCAGCCAAATAATCATCATTGATATTGGAATCCATAAAAACCATTGTCCGGCTTGAACGGAGAAAACCTTTTGCCCGGAGATTGGAACGTTTTCCTCCAACATTGTATAATAAAATTGCACTCCCGACAAAACGCCGACGACCACCCAAAACCCTGCAATCAAGCTCCAGCTTACCCAACGTGTTTTCATTTTAAAATGAACTCACTGAGCCGCCAAATCATAGCAAACCATTTCTACGTGATTTCTCAGCAGAAGTTTGTTTCGTGCAATAGTCGGCGCGGTCCAGCATTTTCCCCGCAGCGCTTGGATACTGCCGACTTCGAGATATTTTTCTGGCGTAGCTTGGGCTAAAGCGATATTTCCTTTTCCTCCCATGGTGATCAGATGCCCGCCGGCCAAAACCACCGAGCCTTCACCGAAACCTCGTTGCGCCCACTTGCGCGCGCCGGTGGCAAGATCGATGCAAACGAGAAACGCGCCGCTGAAGCCATAAAGATGATCGTTGTAAAAAATCGGAGAGTTGAAGCTGTCGCGCAATTGGTTATTCGACCAAACTTCTTCGACGGCAAAGTTGTTTTGCATTTTGGCAATTTTCATCAGCATGCCGTTAGTCTCGCCGCTGCCCGGAATGAAAACCTTGTCCGGCGCGATAAACAACGGCATGGCAATGAGACCAGGCCCAGCCCGTTTTTCCCACAGAATTTTGCCGGCAGGCGAAAGGGCGACGGCTTTCCCGGAGGCCACGAATATGAATTGCCTTTCACCGTTATAAATAAACGACGTTGGCGAGCAATAGCCGTCTCCTCCATAACCTGCGGTCCACAGAACTCGTCCGCTGCGTTTGTCAAAAGCGGCCACGGCTTTGCCATTGCCGGCCTCAGTTTGGAGCAACAGCATATTTCCTTCCACGAGGGGCGATGACGAGAATCCGTGACCGGGCCCTTCGCTCCTGAAATCCTGTTTGCAAAAAGCTTCCCACTGCAGCTTTCCCGTCTTTTTTTCCACCGCCATCAAATGCCCTCGCGAGCTGAGTCCATAAACATTTTGCTCGTCCACCGCCGGCGTCGACCGCGGGCCGTTGCCGTGCCGGTTTTTTAGCATCTCGTCAACTTTGACCCGCCAAACTTCCTTGCCGCTCGCCAGCTCGAAAGAAGCGAGAAATTCGTTTTTCCCATCCGCAAACATCGTAAAAATGCGGTCGCCTGCAACGGAGATGCCGGAGAATCCTTCGCCAATATCCACCTGCCAAGCCAGACGCGGGCCTTCCTTCGGCCAGGGTTTGATTTCTGCAACGGCGTGCGCAACGCCATCCCGATTTTTGCCGCGAAATTGCGGCCAATCGTCATCGCCGACGGAGTTGACAGCAAGCGGAAAAACGCCAACGCCGAGAGCCAAGAATAACCATTTCATAAAATACCCAACGTTTTCAACTTAAAGAGAATTATTATGACGCGGCCTTCAATTTGATGCCGGTGAAGTTGAAAACGTTTAAACTGAACAGGGCAGCTGGTTATGCTGCCCTGCTTTTTGCGTCAGCCATTGTCATCAATACGTGCTTCGGCGCTGGCTTTGATATGGGTTTTGACTTTCATTGAACCATCTCCTCGAAAATTTCAGCTTGCAGACTGGCAGTCTGCGTTACGATTTTTCCGAGAGCTTTTTGAGCATCGTCACCGCGTTGCTGTTCGACGGATCCAATTCCAAAGATTTATTGTAATTCTCGATGGCTTTTTGATTTTCACCGGCTTTCATGTATGCTTCACCCAGGCTGTCGTAAACATTGCCGGATTGCGGAAAAGCCGCAACGTTGAGTTTGAAAACGTCAATCGCCTCCTGATTTCTGTTGGCGTTCAATAACTGGTAGCCGAGCGCGTTGATGGCCCGCTCGCTCAAGCGCTTTTCATCCTTGAGCTTGCCGAAAAAATTCATCGCCTCCGCCAGCCCGATTTTATCGACAACTTCAAGATCGCCCTGATTCACTTCCAAAAAGCTTTTGTAGCTTTTGAGCGCCAAATCCTTTTTGCCAACACGCGAATAGGCCTCGCCCAACGCCTTGTGCGAAGCATACGAATAAGGATAGGCTTTGATATTCAATTCGAACAATTTGACTGCAGCCTCGACCTGGCCTTTTTCAAAATGCTCGAGACCGAGATTGAGCATATCGCCTTCATAAAACTTCGGCATGCTGCCATTCCCCCCATGCGCGCTTTGATAGGCTTTGAGCGCAGCATCGACACCGTCTCTTTTGACGGCGGCCGTAAATTCGTTGTCGATGATGAGGCCGGCACTGGGATCCCACTTATCATATTCCATGTACTTGGCCGTCGCGCGAGCGGCTTCCTTTCCCATTAGCTTGGTGACCACGCGCAACGCGCCGTCGATGCCCGCAGAGACGCCAGCAGTCGTTACGATCTGGCCGTTGTCAACAAAGCGCGTGTTTCGAAGAATCTTGGCTTTGGGCGTGGCTTCCTGCAGCCGGTCGATAAAGCCGTACCAAGTCGTGGCTTGCTTGCCGTCGAGCAATCCGGCTTTGGAGAGCAACAACGCGCCGGTACATACGGAGAGCATGATCTCGGTATGCGCTGCTGATTCGCGTACCCATTTGATGACATCGTCATTGCTTGCAGGAATACTCGTAGCGCCGCCCGGCAAAACGATGATGTCGGGCTTGGGGCAATTATAAATCGTGTAAGCCGGCAAAACTTTCAAAAACCGCTGGCTGATCAGCGCGTCTTCGGAAGGCGCCACAGTGTAAACGTTGAACCCTTGCGTGGATGCAAACACTTCACCCGGCCCGCCGAAATCGAGCAGCTCGACGCCTTCGTGAACGAAAATGGCGACGTTGCGCTGGCGCTGCGTTTGCGCGAATACAGTAGTCACCAGAATCAGGCTCAAGGCGAACATTTGCAAAATTTTTTTCATAACGCACTCTCCTTGTTTCTTTAAAATGAATCGCTGCAGAAAAAGTAAAAATTTTTCAGATCACAGAATAGCTCTCTCACGAAAGCAAAAAATTTTCATAATTCATTTCCGCGAGTTGTTCCCTTCGGGTGCAGCCAATTCTGTGAGCGATCAAGTCTATTGGGGTTGCAGCTTGCTATTTGCCCGCAGTGTCGCTGCGCGAAATTTTGATCGTCACCGCCAGCACATTTTTCTCGCCGGCAACGGATTCGACACTAACCTTACCGTTCCAGGTTTTGCCATCCTCGCCGGTGAATTTCCACAGGCTCTTGCTCGCGCCGTTTGATTTAGCCGCGTCTTGGCGAATCCACTTTCCGGTCGTCGCCAGGTTGTTATTCAGCTCATCAAAAACTTTTGCTGCGGACGTCTCGGTTTGTATCTTCCATTTATTTTCCCAATGATCCGCGCCGCCCTCGTGGCTTAAAATTTCTCTCTCAAAGCTCCCGATGAAATCGTAGGCGCTTTCCAGGTATTTGTCGGCCAACGCTGCGCGCACATACTTCGATTCAGGGTCCCAATTATACTCGAGATTCGTCGCCACGCGTTGCGCCCAGCCTTTGCCGAGCAGCTTTTCGATCACGTGCAGCGAGCCGTCGATTCCCGATGAAAGCCCGGCGGAGGTGATGATTTTGCCATTGTCCACGAAGCGTTTGTTGGAAATCACTTTGGCTTTCGGCGCCGCGGTTTGCAACCCAGGAATGAGAGCAGCGAACGTGGTGGCGTGAAGCCCGTCCAACAAACCGGACTTGGCGAGAAAGAACGCGCCGTTGCAAACCGACAGCACGACTTCCGCCTGTTTTGCATTCTCTTGAATCCATCGGATGACTTGGGGATTTTCCTGATGGCGCGGCACACCACCGCCTGGAATCAGCAGAATCTCCGCTGGTGGATGATTGTCAAACGTGTATTTCGGATTGACGCTCATCCCCATCGCGGTGGTGATGGCGTTGGCTTTTTCTGCGACGGTGAAAACTTCAAATCCGGCTTGGCCAAACACTTCGTAAGGGCCGGCGTAGTCGATGATCTGCACGCCGTCGAAAATGAAGATGGCGACTTTCTTGCTTCGCGCCAGCACTTGTTGAGCCGCCGGCCGATAGTTCGCCGCAGCGCTGGCTTGCGCGCTGCCTTTTTCAACGAGCCTCATGCCGCAAACCGGACAACCGCCCGGCTTGTCAAAAGTTCTTTCATCGCAGACCGTGCCGCAGGGCGGGCAAACGTAACCGCTTTTGCCGCCAGTATCCGGATTGTCATTCTTAACCACCAGAGCCATGCCGCAAACCGTGCAGGCGCCTGGTTTCTCATATTCAGCATTGTCGCATTTCATCGGGCAAACGTAAACGGCCTTTGCGGCAATTTGCGCGCGTGAAACAGAAGCACTAAATGCCATACAAGTGCAAATGACGATCAAAGCGACCAAGGTGATGCCGTGATTTGTTGTTCTCATTTTTCTCTCCGTCACTTTAAATTAGCGCAACCCAATTCAGTGGTTTAGCAATGAATTAATTGATAAGATGCCGGTCTTGGCCAAAGCGTTTATGCCGCCAGGCGGATTAAACATCTTAGGTTTTAAAACGGAGACGGGCTACGCTACCAACAGTGTACTATCAGGAAGCGGAAAGGTTTTGTACAAAATTGCTCTTTTTGAGATATTGTCCAGGCGTGACCCCGACGATACGCTTAAAATGCCGGTTGAGATGGCATTGATCACAAAAGCCGGTTTCAAAAGCCACGTCGGCAATGGCGCGGCCTTGCGCGAGAAACTGCCTGGCGTGCTCAACCCGCACGTTGATCAGGTATTCATGCGGCGGCAGGCCAACGGCTTTGCGAAAAGCCCGCAATAAATGGAAAGGACTGAGGTAGGCGATTTGCGCGAGGGATTCGAGAGAAATATTTTTGTTGAAATTTTTCGTGAGATATTCTTTGGCGCGTTTCACCGCGGCGGTCTCATTGCCGAGAGGGTGCATTGACTGTTGTTTGTCGGAATGCCGTTGAATTAAAAGCGCCAACAAATCGAGTAGCGTCGTTTGCGTTATGAGGGCATCGGCCCCGGCTTCGCAAACGCGATGTGCTTTCACGAACATGGCGGCGAGACGCGTGTCCGAAACGATGAGAGCGGAAAAGCCGGGAAGCGGTGTGAGCCGATCGCTGCACTGCGACGCCACTTCGGCCATTAATTCCGGCGTCGGGTACAAAGATCGATACGCCAGCGGCGCCTGTCCAACGGAGCTGCCGGTGTGAATCTCGTGAGGGTTGATGAATAAGATGCTGCCGGTGGACACGCGGTGAGTTGCGCCGCGGCAATGTAACTCGTTGACGCCCTGCTCGACAACCTGGATGACGTAAGTTTCATTCCAATGGCGTGGAAAGACGTGCGTCGTGTAACTGGCTTTTAGCAGTTCAAGATTGTTAAATTCCTGCAAACGCAACAACTGAAAATAGGCTTGGTCGGTTTTCATATTTTTCGTCGTGCCTGCACAGCAGCAAGGTCGAACATTACAGATAGCTAAAAAGGAAGACCGCGTTTCGCCGAAAGCGTTCAAGCCACCATTTCCTCAGCGCCTGCTCTGTGTACGCCGAATAATCATGGCGGTGGCCTGCAAAAAAAGATTGACTTTATTCTATCTACCTATTAAATTAAAATATAAAATTAAACCCCATAACCGAATCGGAGCTATGTATGTCGACGGGCAACCTTGTAGCAGAAATCAAAGCGCTGCCAACTGCTGAATTGCAACACTTCTTATCGCAGTTGTTGGCGGAAAAAAATATTCTCGAAGAAATTGAGAGACTCGGCTATTTAAAACTGACGGAAAGAGCATTCGAGTTTTGGAATGACCCACGCGAAAATATTTATCAAGATTATGCGCGCCTAACCTCGGAGGGGTAAACGAATGAATCCTGGGGATATTATTCTCATTGATTTCCCTTTCACAGTTCCTACCCAATCAAAAGTCCGCCCGGCGGTCGTGATAACAGAGACACATGACAAGTATAATAATCTTGTTGTTTGTGCGATTAGTTCGGTTTTGCCTTCAACAATCACGAATCGAGAAATTCTAATTTCTAAAAATGACCCGGCGTTTCCTTCGACTGGCTTGCGAGTTGATTCGGTTGTAAAAATCGACCGTATTGCAACACTACGCCAATCTGATGTCATAACAAAGCTTGGTCATTGTGAGCCAGTTCTTTGGGATGAAATCAGAAACAAATTTAAAAACTTAGTTTGATAATGCTTTTAAAATGCGCAATTGGCGGCGCAATCATTAATGTGCCGCAATCGCCGTCTCGAGCCGGCGTAAATCCAAGTGATTCAAAATACCGGCTTTGATGGGACGTTTCTCATCCCGGAAAATCAGGGATGAAAGAAATTTGGCCGCGGGCGGCGAGAGCAGGAGTTGATAAACCTTCCGTGCTTGCTGCTCATCGTCAAAACTCAAAAAATATATCGTGTCGTCGAAAATCACCGGCTTGCCTTCGATCTCCCCAACCAAACGGAACTGCAAAGTTTTATAAAGCCCGCTAATGGCAATTTTCCAGGGGGCAAAGGTGTAAGCGCCAACGCCGAAGATGGAGAAGCGCGGCCGGTGGCGGTAGATTCGGCTCTTCCTGTCTGCAAAATATTTTGCATGAGCTTCCAAATATACCCAAGTTTTTGGCGCGGTTTTTTGAATGCCGTCAGTGGATTCGCCGATGGATTTTTGCGTGATTAAAACGTAGCGCGTTGTGGATGCGGTGTGGCCGTTGGCAAGATCAGAACCTTTGAGCAAAGGAAAAAGATAATTCTGCTCAATCCCGACCAATTCGCCCAAACCATTCACCAAGCCGCCTTCGGTTTTGCGAAATTCCATGACTTCGGCGCAATCGTGTTTGACGCCGGAGCGCCACTTCATCTCGCTCTCGCCATGCAGATGGCGAAGCTCGTCAAATGCCGCGAGGTCTCTTACCATCACGCCGTCGCGATGGCCGGCGCGCTCGCCGGCTTTGCTCTCCAAACTCGCGAAAACTTCGTAATCATAATGCCGCGAAATCCCATCGAATCGGCAAAAGAGCAGACAAGCTTCAACCGCCGCGCCAAAATATTTTTCCGCATCAATCTTAAAGATGGCGGCATCCGCTAAATTGAAATTTTGAGAATACAGATGGTTCAGCAATTTGCGCGCGACCGCAGTTTTGCAGAGCATGGCCAGATACCCATGACGATTTTGCAACCATCCCGCCACTTGCATCAACATCCATTCCGAAATATCGAAATTGCTCTTTCCGGTAATTGCATTCAAGCCACGGTGGCGCTGGAAATTCGTTTTTTCCGGAAGATTCGCGCCGCCGATCACGCTCAACTGCGAATTAGTGACCCAGGGAAAATTTCCGAGAACCAGAATCGAGCCTGACAAATCGTTGAGAAGATTTTCCCAATCGAAGTTGAAAAAATCACCTTCTCTGATTTCAACGCGCCCATTTTCAAAGAGGCTTTGCCGATTGCGAAGCGCGCGCAAATAAGCTGGGTTGATTTCAACGCCGATGATTCTTTTGGCAGAAGGGAAATGACGCGCCGAAGATTCGATGAAAGCCCCCAGCCCACAGGTTGGCTCGATTACTGCATCGGGATTGACGCCGAGAACCGCCAATTTTTGGCAGATTTTTTCAGCCAATTCAACTGGCGTCTGAAAGTCGCCATATTCGATTTGATGGTGGGTGGCGCGTGTCATGTTTGGAAGGGCTACTTGCCGCAAATAAATCCCTGCGCGATGAGAAACGGAATCAACAAATAAATCACCGTATCACGCACCAGGTAGAAAACAAAAATCGCTGCCAGCACTTTCCAGCCTTTCTCGCGCAAGAAACCTTTAATGCCTTTCTCGCGGAGAAGCGCCGTCCATTCTTGGATAATCGGAGGTTTGAAAATTTTGCGAAAAATCATATTTCGTTGCGGTTCCCTTTTCGTTGCAAGATTAAAACTACAAATATGGTTTAATTCGTTGCGCGAACCGGCGGCAGGCTTCGCCGAGAAATTGAATATCGGCTTCCGTGTGCGCCGCTGTGGTGGAACCCAAGCCGTGCATCGTGAACACGTTTTCCAGCAGCAAGCCGAGTTGCAAAACTTTCTCGCTCAACGCAAGGTCGCAAATCGCGGGATTGCGCACTTCCTCCGGCGTCATCAACTCGTGCCCTTCTTCATAAGGAAAAAGCAGCATGTGCAGCGAATTGCCGGGCAACGCCTCATTACGATCGCCGGCAAAACGCACATAAATTCCCTCATCGGCAAACGCCCGGGTGACGACTTGACGCGTCTTCTTGCCTAACACAGCGAGGGTGGGATAGATCGTTGCTTCATTCTCGATCAAATAAGTCATATAGGTTTTGCCAGCCAACATACACGCCGGATGCGCGGCATACGTTCCGCCTTCGAATTTCACTTTTCCGCCACGTCCGGCCAGGCTCAGAATATCAGCGCGGCCGGCAATGGCTGCGACCGGCATGCCGCCGCCGATGGCTTTACCGAGCGTCATCAAATCGGGTTGAATCTCATAAAGCGCTGCCGCCGTGCCGGCGCGAAAGCGAAAGCCGGAGATCACTTCGTCGAGAATGAGCATAACACCGTGCTTCTGCGTCAATTCGCGCGCGGCTTGCATATACGCCTTCGTTGCCGGCATCAAGCCGCCCGCGCCGATGATTGGCTCCAGAATAAAACAGGCCAATTTATCGCCATATCGCCGGAAATCGTCATGCAGCTTTTCGACGTTGTTGAAATTCGTGATGAGCACTTGCTCGCTCAGGCCGGCGGGAATACCCGCGCTGTCCATTGCGGCAAAACCATCGCGATAGCCGACGCCTTTGAGTCCCCACGGTTGCCCGCCATGCCAGCCGCCGCCGACTTTCAGCGTGAGATCGCGTCCCGTGAAAGTGCGCGCCAGCAGGATGGCGTACATCGTCGCCAGTGTGCCGGTGGTCGTGAAACGAATTCTCTCCGCGCCGGTTTGTTGGCAGATGATTTCAGCCACCTCGATTTGCAGCCGGTCCGTGAAGCCGGTTTGCAAGCCCCAGCCTTCGCTAAAGGCGCGCGCCAAAGCCGAGGTGACCATCTCGGGATTGTGGCCAAAAATATTTGCATGATGCCCCTGCCAGAAATCGAGAATTTGATGGCCATCCTCGTCTTTCACCCACGCGCCTTTCGCACTCACAATGCGCGGCGAGAACGGCTGCAACAATCGCAACGTGTTGCTGCCGCCGTCGATCATGTATTGGATCGCGCGTTCGTGCCAAGCCGCGGATTTGGGAGAATGCTTGGCGTAATCCTCGGCGAATTGCGCCATGAGAGGTGAATAATCGCGTGACTTCATAAAACTATTTCGTTGCGGTTCCTTTTTCGTTGCAAGTTATTTCTATTATATCTGGCGCGAAGGGCACTCCGGCGCGAGCAGGCATTCGTTGCACTTGGGCTTGCGCGCCTGGCAAATTTGCCGCCCGTGTTGAATCATGCGATGTGCGAAGATCGTCCATTCTTCCTGCGGCACAATGTTCATCAAATCGCGTTCGATCTTCTCCGGGTTCTGTTCCTGTGTAAATCCGAGGCGTTGCGAGAGCCTTTGGATATGCGTATCCACCACGACGCCGGCGTTGATGCCGAAGGCGTTGCCGAGCACGACGTTGGCGGTTTTGCGGCCGACGCCGGGAAGTGCGATGAGCTCTGCCATCGTACGCGGCACTTCGCCGTGATGCTCGTTGGCAACCGCTGCGGCGCAAGCTTTCAAATTCTTTGCTTTGTTGTGAAAGAACCCACCGGGCCGGATCAATTCTTCCAACTCAGCGATATTAGCTTCGGCCATTGCTGCCGCAGTTGGATATTTTTTAAAAAGCGCCGGGGTGATTTGATTGACGGTTTTGTCCGTCGACTGTGCGGAGAGTATCGTCGCGACCAATAACTCAAATGAATTGGTGAAGCATAAGGCACATTCCGCCTCCGGATACAATTCACGCAGCTTTTGGAGAATGCGCTCGTGACGGCGCTTTTCGGAGATTGGCGCTTTTTTAGAAGACTTTGATATCACCAATAAAAAAGGAGATGCGAATATTCAAGCGCGTTATCGAAGCATCAAACTCAGGCGATTTGTAAGTCCGGTTGACGCCAAAGCCGTCTTCCTTGCGGCCAAACATCACGAGATCGCCGATCGCCAGCGAAGCCGTGACCGCATACGGCACGCTTTTCGGCGCCACGAGATTCACGTCGCCGATGAAGCCGGAAATCGTCAGGTTGCGCTGGCCCTCGGCGAGCGTAATGCCGGAAAGGTCAAGATTGATGTCGCCGATAAAGTTCGAGACGGTGCCGCCCTGAAACGCCGTGCTGGTGACCTGTAAATTGACGTCACCGATGAAACGGCTCTCGGAAAGATAATCGGTGGAAAACGCACCCGGGCTGGGGCCGGGACTCAGGTTGGCGTCGGTTGGCGGCATCGTCATTGGCTCGTGACGTTTTCGTGACACCAATATCTTGACGCCGATGGCGACGAGAATCAACGGCCAAAAATTGCTGACGACTTCGCCAAAATCCAACATCCTTAAATTGTCGAGCAGAAACAAAACGCCAAAAAGAATCATCAAACCGCCCCAAAAAACGCGGCCGCTTCTGGCTGAATGAGAACTCATCTCCTCGCTCCGAAATTTCGTGACTCACGTGACACGCCGTACTCTGAAAAACGTTCATTTCGCCGATGGAAAATGCTGCTTTTATCCGGTGTGGAGAATTGTACGGAAAAAAGAGCAAATAGATGCAAGGCTCTGTCATTATTCGAAAACTTATGGCCGCAAGATAGCAACTTCAAATTTCATTTTCAAGGCGGGATTGCCTTGCTACTTTCGCTTCCTCGCAAACCATTTCTCGATTTCCTTCACCGATTTGGTGTTGAGCACGTCCTGCTTGCGCAGCCAGCCTTTGCGGGCGATGCCCACGCCGTAGAAAATATCTTTGATGCCGTCGATGCTGTGCGCGTCGGGATTGATGCTGATGAGCATGCCTTTGTCGCGCGCGTATTTGCAATAGCGCCAGTCGAGGTCGAACCGATGCGGGCTGGCGTTGATCTCGATGCTAACGCCCAATGCGACAGCGGCATCGATCACTTTGCGATGGTTGATAGGATAGCCGTCGCGGCTGAGCAGGAGACGGCCGGTGGGGTGGCCGATGATGCGCACCGCCGGATGCTCCATGGCTTTGATCAAGCGGGCGGTGGCTTTTTCTTCGTTCATGTTCATGCTGCTATGAATCGAGGCCACGACGAAATCAAAGCTCTCCAAAACTTTTTCCGGATAGTCGAGCTTGCCGTCGGGGAGAATGTCGCACTCGGTGCCTTTGAAAATGCGAAAGCCTTTCATTTCAGCATTGATTTTGTCGATTTCTTTGTGCTGCGCCTTGACGCGATCGGGCGTGAGGCCGCGCGCATACGCCACGGACATGCTGTGGTCGCAAATGCCGAGATATTCAAAGCCGAGCTTCTTGCACGCTTCCGCCATCTCGCGCAAGCTGTTCGCGCCGTCGCTGTGAGTCGAATGGCAGTGCAGCACGCCGCGCAAGTCGTCTTTTTCGATCAGCTCTGGAATTTCATCTTTGAGCGCGGCTTCGATCTCGCCCATGTTCTCGCGCAGCTCCGGCGGAATGTAGCTCATGCCGAGCGCCGCAAAAATTTCCGCCTCGTCTTTGCAGCGGATCAGCTTGCTGCCTTTAAACAGGCCGTAGTCGCTCATTTTGATGCCACGTTTTTGCGCCAGCCCGCGCATTGCCACGTTGTGCTCGGCTGAGCCGGTGAAGTGATGGAGCAAATAAGGATATTCTTCATCCGAGAGCAAACGCAAATCCGCCGCAATGCCTTGTTCCAACAGCACGCTGCTTTTGGTCTCGCCCTTGGCGATGACATTCCGCACGCTCGGCAATTTGGTAAACGCCTCCATGATCGCCGGCCGATCCGCCTCTTTGCAACTGGCGACGATGTCGATGTCTTTGATGGTTTCCTTGCAGCGGCGCAAGCTGCCGGCCAGCTCGGCGCGAATGACTTTGGGATGCCGGCGCACGGCTTCAAACAACGGCGAGGCCGCTTCGAGCGTGTGATGGAACAAATGCCGGCTGGAAAATTCGCGCACCTGCCGGATGCCCTCGAGAAATTTTTCCTGGCTCTTTTTGCCAAACCCTTCAAGGTCGACCAGGCGGTTCTCATTGCAGGCTTTTTCGAGCGCTGCGATCGAGGCTATCCCCAGCTCGTCAAAAAGCTTTTTTGCCTTTTTCGAGCCAAGACCGGGAATGCGAAGCAAATCCAACAGTCCCGCCGGAAAAGTCGCACGCAGATCATCGTAATACTTCAAATGGCCGGTCGTCACCAGCTCCGTTATTTTTTCCGAGATGGCTTCACCGATGCCTTTGATTTCGCGCAGCCGCTTATTGGCGGCCAGTTCGGCCAGATCGTCGGTGACGCCTTCCAGGGCGCGCGCGGCATTGGCGTAGGCGCGCGTCTTGAACGGATTTTCGCCTTTGAACTCGAGCAGCGTGCCGATTTCTTCGAGGACGGTGATGACTTGTTTTTTGTCCATTAGAGGGCTTTCATTATGTAAAAGTTTTGAACCGTCTTACAACACCGCTTGCAAAAATTCCGCGATTCTCTCCAACCCCGCCTGCAAAAACTCCGTGGCGCAGCCGTAGCCAATGCGGAAGTTATTCTCGGTTTCAAAGCAAAAGCCGGGCACGATGAGCACGCCCTTTTCCTCAACCAAGCGCCGCCCCAACGTCTCGGAATCGACGGTGGCGAGATATTTGGGAAAAGCGGTGGTGCCGGCTTGCGGCGTTTCTAATTTGATGAAGGCGCGATGCGTCGCTGCCCACTCCGTCAGCAGGCGATGATTGCGCAAGAGCAGCCGGCGGTTGCGCTCCAATACTTTGTTGCGGTTTCGAATTGCCACTTCAGCCAGCAAATCGGAAATTTTCGGCGGGCTGATGCTCACGTAATCGCGAAAACGCAAACAAGCTTCTCGCACTTCCGGAGGGGCAACGATCCAACCGGTGCGCAGGCCGGGCAAACCGAAAACTTTTGAGAGGCTCATCGAGGTGATCGTGCGCGTGCCCTGCAAGGCGGTGAGCGGCGGCGGTACAGTATTGTCATCATACGCGATGCCGCGATAGACCTCGTCGCAAATAATCCACGCACCGGATTTTTCGCCCAATTCCACCAGGGTTTGCAATTGTTCGCGCGTAAAGGCGACGCCGGTGGGGTTGTTCGGCGAATTGATGATGAGAAGCTTTGTCGGTTTCTCCAACAGTTTGCGGATGTTGATGAAATCCGCATCGTGGCGAAAATCCCATTTGCGAATGTCGGCGCCGAGATAGGCCGCAATTTGCCAGAGTTGCTGGTAAACCGGCCATGTGCAGACGACGCGGTCGCCGGGATTCACGAGCGCGTGCATGAGCAGCCAGTTCGCTTCAATCGCGCCGTGGGTGATGAGAACGTCGGCGGCGGATTTGCCGGGATACATCTCCGCAATGGCGGCGCGCAGCTCGGTGCGGCCAGGGTTGACGCCGTAATCAAGCTGGCAGGCCGCGATGCGCTCCGGCAGCGCGGGATCCATCGCGTACAACTCTTCGACTTTCAGCGGAAACACGCCGGTCTCGGCAAGGTCGTACGGAATGGTCCATTCGTATTTGCCGATCCAACGTTCGACGAGGAAGGTGGGAATGGTCATAAAGTCATCTAAAATTGTCTTTGCAATTTGGTTTCAAGTTGATTATATTAAATCAACCAAGCAGAAGGGGTAGTATGCGAGTTCCTGAAGAAATTATCTATCTCGTGGAGCGTGATTTCCTTATTTTCTCGCAAAAAGCTGAGCACCTTCTTGAAATTGGTCGATTTTCATTTGACGATTTAAAACATTCTCTTCTGAATGGCTATGTACGCAAAAAAGAAAGAGATGAAATCGGCGAGGCGCGATACAAGTACACCATCATTGGCCCTGCGCGCTCCGGGGAAGCAATCTACTCGTGTGGGAAAATCGTCCGCCGCCACGGAAAGCAGTATTTCATCATTACCTTCCACGAAGCAGAATAAGCAGGTGGATGCTGAAACCTGGATTTGTCCAGCTTGCGGCAAAGGTTTGATGCATCCTCATACTATCACGAAAGAACTGCACAATCCCGACGGCACGATTACTCATATTCCCGACATAAAAGTAGATATTTGCAATCTCTGCGGTGAACAAGTTTATGATGTCAAGGCCATTCGCGCCATAGAGTCACATAAAAAGAACTGGGCCACGGTAAATTTGCGCCTGCCGTTTTTAGTTTATCGGAATCTCGAGATTCAAGCTCATCAAAACGGCCACTCGCTTGAAGAAGAAATTAGCCGTGTTCTTGTTGCTGATTACAACTGCGGCAAAACGCCATCAGCCGGGAACAAATGAAAGCGCATCTTTTATCTCTCCATAATGTTATTCCCTCCGCCATTTCAACCAGAACTCTTCTCTAAATTCGGCCAAATTTTCCAACGTATTGACGCCAATATCCACGCCAATAATGCTGCCATCGGGTTTCACGCCAAAGAGAATCCAGCCGCCGTTGCCATTGGCAAATGCCGTGGCCGTTTTCAGGGCGTCGTCTTGCTGCGTTAAGGACTTTTTGAATTCGAGTTCGCCCAGCGGGATCAGTTGTTTAAGTTCATTAGCATCCATAAAACGGCTTCTCGTTATCATGTCATTCTGTAGGAATCCTTCTTATTGTCGAGCACCGTGCTTGTATTGAAAAAAGATGCTTTCAGCATGACATGTCATCTGGAAATTCGGAGGCCGGCGTTTTGCCATCAAATTATTTTGTCTTTACTTTTCTTCCAACGCATCCACCAGCAAATGCCCGAGCTTGTTACGTTTGGTTTCCAAATAGCGCTCGTTGGCGGCGTTTGACGGAACTTGAATCGGCACGCGCTCGACGACTTGCAAGCCGTAGCCATCCAAGCCGACGATCTTTTTGGGATTGTTGGTGAGCAATCGAATCTTGCGAATGCCGAGATCGTAAAGGATCTGTGCGCCGATGCCGTAGTGCCGCAAATCGGCTTTGAAGCCAAGCGCTTCGTTCGCCTCGACGGTGTCCTTGCCTTCATCCTGCAACTTGTACGCGCGAATTTTGTTGGCGAGGCCGATGCCGCGTCCCTCCTGCCGCATATAAAGGAGAACGCCCCTCCCTTCTTGCTCGATCTGTTGGAGCGCCCTCGCCAATTGGTCGCCGCAATCGCAGCGCAACGAGCCGAGAATATCGCCGGTGAGACATTGTGAATGCACGCGCACCAGAGTCGGCTCGCCGGTTGAGACGTCGCCTTTGACCACGGCGAGATGGTGATTTTCGTCAATATCGCTTTCGTAAAGGTGCAGCATAAAATTGCCATAGCGGCTTGGAAAGCGCGTGGTGACCACACGCCGCACCAACTTCTCGTGGCGCCGACGATATTCGATCAGATCACGAATCGTGACGATTTTGATATTGAATTGCTCGGCAATTTCCAGCAGCCGTGGCACGCGCGCCATGCTGCCGTCTTCGTCCATGATCTCGCAGAGTACGCCGGCCGGATAAAGTCTGGCGAGACGAGCCAAATCCACCACGGCTTCGGTGTGGCCCGAGCGGGTTAAAACGCCACCGGGCTGGGCGCGCAACGGGAAAATGTGCCCTGGGCGCGCCAGATCGCTTGGCTTGGTATTCAGCGAAATGAGTTGCAAAATAGTCTCGGCGCGGTCGTGCGCGGAAATGCCGGTGGTGGTGTTGCGTTTGGCATCCACCGAAACGGTAAATGAAGTGCCGAGACGCGCCGTATTGTCGGGCACCATCGGATGCAAATCGAGCGCTTCGAGACGCTCCAGCGGCATGGCCACGCAAATCAACCCGCGGCCATGCTTGGCCATAAAATTGATTTTTTCTGGCGTCGCTTTTTCAGCGGCCAAACAAAAATCGCCTTCATTCTCACGGTCTTCGTCATCGACGACGATCAAAAGCTTGCCGTCGCGAAAATCGGCTATGGTTTCTTCAATGGTGTTGAATTTCATGTGTTGAGAGTCCGAAATGTTATTGTCGTCATGAAACGTAAAGCGTAAAACGTGAAGCGTAACACGTAATTCGTAAAACGTTGTAATTGTAATGTAATCCGCAAATTTTACGCTTTATATCTTACGCATTACGTCTTACGTTTTACGCTTCCAGCTAAGATTTGTTATAATCACCATAACCCCATGTCATGAGCTGCGCCTCTGTCACACCGCTTCCTACTCGCGTTGCCAACAAACGTTCGACATATTTTCCCAGCAGATCGGTTTCGACATTGAGCCAATCTCCCGCTTGGCGCTCGCCGAGCGTGGTTTGCGCCAGCGTGTGCGGAATGAGCGCGATGGTGAGGCGCGAATTTTCCAAACGCGCGACGGTCAAGCTGACGCCGTCCAAAGCAATCGAGCCGTGGGGAATAATGTATCGCAACAGCTTGTCATCAAGCTCAACGACCATTAGCTTTCCGGCGGCTTGCGGAATTAAATCGACTATCTTCGCTGTGCCATCGACGTGGCCTTGCACGAAATGTCCGCCGAGGCGATCCGCCGGCCGCAGGGCGCGCTCCAAGTTGACGCGGCTGCCCTGGCGCAAATTTCCCAAGGTGGTTTTGCGCAGCGTCTCATCCACGGCTTGCACTTGAAACATGCTTCCAGAGATGGCGACTATCGTCAAACAAACACCGTTGATGCAAATGCTATCGTCGATTTTGGCATCGGCCAAAATCTTTTCAGCGCGAATGGTGAAGCGGCGTGAGGCGCCCATCGACTCAACCGCGACGAGGCGGCCAATTTCTTCAACGAGTCCGGTAAACATATTTGTTTAATCACATCGCCCCAGCCTGAAGGCGTGGGGCTGAAAAGTGGAATGCCACTAAAGTGGCATCTTTCATTGCGAATAACGAATAATACCTGAAACTAACACATTATCACCAATGGTTTCCCAGCGCGTCTTTTCAAGCAAGATCGCCTGGCTCATGCTGTGAATCGGCAAGCCTTGAAACGCCGGAATGCCGTCGCCAAGCAATTTGGGCGCGATGAAACATTTGAGGCGATCCGCGAACCGCCCTTCGAGCAGCGAGCTAAAAATTCTCCGGCCGCCTTCGACAAATAACGACGCAATGCCTTCTTGCCCGATACGTTCCATGAGATGGCGCATATCGAGGCTTCCCGCAGCAGACGTGTGAATTGACCAGACGCGAGCGCCGCGGTTTTCAATCTCGGCAATTTTGTCACGCTCGCGGCAATTCTCGCCAATCGCCACAATGATTTTGGCGACGTGCTCATCATTTAAGAGTTTGGCGGATAGCGGCAGGCGCAAGTTGGTATCGACGATGATCCGGCGCGGCTGCTGGCCCGGCTCTTCGCGGACGGTGAGCTGCGGATCGTCGGCGAGCACCGTGCCGATTCCCACCATGATGGCGTCGTTTTGCCAGCGCCAGCGATGCACCAATCTTCGCGCTTGCTCGTTGCTGATCCAGCGCGAGTGGCCAGCGGCATCGGCGATCTTGCCGTCGAGGCTTTGCGCCACTTTCAACGTGACGAACGGCAGGCGCGTGGTGATGAATTTGAAATAGCTCTCGTTCAGCTCGTAACAGGCTTCTTCCAATAAGCCGCTCTCGACTGCAATGCCGTGCTCGCGCAGCATGTTGGCGCCGCGGCCATTGACGAGCGGATTGGGATCCATCGTGCCGATGACGACCCGTACAACGCCGGATTCGATGACGCGATTGACGCACGGCGGGGTTTTGCCGAAATGGCTGCACGGCTCGAGGGTGCAATACAACGTCGCGCCGCGAGAGAGATGTCCGGCCTCGCGCAACGCTTCGACTTCCGCGTGATCGCCGCCGAATTGGCGGTGATAGCCGGTGCCGACAATCTCACCGTCCTTGACGACGACGGCGCCGACCATCGGATTAGGGCTGACGTACCCGAGCCCGGCGACGGCAAGCTCAAGAGCTTTTTGCAAAAAGGCGCGATCTTCGGGGGTGAAGCGCGATGGGGTGATGTCCTTTTCCCAAATCTTCATAACCATCCGGCCATTCATGAAATGACAAAATAATTGGCAAAATAATAAAACAATCATCTTGCCACAATTATTTTGCGTATAAATTTAGCCGAGTGAACTCGGAGTGCAAAACTTCAGTTTTGCAATGCTAAAGCATTGCACTCCGGTTCAGGCCGCAAAACCCATGCTATTTTGCAAGTTTATTTTCTTTAATAAAACACTGCATGAATAGCGGCAAATTTTGCAAAACTGTTGCGAAGTTAATATAGGCAGAAATTGGGTGGGTGTCAAGGGGCAAGTGGCGAGGAGCAAATCGCGGGAGAATAAGAGCAAAAATTTCGCTTTTTCGGCAAAAAAAAACAACCGCTAATGAGCGCGAAGAGACGCGAATTTTTTGATTCGCGTTTATTCACGTCCATTCGCGGTTTAACAAACTTTTTGGTTCCGCGTTGAGCCATTGCGCTGCAAAGCTCAAAAAATTTTTGAACTTTTTAGCTCCCGTTGATGGCTGCGTTCATAGGGAACATCACAAGAAAGCAAGACATTTCAATGCTAAATTTTACACCTTACGTTTTACGCTTTAGAATTATTTCATCAGCAACATTTTTTTCGTCTCAACCCAGCCAGGAGCCGTAAGCTTGTAAAAATACATTCCGCTGGGCAGGCCGGTTCGCTCGAGCTTGACGGTGTAATAGCCGGGCTGGTGATTTTCGTTGACGAGGACGGCGACACTTATTCCCAGCGTGTTGAATAGCTCGACCTTCACGCGGCTCTGGCGCGGGACGCCGTACTTGATGGTGGTTGTTGGATTAAACGGATTGGGATAGTTTTGCAAAAGCTCGAAGGTTGCGGGCAACCGCGGGCCGTTTCTCTCCTCCACCGCGACCGGAGGTTCAAGAGCAAAATCGATGTTGCCAGCTACTTGCGCCGATATGAGCTCCACCGTATGAACGGAGTCACGTGGAAAGGTGACGCGCCATTTGTCGCGCGACTCTACGGTAATCGTGTATGTTCCTGGCACAAGCGAAGCGAACGCGTAGTTGCCGAGCGTATCGGTCGTCGTGCTCAGGCTGGCCGCGCCCGCAAGGTTGACACGCCATCCTTTGATGATCGGCTCATTCTCTTCCCTGATTTCGTCGGCATCGAGGTCACGCCAGATCGTGCCGCGAATCTCGCCGGTTTTCCAATTGCCGAAATCGAGATTACCAATACTTTGTCCCGGCAACAGAACAATCTTATGCGTTTCCGGCTCCGGTGGGAATGACTGCGTCCATCCGGTTTGCAAAACTTCGGCAACGACATAATCCCCCGGCGCGAGTTGCGTGAACTGGTAATTTCCCAATGAATCTGTAGTCGTGCTGGCTGTAGAATCTCCGGTGAGATTGATCTGCCAGCCTTCGAGGCCCGGCTCGTTGGGATCTTTCTTGCCATCGCTATTCAGGTCGTGCCACTTCATGCCGTGAATTGCAGCGGGTAGGATGACGACGGTGACTTTGCCTGGCAAGCCTCGCACCGGCAAGGCTCTCAAATTGGAATCGGAGGCGGATAAATCGCTGAAGGCAAGCACGGAAACGGCGCCGGCCGGTGCGCCGGTTTTGATTCTGAATTTAAGCGCAACGAACACGCCGTCGTTTACAATCGGGCCGCCGCCAAAATTAATGTAGGCGAGACGAACGCTGTCCTGGGCCGGTGCGTTGACATTCAACGTTGCGCCGGGGATGATCGGACCTTGAACAAAATCGACAAAGGAGAGCAGGCCATTGTTGGCTTTGATGGCTGCACCAAAAGCCTCGATCGGATGCTCCGCACCAGCCAGCCTCACCGGCACCGTGATGGTGTCACTCGGCGCTCCCGTAAGCGTGTCGGCAATGGAGACCGTTACCGGCTGCAGCACAACCGTGACCAGACCGGCTTGGGTTCGGACCGGCAAGTTCATGAATTGAGGATCAGAGGCAAACACTCCGCTGAAGTCAAGTTTGGCGATGGCGCCGGCCTCGGCTTGCGGGCTGATTTGAAATTGCAGCGTCACCAGCACGCCGTCTTGCTGAATAGGCCCGCCGCCAAAATCAGTGAAAGCCAGGATAACGCTATCCGGAAATGGCGCGTTGACGTTGAAGCGCTCGCCGGGAATAATCGACCCCGGGATAAATCCCGCAAACGAGAGAATTTTATTCGTCGCTTTGATATTGGCGCCAAGAGCGGCGATGCTGTTGCCACCGAGCGCCAAAGAGATGGGAACATCGATGATCTGGCCCGGCGATACTTGCAGGGTGTCCGGGATCGAGAGATTGACTTTTGCAATAGGAACTTTGGCGTCCGGCAAGAACCAGATATCGTGCTCGGAGAGATCGTCCGTCCCAGGCACGGAAGGCGAGATATAAAAGATGAAGAGCTGGCCGTCATCACGCATGATGGGCGCTAAATTTGTAAATGTTTCGCGCACTTGGGGAGCATTGCTCACGTTCCGCGGCGTTGTCCACGAACTCCCAAAGACCCGGCTCGCGATAAACACTTCTTGGTTCGTTGAGTCATCGTGAGTCACAGGATTGGGGATGATATCGATCCACTTCAGCGCCAGGTTTTCACCATCTTTGCTTTTAGCGAATTCGGGGGCGTTCAGATCGCCGATGCCACCTGCGGCATACTCGGGCGGGATGAACTGCGGAACACGGATGTCTGTGACCTTGTCGCCGTGCCAAACGCCTGTAGGAGAGCGAACCAAATCGTAAAGTGCGACGCCGCTGCCGGTGGCCGCCAGACTATCGACGAGCAGCGCGGCGATATGAACTCGATCGTTCGCGTCGACGATCACGTCGAATTCGTAGTTAGTGTTATGCAAGCCGGCCACTTGCGGCCCGACATATTCAGGCGCGGACCAGGTCTCGCCGCCATCGGTCGAGCGTTGATACCTCCAATAGAACGTATTCTCGTCGGGCGCGCCCGCGCTTTTCCTCCATCGAGCCCGGCCAACCCAGTGCACTGTTCCATCCTTCCCAACGTCGATCGCCGCGCCGCTTTCGACGATAACCTCCGAGGGTGGCGCCAGAATAACTTTGGGAGATAACGCCGTTCCGGAATTTGACACCTTGCTCACGGCGAAGGAGGCGACGTTGATGGAGATGGTTGCAAAATAGCAATCGCCGTTATTCAAATCCACGGCGCCGGCGTACGAAAAGACCATGCTGCTGTCGTTGCCGAAGAACGTGGGTGAGCCTGCGTACTTGTCGGTGACGTACCACACGTCGCCAAACGACCCACCGAACACGGTGAGATCGTTATACGTCATCACCGCCGCGGTTTGGGCGCGGTCATTTGATCGCGCCGGGTTGGCGATGAGAAGGTTGGGGTGGCGGCCGTTAAAAAACCCGGGGGCATTGATCGGCCCGATCTGCGGGCTCCAGCTTACGCCGCCGTCTGTGGTGGTCTGATATACGATGTACCCGCTGCCAGCGCCGGTGCGATCAGTGCGATGCACGATTGCCGCCACGTCAACGAACGGGTCATAATAAATCAAATTGGTATAGGCCGATTGTGGCGAGTAAGCGTTCCACATTCTGCCTATGAAGACGGGCGGGTTGGCAGCGCGGCTTTCCGGCGCGCGCCAAAATTCCGGCGCCTTCACGCCGCCTTCGCCGCGGTCCGGAATATTTCTGCCCACTTCATGTGAGTTGGGCTGCGCCAAAGCCAACACCGGGAGCGCCAGAAGCGCGAGCAACGTTGCCCATTTTGCCGTCACTGTTTTCTCCCTCTCTTTAATTTAAACCTAAGACGTAAAGCGGAAGTTACGCATTACGCCTCACGTTTTATGTTTGACCCTTATTTGACCATCAACATCTTGTGCGTTTTCGTAAATTCGCGCGAGGCGGCTTTGGCTTTCAAATGATAGAAGTACAAGCCGCTCGGCAAGAGGTGGCCGGTTTCATTGCGGCCGTTCCATTCAAGATTGTAATACCCCGCCGGCTGTTGCCCGCCATTCACCAACGTCCGCACCCTTTGGCCGAGCGCGTTGAAAATCTCCAACTTCACGATCGCGGCCTCCGGCAACTGGTACTGAATCCGCGTTGTCGGATTGAAGGGATTGGGATAGTTGTTCTGCAACGCGAAGTCCGTGGGTATGGCCACAACCTGCACCGCGCCGTCGATGACGGCGATCGTCGCGCTGGTGAAGCCGCCACCGGCGCCGTTGCTCTTGCTCAAGCCTGGCGAAGCGCCCACTGCCGCCGAAACCTCCGAAAGCCGAATGGGCAGCGAGGCGCCGGCCGCGAGATCGGCGCGGAGTTGCGCGTCAATCTCAATCAGAACGCCGGCTTCGCGAATCGCGGCCGCAGCAGTGGAAAAACCGCCAAAGCGCAGTCGGCCGGTTATCGTTTCAGTCTCGGATTTCTCCGCCGGCAGAATCCGATAATTCAATCGGAACCCCTCCGCCGGAACCAGCTTTCCCCAACGCACTTGCGTGACTTCCAGCGCCGAGGCATCGTAACGGAGCTCACCGCCGAAGGCATAAATGCCTTGCTGCAGCACCGCGCCATCGAGACGAACTTGCCAAGTCATTGTCTTCGCGCCGGCAACGATCACAGCGTTTGTTGCAGTGAATTGTAGAGGCGCTTCGGAATTGCCCGAAGACGAACCCGCCAATCTTGCCAGCGGTTGGCTCGAGGCCGCGGCTGAAGGAGGCCAATCCAAATCCACGTCGCCGCGAACCACGGCGAGATAATTCTGGTTCGACATATCGGTTCGCAAGCTTGGATAATCAATGCCGTCGGGCGCGATCTTCCACGCGTCAGATGTGGCATCGATGTTATAATTGGCCGGAAACGTCCGCCACGCTTCGACCGGGAATTGCGAAATCAACCCGAGGAAAAAGTCGAAAATCATCATGGCATCTTTCGCCTCGACCGCGAGATTGCCATCGACGTCGGCCGCGAGTTTCTGCGCACCACTCAACGAAGCCCGCAATGCCATCAGCGCATCAGTGGGCGTAATCGCGGCGCCGATTCCACCGCTGGCCCGGCCGACCTGCACCCGGTAGTCAGTGCCGGGTATGATGTTAGCCAGCACGTAATTTCCACCTGCATCGGTTTTGGTCTCTTGCACCAAAGCGCCGTTTTGCGTTAGCTTGACGGTCAAGTTCGCCGCCGGCTTCGCGGCGCCGGTGCCAGCGTACTGTACCCGGCCTGAAAGCACCGGCGCTTTATTGACTTTGAGCCTGCCGTTGTCGGCAGAGAAAGATAACGGTTTGACGCTCGAATCCGCCGCCGTGAGCAGGCTGAAATTAAGCAACGCCGTTTGTCCGACCGGCGCATTGTTGGCAATTTGGAACCGAAGCGTGGCCAGCAAGCCGCTCTGCGTAATATTTTGGCCGCTGGAGGCAAGGAAAGCCAACCGAACGCTATCCGGAGTTGGCGAAATAACTCGGAGGCTCGCATCGGGAATAATCGGACCCGGCGTGAAATCGACAAAAGTGAGAATCTTGTTGGTGGCTTTGATGGTCGCGCCCAACGCCGCAACGGCGAGACTGTCCACATTCAGCGTCAGGAAGACGGGCACCTCAACCGTTTCATTCGGCACGCCGTGCAGCGTATCGGCAATGGCGATGAGCAGATCACCCGCTATGACTTGCAATTTCACCGGTACAGTGACCGCTTGGCTCTTGGGATCGTTGGATTCGACAAAAATATTGGCGCTATAATTGCCGATGGGCAGCGCGCCGGTGTCAACTTTAACCTCGATATCCTGGCTCGAACCGGCAGCAATTGTTCCGCTGCTTGGCCCTTCGGTCAGCCAACCCGTTCCCAGCGAAAGTGCGATTCCAAAAGGACCGTTGGCGCGATTGGAATTGACAATGACTTGGACGTTGCTGCCGTCGAAATTCGCTCGTTGGATTTGATTGAGCACGTTGTCAGTCCAATAGAACTGCTGCGCCTCAACGTCAAGCTCGAGGTCGAGCGGATTTGAGCCGGCGAAGGGGATGATAGTCTCAAGCCGGCTGCCGTCCAAATTGGCGCGTTTGATCGCACGGTTGAAGCTATCGATAAAATATATTTTGCCGCCGGCGACGTCGAGCTTGATGCCGCGCGGGCCAAAGAGCACGGAGTCGACAACCGTCTCAACTCCACTTCCATCCAGGTTCGCCCGGCCGATGCGATTTCCGTTTTGCTCGGTCCAATACACTTTGCCATGCGTCAAGTCGAGCGCGATTCCCCACGGGCCGCCTAACACGGCGGCGTTCTCGTCGGGCCTGACTGCCGGCGCCTGAGCAATCTCTTCATCCGGTTCCGAGCGCGTTCCCGAAACTCCCGGCGCGCGCTGAATGATGATTTTGACGCCGCTACCATCTAAATTGGCCTGGTTGATCGCGCCGATGCTGAAATTGGTCCAATAGATTTTGCCGCCGGCGTGATCGATGGCAAGATCGAGCGCATCAACACCCGAGAGCAGCACTTTGACATCGCTGCCATCGAGCCGGCTCGACCGGATCGTGGTGTCACCGCGATCGGCCCAATAGAGGCGGCCGCTCGCTTCGTCCACGGCAACTCCTCTCATCGCGCCGTTGTTGGTGAAGAGCCTTTCCACATTGCTTCCATCCAAATTGCTGCTATGCAGCGTATCCGGCGCTGACAATGATTCCGTCCAATAAAGCTTCTGGTCGCTGGCCGCCGTTGTGTGCGGCGCTTCTTCATCCCGAATTTTAAAATTGAGCGGGCTGCCACCCGTATTGGCGATCGTCATCAAGGCTGTCGCTGAATCGCCTGCATCGACGCGAAATTCAAAAGCGGCCGGGGTGACCGAAATAACCGGCGGCTCCACGCCCTCGCCGGCAAGCGTCACCTGCAATTGCGGGGTGACCTTGTCATTACTCAAGATGGTCAAAGTGCCATTGTTTTGGCCGGTTGCTGGCGGCGTGAAGCTCACTTCAACCGCTCTGTTTTCTCCGGGCGCGAGCGTAAAACTTGTTGGTCTTACGCTGTAATCCGTATTGTCCACCGCGATGCTGCTCACATTTAAACTGTCCGTTCCGCGGCTGGAGACGATCAACGTGTCTATAACCGTCACGCCGACGAAAACTTCGCCAAAAGGCAATATCGTATCCGAAACTGCAATCACCGGCGCGCCGGTCACGCGCAGATGTGCGGGAACCTTCAGCGTGTCCTCATCCGGATCGTTGCTGGAGATCACGAGGTTGGCAAAGTAGTCGCCGCCTTTCAAGCCGGTGGCATCAAAGGCCACGACGACATTTATCGAATCATTCGCCGGAACAATGCCGAAGTCAGGATTGACGGCGAGCCAGGTAATCGGTCCGGAAAAATCCAATGCATTGCCGATCACTGTTTCCAATATGGCAAAATCAGGAGCATTGCCCCAGAGTCTGTCATTCGGAGAACTGGTAAAGTAAATCAAAATTCCATCGTCGATCTCCTTGTCAAGCAAGATCGGGTGGCCGTCACCGTTGATTGCCGCCGCCTTAGCCGAGGGATCATTGACCCGCAGCATATAATAAGCGCTAAAGAAATCGTTGTAATTATAAATAAGCGGCAAATCAGCAGATAAAGGATGCATGGGATCGCTGACACGCAAATGCGGTGTTTGTGAAATCGCCCAACCTTGCTGGCCGGTGTGAGACAATAAATAAGCCTGCATCCCGCGGTAATAGGAATCGACGCTCGTCCCGCCAAGGATGATGAGTTTTTTGCCGCTGCTTGCGGCGATGGCCAGGGCCTGGACGCTCGCTTCAGATATAAGGCCCCCGTCTAAGGCGACGATCAAAGTTTTATAAGGCGAAAAATCAATTCCGGTAAAAACCTCCGTCTGCAGAAAATCGTAAGGCCTTCCCATGTTTTTCAAAATTTGCTCCACCGAACCTTGCACCGTTGTCGTCGTCAGCAGCAAAATATCCGCCGCCGCGGAAGTGACACCGGCAAGTTTTTTAGGCAAAGTTTGCGCCGCTGCGCCGTAAGAGCTGGTCTGCGCAAGAATCTGGCCGGATATTTCTTGTTGCAACTGCGACAAGTCCTGCTGCCGTTTGAAAAATGTATTTTTGCTTGCGGCGATTGAAGCAGTTTCAAGATTTTTTGCCTTTACCGAAGCCGCGGTTGCGGCTTTCGCCGGTGAAATCTCGAACGTCAAATCGCTGCCGCCGCTGTTGCTGATCGTCAATATCTGCGTCGAAGTCTCGCCGGTGAATAGGCTCTCATCCAATGAATCCGGCGCCACGGCGATGTCCGGCGGTATCACGCCTTTGCCGAGCAAGGCGACAGCGACGGTGGGTCGCTTCGAATCATTGCTCGTGATGGTCAATTGGCCGGAAAATTCTTGTACTGCCTCGGGTTTAAAGGTGACCACGACGACCTGCCGTTCTTCCGGGTCCAAATCGAAATTGGTGGCGTCCGCCTTAAATTCCGGCAGATCGGCAGAAATATCGGTGACGGACAATAAAGCCGTTCCCACATTGGAGACGATCAGCGTATCGATGCCGGAGGCGCCGATGAAAATCGCGCCGTAATCCAAAGTGTCTCTTGATACGGCGATCACCGGCACACCGGTCACGTGCAATGTCACTGGAACCGGCATCTCCGGCTCATCCGGATCGTTGGAGGCAATGAAAACTGTTGCGCTATAGTCGCCATCGACAAGGCCTTTGGTGTTCACTTCGAGGTCGACGCCCAGCGTTGAATCGGCTTGGATTCTGCCGTTGCGTGGCCTCTCCGTCAGCCAATTCGTCCCCGACAAAAGTCCCACGCCAAAAAATCCTTCGAACGCGGGCGCCGCCGGTTTGCTGATAATCGAGGTGACATTGCTGCCGTCGAAATTCGCCCGTTGGATGAGGTGCGCCGAGTTGTCCGACCAATAAAACTGCTTGGCGCTGAGGTCAAGCTCGAGGTCGAGCGTATTCCTGTCGCTGCCAAATTGCAGGATGGTCTCAACGCTGCCGCCATCCAAATTGGCGCGTTTGATCGCATCGTTGAAACTATCGACGAAATAAATTTTTCCTGCCGCAACGTCGAGCTTGATGCCGCGCGGGCCATTGATCCCTGACGCGATAATCGTTTCCAAGTTGCTGCCATCCAAATTCGCCCGCGCGATGCGATCGCCGCTTTGCTCGGCCCAATACACTTTGCCATGCGCCAAATCGAGAGCGATTCCCCAGGGACCGAGTAATGCTAAAGCGTTTTCATCAGAGCGCACGATTGGCGTACGGGTGGCAGGCGCTTCATCCTTTGGTCCCAGAACGTTTTTCGAAGCCGCACCGAGGCTCTGCACGATAATCGTGACGCCGCTCCCATCCAAATTGGCCCGAGTAATGGTTCCGCTATTGAAATCAGTCCAGTACATTTTGCCGCCGGCCGGGTCAAGCGCGATGTCAACCGGACCGAGCAGGCCGGAGACGAGGACTTTGTTATCGCTGCCATCCAGGCGGCTCGAGCGAATGCTGCCGTCTATAAACTCCGCCCAATAGATTCGTCCGCCCTGCACATCTATCGTAATGCCGAGAGGATCGTTTGGGGTGGTAAAAAGTTTTTCAACGCCGCTCCCATCCAAATTGCTGCGCTGGACGGAATCCGCCGTCGAAGTGAACACTTCAGTCCAATAGAGTTTTTGGCCGCCGGTTGGCGTGGCCCGTGGGGCTTCCTCGTCACGAATCGTAAAATCGAGCGTGCTGCCGCCCGTGTTGGCGATGGTCATCGCGGCCATGGCGCTATCGCCGGCATTTAAATTGAAAGCGAATGAAAGCGGCGAGACCTCGATATCCGGCGGCGTGACGCCTTGACCCAACAGCGTAACGACGTACGCCGGCTCGTCCGGATCGTTGCTCGTGAAAGTCAGCGTGCCCGGGTAGTCAGTCGCCGCTTGGGGCAAGAAGCGCACCGTAAACACTTCTTGCTCGCCGGGGTCGACTCCGGCAAAAGCCGGAGAGACCGTGTAAACCGCGGGGTCGGTGACGGCGCTCAAAATCAGCAGATCCAGCGTTCCTTTATTTTGCACCACGAGTTTCAAAGGCTTCCTGACGCCCAAAAAAACTTCGCCAAAATCCAAAGTATCTTGGGCGGCGGCAATATCGGCGGCGCCGGTCACTTGCAGATGTGCGGGGACGATGGTTCTTTTCTCATCGGGGTCGTTGTTGATCACGACGAGGTCGGCGGTGTAATCGCCGCCTTGCAACCCAGTGGCATCGAAGGTGACTTCGATTTCGACGCTGCTGCCTGGTGGAACGACGCCAGAATCGGGAGCGACCGAAATCCATGTAACGCCGGCCCGGATCGTGCCGTGGCCTTGGTCGGGAAACCAATCCGTCGGCCCAAATGCATTTCCGATCACACCTGTAACATCCATATTGCCGTCGTCTTTGCCAAGATCAGCCAGCAGTGCGGAAAAGCGCAAAGTATTGGGCTGAATTTCGACTTCGTAGCTGGCTACATACACACCGGTTCTGAGATCAAAAAGATCAACCACGCCCAAATCGAGCGAGAAAAAACTAAATTCATATTCCGCGCCAATATCTTGCCCAGGAAGTCCGAAGGTTGGGGGAAAGCCGGTACGCGGGTTCTGATCGATGTCAACGGAAAAATAGCCGCCAAAATCGGCTGGAACGATCGTGGTGGCAAATTCCATTTCAATCTGCAGCGCGTCGCCGATGCTGAGGCCGCGCAAGGTGATGACATCCACGGCGCCGCCATCGCCGGCCGGATCCTCGATCACAACCGGAAGCAATGCATGCGCCGCATTTTTCTTGCGCGGCTTCGTCACCGTCACGTTGGTTGGACGAGCCTTGACGAGATTGTTCCATTGTTTGGGTGGCTCAGGCCGCGAGGTCAAGCGCAAAGCAGCCGCTTGGCTGTCAGCCGTTGCTTGTGATTTCCGCGCTTGCGCCACTAAATTTTGCGAGCGCTTTTTAGCTAATTCTGGAGGAAAAGCCACGGCGACGTTTTCGATTGAAAGGGCAAAATTCAGATCGCTCAAGCCGGTGTTGGAAATCGTCAGCACGTGCCGCGAAGTCTGGCCGGTCAGCAAATTGTCGCGCAACGAATCCGGAGCAACTGCAATCTCCGGCGGCGGCACGCCTCGGCCTCGCAAAGCAACAACCACCTCCGGCTCATCGGGATCATTCGTGGCGATCGTCAATGCGCCAAAAATGTCCCCTTCGGCGCTTGGAATGAAACGAACCAGAACCACCTCGCTCTTTTTGGGAGCCAAATTTACAAGATCGGGGGTGACCGTGTAATCTCCGTTATCGGAAACGATGTTTGCCGTCAAAAGATCGGTGCCGGGATTGGCAATGGTCAGCTTCGCGGCAACGGTGTCGCCGAGGAGAACAGTGCCGAAATCAAAAGCGTTATCCGAAAGCGCAATATCCGGAGCTCCGGTCACGTGCAAACGCGCAGGAATCTTTACCTTGGCGGTCTGGGGATCGTTGCTGGAAATTACAAGGTTGGCCGTATAATCGCCGCCGTTCAAGCCGGTGGCATCGAAGCTCACGGTTATGGCCATGCCGTTGCCGGCGACAACGGTTCCGGCATCGGGATTGGCGGAGAGCCAGCCGATAAAGCTGGAGGAATAGACCGTCACATCATCGACATACCAGCCTTCGTTGAGCGCGCAATTCCCGCAATCCCAGCCGGCTTGCCATCGCAGGAGAATTGCATTTCCGGCATACGGGGTTAAGTCAAAGATGGCCGGAATAAAGGCATTGCCATTGCCGCCGTCGTGGGAATAAGCTTGGTAACCCGTGAGTGGATTGGAGCAAGTGTTATCCAAAATGTAAGGATAACCGCCGACGGGAAAAATCTGCGTCCACCTCGCGCCGCCGTCGCTGGAAACTTCGAGGATGCCGCCATCCGGGTCAAACGTCGGATCGCCGCAGTCATCAAAATTGTGCCAGTGCATGAAAGCCAGCGTGGCGTCCTCGTATCCGGTTAAGTCGATGGGCGGAGATTGCAGCGCATCGCTGCCTTCGACATCATGTTGGGTGACCTGCCAGCTCGTTGTCCCGCTGTTGGCGCGGTTTTTCGTTTGCGCCCATTGGTCGATGCGGTTCGCGTGGGTTGAGTAGTGTGACCATCCATTAACGCCGTTTTCCATATCATCATGGAAGATCACCGCGCTATCGGCAACCGTCGCGAGAAAACGGCGATACAGTTCCAGCATGTTGGGATTCGCGACCGGTTGAGCCGGTGAAGACAATCCGGCTGACGCGCCATCCTTATACGCCTCGTATTGCGTCCGATGAGATTCCTGCTGCTCCACCGCTTCCGGTTTCAGACGTGCTCGATTCAGCGCGAAAGAATTTATTTGGGCGGACACCGCCAAAGAGTCCGCGCCGGTGATCACAATATTGAAATCGAGTGTGCCTTCGCCGGTATTGCTGATGGTCAGGGTATGTGTCGATTGCGCGCCAGTCAGCAGGCTGTCGGCCAAAGAATCCGGCGTGACGGCAATCACAGGTATGCCAAGCGTGGTGCCGGAAGGCGAATTCGAAGCTTCCGAGGCATTGCCTTGCTCGTCAAAAACTTTGAGGGCAAAATAATAAGTCGTATTGAAATTCAGCCCGCCGACGGCGAAGCTTTCCGAGTCGCCTGCCGGTCTGGGCGCCGGCGCGCCGGAAACTCTGGTCGCCGCAGCGAAATTGGCTGAATTGATCGGCGAGGTCGAATAGCGGATATCATAAGCCGCAGCCTTGCCGGAATCGCCGTCATCTCCGCTCGCGGTCCAAATCAGCGTGATGAAATTCGATTTCGGGTCGGCCGTTGCCAAATCGGTTACCGCCGCCGGGGCGATGCTATCCGGTTCAGCCGATAGCAGAGCATTGAAGGCATTGAGTCGTCCCCCGCTTACCGTTCTGCCTTGCAAAGAAGTGAGGGGATCGACGTTCTGCAAGATCAACTCTTTGACGCGCAAGTGGGTCAGGCCGGGAACCCGCGACCATATCAAGCTGATCGCGCCAGACACATGCGGCGTCGCCATGGAAGTTCCGCTGATCGCGCCGTAGGTATTTCTCGGAAACGTGCTCAGAATATCCACGCCCGGGGCGCCGAGATCAACCGTTGCGGCGCCGAAATTTGAGAAAACGGCTTTGAGATCATTATGATCGGTGGCTGCTACGGCGATGATATTGTCCAAATCATAATTGGAGGGGTAGTGCGGCAAGAGATCATTATCATCGCCGATGCCATCTGACCCGCCGTTCCCGGCCGCGGCGACGAACAAAATGCCGGCTTTTCCCGCGGCGGCAATGGCATCGTACAACGCTTGGGAAAAGTCGCCGCTACCCCAGCTATTGCTCGTCAAGCGCGCGCGCATTCTGGTGGCATATTCCACCGCCTCAATCGCGCCGGCCGTGGTGCCAGCGCCGTTTGCATCCAGAAATTTCAGCGGCATAATTTTGGCCGACCAACTAACGCCAACCGTGCCGATGCCGTTGTTTCCCACCGCGGCTATCGTTCCGGAGACGTGCGAGCCGTGCCCCTCATCATCCATGGGATCGTTGTCATTGTTGACGAAATCCCACCCGCGAACGTCGTCGATGTAGCCGTTGCCATCATCGTCCAATCTATTGTTGGGAATTTCCCCGGTATTGACCCAAATGTTTGGCGCGAGGTCCTCGTGCGTCCAGTCGACGCCGGTATCGATAACACCGACGATCACGTCATTGCCGGTTTCAATATCCCACGCCTCGGGCGCATCGATATCGGCGTCATTCGTGCCGCCGGTTTGTCCCGTATTGTGAAGCCCCCACATTTGCGCAAATCGTGGATCGTTGGGAAAGCGCTCAATCCGCTGCTGGATCAGTGCGACCCGATAATTCGGCTCGACATATTTGATGCGCGGATCCCGGCGATATCGCGCGATCGCCGCTTCAACCGTCTCGTCGGAGATTTGCCAAAGCTCAGCGCCGATGCTCGAAAACCTTTTAAGCGCTTTGGCATTCATGCTGCCTCGCACGGCATCAATCGCGCTCGCGTTCACGTTGTCGGCGAGTTTGACGATCACCTGCCGATCGACATACTGCGTTCCGGCTCGCCCGGAATTTTTGCCGGCTACAAATCGAGGTTGTGTTTGCGCGCCAACCCCGGCCAACAGGGTCAGAGCAAAAATAATCGCAAACGGCTTGCGATGAGACAAGAGTTTCATACTCCCTCCTGAAAAATCCTCTTAAGGTATAAAATATGTGTCTTTGCTGTAAAGAATCTGGAAAAGAATGTAAAAGTCAGGAAATATTCCTTTGCCCGCGTATGCTCATATTTCCGCGCGTGCCATTTTTTTACAGTTTGGCCTACAATCAATAAGACACAACTTTTGACAAAAACCTCACACTTTTTTTAAAAAATTGTAAAATTATGAAAAACGGTAAAACATTTTTTGGTGATTTTGCATACACCTAGGAACTGCAAATTGTTCCCAACCTTTTGCCAAATCAATATTGGGTGGATATTGGGTTGGTGTTAAAGCGAGGAAAAGCATCTGTTAAAAGTCAGCCAAGAAATGGATCGCGGTGAGCGCATACAATTTTGCCGCGTCTTCAACTTCCACCATGGCAATGGATTCTTCCGCTGAGTGTGCGAGCGACAAATCGCCCGGACCGCAAACGATGCAAGGAATCTTGGCCTCGCGCGAAAGCAGTGCCGCATCAGTCCAGGCCGGAAAAGCCGTGAGCGCGCCCGCATGGCCGTAGATTTCGGCGTGGGCTTTTTGCGCGGCGAGAACCAAAGGATGATCCGAGGCAATTTCCAACGGCCCGTGAATCATCTTCGACATGCCGCCCGGAACGCGACGCAAACCGGTTGACAAGCCGGGCATGGCTTCTCGTACCCGGCGAAGTATTTCTTCCAACTCGCCAAAAACCTGCTCAATCGTTTCAGCCGGCACCCAGCGCCGGTCGAGTTGAACCGTGCAACGCGCCGCAACCGTGCTCGGCTGATCGCCCCCGCCAATCGTGCCCATATTAATCGTCGGTGTGCCAAGCACGGGATGGCGACGTTGCTGAAATTGGGGCACAAGCTCTTCTTCGACTAAGCGCACAAATCTCGCCGCCGCCGAAATCGCATTGACGCCCTTCTCCGGCGTGCCGCCGTGCGTGGCCTTGCCGAGAAATTCAATTTCTAGCCATTCCAAACCTTTGTGGCCGATGGCGATTTGATTGCTCGTCGGCTCGCCGACGATGGCGCCATCGGCAGTGATGCCGGAGCGAATCAATGCTTCCGCGCCGAGGCTTTCCATCTCTTCGTCGATGACTGCCGCGAGAGTAACCGCGCCTTTTTCCAAGAGTTGCAAATTCTTCAACGCAATCAATGCGGCAGCCATCGCCGCGACCGGCCCTTTCATATCCACAGCGCCGCGGCCATAAATGCGGCCGTCGCGAATCTCCGCCGCGAACGGATCCATCGTCGTAATGGTGTTCGGAGCAACGGTATCGGTATGGCCACAAAAGACCAAATGACATCCCGACCTCGGACTTCGGACTGTGGCCAACAAATTCGGCCGGCCGGGACGGACTTCGATTGTTGAAAATTCGATCTGATGTGTTTCAAAATATCGCGCGAGCACCGCCACGGCTTTCTCCTCCTGGCGCGGCAGGCCGATATAACTCGGCGCTTGAATCAACTCGCGCAGCAAGTCGACCACGCCGAGTTCGGCAAGACGCGATTGGAGCCGTTGTTGATGGGATTCTGTACGCATGACTTAGTCTTTAAAAGTGAAATCTTTTCAGAAAAAATAAAAGCGCCAACGGATAAATTAAGACCAGCGGATAAAAAATCCGTTGGCCTTGATTTATCCGTTGGGCAAATTTTTTGAGCTGCGTGCGTAGAGTCGCGACTTGTCCGCACTGGGCCAAAATAAGTATAATCCCGCCCAAATGCAAGCGAGCAAAATATTTGCTCTTGCAATGTTGATTTTAAATTGCCATATTATGCCTCGCCCAAATAAGGTCGTCGTGATTGAAACATTCTCATTCAGAAAGGAGCGGATGGCATGAAACGCGTCGGCTGTGCTTTACCGAAAAAATGTGCGCTGCTCGGTTTCACCCTGTTGGTGGCGATGGTCCTTCACGCTCAGGAAAAGCCCAAGTCGATTCAAGAGGCGCCGCCGCGCGCCGAGGGTGAAGGCCCTTTCAAGCGCCTCATCTTGCGCAGCGCCACGCTTATTGACGGGACCGGCGCGCCAGCCATCGGCCCGATGGACATCGTCGTGGCCGGAAATCGAATCGTTGACATTAAAAGCGTCGGCTATCCCGGCGTTCCCATTGATGCTGAAAAACGGCCCAAAGCCGAAGCGGGCGACAAGGAACTCGATCTGAGCGGCATGTTCGTTATGCCGGGCTTTATCGATATGCACGGCCACATCGGCGGCGTCAGCCAGGGCACGCCGGCAGAATACGTCTTCAAATTGTGGATGGGGCACGGCATCACCACCATTCGCGATCCCGGGAGCGGCAATGGCCTCAAATGGACGCTGGCGCACAAAGCCAAGAGTGCGAAGAACGAAAACACCGCACCGCGCATCAAGGCTTATGTGACGTTCGGGCAAGGCCACGACCGTCCTATTGCCACACCTGCCGAAGCGCGGACATGGGTCGCGCAGGTCGCCAAACAAGGCGCCGACGGTTTGAAAATTTTTTCCGTGAGTCCGCAAATCATGGCCGCCATTCTCGACGAAGCCAAAAAGCAGGGCATCAGAACCGCCTCGCATCACCCGCAATTGAGCGTGGCGAGAGTGAATGCTCTAACCACGGCGCGTTGGGGCTTGACCACGATGGAGCATTGGTACGGCCTGCCTGAGGCGCTCTTCACCGACCGCAGCATCCAAGATTATCCGCTGGATTTCAATTACAACGACGAGCAACACCGCTTCGGCCAGGCCGGGCGGCTTTGGAAACAGGCGGCCAAGCCCTATAGCGAGCATTGGTACAAAGTGCTGGACGAATTGATCCGCCTGGATTTCACCATCGATCCGACGATGGTCACTTATGAAGGCAGCCGCGACTTTCATCGCGTGCGAAGATTGGAATGGCACGAAGAGTATACTTTGCCTTCTCTTTGGGAATTTTACAAACCCAACCGCATTTCGCACGGCTCGTACTGGTTCTATTGGACGACGGAAGACGAAATCGCCTGGAAGGAGAATTTTAGATTGTGGATGGCGTTTTTGAACGAGTACAAAAATCGCGGCGGCCGCGTTACCATCGGCTCGGATTCGGGTTTTATTTATAACCTTTACGGTTTCGGCTTCATTCGCGAGATGGAATTGTTCCGCGAAGCCGGCTTTCATCCCATTGAAGTGATCCGCGCCGCGACGTTGAAAGGCGCGGAGGCGTTGGGCATGGCGGACGAGATCGGCTCGGTCGAAGTCGGTAAGCTCGCGGATTTCGTCGTGGTGGAAGAGAACCCGCTGCAAAATCTCAGCGTGCTTTACGGCACCGGCGCGGTCAAATTGAACGAGAAGAACGAGCCGGTGCGCGTCGGCGGCGTCAAATACACCATCAAAGATGGCATTATTTACGACGCCAAGCAGCTCCTCGCCGATGTGCGCAAAATGGTGCAGGAAGCCAAAACCCGCGCCAATTATGAAATCACCCAGCCAGGAATCTCCGCGCCCGCAGCAAAAAAAGCCGCGTCCGGGACGAATGAATGATTCTTGACATTCACGATTTTTTCTCATATCTTTTGGTTGGGCAAACCGGAGGGAGGAAGGAAATGAAGATTGTCAGCGCAGTTTACAGTGAAGTGGGGAAAGCATTTGTGAATGCCGAGTGGGTATGAATATCGCGGCCATGGTAGCGTGGTTATTTACAAAAGAAGCGATTGCATGGTGGGTGCTCCCATTTGGATTTTGTGTCGGGATTGTGCAAGTCCTTGCGGGAGCTTGGTTCATCCAAGCTGCTCATCGTGTCAACAAAACGGAGGATAATACCGATGGATAAATCTATAGGCTTCCTGATTGGCGGAATGATCTACTTGTTCGCTTTGTTTCTCATCGTGCTTTTTTTTATGTACCACGCGAGGAAGCAGTTGAAATCGAAAAGGTAAGCGACTCATCGTATCTACCGAAAAGAGGACAAGACCAATGGATAAGTTTACCGGCTTGCTTCTTGGCGGCGCCTTCATGGTGTTTGTTTCATTCCTTATCTTGCTTTTTTTTATGTATCATGCGAAGAAGCAAATGAAATCGAAAGGGTAGGTATAGCGCTGATCACCTTATCATACCGCCAATCCTTGAGTTTTCATAGCGATCTCAAATGAGAATCATTGTGGTATTTGCTCAGGTCTGCGGCGGTGCTTGGCTCATTCAAATTTCCAATAACCAAAACAATGGTTAATTACGACAACCTTCTCATCGGCGGCGCCTTTATGGTGCTTATTTCGTTTATTGTTGCTCTTTTTCTGGTGTATCACGCTAAAAAACAACTCAAATCAAAAGAGTAGGCTTGCGCCGATATTCTTTCGCGCCGCCAATTTTCTCGCCTCGTCATTCTCGCCTTAAAGGTATTTTGGGGAACGCTGTCAAGCTGTCTTTCTGCCAGCTAACGCTGTAGAATGCCTCTTTAAAAATGAATGAGCAAATCTCACTTCCGTCTCTCCGCTTTTCCCTGCCATTGCGGGTATAAAATTAACACACGGACTTTATGGACTTACGCGGACTTTATTGAATCCGTTCAGGTCGACCTGTAACCCCGATTCTGCATTAACTTAAAGTACAAATGGGCATCGTCATTCGTGAAGCCGTGCTGGAAAAGATCGGCCACGCCGTCATTGGCAGGCTCGCCAGGCACGGGGTGATCATTCGCCTCGACCGTTTTGCCAACCAATGACTCGGCAAAAATGTGCTGGCCTCCACATTGTCAGCAGGGTCCAACCCGTTGTTGCTGACGCGGCCGGGAAATTTTACGTCGCGCAACGGCGCTACGGTTCACTTGCAATCCGAGAATCGATTCGGTGGCGAATACGACGAATTGTTCAATCGCGTGGCGCAATTGGTTCATGACGCAAGCCGACCGTGACGTTTGAACATGAAAAAGACCTCTTCAAACAAAATAAAAATTGCCCACGTCTCCGCACATTTGCAATTTGGCGGCAAAGAAAACGGCGTGGTTAATTTGGTCAACGGCCTCGACCCCGACATTTTTGAGAGCTATATTTTCACGTATGTTCGAGGCGGGCCGTTGGCGCAGCGGGTCGATCCGTCCCGCTGCCGTGTGGTCGAGCTTGGCGATAAACTGGGGGGCGATTATCGGCTTTATTTCAAGGTGGCGCGGGAATTTTGGCGTTATCGCATTCACATTGCGCACACACATTCGTGGGCGACTTTGATGGAGGGCATCGTCGGCGCGAAGCTGGCGGCCGTGCCCATCATCATTCACGGCGAGCACGGCACGATGCAAACCGAGTCCAAGCTTCACATTCACATGCAGCGCTGGTTTTGGCGCCGGGCTGATCAGATACTCTCGGTTTCGGAAGCCTTGCGAGAAAATCTTCACCAAACGTTTGATTTTCCCAAAGAGCGCATTCGCGTCGTGGCCAATGGCGTTGATCTTTCGCGCTTCGATCTCTCGCGCAACGGGGTCGATTACAAGGCGCGTCTCGGCGTGCCGCCCGAAGCGTTGGTGTTCGGCGCCGTTGGCCGGCTGGTTCCGGTCAAAGCCTATCCGATTCTTTTGAAAGCGGCAAAACTGGTTTTCAGAGAAATCCCGCCAGCGCATTTGGTCATCGTCGGCGATGGCCCGCTCCGCAACGAGCTGGTGCAATTGGCGCGCGATTACAATATGCTGGATCGCGTCCACTTTCTCGGCACGCGCAAGGATGTTTCGGAAATATTGCGCGCCCTCGATGTTTACGTGCTCTGCTCGGAAAGCGAGGGAATGTCCAACACCATCCTCGAGGCCATGGCTTCAGGCCGGCCGGTTGTCGCCACCGCCGTTGGCGGCAATCCCGAATTGGTGAGCGACGGCGAAACCGGGCTGCTGGTTCGGCCCGATCATCCACACCGGTTGGCCACGGCCATCATGAAATTGTTGCGCGAGCCGGCATGCCGCCGGCGTCTGGGTCAGGGCGGCCGGCGGCGGGTGGAGGAACAATTCAGCCTCGAAAGCATGGTGCGCAATTACGCCAAAGTTTATCTGGAGCTGTTTGCGCGGCGTTTTAAGCTGAACGGCAACTTGCAGGGAAAATTGCGCCTCCCAGACTTTTCTTCAAAATCAAATAAAGGAGGGTCGGGGTTTGCCGCAGAAAAAAACGCCGCCAAAAAGGTTTTGCTTGACTTTTAAGGCTTGGTTTCATAAAATGAAATCATCGCACTTAAGACAAGAAACTCACGGTTACTTTAATGACGAAACGTAAAACCAGGCGATTGCCCACAGTGACCGGCAAGTCAGTTTCTTGGAAGCAAGGAGAAGATTAACATGCGGACACGCTGTTTTTTCGTGCTCGCCGCCATTTCACTTCTCGCCGCCCAAAATAGCCCGGCCCAATTGCACATTTCCGGAATCCGCCTCGGCTATATCGATCCCAAAGACTCCAAAGCCGGTTTGATGCTCGGCATGGATTTGACCGGCAAGGTTGACGATGCGGTGGAGCTGGGCGCAGCCGTGAGCGTGTTTCGGAGAAATTATCAGAAATTCACCACCGTTGCCCAATCCGTCAGCGCCGGCGGCTTGGTGGAAACCACCGTGCAAAAGGATCTTGAGTTCACGACATTTTTTCTGCCGCTCATGGGCCAGGCGATCATTCATTTTAGCGAAGACGATTTTCATTGGTTCGCCAACGGCGGGTTGGGCTACGAAATGCTGTGGAACCACGAAAACAATTTTGTCGATGGCAAAAAAGAACGGCGTTTCTACAGCGGCTTCGCCTGGATGGTCGGAGGCGGCTTTCAATACCGTATCGGCAGCCGCTCGGCCGTCATTGCTGAAATTCTTTATCACGACGCCAAAGTGAAACGCAACGAAACGAAAAAGGAAGGCCTGCCGGTATGGAGCCAGGTGAATCTTGCCGGCCTCGGTTTTCGCGGCGGCCTGCGCTTTGGCCTGTGGTGAAGTGAAAATTCAAGTTGGCCGGCCCCAAGCCCATGGGCGCAGCCTTGCGGGCTAAACCGGCCAACGTCATGTCGTTTTTCACGCTATCAAAGTAGTGCATTAGCGATGGGCATCTACGACGGACAACAATATCGCATCGGATTGGGCGGAGGCCTGACCACCGCAGTCAAATACCTCATCATCGCCAACTTTGGCTGTTTCATTTTACAGCATTGGCCTCTCGATCAGTTCGCACTTTTCGGTGAAACCGCCATTAAATGGCTCGAGCTGCGGCCTGATTGGGTGATACACAAATTGACCGTCTGGCAGCTCGCCACCTACATGTTTCTGCACGATACCGGCAACATCTTCCACATTTTAATGAACATGCTGTTCTTGTGGATGTTTGGGTGCGAGCTGGAGCGCTACTGGGGCACGCGGGAATTTATCCGGTATTACCTCATTTGTGGCATCGGCGCCGGGCTCGTCCACATGGCGGTCAGCATCTTTTTCACCGAGACGGCCATGATTCCGGTGATCGGCGCTTCGGGCGCCGTCTATGGGCTGCTGATGGCATTCGGCATTTTGTTTCCGAATCGCATCATTACGTTTCTGCTGTTTCTGGTTCTGCCGATCAACATGAAAGTCAAGTATCTCGTTATCGGCAGTGTCCTGCTCTCGCTTTACTTCGGCCTGATGGCAAGCGACGGGGGTGGTAATGTCGCCCATTTTGCGCATCTCGGCGGAATGCTGGTAGGTTTTGTATATCTGAAAAACGTCAAGCCGAGCTTGCGTTGGGGCGGCGACGCCCCGTGGGTAAAGCCAGCCGCAAAGCCCGGCCTCGGCCGTCTCGGTAAATGGTTCAACCAGCACAAAACCAAACGGCGGCAAATGCAGGTTGTGCGCCGGCGCCAACAGGAAGTGCAACTGCGCGAACGCGTTGATATTATTCTGGACAAGATCAATGAAGTCGGTTATGAGAATCTTACGGAAGAGGAAAAGCAGATTCTCAAAAAAGCAAGTCAATATCTTAGCCAAAAGAATCTTCATTCGGAAGGATTGTCATAAAGTCGGCCGTGACGGGGTTCAGGTTGGTATGTTAGGCTTATCCATTTTGTCTCGGCTTGCAAAAACGCGCCGGGTTTCCGCACCGTGGTTCCCGAATCGCGGTTTGGTTGTGGGGGCAGCTATTTTCATTTTTTCCTGCCTCGTCAATGCCGGCTCGCTTCCGGCTCAACCGCAAAAAAATGCCGCCTCTGCCCGCGACCATTCCGGACTGCCAATCGTCACTCTCCCCGAAACCGGCAATTTCCAATTTGTCGCGCTCGGTGATCTGGCCGAATTTCTCGATCTGCGCACCTTCTATAGTGAAAAAGCCCGCAAGGTGATTCTCTACGTCGGCAATTCGGAGCTGAAAGTCACGGCGATGAATCCGTTCGTGCAGATCGACAATCGCATGGTGCAGTTGCCGGTGGAAACGCGCTATGCCGGCGGCGACATTCTGGTGCCGTTGCAATATTTTGCCGATTTGGTCCGGCCGCTGTATCCGAATCGTTGGCCCGAAGAGCTGGATTTTGCCAAGCCCACTGATACAAATTCATTGCCTCCCGCCACGCCGGTGGCGGCGACCGCGTCTGAGCCGGCTCCCGCCGAGCCTAATAAAACACCCACGACCAATGTTTCCAAAATTCTCGTCGAAGAAAAAGCCAACGGCACGTTGATTCGCATTCAAACCGCCTACCCGTTCAACCGGAAACAGGTGAGCACGCGCGTCAGCCGGCAATGGCTTTATGTCGATATCGTTGGCGGGCGTATCGATACCGGCGCGGTTCGGCACACGCGTCCGGCCGGCATCGTGCAGCGCGTCGTTCCCGTTCAAACCGGCGCGGTCACGCAGATTTCCTGCCAGCTCAAAGAAGACATCGAGCAGAAACGCATCGTCGTCAGCGGCCAGGGCAATGAAATTCTCATCTCGCTGCCGACGTTGGATCAATTGTCAACCGAGGTGTTGCGCAATCTCGAAAGAGAGCGGCGGAAATGGCTGATCGACACCATCGTGCTCGATCCCGGCCACGGCGGCCACGATCCCGGCGCCATCGGCCCCAACGGCGTCAAAGAGAAAGACGTGGCATTGGCGATTGCCAAGCGGGTGAAACGGCTGCTGGAGAAAAGCCTGGACGTGCGCGTCGTGATGACGCGTGACCATGACAGCTTCGTCCCCTTGAAGGATCGCACGCAGTTCGCCAATTCCGAGCAGGGAAAAATTTTTATCAGCATTCATTGCAATGCCAACCGCAGCCGGCGCGTTACCGGCGCCACCACGTATTTTCTCGGGCCGGCCAAAACCGAAGAAGCGCTCGAAGTCGCCCGGCGCGAAAACTCCGTCATCAACTACGAAGCCGACAGCAGCGCGTATGCCGGCTTGGGCGCCGAGGGCTTTATTTTGCGGGCGCTGGCGCAAAACGCATTCAATCGTGAAAGTGAAGACCTCGCCGCGATCGTGCAGGAAGAATTGAGCGGCAATACCAAGCTCGCCGACCGCGGCGTCAAGCAGGCCGGTTACTACGTGTTGATCGGCGCTTCCATGCCCAATATTCTCGTTGAAACCGCTTTTATCTCCAACCAGCGCGAAGAAGCGATGCTGAACGACTCGAATTTTCAACAAAATATCGCCGAAGCGATTTTCAACAGCATCAAGAAATTCAAGGAGAAGTATGAGTGGGGGATTTGAAAAACGTTTGGGTGAATTTTTGCTTGCAAAATTCTCAAAATTTCTTATCTTTTTGTAAGATTAGATCGGTAATGACATCGTTTTTTGTGATGATTATACTCAACGGGGATTTTGGTGCAGAAGCCAATTCGTCTAACTTGACACGCGAGAGTAAGAGCTATTCAGCGTGGCGTCACTGAGACTGAAATCCGAGAGACAATTCGCGCCAGTCAGTGGCAGCCGGCCCATGGCGGTCGATGGCGTGCCCAGAAAAAGTTTACCTTCAACAATGTTTCACCGGTCAATCAGCAATTTTATCAGTATAAAATTGTCGAGCCGGTTTTTGCAGAAGAAACTACTGAGATCGTCGTCATTACGGTAAAAGTTTACTATACTCTCTAAAACGCCCATGAAGATTACATACGACTCCGAAGCAGATGCCTTGTACATCCAACTCCGCCCAATTAGTCCAGGCGGTGTTGAAAACCGTGATCTCGGGGGGGGCATTGTAGCAGATTATGGTACGGATGGATTGCTGGCCGGCCTTGAAATTCTCGATGCCAGCTTATTGCTTGGCAAAGAGGATTTAGATCAGGTGATTTTAGAACTTAGCCCGGTGCGAAAGATGGCCGCTCTCCAAGATTGAACCGCACAAAAATCCCTTGCAAAACTCACAAAATCTTTTATATTTTCCCACCGTTACAAGCCGCAGCACTTATGATGCGGCTTTCTTTATTTCATAAAAAATGGGCTTATGGAACTCAGTGACGACAAGCTCCGGCAGATCGTACGCGAAACGCTGCAGGAGTTGGGGCCGGACGCCGATCCGGCGCTCGTGCAAAAAGTCGTGCGCGAAGTCGTGCGCCACCTGATGAAGCATGGCGATCATCCGACACCAAGTAGCGCGGACGCAGCTCATTTGACGCAACAATTTGTCCTCAGTATGTTCCGCTCCAGCGATAGAACTCCGGATGACCCATCGCGACAGGGATATTAACATTCAGCTTATGAATTTCACAATCGCCCTCGCCCAAATCGATTGCCGGCTCGCTGATCTCGAAGCGAATCTGCAAACGCATCTCGAGCTTGCCATGGCCGCAAAACAACAAAGCGCGCAGCTCATTGTCTTCCCGGAACTCGGTTTGACCGGTTATCATTTGCAAGAGCGCGCCGCTGAAGTCGCTTTGACCGAACAGGCAAAATTTCTCGATCCGTTGCGCGAACAATCACGCCAGATTGATATTCTCATCGGCCTCGTGTTAGAGTCGCCGGATCATCGCGTTTACAACTCGGCGCTTTATTTCTCCGGCGGGAAGATTTTGCAGCGGCACGACAAAGTTTACCTGCCGACTTACGGCCCCTTCGAAGAAGGAAAACACTTTGCGCGCGGCGACCGCCTGGCCGCGTTTGATAACGCGTTCAGTCGCTGCGGCATTTTGATCTGCGAAGAAAATTGGCATCCCTCCGCGGCGCATCTCTTGTGGATCGACGGTGCCAAGATTTTTTTCTCAATACATTGTTCGAGCACTGGAAACGCGGCGTCGAAGCCTCCGCTGGTTGCGGAACCGGCGACCAGTCCGGGCGCATGCCGGTTGTTGAGCCAGTTTTACGCCCGCATGTTCGCCGCCTATTTCATCTTCGTCAACCGCATCGGCGCGGAAGGCCCGTTTCATTTTTGGGGCGGCAGCCAAATCCTCAATCCCTTTGGCGAGATCGAAGCAACGGCGAAATATGGCGAACGCGATTTGCTCATTCACACGCTCGATTTGGAGAAGATTCGCGAGGCGCGGCTCAAAATGCCGCTGCGACGAGATGAAGATGTGGCGCTGACCATCCGTGAATTGGCGCGTCATCATGCAGCTTAAAACAGCCTGCCAGCCGTTTGCAGAGAGGAAAACTACTATGAAGAGTGTAACTAAATTTCTCATCTTAACAATCTTTATTTCGATTTCTTGCTCGACGCCTGGAATCAAGCCGGCTTTTTATTCACGCGACGGCTATGGCATTGAAAAAGCAGATTCTCTTTATGCAGAGGTACCTATTTTTCGGGAGCCAGAATTTAAATCGTTCATAATTGACTTAAGATTACCAGAATATCCTGAAGCTGCAAGGAAAATGGAAATCACTGGAACACTTTATTGCCAAATTTTGATAGATGAAGACGGCAGAGTTGAGGCTGTCTACCTTACGCAAGGATTGCACCCATTATGCGATGCAGCGGCAATCGAGGCGATCAAAGCTTCAAAGTTTAAGACGCAAAAGAAGTTGCTGGTCGTACAGGAAAATATTCTCTTCTTGTTCCCTACAACTTTTCTATGTCAACCGAAAGAAAATATTGAATTGATAGAATCCATTTGGCCATGTCTGTAACTTACTGAATTTTCAAACCCCAAGGCAAAAGGAGGAGCTTGTTTATGGAGTATAAGTACGTCGAGTCCGCCCCCATCAAGGCGACGGATCAGGATCCCTTTGAATCAATGATGGCCCGCTTTGACGTTGCGGCTGATTTGTTAAAATTGGAGCCGGGCATCTACCAATATCTCAAAACGCCGATGCGCCAAATCATCGTGGCCATACCGATTCAAATGGACGACGGCAATATCGAAGTCTTCGAAGGCTATCGCGTTATTCACAACGACGTGCGCGGGCCTTCCAAGGGCGGCATTCGTTATTCGCCCCACGTCAATCTCTCGGAAATCAAAGCGCTGGCGGCGTGGATGACGTGGAAATGCGCGGTGGTCAATATCCCCTTCGGCGGCGCCAAGGGCGGCGTCAAATGCGATCCCAAAATGCTCACGATGGTCGAGCTCGAAAAAATTACCCGGCGCTACACCGCGAATTTGTTGGAAGTCTTCGGGCCGGACCGCGACGTTCCGGCGCCGGACGTGAACACCAACGAGCAGGTGATGGGCTGGATCATGGATACGTATTCCATGCACGTGCGCCACACTGAAACCGCGGTGGTGACCGGCAAGCCGACTTTTCTCGGCGGCTCGCAGGGGCGCGTCGAGGCCACCGGCAAAGGCGTGGTGATGGTGACGAGCAGCTTGATGGAAAAGATGGGCATGAATCCCAAAGACACGCGCATCGTGGTGCAGGGGTTTGGCAACGTCGGCTCCATCGCCTCCAAAGAATTTGAGGCGATTGGCTGCAAGGTGATCGCCATCAGCGATGTGAGCGGCGCTTATTATAATGCCAAGGGCATCGATATCAAGAAAGCCATCGCGTATCGCGATGCCTACGGCGGCGTGCTCGAAAATTTTGACGCCGGCGACAAGATCACCAACGACGAGCTGCTCGAGCTGGATTGTGAGGTGTTGGCGCCGTGCGCGTTGGAAGATCAAATCACCAGCAAAAATGCCGGCAAGATCAAAGCCAAAATTATTGCCGAAGGCGCCAACGGCCCGACCACGGCGAAAGCCGATCCGATTTTGGCCGAGCGCGGCATCGCCGTCATTCCGGATATTTTGTGCAATGCCGGCGGCGTCACCGTCAGTTACTTTGAATGGGTGCAGGATCGCATGGGTTACTTCTGGACCAAAGATGACGTTTTTAATCGGCTCAATCGCATTCTCACCGAAGCCTTTGAAGCTGTCCGGGCGACGTCGGAAAAATACGACGTCAACATGCGCATCGGCGCGTATATTCTGGCGATCGATCGGGTGGCGAAGACGCTGAAGATTCGCGGGATTTACGGGTGAGGCTGGCTGCGCCCGTAGGTAAGCTCGATCCTGGATGCTTGATTCTCCAGGCCGAATCAAGCATCCCTTTGTCAAGATAATATCGCTAAAAAATTTACTTACTCATGCTCGTCGCCGTTAACTTGACCTCCAACCCGGCTCGCATGAAAAAACTTTATGAGCAAATCAAATCCCAGCTCGGTGCAGAAATCGGCAAGATCGAGCTGTCGCTCGATCCGGCCCAATTTGACGAGTTGATGGTCGAGGCCGAAGTGATTGCGGCGTATCGCTTTTCTGCCGAGCAATTTTCGCGCTGCCGCAAATTGCGCTGGCTGCATTTCGGCGCCGCGGGCATAGAAAAGTCGCTCTCTCCAGAGTTGGTGCAAAGCGATGTTGTTGTGACCAACGCGCGCGGCATTCACGGCGACCGTATGGCAGAATACGTACTCGGCGCGATTTTGTTTCTCGCCAATCGTTTCGACTTGGCAGCGCGCGGCCAATTTGAGAAAAAGTGGCGGCAGAAAGAAATGGTCAAAAACCGTTTTGCGCTGGCGGGAAAAACCGTTGGCATTCTCGGGATGGGCGCCATCGGAACGGAGATCGCGAAGTGGTGCGCCGCGGTGGGTTTGCAAGTCATCGGCTTGCGCCGGCAGCCCAATTTGCCCAAACCGGAATATGTGACCGATATTTTTTCTCCGGCGCAGATTGACGAATTTCTTGGCCGGGCTGATTTCGTTGTTCTCGTCCTGCCGCTCACGGCGGAAACGCGCGGCCTGCTGAGCGCCGAACGGCTGTGCGCGATGAAACCGGGCGCTTATTTCATCAACATCGGCCGCGGCGATCTGGTTGATGAGCAAACCCTGCTCGAAATGCTGCAAGAACGGAAAATCGCCGGCGCCGTGCTCGACGTTTTTCAAACCGAGCCGCTGCCGGAAAACCATCCCTTTTGGCAACTGGAAAATGTTTTTGTAACGCCGCACATCTCCGGCAACTTTGCCGAGTACGTGGATCGCGTTGGCGGGCAATTCGCGGAAAATCTGGCGCGATACGTGCGCGGGGAGCCGTTGCGGAATGTGTTTGATAAGGAGCGGGGATATTGAATTGCTTTGCCACCAGAACTTAAAAAAATCGTTAAAACTTGGGATTGCTCACAATTTGAATGGTTTCGCAGGATTAAAACCACCGGAGAAGCGGCCAACGGATTTTAAAAAAATCTTTGCATCCGTTGGTCGTTTTTTTATCCGTTGGGCAATAGCTTTTTTTCTCTGACGCGATATATAAAAAGCGTTCCCGGCTTCATCCGAATCGTCACCGGCGATTGGATCACCTCGTTGCTCAATCCATCCCGCACTGCCCATTCGAGCGCTTCGTCTTGCAGCGGGTATTTCAAGCCCTCCGTGAAAATACCTTCGGCGCGGCGAAAGGCGAAAAGTGACACTTGTTGCCCAACGAACGCCTCGAAGCGCATGGTCGCTTCCGCCTTTTGCGCTGAGAGAAACAAGCCGATGCCGAAATCATCGTGCATCTCAATCTCGATTTGCGCGCAAAATTTCTCGGCGATGTTGAGATTGCAAATCTGGTGATCGAAGCGCAGCCCGCTTATTCCCACCAACAAAGCGCGATTAAAACCCTGCTCGACGGCAAATTGCAAAGTCTTTTCGAGATCGGTGGCGTACTGGCTCGGCCGGTGCACGTACTGCGCGTTCGGGAATGCCGCGCGCGTCTCGGGCAAAATCGAATCGAGATCACCGACGATAAAATCCGGAACCAACCAGTGCTCGCGGGCACGATTGGCACCGCCGTCGGCACATAGAATCGCCTCGGCGCGCGCGCGGCATTCGTCGAGAATCGAGGCGGCAGGCAAGAAGCTGTTGGCGATGATGAGCGCGGTTCGTTTTGGCATAAATGATTGAAAAAATCCCTCGCCTTCTCTCTGCATGTAATCCAGACGTCCTCGCCTGGAACCAGACCGGCGGTCTGGGCTACAAATCGTACTTCGCATTCACAAAAATTTGCCGCTCCGCGGCCGGGAAAAATTCCTCGCCTTCTCCATGCATGATATACAGCTTGTCGAACAAATTCTGAACATGCAACTGTAGTGACAAGCCGCCGAGCATCGACCCGCGAGTGAAAGTGTAGCCCATCATGCCGTTGAACACGGTGTAAGGATCGACCGTATTCTGTTCGTTTTTGAAATTATCGGTATATTGCTTGCCGACATATTGCATCGCCAGCGAGGCGATCAAGCCGAAATCGGCAAATGTCAACCGCGCGTTGGCAAGCGCATCCGGAAAGCCGGCAATGGGATTGCCATCCAAAATCTGGCGCGTGCCATCGCTTTGGAAAACTGAATATTTTTTGAGCTCATTCCGGCTGAGCATCAGATTGCCGCTCAACGTCAGTTTGGGAAAAATGCGGGCGCTTGTAATGAGCTCGATGCCGGTGTGCAGCGTGCGCTCGGCATTGCCGGTAATCGGCTGTCCGAAGCGGTCGAGCTGTCCCTGCTTGATGATTTCGTCTTTGAAATCCATATAGAAGAAATTGACACTGGCGCGCCACCCGCCGTTGCGATAAGCCACGCCAAATTCGTAGTCATTCAGCGTTTCGGGGTTGACCAACGGTTTGTCGAAATTATACCTGCCGTCGGGATTGATCTCGAACTGCGGCACGACAGCGCCCCAGCTCTCCGGTGTGCTCGCTTCAGCGGCATCGTAAAAATTTTTTAAGCGCGGCTCGCGGCTGGTGCGTGAAAAATTTGCAAACACATTGAGCTGCTCGTTGAAATTGTAATTGATGCCGATCCTGGGATTCAGAAAATTGTAAGGCCGCGTAAATTCCGTGCCGATAAATTTTTCGTCGTAAAGCCGGTACTGCAAATGCGCCAATTGCAGATCGAACATCACATTCAAATTCGGTCGCAGCAGATAGGTGGCATGAAGATAAGGCGAGATGATATTCTTGGCGCCGCGATATTCATAATAGCGCCGGCTGCCAACATAACTCAGGCCGCGAAACTCGCCGGCAATCGCGCGCGGCAAGTCGCTATCGCCGTCTTGAATGCGGCCCCAGTGCAAAGAGCGATGCACGCGCAGCTCGGCCCCCATCGTCAAATCGCCGCGGCCGTGCAGCCACGTGATTTGCGGCAGCCAGCCATATTGAATGTTGTCGACGTAAGCCCGAATCAACAAACTGTCAACGAAAACCTCTTCGGGATTGCCGGTGACGGCAAAACCATATTGCGGTGTCAAGCGATAATATGACATCGGCGCCCACGAGCCGTCGTAGTCAAAAAAACCATAACCGCGCACCCAGAAGACCGTGTTGTTCAACCGCAAGCGATCGTTCGCGCGATATTCGTGGATAAGCTCGAGATGCGGCTGGTTGAAATTTTCAATCTCGTCTGGACGGCGAATCGAATTTTCACGGCGCAAGTCACGCCTGTTGGCGCTTTCTTTGGAAATGCCGTAATAGGCCAGATGGTCTTCAATCGGGCCGCCGTAAAAATGCAAACGCGTGGTTGATTTTTCGCCCACGCGCGCGGCCCCAAGAAAATAACTTTTGAAATCGACCCACGAACGGTCGCGATAGCCGTCACTCTGAATCCGCGAGAAGCGGCCGAACAACATGTACTTGTTGCGCAATAGCCCGCTGTTCAGCGCGAGGGAATAGCGGCGCGTGTCATACGTGCCGCCACCAACGTAAGCGCTGATACGGCGCTCCGGCGAAAAGTGTGACGTGATGATGTTGACCGATCCGCCGATGGCCGGCGGCCCGTAGAAGGCGCTGCCGGCGCCGCGCTGCACTTGAATATCCTCCACGTTCGCCAGCAAATCCGGAAAGTCCACCCAATAAACGTTGTGGTCTTCCGGATCGTTTTGCGGCACGCCGTTGATGAGCACGGAAATGCGCCGCTGATCGAATCCGCGAATGGAGAGATAATTGTAGCCGACGCCGTTGCCGCTTTCGGAATAAAACTTCGTGGAGGGGAGCTCGCTCAACAGCACCGGCAAGTCCTGGACGGCGTATCGCGCTTGAATGTCGTTTTGCGTCAGTGTGGAAAATGCCGCCGGCGTTTCTCTTTCGCGGCCGCGGGTTGCGACGACGGTCACCGCCGGTCCTGCAATCGCTGCGGGTGTCAAACGGAAATTGACCAGCACGTTGGGTTGTGCAATCTCGATCTCGCGGCGTTTCGTTTCGTAGCCGATAAAACTGGCCACGAGCGTCGCTTTGCCATAAGGCATGCCGGTGAGCTGAAAATTTCCCTGCGCCTCCGTCGTCGCGCCGATCGTCGTGCCTGCGATCACGACATTGCAACCCACGAGCGCCTCGCCGGTTTCATCATCGCGCACTGTCCCTGAAATTGTCGCGAGCTGTTGAGCCGTGGCAACAGTACAGAATAAAAGAAAGGCGGCACACCAAAGTATAATTGCGTTTTTCATGACCTCGTCTCCGTTTTGAAATCGGCCTTGCGCTCAACGATTTTTCCATATAGTAAAATTCTACTGTGCAAGCCCGACTTCGCTTATTCGAAATAAAAAAGCCGTTTCCCTGACTTGGAGACCAAGTAAGAGAAAACGGCTGCTTGAAAACGAGGCAAAAAAATTTAGCAGCTCGACTGCGTCGACCGTTTCCCTACGCTGGTATGATCCAGATCAGGTTCCGAGGGTATACTCTCAGTCCCGTTTTGCGGGACACCCCTACGGTCTAAAATAAATGTAGAGAGTACGAGGTTAAAAATCAAGCGCTTTCTGAAAAGAGTATTGGAGTGTTGAATTGATGGATTAATGGATTGGTGGAATAATGGAGCCTCCAATGCTCCAATACTCCAGCGCTCCAGTAATCCATCACTCCAATACTCCTACTGTGACTCATTGCCCGCCGAGAATCAACGGCAAGCCGTCTTTGCCGCTGCCGACGACGACGACTTTCGCATTCGACGAATTGGCCAATTTTTCCGTGGCTTCAATGCCTTTCCATCGCAAATATTGATCGCTGAGGCCTTGGGCAACGATTTTTTGAAAATCGGCGATGCCCTGCGCTTCAATCCGTTTGCGATCGGCTTCCTGCTTCTCTTTGGTGAGCACAAATTCCATGCGCTGGCTTTCTTGCTCGGAGCGCAATTTTTCTTCAATGGATTCGGACAAGCGCGCGGGCAATCCTACCTGGCGCAGCGGTGTGTTTTCGACCGTGATGCCGCGCGATTCGACGATTTTGCGCAACTGGTCTTGAATCTGACCGGCTAACAACTCGCGTTCGGAAGTATAGAGCGCCTTGGCTTCGAAGCCGGCAGTCACCCCCCGGCTGACCGAGCGAAATTGCGGCTGGAGTATGATCTCGGCGTAATTCGGCCCGATGGTTTTGTAGACTTCGGCGGCCTGCTCCGGATTGAGGTGATAAAGCACACTCACTTCCAGTTTTACGGTGAGCCCCTCTTTCGATGGCACCTCCATGGTCTCTTTAAGCTCTTGCGTTTTCACCGAAAATTTGACAACGTTAGCCAAGGGATTCACGAGGTTGATACCGGCCTTCAACGTATTGGGCGAGACGGTGCCGAAGAAGTCGACGACGCCGACGTGTCCGGCCGGAACGACGGTTAGACATGAACCCACGGCCGCCAGCAGAGCGACGACGCCGACAATCGGCGCCACGCTCGCCGCGCCTCGGGTCGCCAACGGACGTTTGCGGGAAGCGAAATAAGTGCCGAACGCAATCAGCGCAACGGCGAGAAATAAAAGGAACTGCATGATCTCCTCCCGGAAAGTTAAAAAGTGAAAATGATGTTAGCTGTAAGCTCTGCTCCAATATAAAGAGATTTTTTGGCCGAGTCAATCGCTTTATCAAAAAAGATTTTGGAAAACAAAGATGCGGCGACAAAATTGGTGGTCATTGTTTCTCGCGTTTGTTTTGGTCGCTGGAGTCTCGGCGGCGCAAGGCCAATGGCACGCTCAAGCCTATCTGGGATATTCGAGCATACAGGCGAGTGATTTGCAGATCATCCAGCCAACGCCGGGCAACAAGTTGACTTTTCATCGGCTCAAATATGATGGCCGCTCCTTTGATCTGCCGCTTTATTACGGAGCGCGAGTCGGAGCTTTTTTTTCTCGCCAATCTCGCAACGTACGACTGGCGCTCGAGCTCGAATTTATCCATGCCAAGATTTATGCAAATCCATCCCAGGTTCTTCGTGTGTCAGGCAAGCGCACGGGTCAACCGATGGATCGGTTCCTTCAATTTAGGGAAATGGTGCAACGGTTTTCAATTTCACATGGGACAAACTTTGTTTTGACAAATTTGGCGCTGCATTATGGCGGTGAAAGCCACCGCAGTGCTTGGCGACGATTTTTGACTGTAACCGGACGCCTCGGCGCCGGCCCGACAATTCTGCACACAGAAAGTACAATCGATGGCGTGAGCCAGGAGCAATATGAGCTCAATCGGCTTGGCGTGCAGGCGGCTTTAGGCCTCGAGATGCGGCTTTGGCAACAACTGCATTTTTTCGGCGAGTACAAATTCACCTTTAATCAAGTTCATCATGCCAAAATTGTTGATGGCGCAGCCAATACGACGTTGCGGATGCATCACTGGGTGTTTGGGCTGGGTGGAGATTTTAAGCTGTAAACCTTTTAGTTTCTCTTCGCGTCTTACCATCAGGAAAGTCAAGGTCGTAGGCAAATCCCAATTTGCTCCGAACGGGCCGGTCGCTGAAACAAAGCGCTATTGCACTGTTACTTTAATTTCGTAGTCTTGCCCCCTTGTGGGGCACTGTGGCAACCGCGAATTTATTGGCTTTGACAGCGGCCCACAAGAGGCCGGGACTATAAAAACTATGGTAACAGTGTACCATTCGGAAATTTGAGAACTCGGCGACCGGTCGGCGTCGGAATGCAATCAAGGTCATGCATGGCAAATGATGAGAGAGAGCTGATTCGGCGGCTGCAAGCGGCCGAAACCTCAGCGTTTCGCGAGTTGGTGGAAAGTCACAAGCCGCGGGTATTCAACCTCGCCTACGACCTGTTGGGCAACACGCAGGATGCGGAAGACGTTTCACAGGAAGCGTTCATCAAAGTCTTTCGCAGCATCGGCGACTTTCGCGGCGAGGCGCAGCTCAGCTCCTGGATGCATCGCATCGTTGTCAATCTCTGTTTGAACCGGCGGCGCAAAAAGGCGCTTTCGGAAATGGAGCTGCGCGACAGCTTCGACGGCGACGACACGCATCAGCCCATTCCGGCTCATGATCCCGCCGCCAACCCGGAAATAATGACCGAAGCGGAAATGATGCGCACCCACCTGCGCCGCGCGCTCGACATGCTCTCGCCGCAGCAGCGCACGGTTTTTATTTTGCGCCACGACGAGGACATGCCGCTGGCCGAAATCGGGAAAGCGCTGAAGATTTCCGAAGGCACGGTAAAAAGCCAATTGTTTCGCGCGCTCAGGAAATTGCAGGAAGCCTTGGCGTTTTATAAGGCGGATTTAATAGCGTAGCCTCAACGGGCGCAGCCAGACGGCCCGTCCGGTGTTGTGTCAATAATGAGAATGAATGATGAAAACCATTCCTTGCAAAAAGTACGAACCCTGGCTCGTCACCAAAGTTTTTGACGAACTCAGCGCCGCAGATGAGCAAAAGCTTCAGGCCCATCTTGCCGATTGCGCCAAGTGCCGCGCCGCTTTGGGGGAAATGCAGCAAGTGCTGAGCGCCATGGGCGCGCCGATCCGCCCCGAGATGCCCGCACATTTTTGGGAGGGTTATTGGCATCGCCTGGTGGCGCGCATGGAAAAAGATGAACGGGCCGCGCCGGAAGCGGCGTTTGTGCCGTCGCGTCTTTGGAGGTGGCTGCGCGCCACATGGCACGAGCATCCACTCTTCGTTCCTTTGGCTCGCACCGCGGGAATTTTGGCCTTGCTTTTTGCCGGCGTGCTCGTGGGTCATTATTGGTGGCCACATCCGGAGACGCTACAGATCGCGTCATCCCCGCCGCCGCAGGTGCATCCGGTGCAAGCTCGCGCTGAACAATGGCTGGAGCGGTCCAAAATTCTTTTGATCGGTGTGGTCAACGAGGATTTTTCAGAACCGGCGCAATCTGATTTTTCACAGCAGCGCCAAGTTTCCCGCAGCTTGGTGACGGAAGCCCGCGCCTTACGCCGCGAAATCGATCCGGCGGCCAATCGCCAGCTTTTGCAGCTCATGAGCCAACTCGAGTTGGTCCTCTTGCAAATCGCCAATCTCGAAGCCGAGCATGATTTGTCAGCAGTCGAACTCGTGCGCGACGGCATTGCCCGCAACGGGCTTTTGTTCAAAATCAACATTACTGAAATGGCGCAGCAAGAACAGCGACACGTTCCACCGGTTAAGCCGGATAAAAAATCGTTGTAAAAATTGTTCGTAGTAGCGCCTTCAGGCGCGGAATGTGCGGAACTAATAAAACCCGCTGTTGATTGAAAAACCGTTTTATTCCCGAACTTTGATGCCTTAAGGCATAACTACGAACGCATTTGTTTGAATTTAGAAAGAGGCCAATATGCGAAAATTTATGTTGTTGACGTTTTTGCTCGGAATAATTGAGATTGCAGAAGCGAAAATATTTGACGGTGCAACACGGTTTATCGAGCCGACAGCGATGCTCTTGCCCGAAGATGAACCGCAAGACGCCGCTTATCAAGAATACAAAGCGGCCAACAATCTCGTTCTCGATCAACGCTGGGCCGAGGCGATTGCACAGTTGGAAGCGTTTGGGAAGAAATACCCCAACAGCCAATATGCCGATGACGCCAATTTTTGGCTGTGCTACAGCCGCGAGAAACGCGGCGACAATCCCGAAGAAGTTTACCAGGCTTATCAGAAATTCATCGAGAAATTTTCCAAGAGCCAATATGTGGATGAGGCTCGCGGCAATATGGTGCGGCTGGCCGATCAGTTGGCAAAGGCGGGCAAACCGAAGTACAAGGCCGAGCTGGAGGCGCTGCGCAGCAACGAGGATGAAGACATCAAATTGCAAGCCATCTACGCTTTGAGCCAGTATGATGATGACCCGGCGACGACGAAGCTGCTGCTCGATTTGCTGCAAACTGAAAAAAGCGCCAATCTGCGGCGCAAAATCGTTTTTGTGCTCGGCAACATCGAAGGTCCCGAAGCGGCGGCGGCGCTCGAGAAATTGGCGCTGACCGATCCCGATCCCGCGGTGCAGAAAAACGCCGTACATGCGCTCGGCAATCAAAGTGAATCCGCCAGCATCAAAGCGTTGATGAAAGTCGTCGAATCCGGCGCGGATCAGGAAGTGCGCAAAGCCGCGCTGTACAGCATCGGCAACACCGATGAAAGCACGGGCCTGGAATTTTTGCTGCGCACCGCGAAAACTTCCACCGATCAGGAGTTGGGCAAGGCGGCGACTTATGCAATTGGAAATTACGGCTCCGCGGCTGCGGTTCGCGCCCTCGGCGAAATTTTGGCCGGCAGCACGGTGCGCGAAGTGCGCAAGGCCGCGTTGTATGCGTTGGGAAATACCGGAGAGCCGGAAGCCGTCGCCGCGCTCGAAAAGACCGCGCTCGACCCAGGCGATTCCGAATTGCAAACCGCCGCGGTGTACGCCATCGGCAACCTTTCAGACGAAATTGCGTTAAAATCTCTGCAGAACATTTTTGTGAAGAGCACCGATACCCGCGTACGCAAGGCCACGGCCTACGCCATCGGCAACACCGGCGAGCCTGAGGGCGTGGCGTTCCTCGGCAAAATGGCCGCGCAAGAACAGGACGTGGAAGTCGCGAAAGCTTTGATTCACGCCATGGGCAACGTCGATGATGACCAAGCCGTCACCGCCTTGGTCAATGTGATTAAGACGAATCCCAACGAGGAATTGAAAAAGACGGCGATTTATGCGATTGCCAACACCTCAAAGCCCGCGGCGCGCGAGGCCTTGCTGGCTGTCCTTCGCAGCGAGGGGTCGGCGGAATTGAAAAAGACCGCGCTGTATTCGCTCGGCAATTTGGACGACGACGCTGCGGTGCCGGTGTTGTTGGAAATCGCGCAAAAGGATCCGAATCTGCAATTGCGCAAAGCTGCGGTTACCGCGCTGTCGCAGATCGATTCGCCGAAAGCCAAGGAAGCGTTGCTGAAAATTTTGCGCGGTGAAAAGTAGCCCTAAGGGCGTAGCCCAGTCGGCTCGACTGAGAGGCAAATAGATCGGGACAGCAGGCCCAGAAAAAAAGTCTGAAACTTTTGTCACCAACAGATAAAGGCGGCCAACGGATTAAAGTAAAATTCTTCTTATCCGTTAGCCGCCGTTATCCGTTGAAAATTTTTTAGAAATTTAAAGCTTTTCATTGATTCTAACATCGCACGAGACGAGGTGAAAAATGAACCGTTCGTTTCTCTTTCCTGCTCTGCTGCTGTTCGTTTTGTTGCATCCGGATTTTACAATAAGCCAGGATTCAACCGCGCGCGACAGCTCGGCAACGAAACCGAAGCCGCAGCGTTCGGTTGATTTGCAGCGCGATTTGGCGCGAAGGCAGGCGGAGCTGGCTTTCGAGCAGGCGCGACTGTTTGCCGAGCAAGGAAAAATGCAAGTCGAGGCGGCACGCCTCCAGGCGGAAATAGCGCCTCATCTATACGAACTGCAAGCCGAGGCCATGGCGCACCTCGGCCCCGCTGTCGAGCATGCCATGATCCAAGCCGGGCCTGCAGTGGAGCAAGCCATGCAAGCCATGGAACAAATCGACTGGCCGGAAATCAACGCGGCCATGCAAGAGGCTTCGCGACGGCTTGCACGCCTCGCGCCGCTGCCGGATATTCCGCCCATCCCTCCGATACCTCCGCTTCCGGCCCTCGCACCGATTCCGTCCATACCGCCGTTGCCACCCATGCCGCCGTTGCCAAGTGGGCCATTGCCGATGATCATCGACGGAGATTTGCGCTGGGGATTCGAGCACAGAGCTTATGCCGAGCATTTGACCGACGACGAGCAGGTGAATTTGCAAGCGTTGGCGGCGTTGCTGGATCGCGACGAGAACACGGCGTTGCCGGAGATCAAACGTTTGGCACGCGAGCACGGGAATTGGGCGATGCGCGCCTCCGCGGTTGCCATGTTGGCGGATTCGGAAAGCGCAGAATCTTTGGTCATTTTGGACGAGGTATTGAATAAAGATACGGACCGGCGCGTCCGCAAGGCGGCCGTGCGCGCGCTGGCCAATCACCCGGAGCCGGAAGCAAGAGAGATTTTGAAGCGGCTCTTGCAGAAGTGATTTTGATGAATATCTTTTTCACCCACTGAATTTGCAATTCCACTGAATTGAGAAGCTTAAAAGACTTTTAAGCACATGGATCAAAAACCCACACGGACTCTTTTGTGATTTCTTTTTCCGTGTGAGTTTTTGATCCGTGTGAAATAAGTTTATCACAGCTATTCAGTTCAGTGGGATTTCTTTTTCTGTGGGCAATTTTATTTGTTTTGTTGGGAACATAATTTTCTATATTTTATGAGGAGAAGCGTGCAAACAAAATTTCCCTGTTGACCATTTTTGAAATAGCGATTGAATGACGCTGAGCGCAATCGAATATGTTCTGCTGGCATTTTACGTGGCCGGGCTTTTTGTTCTCGGATTCATTCGTTCGCGCCGCGGCCACGAATCTGCCGAAGAATATCTCGTCGCGGGCCGGCGCATTTCCCTGCCGGCGTTCGTGGTAACGCTGGTGTCGACGTGGTATGGCGGCATTCTCGGCGTCGGCGAATTTAGCTACAAATACGGCTTGTCGAACTGGCTCGTCTTCGGCGTGCCGTATTATCTTTACGCCGTTATCTTCGCGTTGTTCATTGCCGGCCGCGCCTGGCGAACGCGATTTTACACCATTCCGGATCAGCTCGAAAAGGCTTATGGCCGCAGCGTCAGCTTGGCCGGTGCCTTTTTCATTTTTGTCCTCGCAACACCTGCGCCGTACGTGTTGATGATCGGCGTGCTCTGCCGCATGTTGTTTGGCTGGCCGTTGTGGCTCGGCGTTACGCTCGGCGCGTTGCTTTCGATGATTTACGCGTTTCGCGGCGGCTTGGCGGCGATCGTGCGCACCGAGTTTTTGCAATTTTCTCTCATGTACGCTGGCTTCGTCGTCATTCTCGCCTTTGCCGTGCGGCAATTCGGTGGGTGGGAATTTCTCAAGAGCAATCTGCCGCCGCTGCATCTCACCTGGCATGGCGAAAATTCCCCGCAATATATTTTTGTCTGGTACTTCATCGCCATGAGCACGCTGGTTGATCCGAATTTTTACCAGCGCTGCTACGCGGCGAAGAGCGAGAAGGTGGCGCGCAACGGCATTCTGATTTCCGTCGTCTTTTGGATGTTCTTCGATTTTATGACGACGGCCACCGGCCTGTATGCCGCGGCCATTCTCCCCAATCTCGCCAATCCCATCGAATCCTATCCGCAGCTTGCAGTGACGTTGTTGCCGCCGCTGGCGCGCGGCTTGTTCTTTTTGGCGCTGTTCGCAACGATCATGTCCACCATCGACGGCTATGCGTTTCTTTCCGGAATTACCATTGGCAAAGATTTGCTCGGGAAAATTTGGGGGCGCAATGAAGATCGACTGCTGACACGGCTCTCGCGTTTTGGCCTGATCATCACTTTCATCTTCGCCGTTGCGGTATCGCTGTGGCTGCAATCCGTCGTCGATATTTGGTACGGAATCGGCACACTCACCACCTCGGCGCTGCTCGTGCCGCTGGCGGCGAGTTTCTCCGAGAAATGGAAAATGCCGCCGCGTTGGGCGCTCTTCTCCATGTTACAGAGCGCCGCGATATCAGCGTTGTGGATGTTGGCAGGAACAAATGAAGAGTATTGGCTGGGACTGCAACCGATCTATCCGGGATTGGCGGTATCGTTGGGGTGTTTCATTGTTTCTTTGGTGTTTTCAAGAGATAAGAATGGCCGGCAATGAGCCACATCATTCGCGTTATCTTTTTGAATTTTCAGAAAAAGCTTCGTTACAAAATCTTCACAAGAAATTGTTTGAAAAAGCGTGAGAAAGGCGGCTTTGCAATTGTCTATAGTAATAGAAGCACGACATAACAAGGTCATAATCGCCTTGCGGCGCGGGTGTCGTTGCCTAAGATTTTACAGAATCCCTTTAAGCTTTGCCAACACCAGGAAACGTCACGAGAAAAGGATAATGGGCAAAGTCATGATCGAAACTGATTGGGGATTAATAAGCCTAAACGTATCCAGTTAACGCAAAAATTGCTGCGTCTGGATGCGGTTAGGCTTTTTTTATTTTGTTGAGTTCCAAACCAGTCACGCAGAGAGTTGCTATGGAAGGTAAAATCCCACCCGCGATTTTAGAGGTTCTGTCCGCCGAATTTGCCCGCCGCCACAAAGTTGTTCCCCTTCAGCTCACCGATGATATCCTCAAAGTTGGCTTATGTCAGATCGACAACGAGCAACTGTTGAGCGACCTTGAATTTCTCACCGGCAAACACCTCGAAGCCGTTCACCTTTCAGAAGAAGAAATTTCTAAAGTGTTACAAGACCTATACGGCGCCGATTCTTCGCTGACACCTTCCCCGCCGGCGGAGCCATGCCCTGCGGGCTTGGCAGAGCGCGGCGAATTTCAGGTGGTGGAAAAAGCAAGCGAACATGCCAAAGACGACAAACTTCGCCAGGAATCGGACGAGCTTTCCGTCGTGGCGTTGGTGAATCAGATCATTACGGAGGCCATTGATAGCCACGCCAGTGACATTCATATCGAAGCTTACGAGCAACACTTTCGCGTGCGCTATCGTCTGGATGGGGTACTGCAAGAGGTGTTACAGCCGCCCCTCGAAAGAAAAGCGGCGATCATCTCCCGCCTCAAGATCATGGCGGATTTGGACATCGCGGAGAAACGCCGGCCCCAGGATGGCAGAATCCGCGTCAAACGCGGCAGCCGGATCATCGACATTCGCGTTTCAACCTTGCCCACCGATTTCGGAGAAAAAGTCGTTCTTCGCATCTTGGATAAAAGCCAGCTCAATCTCGATCTGGAGAAGCTTGGATTTGAGGACGAGGCCCTGCGATCATTTAAGCAAGCGATTGGCTCTCCCCACGGCATGATTCTGGTCACTGGTCCGACCGGCAGCGGCAAAACCACGACGCTGTATGCAACCCTAAACTATCTGAATTCCCCTGAGCTTAATATCCTCACCATTGAAGACCCCATCGAATACAATCTCGACGGCATCAACCAAAGCCAGGTGAAGAGCGATATCGGCTACACCTTTGCCAAAGCCCTGCGCTCTTTTTTGCGCCAGGATCCCGACATCATCATGGTCGGCGAGATTCGCGATCAAGAGACCGCCGAAATTGCCGTACGCGCCGCGCTCACCGGACATTTGGTGTTGAGCACGCTTCACACCAACGACGCGCCCAGCGCCTTGACCCGCTTGCTGGATATGGGCCTGGAGCCGTTTTTAATTTCTTCTTCGGTGAAAATTGTCATCGCTCAACGCCTGGTGCGAAAAATCTGCGACTATTGCAAAACCGCCAACCAACCAACTTTGAACATTCCGGCTTCGGACACTCCGACTTCGGACTGTGAACGCTGCAAAGGCACCGGTTACAGTGGCCGCATCGCTATTTTTGAAGTCATGCCCATCAGCCCCAGCCTTGCCGAGCTGATCAATCGCCGGGCCACCGCGCATGAAATCAAAGAACAGGCGATTAGAGAAGGCATGCGAACCTTGCGCGAGAATGCCATATTGAAATTAAAACAAGGAATAACAACCATGAAAGAGGTGCTGCGCGAAACGGAAGGGTGACGGGGTGAGTGGGTGACGGGGTGATGGGGTGAAAGGGAGCATATTCTCTCCCCTTCCCCCACTCTCCCGCTCTCCCCATCGCTTTTCAGACAGAAGCGGATTGACTTCAGCGAACAAGGATGTCGACATGAAGCCCAAAATCCTCGTGATCACGCCGCCACATATCAATATCGCTGAGCCGTTTAAAACAGAACTGGAGAAGCATGGCTTTGACGTGACCGTGGTAGACTCATCGCCATTGCAGTCGCGATCGCCATATACGGAAGAGTTTGCGTTGGTCGTCTACCTCTGGCAGAACGATCAGCATAAAACCGGCGACGCCGTCAACTGTTCTCACCCCTTTGATGCGGCTTTCTTCTCGCCACATCGCGCCTTTCCCGGATCCATTCAGCTCTTCCAAAACGGCGTGTACCGGCTTGGCGCCGATATCGACAAATTCGTCGACACGGTAAAAGAACTATATTGGGAACATCACGCTTCCTGCCAGCGCGAGCAGTCGAAGCGTAGCGGAGATCCCGACCCTGGCCTGTACAGGGCAAGCTCGGCGGGACAACCAGCGACAAGCATCAAGCGACCAGCAACCAGCAACGAGCGACCTGACCTCATCGGCCAAAGCCCGCAGATTAAGGACGTGCGTCGATTGGCCAATCAACTCAGCCAAAAATCCAACCTGACGGTGTTGATTACCGGGCCGACCGGCGCCGGCAAAGAAGTGGTCGCCAGGCTTTTGCATCGCTTCAGTCCCCGAGCGGATGGGCTCTTCATTGCGGTCAACTGCGGCGCCATCCCGAAAGATTTATTTGAAAGCTTGTTCTTCGGTTATCGCAAAGGCGCGTTTACCGGTGCTACGGCCGACCACCCCGGCTATATCGGACAAGCCCAAGGCGGCACGCTTTTTCTCGACGAGATCAGCACTCTCACGCTGGAGCAACAAGTGAAGCTGCTGCGCTTTTTGCAGGACCGGCGTTATACGCCGGTGGGCGGGACCAAGGAACAACCATGCGACGTCACAATTGTTGCCGCCACCAATGAAGATCTGAAGACGCTAGTTGCCGAAGGCCGGCTTCGGGAAGATCTGTATCATCGTCTCAATGTCTTTGAGATTATTTTACCACCGCTGCGAGAGCGTGGCGGGGATATTTTGCTTTTGGCCGAGCACTTTCTCAGGACATGCCCGCATGGACGTGGTGCTCAACCCAAGAAACTGGCCCGCAAATCCCGGACGCTCTTGCTGCAATATCACTATCCTGGCAATGTACGGGAGTTGCAGAATATTATTGAAAAAGCGATTATTGCGGCGGGACCGAGCACGATCATTCGTCCCGAGCACCTGCCATTGCAATTGGCGGAAGCGCTTGGCCACGGTGCAGGCCATAAAAAGATAAAAACATTGCGCGAGATGGAGCGCGAACATATTCTGACGGTTTATAAAAATTGCGGGTGCAAAATCAAGGAAACCGCACGGCAGTTGGATATAGCTCGCAATACACTAAGAGAGAGACTCGAGGAATATGGCATTCGACTTTGAGCGCATGCGTAAGCGCGATTTATTCTGGGGGGTCAATTTTTGACCCTTTTAAGCTCGTTTTGTCCAATAAGGGGGTCAATTTCTGACCCTTTTGAGCCTGGCTTTATCCAAAAGGGGGTCAATTTCTGACCCTTTTCAGTGCAAATCGCCCTGTTTGCCATTTCCTATCTTTCACGATCCACAACAGACGCTTCCCGACTCATAAACGTATTCACTTGATTTTTTATGTGGTTGCTCAAAAGCAGCTTGGCGTTGTTACGGCCTGGAAAAAATGTGGAATGCGGTTTGCCAAGAGGAAGCATGAAAGCTGATAAACATATAACATCATATCGACTACTCAGGAGGAATTAACAATGTCACAGCAATGCGTCCTTAAATATGCGATCCTCATCGCATTCATAATGTGCTATGAAGCTGTCTTAGCGCAAGACCAAGCTTCCATTGTCACCAGTGCTGCCCCCACCCCACTTGTTGCTGATATTACGGATGACGCCAATTTGTTTACCGGTGACTTTGAGACGGAGATAAACCTTTACAACTTATCCAGTCGAAATGGGCTTATTTTCCCCATCACGCTTTTTTACAATAGTGATGTTCGAGAAACAGCCGATGGGGATAATGGTTATAAACAAGCTTCCTCGGTTGGTTTGGGCTGGGAACTCGACATTCCTTATATACAGGGAGCCGTGCGGTCGATCAATAATGGCCAAAATTTGGAGTATTATGATCTCAGATATGTCACTGGCAATGCCTCCAACAAGCTGATATATATTTCTGGTAGTGGAAATCAGTACAAATTGGAAGATTATAGATATTGGAAGATTACAGCGATTACAGAGCCCCCTCCCTCGAATAGAATCTTGGAGTGGGAAATTTTAGCCGAAGACGGAACAAAATATAAATTGGGCCATCGCAGATATTTGACTTTTAGACTTTATGCTCAAACCAATCCGCCTTTTGTTACCGGTACTTTTGATTTTGTCGGTTATAGATGGGATCTTACTGAAATAGAAGATCCCTTCGGAAACAAGATCAGCTTTGAATACGATAACGTGCTCGAGAAAATAACTGATTTCAACTACCCTCTCGGTGAGCCCTTGTACAATTACAGAGACTATATAAAGACTTCGTATTTGAAAAAGATAATTGATCAATCCAGCGCAAGAGTTGTTAAATTGAACTGGGGCACCCGAACTGACTCCGAAGATTGTTGCAGCGGTTACAATAACGCAGGCATTAATCTTTATGACGACCCCGCAAACAACAAAAGTGACAGCTTTGAAGAATTCTTCTCAACCCAACGCTTGGAGTCCATCAAAGTTTACGATAAGGATCCTGATATTCCTGGAAACAACGCGCAACTCATTCATGACATCGGATTTCAATATGAATATAGATCATTTGTTAATGATCAAAAATTGATGTTGACCTCGATTACACGGTATGATCCTACCAATTCCGCCATTACTTTACCCCCGATTAAATTTGATTATCACCAACTTTTTATGCACCCGGGAGGCCTGTGGAAAATCACTTATCCCGAGGGAGGTGAGAAAACCATCTCTTACGAATTGAAGAATACCGGATGTAGCACTGATTGGCGCGTTAGTTCTATCGTTGTTGACGACAAGATGGGCAACTCCTATCAAGCGAATTTCACGTGGGCCAACGCCGTTTCTTTGAGCAATGGCGCGTATTGTGGGCATGATTCGGTGGATGTCGATCTGCCTGGAAATTATGGAAAAACGAGGTATCTCTTCCAAACTGTAGAAGCCACGCACCTCACCGGAACACTGAAAAAAACCAAGCATTTTAAGGAAGGGGGTTCAGTCATAAAACAGACCATCACTAACACCTGGACGCCTGAAGATAAATTTGACGGATCTTATTTTAAAAGGTTGGACCGCGTGGACAATACGGTAGATGGTATTACAACCACCGTCGAATACTTTTACAATGGTTCCAACGGATTAGTGAATGAGCTAAAAGAGACGAACAATGATAATACCATTAGAAGAACCAAAACCACTTTTGCTTTTGAAATAAGCACATATTCCGGCATGAACACCAAGCACATGCTTTCCCAGGTGGCCCAACAAACGGTTTATATTAGTTCGGTTGCGGCGGGCAATGAGCGTTCTTCCTCGGTGACTACTTGGAAAGATTGGGGCAGCGGGAAATGGGCGCCGGTAAAAACGTACAACTGGTTGGAGAACGATGGACCAGGAGTCTATAGTTTGCCAACATTCGATTTCTCCGCTTGGTCTGATGCCAACGAGCCCTCACAGCAGACTGGATGGGAGGAATGGATCAAAACCTCAAAAATACCTTCGCAGGGGAGGGATAGTTACGGTAATGTGTTGGAAATTGAAGACGCTAACGCAACTAAAACAACGACCAAATGGGGTCACCAAAACAGCCTGCCGATTGCCACCTTCAGCGGCGCGAAGCTGAGCGAAGTGAGTGCCGTCGATTTTGAAGATGGCACCAATGGCGACTGGAATCTCTGGGGTGGCAGTGGTGTCAGTTCCACTGTTTTCCATACCGGCGCGAAGGGTTGGTTCCAGGATGCTACTGTCTACAGAGTACTCGCTCGGAGATTCGACGACACCGAGCTAAGCAACCCCTCAGGCAAATACACAGTGTCGGCATGGGTTAAAACCTCCGGCACTAATCCCAACTTGTTGTGGTATGTCAGATACAATAATCAGGATACATGGCCTGCTTTCGTCGCGGCTCAAGGTTTGGGCACATGGGAATACCTGGAATCGACCCTGGATTTGAGCCAGTATCCGAATATCGATTTCATCGAGGTTTATGCTAGGAATAGTCTCGGGACACCTGAACAGTGCTACTGGGATGATTTGCGCTTTTATCCGGCCGGCGCTTTGGTCAACACGACTGCCTTCGATCCAAAGACATTCGTTGTGACCGCACAATCTGATCCGGCGGGAATGACGAGTTTTCGGCTTTACGACAGTTTTGGCCGGCCCATGGCAAACAAGAATACCGACGAGAAATTGCTCAACTCCGTCTTTCTATATTTTTCACGCGACGGGAATAGCGGCAACTTCAGCTCGAGCGATCCCAACTATGTTCGCAACGTTGTCTCTCAATCTGACGGATTGATCAGCGATTTCGCTGATGGGACCGCTTCGGGGTGGACGGCAAACTCCGGAACCTGGGCAGTCGGAAACGGCGTGTACACCCAAAGCAACACGACCAATACGAACACCAATAGCTATCGTTCGTGTACCCAAGCCGGCAAACAATACTATCGTTGGAAGGTTTCATTTATCGGTGGGCCGAATCGGGCCGCCGGGATGCACATCATGGCTTCCGATGGAAGCCAAACCCAGCGAGGGAATTCCTACCTCATCTGGCAATCCAATTCGATTATGCAAGTGTATGAAACCATCAACAATGTTTTATATGCCCGGCAGAGCTTTTCCTTCCCGGCGCAAACCGGCGAAACCCACGTTTACGAAGTTCTCTATGATGCCGGCCGTTTGGATATCTGGCGGAATGGAAAATATGTCGGGAACTGGACCGATACCGTCACGCCACTCACCTCGGGTTCGTTTATTTCACTGCGGACCAACGGCACTCATGCCAGTTTCGATGATGTGATAGTGCAAGGGGATCCGGCCATCACCGTCACTTTTTCGGATGGACTCGGTCGAGAAATTCAGAGCCAAACATGGAACGGCTCTTATGACCTCATCGCTAAAACCACCTACAACAGCATCGGTTTGGTGGAAAAGCAATTCAAGCCACAGGAGCTCAGCAATCCTAATCATGCCTATTATTCCGCCTTCACAGGCATTTATGAATTGTTCGAATATTTCGACGATCCGCTGGCGCGGCTGTTAAAACAAACCCACATGGGTGGAGGAAGCTGGATCACTTATGCTTATGGTTCTGCAGCTTTCAATACCGACCCCAATTCCTACACCTTCCGATATGTGAAAGTCACAGACGAAGAAACCTCGCCCGGACCTAAAATATCGAGGAATTATTTTGACAAGTTCGGCAGGCAGGTTGGTGGCGTTGATGCCGTCGGGACTGCTGATTCAATAAAATGGGTGAATGACTACGATATTCTCGGAAATGTTAAAACAGTGAAACCACCCAATTATTGGAATCCGCCATCCGGCACGATAAAGACGGATTGGGATTTGCAAAACTCTTACGATACCTTTGGCCGTCTCACGCAAAAAGAAACGCCGGATGAAGGCATAACTAAATTTGTATATGACAAAAACGGCAATCTGCGATACAGCCAGGATGCCCATCAGGCTGATCCTTCCCGATATGATTTTACCGTGTACTATTACGACGCCTTCAATCGCATCAGTCTGGTGGGAGAAGAGTACGACGATTACTCCTGGAGCACCACTCCGCCCAGCCTTGCCAATACAACTTACGGCACGGAGGCTTCGGAGTGGAAAATCAAATATGCGTATGACGCCAACCAGGTAATCGGCGTGACCAATTACTGCCAGGGCAAGCTCACCAAGACTGAAGTAAATGACGACATCGATAACACGACCGAGCATACCACGCTTTATGTCTATGATAAATTGGGCAACCTGACTGACAAACGAGTGACCATCGATGGTGGCAGCCCCATTACTGAAAAGATCATTCGACACAGTTATGATCTTCTCAGAAGAGAAACGCAGTTGACTTATCCTTCGGGAAACGTCATTGCCAGACAGTTTGACCCGGCCGGCCGGCTGAAGAAGATTTATACGATTCAATGAATTTATTTATTGTATTGCCTTCTCAGCCCCGCTCCTCTAAGAGATAATGAAAATGAGCTCGGCTCAGGGAACGTTACACGGTTCACGTTACACGAGTAAGGAGTGACCCATGCGAAGCAAAGCGATATTTTTAATATGTGCCCTTGGTTTCCTCTTCTCAAAAAACGCCGGCGCACAAATCGATAGTCTGGACCAGGAAAGTCGCAACGAACCTCCAAAGGGCATGGAGATTATCTCCAAGCGCACGTGGAATAGCAAAACCTTTTTGAATGCCGACAACACCGTGACGGTGGAGATCAGCAGCGGCTACTTGCACTATCGCGATCGTGACGGCCGCTTTCAAGAGATCGACCGCCGCATTGTCGTCTCACCTGATAGCACGAGTTACCAAGTGACGAAAGGATTGTACGCCGCAAATTTTGGTTTTGATTTGCAAAAGGAGGCTTATCCAATATCCTTTGAGATGTCTGACAGTACCCGTTTTCGCGCCAAGCTTACCAGCTTGGCTTATTATAACCGCGCCTCAAAACAAATCGTGACATTAGAGGAGGTACGAGATATTAAAGGCATAGTTAACGGCAACAAAATTCGCTACCCCGAAGCTTTCAATGGCGTTGATGTGGAATTCGAATATCTTGACGCCAAGCTCAAGCAATATGCTTATCTCAGCCAGAAGGCCCGTGATAATCTTCCCGATCCCGAGAGCTTGGGATTGAATCCGAATAATACCGATTTGGTTTTGGTCACTCAAATCGATCTTCCTGACAGCCTGGAAGCCTTTGCCAACAATACCAAAATCTCCACCAAGCCGCAGGGAAAAATACGCCTGGCCTTTGAGGGAGAAGATGGGGTTGAGTTTCGCAACACGGGTGGAAAATTGAAATTCTTGCTGCCGGCGGATTTTGCCTTTGCCAATGCCGGCAGAGATTCGGCTTCTGAAGAATCTTCCAGCCGGCGTATGTGGCGGCGGTTTTATAGCTCCGGCAATAATAATCTGATGCTCACCGGTGTTTCGGTAAAATGGCTCGACAAACAACCCGAAGGCACTATCGTCCTTGATCCCACGGTCTCATTGACTCCGCCTACCGATGATGTCTGGATTGAATACAACTCATACACCAACTTTGATTCTTATACCCAGATCCGCATCGGTCGAGGCGATTGGTATGGCTGGAAGCGCAGTTTGGTGCGGTTTGATGTGAGCGCTATTCCGCAGAATGCCACCATTCAATCCGCCACGTTACAACTTTATTTTTATGGCAAGTATGGCACGACCATTGTGAATCGCACCATCCAATGCCACCAAGTGTTGCAACAATGGTATGAGGGATACGCCAATTGGTTTTACCGCTACGGCGGCGCCACATGGAATGTCCCTGGAGTGGGTTTTGATGGCATCGATGCCAAGGTTACGCCGGAAGATGCCCAGAATTGGTACAATGAATATCCCACCTGGAAGAGTTACAATATTACGGCATTGACGCAGCAATGGGCCAATGGCACTCAACCCAATTACGGCGTCATCTTTTGGGCAACCAACGAAGATGATTACACCGATGCCGATGAGAAATGGTGCTACTCTTCTGAATATAGCGATGCCACCAAGCGCCCTAAATTGGTGGTGACCATTTCGGTCAATCCTTTGGTTGATATTGCTTATGATGCTTTGAGCCGGCCGACGACGATCACATACGCCAATGGCGTGACGGAAACCAACCTATATGATGTCAATCGCGGTTGGATGACCAGACGAGATTATCAGAAGAGTGGCAGCAATATTTATTATTTTAAAAGCGATCTGGCAACAGACTTCGACAAAGCCGGCAATTTGAAACATGTGGAATATAAGCACAAAAGCGATGCGGCTCAAACCATGGACTATGTTTACAACCGCCTCTATCGTCTCACGCAATTTACGCCCAGCGGCGGCGCGGCCAAAAGCTATGGCTACGATCGTAATGGAAATCTCAATAGCTTCGAAGGACTGACCTTTACTTATCCCAATAAGAATAATCAGCTCAAGGAAGTCAAGAATGGCAGCACGGTCATTACGACTTATTTATATGACAAGGCTGGTCGCGTCAATCAGATCAATTCCACTTCCGTTACCCACAACCTTCACAGTAATATGACCGCCCACGGGAGCAACACTTACGCCTACGACGCTTTTAGCCAGCGCATTCGCAAAACCGAAAGTGGCGTTAGCAAGTATTACATTACCAGCGGGCCACAAGTGTTGGCGGAATACAGCAATAACTCCGGCCCGGATGCGGAGTACATTTATGCTCTGGGAAGGATGATCAGCAAGTTTGATCCCAGCAAAGGCTATCTGTGGTTTTATGTGGATCATCTCGGCAGCACACGCTTGGTGGATGGCCCGGACAGCCAAACCGACATGCGCCGCGACTATTATCCTTACGGACAGGCCTACCTTGCCGCGGGAACTGATCAGGCCGCGTATCAGTTTACTGGAAAAGAGCTTGACAATGTGACGGGACTTTATTACTTTGGTGCGAGATATTATGAGCGCAGCATCGGGCGATGGCTAGTGCCGGATCCGATTGTGAGTGATTTCAGTCCGTATAGTTATGCTCACAACAGTCCACTTCAATACGTTGATCCGGATGGCCAATCTTGGTTTCCAGTATGGCTCGGACTTAATCTCGTCAATCTATTCTTTAACGAGGCGAGAGGCCCACGAGTCCGGAACGGTTCCATAGGAGGGAATAGTTACCTAAATCCGGGTATCAGACCGACGTTTGGTAGATCCGGATTTGTTGATGATTTCTCAGGGCG
>JAKEEU010000249.1 GCA_022616415.1 Candidatus Zhuqueibacterota bacterium | reverse complement strand
GCGTGCGTCACGGCGATTTTGTAGAAGGCCGAATCGCCGCTCGCCTTCGCGGCCCAAAACAAAAGCTCGAGATTCATCATGTTATCGATGATGACCGGATATTGCCACACCTCCTCGTGATGATCCCACGAGCGAATGCAGCCGACGTTGGGATTGAATCGGCTCATCAATGATCGCGCGCTTTGCAGCAGAATCCTTTTATAGTCTTCATCTCCGGTCAAGCGATAGCCATTGCCGAAGCTGCAATACATCATGAAACCGAGATCATGCGTTCCTCGATTGAATTGTTCCTTTTCGAGATGTGCGGTGAATTTTTGCGCTTCACTTTTCCATCTGCTCTCGCCGGTGTGCTCGTACATCAACCACAAACATCCGGGGAAAAAGCCGCTGGTCCAATCGGTAGAGGCAACCAATCGCAGGCTGCCATCGGGATTGAGTGAACGTGGATGTTTCTGCGGGTCGCCGAGAGCGTTGAGCATGTGCGCAAGCTGCCGCGACGCGAATTCGAGATTTCTTTGAACCAGACCATCCGCAAGGGCCATCATTCCAAAACAGCCAAGCGAAGCAACCGTCACAATCAAGACTTTAATCACCCAGGCGCTCAAACGTAGAAATGAACTCTGAAAACTTTTCATTACCAACGGATGCAAAAGCGGCCAACGGATAGGAAACAAAAAGAAAAAGGCAAACAGAAAACGGCAAACACAACTAAACTCATTGTATCTCATTGGAAGTTTTCCTTTTGATTTTTTCTGTTTTCTGTTTGTTTGTCCTCCGTTGGTCGTTTTTCGATCCGTTGGACTTAATCTATCCGTTGATGGATTTTTTTCTTTCGCAGTTCCAAACAAGCTATGGTTATTCACATTCCGTCTCCTCATCCGTATCATGACTTAGCTTTCGTGAGAATCAGCTTTCGCACTTTCATTTGCGCCGACTTGTCATCCATCAGCCCGAATTTGACAATGATGTTTTTCAAATCGGGCTCGCTCTGAAGCCTACCGATGCGCTTCGTCTCAAACTTACCGCCGGCCGCTGGATCATCGGCGGCAATTGGGATCATGAGCGCACTTTCGGCGGCGTCCTGCCGACGCGACATATGATCGACAGCGCGACGCCCAACAATCCGGTCGCCATCGGCCGCACCGAT
>JAKEEU010000248.1 GCA_022616415.1 Candidatus Zhuqueibacterota bacterium | reverse complement strand
CTTTCTCGACGACCGGCTCGATCAGCTCTACAAATTCGAAGCGCAGCTTGGAAAAATCGTGAGCTATTTCGCCGCGCTGGCGATCTTCATCGGCTGTTTGGGATTGTTCGGCATGGCCTCGTTCGCGGCGGAACAGCGCACCAAAGAAATCGGCATCCGCAAAGTGCTCGGCGCTTCCGTTCCCGGCGTCATCGCGCTGCTGTCGAAAGATTTCACCAAGCTCGTCTTGCTCGGATTTGTGATTGCCGCGCCCGTGGCCTACATGGCAATGCGCCGCTGGCTCGACGACTTCGCCTACCGCATCGAGCTTGGCGCCGGCGTGTTTCTCCTGGCCGGTGCCGTTGCCTTGCTCATCGCCTGGCTGACGGTGAGCTATCAGTCGATAAAAGCCGCGTTGGCGAATCCGGTTGAATCGTTGCGATATGAGTGAGCTGAGGGCGGAGAGCGGAGGGCTTAGGGCAGAGGGCAAAGAGCTTGGGGCGGAGGGCAAAGAGCAGATGGTAAAAAAACACTATGGTGTAAAAAACTATTCAAGTGAACAAACCAAAATAGGAGGTGGGTATGGCGAGGTTCAGATTTCAAGGTTTGGAGATTTGGCAAATGGCCATCGAGCTTGGCGATAAGCTTTTTGATATTGCTGATCGGCTCGAACAAAAACATCTTTATCGTTTTGCGGAACAGGTGCGCGGGGCTGGGATGGGTATGTCGAATAATATTGCAGAGGGTTCAGGTTGCCCTTCGGATAAAGAATTTGGCCGCTTCCTCGATATTTCCAGAAGAGAGGTTTTTGAGAATGCCAACATCGCGATCATTCTCTGTAGAAGAAAACTGATCGACGAAAAAGAGCAAAATGATTTTCTGGAAGCTTTTGATCTTCTTTCGCGAAGAATTACAAGTTTCAAACAAACATTGAAAATTGACTGATGGCGTAGGCGTAACGCGCAGGGCTGAGGGCACAGAGCGGAGGGCAGAGGGCGAAGAGCAGAAGATGCTCCAAGCTCTAAGCCCTCAGCCCTAAGCCCTCCGCCCTCAGCAAGGAGTCCCCATGCTCAAAAACTACCTCAAAATCGCCGTTCGCAATTTTGTCAAACACAAACTGTACTCGTTCATTAATATTTGCGGATTGGCAATCGGACTTGCTTGTGCCCTCTTCATTCTGTTATGGGTTCGCGATGAGATTAGCTTCGATCGCTTTCACAAAAATGCGAATGCTATTTATCGGATGAACTGGGATTTTAAATGGAATAATAATGAAGGCATTGGCCCAGGCACACCGCCGCCACTTGCCGCGACCCTCGCCAATGAGATTCCTGAAGTCTCGGCGGCAACCCGCGTCTTTCCGGTTTCCAAAATGATTGTGCGGTACGAAAATAAATTTTTCAACGAGCCTCTCATTCGCGGCGTCGAGGCGAATTTCTTTGAATTTTTTGACTTCGAGCTGTTGTCGGGAAATTCACAGACTGCGTTGGCTGAGCCGAATAGCGTGATCTTGACCGACGAAACTGCCGAGAAATATTTTGGCAATGAGCCCGCGCTTGGTAAAATTCTGACGATCGGTGAAGAGAAGCTGATTTTCGGCAGAAGGATGTATCACAATGCTTTTAAGGTTACCGGCATCGTGAAATCCCCGCCGCATAATTCGCACTTGCAATTCGACCTGTTGACTTCAATATCGTCACATCCCGAAGTCGCGTATTTTGATTGGAGCTGGTTTTGGATGCAAGTGGTGACTTATGCGAAGCTCGAGCCAGGCGTCTCTGTAAGTGCTGTCGAGCCCAAAATCCCAGCGTTGGTAAAAAAATATGCGGCGACTGCTTTCAAACGGGTTGGCCGTTCGTACGATGAGCTGATCGCCAGCGGCGGACGCTGGAATTTTGTGTTCCAACCATTGACCGATATTTATCTCGGCTCGGGACAAACCGGCAATCGTTTGGGACCCGTCGGCAATAGAGTCTACGTGTATATTTTTTCAACCATCGCCGTTTTTATTCTTTTGATCGCCTGCATCAACTTCATGAATTTGGCGACGGCACGCTCTGCCAACCGAGCCAAAGAAGTCGGCGTGCGAAAAGCGCTCGGCTCCAAAAAGTCGATGCTCGTCGGCCAATTTTTGGTTGAATCAATCGCCTTCAGCGCGGTCGCCATGCCGATTGCGCTGTTCCTGGTGGAATTGTTCATCGCTCCGTTCAACCAGCTCTCGGGAAAAAATCTGCAGCTCAATCTCTTTGATCCCCCCTGGCTGCCCGCAGTTTTGATTCTGTTGGCGCTGCTCGTCGGCGTCGTTGCCGGATGCTACCCTGGTTTCTATTTATCCTCTTTCCGGCCGGTGCAAATTTTCAAAGGCGCCGTCCGCGCCAGCGGCAAAAGTCGAAAGCTGAGAAACGGCCTGGTCATTTTTCAATTTGCGATAACCATTGGATTGATCGTCTGCACGCTGCTCGTGCAAAAGCAAATGAATTTCTTTCGCCAAGCCGACATGGGTTTTAATAAAGAAGGCGTCGTCATTATCTCTAATGACAATCATCGGCTGGGCAATCAAACCGAGGCTTTTAAAGAAAAATTGAAGAGCAACTCCCGCTTTCTCAACGCCTCCCTTGCCACCGCTGTCCCGCCATATTATGGTTTCGAGGATTCTTACCAAGCCAAAGGCAAAGGCGGCGAACAAATCGATATCCAATTGAACTCTTATATGACCGATGAAGATTTCCTGGCCACACTGGGCATCGAGATCGTTCGGGGCCGCGGTTTTTCCAAAGATTTTTCTACCGATGCCGCCGGCGTGCTTTTGAATGAATCGGCGGTGAAATATTTCGGCTGGGACGATCCACTCGACAAAACCCTTACCTATCCAGGCGGTGGCAATAAAGATTACAAAGTCATCGGCGTGATGAAGGATTTCAATTTCATGACGCTGCACTCACCGATTACGCCGTTTGCTTTATTCCACCACGCGTCAAAATCTTACGAGATTGCAAATTCTTGCGTCGTGGTTCGAATTCCTCGCGCCGATCTGGCAAACAGCCTCGAGCTGCTGGAATCCGAATGGAAGACTTTCGCTCCCACCATGCCGTTTGAATATAAATTCTTGGACGAAGGTTTTGATGAGCAGTATTTGGCCGAGCAGCGTTTGGGAAAAATATTTTTGATCTTTTCCATCCTGACGATTTTCATCGCCTGCATCGGCTTGCTGGGATTGGCGGCGTTTGCGACGGAACAACGCACCAAAGAAATCGGCGTGCGCAAAGTTTTGGGCGCGTCCGTGCCGAATCTCGTGGTCCTGCTTTCCAAAGATTTTAGCAAGTGGGTTCTGCTGGCCAATCTCATCGCCTGGCCGGTGGCCTATTTTGCCATGAATAAGTGGCTGCAGGATTTTGCGTATCGCATTGACATCGGCTGGACGGTGTTTGCGCTCGCCGGCGGCCTGGCGCTGCTCATCGCGCTGCTGACGGTAAGTACGCAAGCGATCAAAGCCGCACTGGCGAATCCGGTCGAAGCACTGAGATACGAGTGATGGAAAGAAGTTAATTGACCTCGGACATCGGACAAAAGACTTCGGACAACTGTAATGCTCAAAAATTATCTAAAAGTCGCTTTGCGCAGCTTGCTCCGGCAAAAGGCCTATTCTTTCATCAACATCTTCGGCCTTGCCGTCGGGCTCGCCTGTTGCATTTTGATCTTCTTGTTCGTGCAGCACGAGTGGAGCTTTGATGCTTTTCATCAAAACGCCGGCAAGATTTTTCGTGTGATTCAAGATGAAAAAAACGCCGGCGGTGAGCGCACGCTTTCTGCCTATCAGCCTCTCCCGTTGGCGCCGGCGCTGCGGGAGGAATTTCCCGCGATCACTCGCGCCGTCAGATTTATCCCGTCGAGCAACGTCATCGTCAAGCACGGCGAGGCCTCTTTCAGTGAGAACGTGTTGTTTGCCGATTCTCCCATGTTCGAGATGTTCTCGTTTCAATTGCTGCAAGGCGATCCGGCTACGGCGCTGCAAAATCCCAATGCCATCGTGTTGAGCGAAAAAATGGCGCAAAAGTATTTTCATAACGCCGAGCCGTTGGGCCAGCGTCTCGCGCTCAATTTTGGCAATCAATTTGAAGATTTCGTCGTCACCGGCGTCGCGCAAAATGCGCCCGAAAATTCCAGCATTCGTTTTGATTTTGTGCTGCCGTACATCAAGTATCCCGCGTATGAATCCGCGCTCAAGCGCTGGAACAGCAATCGGACTTCGACTTTCATTCAGCTTGCTGACATGCACGAGGCGACGGCGCTGGAAAATCAGTTCCCACCTTTTGTCGAAAAATACTTCGGCGCGCTCATTCAGGCGGCGCAAAGTGATGGCCAGTTGACCAAAGACGCCGATGCCTTTCAATTGCGGCTGCAAGCGCTCACGGACATTCATCTCAATCCGAATTTTGCCAACAGCATCGAGCCGGCGAGCAATCCGGTTTACTCTTACATTCTCGCCGGCATTGCCGTTTTGGTGCTGCTCATCGCCTGTTTTAATTTTATGATTCTCGCCGTCGGGCGATCCACGAGCCGCGCCAAGGAAGTCGGCATTCGCAAAGTCGTCGGCGCGGGCCGCGTGCAACTTCTGCGACAATTCTTTGGCGAAGCCTTGTTGCTGAGTTTTATCGCGCTGCTGCTCGGCATCGGCATGGCGGAGCTTTTCCTGCCGGAGTTTAACCAACTGGCCGGAAAAAATTTGGCTATCACATATGGCGGCAATTGGGCATTCCTGCTCGCGATGCTGGCGTTGATGCTGTTGGTCGGCTTGGCCGCCGGCAGTTATCCCGCGATCTTTCTCTCGCATTTTCAACCGGTCGCCGTGCTCAAGGATAAAATCAATTTCGGCGGCGGGAATCGTTTGACTCACGCGCTCGTAGTGATTCAATATGCGCTTTCCATTTTTCTCATCGCCGGTACGCTGGTGATGATGAAGCAAATGGATTTTCTCAAATCCCAAAAACTGGGCTACAACGAGGAGAACGTCGTGGCCATTCGCACTTTCACGGGCTGGAATAACGAAGGCGCGCGACGGCTCGAAGTTTTTCGCAATGCGTTGGCCGGCCGCAGCGAAATCAAAAACGTCGCCGGCACGATTTATTCTTTCACGCGCGGCTGGAGCGAAGAGGGCTTCAAATCCGAAGGCGTCGAGCGCTCGGCGTATGTCTATCGCGTCGATGAAAATTATCTCGCAACGCTCGGCATGGAATTGATCGCCGGCAGAAATTTTTCCAAAGTTTTTCCGGCTGATTCGTCCAACGCGGTGATCGTGAACGAAGCGCTGACCAAGGATTTCGGCTGGGACGACGCCATCGGTCGCAAGATTACCGGTTTTCGCAACGTGCAAGGTTTGGAAGAGCCAACCGTCATCGGCGTGGTGAAGAATTTTCATTTTCTCTCGCTGCACAACGAGATCGCGCCGGTGATTTTGCACGTCAATCCGAATTGGCCGATCCGCTACATTCTGGTAAAAATCGCCAACGCCGAGATGCCGCAAACACTCGCGCTGCTGCGCGACACATGGCATCGCATTTCACCCAATGCGCCGTTCGAGTTTTATTTTTTGGATGAGGACGTGGAAAATCAATATCGCGCCGAAATGCGTTGGGGGAAAATCGTCGGCTACGCCTCGATTCTGGCCATTTTTATTGCGTGCCTCGGCTTATTCGGCTTGGCCACACTCACTGCCGCCAAACGCATTAAAGAGATCGGCATTCGCAAAGTGCTGGGCGCCTCCGTTGCCGGCCTCGCTGGCTTGCTCTCCAAAGATTTTGTCAAGCTCGTGCTGCTGGCAAATCTCGTCGCCTGGCCGATTGCCTGGTACGCCATGAACAAATGGCTGCAAAACTTCGCCTATCGTACTGACATCAACTGGTGGGTATTCGCGCTCGCGGGCGGATTGGCCATGCTCATCGCGCTGCTGACGGTGAGCACGCAGGCTATCAAAGCCGCGCTGGCGAATCCGGTTGACTCGTTGCGATACGAGTAAGGCAAAAAAGATAAACGATAAATAAGGAAAAAAATGACTTCGGACATCGGACAGAAGACCTCGGACTTGCTATGCTCAAAAATTACCTCAAAATCGCCCTGCGAAATTTGCTTCGACACAAGGGTTATTCTTTCATCAACGTCGCCGGTTTGGCAGTCGGGATAACCTGTTGCCTGCTTATTTTGCTCTTTGTACAGGATGAGCTGAGTTACGATCGCTATCACGAAAAGGCCGATCGCATTTATCGGCTGGTGGTGGAAAATGAAGCGGAGGGCCGAGTTTTTCAAAATGCGCTCAGCTCGGCGCCGATGGTTCCGGCGCTGCTCCGCGATTATCCGGAAATCGAAAGCGCGGCCAGATTTTATCCCGTCGATGCCAGCGTGATGGTGAGTTACGGCGAGAAGCGTTTTTATGAAGAGCGTTTCTTTTACGCCGATGCTGTCGCGTTCGAGATTTTCACGTTCCCGTTCATCAAGGGCGATCCCCAAACCGCGCTCAAGGAGCCGAACACGGTCGTACTCACCGAAGAAATGGCGCACAAGTTTTTTGGCGAAGAAGACCCGCTCGGAAAAATTATCAAGGTCGATCTGCAGCGCGATTATCTCGTCACCGGCGTCATGCAAAATATTCCCAACAACTCGCATCTCCAATTTGATTTTTTAGCTTCCTTCCAAAGCCTCGAAAGCATATTGGGAGAAGCTTTGCAAAGCTGGACGTACAATCCGTTTTTCAGCTACCTCGTGCTGCCGCGTGATTATTCTCATCACGAGCTGGACCAAAAAATCGCCTCGCTCTTCGAGAAGAACATCGCAGAGCTATTGCAATCACTGGGATGGCGTTTGCAGCCATACTTGCAGCCGTTGACCGATATCCATCTGCATCCGCTCGGCAACGAGTTGAGTGCGCAGGGCGATATTCGCTACGTCTATATTTTCTCCGCGATCGCGCTGTTCATTCTCTTGATCGCCTGCATCAACTTTATGAATCTTGCCACCGCGCGCTCCGAAATGCGCAGCCGTGAAGTGGGCATGCGAAAAATTTTGGGTTCGCAGCAACGCCAGCTCGTGGCGCAGTTCATCGGCGAGTCTGTTTTGATGGCAATCATCGCGATGCTTATTGCCATCGTTCTTATTGAGCTGATCTTGCCCTCTTTTAACGCCATCGCCAATCGGGAGTTGGCAATTGATTATCACAACAATTGGCCATTCGTGGCAGGCTTGCTCGCGCTGACGTTGTTTGTCGGCGTGCTGGCCGGCAGCTATCCGGCGTTCTTTCTTTCCGCGATCAAACCGTTGGAAGTTTTCAAAAGCCGGACGGCTACCGGCTTACGTGGCTTTCTTTCGCGCCAAGCGCTGGTCGTGTTTCAATTCGGCATTTCGATCATTCTGATGATCGGCACCGCCGTCGTTTACAATCAGCTTGATTACCTGCGCAACAAGAAGCTGGGATACAATCAAGAGCAGGTGGTCGTGGTGCCGATCAAAGGCGCCGGTTTGCTCGAGCAACGCCAAACGCTCAAACACGCGCTTTTGCAAAACCCCTCCGTTTCGCGCGTGACTTTCACCTCGCGTTATCCAGGAATCGGCACGGGGGGCACGGTGGCGCGGCGGCCGGACCGGCCCGAGGTGCAGGTCACGGACATGAAATTCCTGCTGAACGATTTTGACTATATCGAGACGTTGGATATTGCGCTGGCCGCGGGCCGCAGCTTCTCGCCGCAAATGGATGCGGATACGACGCGCGATCTGATCATCAATGAAACCGCCGCGCGCGCTTTGGGTTGGAACACGCCGGAAGAAGCGGTCGGCAAAACCGTCAACTATTTTCGCAATCGCAGCGGAACGATCATCGGCGTGGTGAAAGATTTTCATTTCCAAACGCTGCACATGGGCATGCAACCGTTGATGATGCTGCCCGCGCCGGATGGATATGGCTATGCCATGCTGCGGATCGCCGCGCACGACATTGGCGGGACGCTCGAACACGTGAAGAGCGCGTGGACCGCGTTTGCGCCGCAATGGCCTTTCGAGTATTTATTTTTGGATGATAATTTCGGCAAGCAGTATCGGGCGGAGCAACGCCTCGGCAAAATCTTCGGCGCGTTTGGCGGCATCGCCATCTTCATCGCCTGCCTCGGATTGTTCGGCCTTGCTTCTTTCACCGCTGGCCGGCGAACGCGCGAGATCGGCATTCGCAAAGTATTGGGGGCAACGGCATCCGGCATCGTGCATTTGCTTTCCCGTGAATTTGTCAAATTGGTGCTCGTTGCCAACGTGATCGCCTGGCCGGTGGCTTATTTTGCGATGAACAAATGGCTGCAGAGCTTCGCATATCGCATCGACATCGGCTGGTGGGTATTTGCGCTTGCCGGTGGATTGGCCTTGCTCATTGCACTGATTACGGTGAGCACGCAGGCGATCAAAGCCGCGCTGGCGAATCCAGTGGAAGCGTTGCGCTATGAGTAAAAAACAGTAATCAGTAAACAGTGAACAGTTTTCAGTTTACTGATCACTGATTACTGCATACTGGAGTTGATCATGTTCAAGAATTACCTCAAAATCGCTGTTCGAAATCTGCTTCGACAAAAAGGCTACACGTTCATCAATGTAGCGGGCCTGGCCGTCGGCATGGCGTGTTGTGCGCTCATTCTGTTGTACATTCGAGACGAGCTCAGTTACGACCGTTTTCATCAGCGGGCTGAGCACATTTACCGCGTAATCACGACGGACCGTGATCAGCATGGCGCTGATACATTCCCCGGAACGCCCGCCCCGATGGCCCCAGCGCTGAAGCAAGAATACCCCGAAGTGCGCCAGGCCGTTCGGGTTTATTCACCTTACGGCAGAACACTCGTGAGTTATGAAGACAGGCAGTTTTATGAAGAAAAAATTTATAGCGCCGATTCGACGCTTTTCGAAGTCTTCGATTTTCCGCTTTTGCAGGGCGATCCGAAAACAGCGCTGCGCCATTTGCAGTCCGTGGTAATGAGCCGTGCGGCGGCACAGAAGTATTTCGGCGCTGAGAATCCGCTCGGCAAAATTCTGCGCATCGAGCGCGGTGGTCGTGATTTTCAGGTGACTGGCATTTTGCAGGAGATTCCGCAGGCTTCGCATCTTCGCCCGGACTTCATTATTCCTTTCGAAAATATCGGCGAGTTTGCCCTGGGAAATTGGAATCAATCCAGTTTCCATTCCTATCTTCTCCTAAGGGATGAGGCTGCGGCATCGGCTTTGGAGGCGAACCTCCCGCAGTTTGTCAAGAAACACTACCCCGAGCCGGAGCCTGATGTCGCGATCACCCTTGGCTTGCAGCGTTTGACGGATGTTCATCTGCACTCGGATTTCGACAATGAGGCGGGAAAGCTGGGTGCAATGACCTACCTCTATCTGTTTGCCGTGCTCGCTATTTTCATTATCGTCTTGGCATGCGTCAACTTCATGAATCTGGCCACCGCCCGTTCCCAACATCGCGCTCGTGAAGTTGGGGTGCGCAAAGTGGTCGGCAGCCGGCGTGCGCTGCTTATTGTGCAGTTCATGAGTGAATCCATTCTGCTTTCCCTGCTGGCGCTCCTCAGCGCCGTTGTACTCATGGAATTCTTCCTCCCCGCGTTCAACGAGCTGGCGCAGAAAAGATTGCAGCTCGATTTCGCCTCAGATTGGCAGCTTGCGGCTGGATTCATTCTGCTCGCCCTCATAGTCGGCATTATCTCAGGCAGTTATCCCGCATTTTTTCTCTCGCGCTTTCAACCGGTCGAAGTATTGAAAGGTGGCTCGTGCGCGGGTAATGCCGGAGCACGCCTGCGGCAGTTGCTTGTGATCGGCCAGTTCGTGATTTCGATTGCGTTGATCGCCGGTACGCTCGTCGTCAGCAAGCAAATCGAATTCATCCGCAATAAACGCCTCGGCTTCGACAAGGAGCAGGTCGTGGTCGTGCCATTGAGCGGCCAACAGGCCCAAACCAAATGGCCGCGTTTGAAAACCGAGCTTTTGCGGCATCAACAAATTCAATCCGTAGCGGCTTCCTCCACCGTGGTGGCGGATCTGGCGTGGTGGACAACCAGAGTCAAACGCAGCGATGGCGAACCGGAAAAAATCGTTTACACCTACCAGATCGACTATGACTTTTTCAGGACTCTTGGCATCGAGTTGGCGGCTGGTAGGTTCCTCGCGCCTGAATCCCCCAGTGACAGCGCGCAGGCCTTTGTGCTGAACGAAGCCGCCGTGAAGGGTTTTGGCTACGAATCGACAGAAGCCGCGCTCGGTCAGTCCTTCATTTGGCTTGGGCATGGTCCCGAAAATGCAAAGCGGGGAGTAGTGGTTGGCGTGGTGAAGAATTTTCATTTTCGACCGCTCTATGAAGAAATTGCTCCAGCAGTCTTTCATCTCATGCCGGGCTGGATGAATTTTCTCATCCTGCGCGTGCGGCCTCACGGGACGTCAGAGGCGTTGGCGACACTGAGAACGGAGTGGCAGACGTTCGCCCCCGATCGTCCGTTGGAATTTTACTTTTTGAATGAGAAAGTCCAAGCGCAATACGGCGCCGAGACGCGCCTGCTCAAAGTTTTCGGCATCTTCTCGACTTTTGCCATTTTCATTTCGTGTCTTGGCCTCTTCGGGCTGGTTTCTTTTACGACCGAACAACGCACGAAGGAAATCGGCGTTCGCAAAGTGCTAGGTGCCACGGTCTCGAGCATCATTTTCATGTTATCGAGCAGCTTCACCAAATTGGTGGCGATTGCGTTCGTCATTGCCACTCCGCTGGCATGGCTGGCTATGAATAAATGGCTGCAAAATTTTGCGTATCGCGCCGATCTCGGCTGGCCGGTGTTTGCGTTCGCCGGCGGATTGGCCTTGCTCATCGCGCTGCTCACAGTGAGCACGCAAGCAATCAAAGCCGCGCTGGCGAATCCGGTGGAGGCGCTGCGTTATGAGTAAAGAAGTAATCAGTAACCAGTAATTCTCAAGTGCCACGACATGGTGTATAGGTTTTTGTGCCAGGACATCGTTGACACATGATAGGATTGCCCGCAGGAGTGGTAACGGAAGGAGCCCGTAGGG
>JAKEEU010000247.1 GCA_022616415.1 Candidatus Zhuqueibacterota bacterium | reverse complement strand
TCATCCATCTTTCTGTCTTTTGAATACTTTTGACTTAACATTATCAGGTTAAGGTTTCATTTAAATTTCTCAAAAATAGTATTTAGCCGATACTCATGTATAAGCAATTATTTTAAAAAAGTCAAGCGTAAATTTAGCGCGTACGCAATACAAGACTCGAGTGGAAGAGCACCGTCCAGACGCTTTGTCATACGCGATTCTGGCAAGTTCTCGAGGTTCAGCGTCCGGACGGTCCACTCATAAGTGAGGTATTACGCGCGTGCAAAAAGCATCTTTTAGCGGTTGCATAATTCGGAATTTGTGCTAAATTTAAATTTAGCCGAACATGAACATGGAACCACGCATCAAGAACGTCGAAGTTACTGAAGAGACAATTACGGCTCATTTTTTTGATGGCCGTGTCATCAGCGTTCCACTCGCGTGGTCATGGCGCTTGTCAGAGGCAACACCTGAACAGCGGAACAACTTTGAGATCATCGGCGACAGCCAAGGTGTGCACTGGCCGGATATTGATGAAGACATTAGCGCCAAAGGCATGTTGTACGGTGTTCCCGCTCGCCGGCCCGCGCAAAAGTTGGCCGATGAATGATAGAAAGAAGCATGAGAGGAGAAAGCATGAAGAAGGCTCTTATTAAGACCAAGCGCGACCCCGATATGCTGGACGAATACGACTTTAGTCACGGCGTTCGCGGCAAATATGTCAAACGCCTGGCGGCGGGAAGTAATATTGTCGTTTTGTCGCCGGATGTTGCGGAAGTTTTTCCAGACTCCGATTCAGTGAATGAAGCTTTGCGTGCTTTGGCTAAGATTGTCCGCAAGAGGACAAAGAAGTTAGCTGCTTGAAATTTTTCATTTGAATTTACCATTTTTTGCACTATATTTAAGGTTGGCTTTTTTGCCGTTTGCTCATGAATGAACCGAATCTGATAACCGTTCTTTTTATCGCCGATATTTTTGGCAGGCCGGGGCTGCAGCTCACGGCGCAGTTGCTGCCGGGGTTGCGCGAAAAGTATCAGCCCGACTTGATCGTGGCAAATGGCGAAAACGGGGTAGACGGCAAAGGCCAAAACGAGAAAGTCGCGCAGCAGTTCTTCGATTTGGGCATCGATGTCGTCACCGGCGGCAACCACATTTGGGACAACGCCGGTGTTTATAAAGTGTGGCAGAAGGAACTTCGCGTCTTGCGGCCGGCGAATTACCCGCCGGGCAATGCCGGTCGCGGTTCGATCATCGTTGAGACGAAAAACGGCGATGCGGTGGCGGTGATCAATCTGCAAGGCCGCACGTACATGTATCCGATCGATTGCCCGTTTCGCGCCGCCGACGAAATCTTGCGGCACGTCAATCGCAAAACGAATCTTGTGATCATCGATTTTCACGCCGAGGCGACGGCGGAGAAGATGGCGTTGGCCTGGTATTTGGACGGTCGCGTCAGCGCGATCATCGGCACACACACGCACGTGCCGACGGCGGACGAGCGCATTCTTCCTGGCGGCACCGCGTACATCACCGATGCCGGCATGACCGGGCCGTATGACTCGGTCATCGGCATGAAAAAAGAAGTGGCGATCAAGCGCTTCATGCGCCAAGTTCCGATTCGCTTCGAGCCGGCGGAAGGCGATGTACATCTCTGTGCGGTGGTGATCAAAATAGATAAGCAAACCGCCAAAGCGCAACATATCGAAAGATTGTTTTTATCGTAAGTACCTACTCTTAATCAACGAGGAAAAATAGAATGGGCATGTTCAAAAAAAAGGTAAGAGTCGCCAATAGCAAGAATCCAAAGCAATTCTTTCAAGAAGAGTTTTGGGTAGATACAGGAGCTCTCTACTCCTTTGTCCCAGAAGACTTTCTTGAAAGAATAGGCATAGAGCCGTCAGTGAAAAGGAATTTGATACTAGCGGATGGCCGACAGGATACAAGACTGCTTGGTTTTTGTGACTTTCAAATCGAAGGGCTCGAAGGCACTATTCCTTGTCCGGTGATTTTTGCACCAACGGGTTCTCTTTTCTTACTCGGTGCAACAGCCTTGGAAAACTTTGGAGTCGATGTGGATCCGATTCAGAAGAAGTTGAAACCAATTTTGGCAGTTATAGGCGGATTTTTAGCATCGCAATGACAAACGCTGACACCAGCAGAGATTAAACAGTAAGTTCGGTCTGAACATCGTTCGAAAGAGCAAGTTCGCGGAAGAAGCGAAATCTATCTTTAATTCGGACAAACGATTCTTGGTAAATGTCAGGCTTTATTTCTAACACTGGCTGGTCAAACAGACCAACGGCTGGAAGGGTGGAGGGAGAGGAGTAAGGCGTGGCTGCACAAATCATTGATGGAAAGAAAATCGCCGCCGCCATACAGCAGGAACTGATTGGGCGCATCCACAAGCTCAAGGAAAAGGGAATAACGCCTGGACTGGCAACGGTTTTAGTGGGGGATAATCCGGCTTCGGCGATATATGTGCAGTCGAAGACGCGCAAGTGCCAGGAGCTTGGCCTGTTCTCCGAAACGGTTCGGTTGCCGCAGGATGCAAGTGAAAATACACTCTTGCAACGTTTGCACGCACTAAACGCGGATGCGCGTATACATGGGATTTTAGTACAATTGCCCTTGCCGCCGCAAATCCGCGAGCGCGTCGTAATCGAAGCCGTCGCGCCGGAAAAAGATGTGGATGGGTTTCACCCGGTGAGTCGTGGCCGCTTACAGCTCGGTGAAGAAACCTTTGCGCCTTGCACGCCGGCGGGCGTACACGAGTTGATCAAGCGTAGCGGCTTTTCGGCAAACGGCCGGCACGTGGTTATTCTCGGGCGCAGCCAGATCGTCGGCTTGCCGTTGGCGCTATTGCTGGCGCAAAAAAATCCAGACGCAAATGCCACGGTGACGATATGTCATTCCGCAACAAGAAATCTGACTGAACTCACGTCGCGCGCGGATATTCTAGTGGCTGCCATCGGCAAAGCCAATTTTGTGACTGCCGACATGGTTCGGCGCGATGCGATGGTGATCGACGTTGGCATCAATCGTCTTGAAGACGCCAATTCTTCCAAAGGTTATCGCGTCGTGGGTGACGTCGATTTCGATAGGGTGAGGGAGAAGGCTGCCGCGATCACGCCCGTGCCCGGCGGCGTCGGCCCGATGACGATTATGATGTTGATGCAAAATACGGTGTGGGCGGCAGAAGGCACTGCGTAAAAAGCAAAAGGCAAAAAGAAAAAAGCAATTTTGCTTTTTGCCGTTTGTCTTTTGCTGTTTGCCTCTCAAAGCGCGCCAGTAGCTCAATTGGATAGAGCGTTGGCCTCCGGAGCCAAAGGCTGTGGGTTCGATTCCCGCCTGGCGCACAAAGCAAAAGTAGCACAACTGGTAATACCTCGGTCACGGGTTAAGAAATGTCATTATGGGAAGAATCTTTTTTCAAACCGGCACGGTGCTTGATCGTAACAAGATGCTTCCAGCATGACATTCTGATTAGTTACCCACCAGTAATTTGAGGGCTTACCACAACAGAATGCAGATATGCCTGTCGAAGTCCTTTTATTCGCTCTGACTTTGGACTTCGGACTTTTAGACTTCGGACTTTTAAAGTGTAATGAGCCCGCAAACGGCCAAAAAGTTAGTCTCTGCCAACATCAATTTTGTTGAGATTCGTCATTTCGATCCGGAAATCCAACAAATCTTCAATTCGAATTCGCATCCCGCCGGCATAAAGGATTATCTCTACCGTCGCTATGGCAGCCGCGGCAACGTGGATATTGTGATCAACGGAGAAGCTGCCGAGCTGCGGTGGCTTTTGCCGCGCGTTTTGCAGCAAGCCGAAACGCTGCACAAAGAGGCGTTGGCGCTTGCCCGCCAGCGCGATTTCCGGCCGGCGATCACCAAATGGACGCAGGCGGTGGCGATCAATCCGCAAGATCCGGATTATTACTTCAACCTCGGCATCGCGTTTTTCGAGAGCAAAAACTATAAAGAAGCGGTTGAAAATCTCCAGAAAACCATTTCGATTTGTCCGATTTATCATCGCGCACATTTGATTTTGGGCACGGTTCTGCTCAAGATTCGCAAATTCGCCGAAGCCGAGCGGCATTTGAAAGAAAGCGTTTTTTTCAATCCACGCAATCCGTTGGCGCATCTAAATCTCGGCGCGGTTTACAGCATTCTCAAAAAATATCAGGAAGGCATTTTCGGCTTTCAGCGCGCCATCGAGCTGGCGCCGAAGGAAATCCGCGCCTACTTCGGTTTGGCGAAAATTTATTCGATCATCGGCGAGACCGAAAGCGCCAACCAGTATTATCGCAAGGTGATCGAGCTTGACCAAAAAGGCATTCTCGCCAACCACGCCAAACGCGGCATTGTAGCGATCAAGGATTCCGGCGCCAGCAGCTCGGAGGATCTTGAAACGCTGTACGCCAAAGGTTACAACGCTTTTCTGTTCTCGGATTATTTGCTGGCAGCCGAAATGTATCAGCAGTATGTCCAACGCAAGCCCGAGGATGATTACGTCTGGTCGGCCTTGGGCACGGCTTTGCTCCGGTCCGGCCAACCGGAACGAGCCGCGCAAGCCTTGGAGCGCGCCATTAGAATTAAACCGGCCAAAGCGCTTTATCTGAAACAATTGGCTCTGGCGCTCGACGCCTTGAACCGGCCGCAAGAGGTCATTAAAGTCCTTGAAAAGGCCAAGGAGCTTGGCAAAGGTGATAGCGTGATGCTGGGGATATTGGGCAAGAATTTGATGAAACTCAATCATATTGAAGAAGCCGTGGCGCCGCTGGAACAAGCCGTCAAAGTGAGCAAATCGAATTTGACCGCGCAATATTATTTGGCTGTGGCTTTGGTTCGGCTCAATCGCATTGAGAGTGCGATGCTGCACTTGGATAACGTGCTCATGGCAAAAGTCAACTCACCGCTGAAGGATGAGGCGCAGCGCTTGATGGCGAAATTGCGTGCGTAGTTTCAGCAAATGGTATTCCGCATCAATATTATCGACTTTATATGTTATGTAAACTTTAAAATTTAAAATAAAAATCCACCCGCAACGCCATTTTCTATTTCGTCCCTCCCTTCCGTGTGGCTTGACTTTGCAGGATGTAAATGTAAAACATGTGAGATCAGGTTGTGTGAATTTTTGTTTTGATAAACAGAAAAGGCTACTTCAAAGTAGCCTTTTTGTTAGTCGGGGCGAGAGGATTTGAACCTCCGACCTCCTGGTCCCGAACCAGGCGCTCTAGCCGAGCTGAGCCACGCCCCGAAAGTAACCCAGACCGCTGGTCTGGAACTAACTACAACGCATATTTTATCACCACAAACCCCAATATCAGCAACACCGTAAATCCCACGGCCACCAAATCAAAATATTTGTCAATCGTTGCCTTGATGCTGGCGCCGAATTTCCAAATCAATCCTGCTACAAGAAAGAAACGCATCGACCTTCCGATTGCAGACGCCACCATGAATGCTAAAAAACTGATCTGAAAAACGCCGCCGGCAATCGTAAAGACTTTATACGGTATCGGCGTAAACGCCGCGGTGAAAATCGCTAAAAATGCGTTCTCGTTATATTTGTTGGCTACCAGATTAAAAACTTCGTGCGTAAATCCTGGAACATGATTAAAGAAGAAGTCGCTCATCACGCTCCATAATTGCCAACCAATCAGGTAGCCTATCGCGCCGCCGATGACCGAGCAGGCTGAACAAACAAACGCATACCAAATGCTTCGTTCGGGACGGGACATGGCGAGCGCCATGAGCAATGGATCCGGCGGCACGGGAAAGAACGACGATTCTGCCGTTGCTAAGACGGCCAACGCCGGGGTTCCGTAAGGCGTGTGCGCCCAGTGCAAAACCCAATCGTAAAGGCGTCTGATGATATGCGGTTTCTTGCTTTCCGTCTTTGATGTCCTATTTGCTGCAGTTCCTGAGATGCCCATGCCTAATTTGTCCTCAAAAACAAAAATGCTGCTCAGTGTTCTCGTCTCAATGACGTCTTAAAAGCCTTTGCTAAACCACATTCGCGTAAACCGCCACATGTCGCGGCAGCCACGAATATGGCTTTTTTCTCCGGCGTAGATGGTTAGAATGGGAATAAAGTGGATTTTCATGCCTGCCCGGACCGCTTTGAGAAGCAATTCCGGCTCCATTTCATAACCATCCGTGCGAAGCTCGATGCGCTCGAGCAACAAACGTGAATGCATCCGAAAGCCGCTTAAGGTGTCGGGTATTTTCATGCCTAGACGCCATGATACTAACGTGCGCGTAATGCGGTTACTCATGACCCGAAACAATGGCATAACCGGCCAGCGCAATTGGCGGCAACCGATAATCAAATCTACCGGCAAATCATGAAAAACACGGACGAACTCCGGAAGGTGCTCCGGCGCATGCTGACCATCCGCATCCATCGTGATCACCGCACGGATCTGCGGCATTTTTAAAGCGCTGGCAAAGCCGCTCTTGAGCGCCGCACCCTTGCCGCGATTATCGCCGTGTCGAATCAATTGCGCTGAGTGCCGCTCGGCTATTGCAGCCGTGTCATCTGTCGAGCCGTCATCCACAACGATGACTTGGCGTTTCGGTATGCTCAAAAAAGTTTTTGAAAGAACGTCTTCCAATGTCGCACCGGCATTATACGCTGGAACAACCACTGCAATATCATCAACACCGTTCTGTGGCAGAGGCAACATGGAATCTTATCCGCTGCAATCAAATTTAGTCCTCCCTCCTGCCCGAAAGCTCAAATTGAATTTAAGAAAAAACATTCAATTTTGCAAGCTTTTTGTTCGACATTTTGGGCTAAACTATTTATTTTATTCATTCAGCGGCACTGCGAGAAAATCATACCCAAAATCCTTGCTTTTAGGCCAATTTTGAGTATATTTTCGTAGAAGTTGATGCCAACCAAAACGACTTATTACGATTACCTCGAGGAGAAGCAAAAATGAAAAACACAAATTTAAAAGCGAGAAGCTGCAAGACGTGCCGGTGGCAATTCTCTATGACACCGATACCACCGGCGGCAATTGCGGCAGTCCGGTGATGAATGCCAACGGCGAGCTGGTGGGCTTGAATTTCGACCGCTGCTACGAGGCGACGATCAACGATTATCAATGGAGCACGGCATACAGCCGCTCGATCGCAGTGGATATTCGCTACGTGCTGTGGGTGGTGCAGAAGTTTGCCAGGGCGGAAACGTTGCTGCAAGAACTGGGCGTCCGGTGAATTGGATTATATGGATTGTTGGATTTTTGGATTTTTGGATTAATGGAATGCAACCAAATCCCATTAATCCAGAAATCCATCAATCCAACAATCCATTTTTCATTCTTTCATCCTCTGCAGCCGCTCCAAATCCTCGTCGCGTCCGAGCAAAACCAGAATATCGCTGTCTTTGATGAGCTGCGAGGCTTTGGGCACGACGGTGATGCGCTCGGGCACGAGCTCTTTGATCATGATGACTTGCACGTTGTATTGATTCGTCAAGTTCAGCTCGGCGAGGGTTTTGTTGACAAACGATGCCGGCGGGGCCCATTCGATGATGCTGTAGCCTTCGGCGATCTCGAAATAATCCAATATCGAGCTGCGCTCCAAACGATTGGCCAATCGCTCCGCCATGTCCTTCTCCGGAAAGATGATCTCGCTGGCGCCGACGACGTTGAGAATTTTCCCATGGTCTTCGCTCATGGCTTTGGCGATAATCTCTTTGACGCCAAGCTCGCGCAGATAGTAGGTGACGAGAATGCTGGCGTCGATGCGATCGCCGAGGCTGACGACGACGGCATCGGCTTCGGCAACGCCGAGATTGATGAGCACATCTTTGTCAGTGGCGTCGGCGATTATGGCCTTTTCGACAAACGGTTTGACATCATCAACCTTGGCTTCGTCGTTGTCGATGGCCATCACCGAGAGTTTGTGCTCGGCCAGAGCGCGGCAGAGAAAAAAACCGAAGCTCGACATGCCGATGACTGCAATTTTTCGCATACGCTTTATCACTTACAAGTTAAAAGTTTTCGGTGTCCGGATTTGCCGAAGCGCCCGGATATTTTTTATCCGACCAAAAAAGTTTCGCTGGCATATTTGTAACGACGGCTCACGGACTTGGTTACGGCGATGGCGACGGTGAGCGGACCGACGCGACCGAGAAACATCACCAACGTGATCGCGAGTCTGCCCAAATCCGAAAGGGTCGTGGTAACGCCCGTGCTCAACCCGACGGTTCCAAATGCGGAGGTGGTTTCAAAAAGAATGTCGATGAAGCTCCAACGGCTGAGCTGGTGCGAAACGCCGCCGATCTCGCTGGCCAATAACACGAACGCAAAACAGACAATCACCGACATGGCAAACAGCGTCACGGAAACCGCCTTGGAAACCACGCTTTCCGGAATGCGACGTTTTAACAAGTTCACTTCTTGCTGATCGCGGAATCTGGCCCACCCGAGGCCGATGAGCACGGCAAAGGTGCTGGTTTTGATGCCGCCGGCACAGGAACCGCTGCAGCCGCCGACAAACATCAGCCAGATGACAAAAAACAAGGTGCCGTTGGTGAGCTGGTCGAACGGAATGGTGTTGAAGCCGGCGGTGCGCGGCGTGACAGATTGAAACAAGCTCACAAGAATTTGGGCCGGCCAATCCAATGGCTTGAGCGCGTTGGGAGATTCAAAAAGGAAAAAACCGGCGGCGCCGCCGATGACGAGCAACCCCGTGACCATTACGGTGAGCCGCGTGTGAAAGCTCAAAGCCGCCAGGGGGCGGCGCGAGCGGCGGAAAATAAAATCGCCGAGGTCATAATACACCACGAAACCGAGTCCGCCGCAGATAATCAAGGCGCAGATAATCAGATTGAAATACCAGTCCGCTTGAAAGCGAATGAAACTATCCGGATAAAGGGAAAAACCGGCGTTGCAAAAAGCGGAGATGCTGTGAAAAATGCTGTAGTAAACCGCCTCGTCCGGCGGGTACAGAGGGCGAAAGCTGAAATACAGCAGGGTCGCGCCCACCAGCTCGATTCCCAACGTGACCAAGATGATCGATTTCACGAGTGCGCCGAAATCGGCCATCGGTTGTTGGCTGAACGTCTCTTGCAAAATATTATGGCCACGAAAGGAGATGCTGCCGCCGACGATGAGAATAAAAAACGTCGAAAACGTGACGATGCCCAAGCCGCCGAGCTGAATCAACAACAACAACACGATTTGCCCAAAACGCGTGAGTTGAGAGCCGACGTCAAAAACCGCCAACCCGGTCACACAGCTTGCCGAGGTGCTGGTGAACAGCGCATCGATAAAACGAATCGGCTCGCCGGCGCTGGATTGCGGCAACATCAAGCCGGCCGTGCCGGCGCCAATCAACGCCATAAAGCTGATCACCAGCATACGCGCCGGATTGCGAATGATATGCAGGCGGAACCATTTCAGGGCTTGATCGCGCCACTCAATCACCGTGGCGGAAATAAAGAACAGCTTGTGGTCGCGAAGACTGATAAAAAATTCTCCGATGAAATTCAAATTTTCTCTTGGCAACGATTAAAAAATTAGTTAAATTTTTGACCAAAAGCAAGCGTCTTGAGGTTTCACATAAGGAGAAATGACCCATGAGCAAGACTCGCTTTGATAAGGCATTTGCCAAGTTTATTCGACAGGGAGAAGAAAAATCACGCCTAAGATTTTTTTAACAAATTGATCATTATTCGTTGGGTAGGTACATGGAATACAAAATTCGCATTGCTGATTTGCCGGAAGACCAGCGGCCGCGCGAGCGATTGATTCAACACGGGCCGGAAAGCTTGTCGGACGCCGAATTGTTGGCGATCATTTTGCGCACCGGCGACGGCAAGCTTTCGGCGATCGATCTGGCGCACCATCTGCTCAATCACTGCCACGGCTTTTGCGGCTTGGACGCCATCAGCATCGACGAGTTGTGCGAGATTCGCGGCGTTGGCCCGGCGAAAGCGGCGCAAATCAAGGCGGCGCTGGCGATTGGCCGCAAGCTCGTCGAAGCGCAGCAGCCGGAACGCAAGCAGATTCAGACGAGCCGGGATGTTTTTGAGCTTTTTCACCAGCGCTTGCGCAACCAGCCTCGGGAAATTTTCATCATGCTGCTGCTGACGACGAAAAACAAATTGATCAAGGAACAAAAATTATTTGAGGGCACGCTGACCCAGAGCATGGTCACCGCGCGCGAAGTGCTCAAGGAAGCGATCAATGGCAAGGCGGCGTCGGTAATTTTTGTGCACAATCATCCCAGCGGCGAGCCGGCGCCGAGCCCTGATGATCGCGACCTCACCAAGCTGCTCGTCGAAGCGTGCAAAACCGCGCAGATTAGCGTGCACGATCACGTCATCATCGGCGACGGGAAATTTTTTAGTTTTGCGGATGAGGGATTGTTGTGAAGCGTTGCTGGTTGCTTGTTGCTGGTCGCTGCAAAGCAACAGGCAACCAGCGACCAGCAACTTTAATGAGGTACACGATTGAGTAACACGATCAAAAAAATTCACATTCTACCCGACGACCTGATCAACAAGATCGCTGCCGGCGAAGTGGTCGAGCGTCCGGCTTCAGTCGTAAAAGAATTGGTGGAGAACGCCATTGATGCGGGCGCAACGGAGATCACCGTCATTGTCAAAGAGGGCGGACGGTCGTTGATTCAGGTGGTGGATAACGGCCACGGCATGAGCCGCGAGGATGCGATTCTGGCGTTCCAGCGCCATGCAACGAGCAAGATTGCCACCGCCGAAGATCTGGAAGCGATTCGCACACTCGGCTTTCGCGGCGAGGCGCTGGCGAGCATCGCTTCGGTTTCGCGGGTTGAGCTGCGAACGATGGAACCGAGCGCTACGGAGGCGATCTGGCTGAAGATCGAAGGCAGCACGCCGCCGGAAGTAAGCATCGGCGCCGGCACGCCGGGCACCAACCTCGCCGTCAAAAATCTTTTCTTCAATACACCAGGCCGCCGCAAGTTTTTGAAAGCCGCCACCTCGGAGTAC
>JAKEEU010000246.1 GCA_022616415.1 Candidatus Zhuqueibacterota bacterium | reverse complement strand
GGCAGCGAGTGATGAGGACTGGTGATGTAGAGTTAAGCTCCGCCGGCAGGCCGGGCGCTGAAGTGGTTTTCAAGGGCGTCAAGTATCCGCAAGATATCGTCGATCTTGTCCGCCAGCGCAAACGGGAGATTCAGCGCGAGCTATTTCGAGAATCGAACCTGCCGGATTCGGAAACTGATGAATAGCGCAGTTTTTTTTGTTTTTCAAACGAACATTTTTTTTTCGTCTCAGTTAAATAATCGTCAATTCCTTCCCTTATCATTTACTAAACGCATCTCGGAGGCTGTCATGCAAGCGATCCAGCGTTTTTCGCAGTTCAGTCTGTTGATCGCCGCCATTTTGGTTTGGGGTTGTGGAAGCAGTCGTCTCACCACGCGGCAAGCCGGTGAAAAGTTGAAGCCCATCGCGGCGCTGCCTGAGCGCGAGCAGGCACAGATGCCGGAGAATTTAATCATTCGAATCGAAAACGTCGCCGATGACGCCGGGAGCTACAAGAACTACGCGACGTTGCGTATCAATGGCAAGGAGATTGCGCCGGACAAAACGATCTCGAACATGACGGCCAATTACGATTACGCCCTGCGACTGCCGTATGGTGTTTACGAAGTCGAAGGCGAGTATCACGTCGTCGGCTTTTGGAAGGAGGCGAGCTATCCTATTCGAGTCGATGAGCAGGTGAAAGTGATGCCGGGTACGGTCACGCGGGTGACGGCTCATATTAACAAAGATTATCGCGGTTTCCCGTCTGAAAAGAAATTGTACTTTGCTCTGCGCTACGAGAATCTTTTGAGCGAGACGCAAACAGAGGCGGTTGAAATCAAATCAGCGCCGATCATCATGGCCTCTCCTTACCCAATTGCCGGAAAAGAAGCCATCGGCTTTCAAGAGGTGACAGCAAGGCCAACGCCGATTGATGAGCGCGCGCTCGATGCGCTGCCGTCGCAATCCGACAAAATTGTTTTGCAGATCAACACCGCCCCGTCGAATGCCGAAGTCATCGTCGATGATCGCTTC
>JAKEEU010000022.1 GCA_022616415.1 Candidatus Zhuqueibacterota bacterium | reverse complement strand
TTCGGGCAGGCTTTCGATCAAGGCCGTGCCAACAAGTTGCAATTGGGGTGGCGCAATTTCACCGCTGTCATCCACCAAATCCCCCAAAATCTGGGGGACAAGACCTTCTTCATATTCATAATCCATCGCTTCGACTGGCAAGGTCATGGCCCGCTCGGCTTCTTGACGGTTCAAACGGCGTAGTAGAAATTCTCTGGCGAAGGGTTGGGGAATGGCAGGTTGAAAACTGGCCAGCAAGCCAAAATATTCCGTCCGCATGGCGATGATGATGCGGACTTGAAGCCCGGTATCGTCTAAACATTCGGCCAATTCACGGATGGATTCGGAACGTTCTTCATCGGTGAATACGTCGGTGAAAAAGGTCTCAAATTGATCGAGAAAGATGAAAATTTCACGGTTGGGGCCGACGGCTTCGGCGACGCCCTTTAAGTAAGTGCGGAGGGGTGCATTCGCCATATGCGGCGCAAGTGAAATATCTGGCAACAAAATGTGTTTGATGGCTTCGTGTGGCAAACGACGGCGCACAGCTACATAGACGGGGAAAAATCCACCAGCTAGTAACCGCGGCATCAATCCTGCGCGGATGAGGGATGTTTTGCCCGCACCACTTTCGGCGTGCAGCACAGAGAACTTGGTAAAAGGCGCACGATCCAACATTTCGTCAATAGCGTCTTCACGCCCGAAAAAGAGCCGATTGTCCGAAATATCATAAGATTCGAGGGATTTATAGGGACTTTCTTCAGGGCGCGGCTGATACTTACTTTGTTCACGCAAATCTTGAACATTAGTGATGACGGATTGGACGATGATGGCTAAATCGCCTTGTGTTTCGCGGACAGCCTCACGGGCGCGTGAAAGGATAGTGCGGGCCCCAACATCAATCGAATTATATTCTTGGGTCTTGGGGGCAATGTTTGTCGCGCCGTCTTCGAAGGGCATGCTTTCCAAAAATGTATGTTCTTCGTCTTCCACGCCACCGATAAAGGTGCGGTCAACAGCGGTGGAAGAGCTTTCCTCAACGAAAAGGGCCTCTTTGAACGATAAAGCAAATTCGCCAGCGGTCGGATAGCGGCGTTCAGGAATTTTAGCC
>JAKEEU010000021.1 GCA_022616415.1 Candidatus Zhuqueibacterota bacterium | reverse complement strand
GCGAGGCGCTTTTTGCCGAAGCAATCTCTTGATTTTCAAAGGATTGCTTCGCTGAAAAACGCTCGCAATGACGTTACAAAATAACCCGTAACGAGTATAATCCAAGCCGCGTTGAGATTCCACACCACCAATACCGAAACTGCCAGGCCAAAGATGAGCCAGCCGGTTGCGCTGGTCAGACTGGCAAGGCCGAGCGAAACACACACCGCCAGCATCAAGCCGAGCGCGCCGGCGTTGACGCCATCCAAAAAACTTCGCGCAATGGGAGAACCCCGCAATTTTGGAAAAATTTCATCAGTATCCTCATTTTTTAGAAGGATTAGCTGGAGGTTCCCATTGTTGATTTGGCACCGGCGGCGCTGCCGGCACGGTGATGACAATAAAGGGGCGGGCGGTCTCTTCGTGGCAGCCGTTGCACACCCCGGCCGCTTCAGTATAAGCTGACTGAAAAGCGTTCCAATCCTTATAATGAGTATATACCGCTCTTAACATAATCTTAACATAGCCTTGAAATTCCCTTAAAGCTGATTTTGTATCTTAGTAAGGCAATATCGCGCGCGTTTGCTTTGTTGTGGCTGTACGCTAATCCACCTTTGGTCAGGTCAAAGTTCAGGTCAGGAGGGTTTATGAAGGCTCAAACCGCCAAGTGGTGGGCCATGCCCATCGCCGGTGTACTGCTTTGTTTTTCCAACCTTATGGCTCAAGAGGGGAAAATCAGCGGCTACATTTTCGGGGACTATTTTTATGAGTTCTCCCACCCGAATGCAGCGACTGATGGCCTCAATCGCAACGGTTTTCAGTTCCGGCGGGCGTACTTTACTTATGATCGCGATCTGTCGGCGAAATTCTCCGTGCGTTTTCGCCTCGAAATGAACAGCCCGGATTTGATCAACAGCCAGGATTTCGGCACGAGCAGCACGCTCACGCCTTACATCAAGCATGCCTACCTGCGTTGGAATAATCTCATCCCCCAAAGCAAGTTGTCTTTTGGTTTGTCGAGCACGCCAACGTGGAACGTCTCGGAAGAAGTGTGGGGCTATCGGTCGGTCGAGAAGACGATTATGGATTTGCGCCGCGTCGCGAGTTCGGCGGACATGGGGGTGGCGCTGGAAGGCAAGCTCACCAATTCGGGCGTGCTGAATTATCACGTTCTTGCGGCAAACGGCACGGGCACGCGCAGTGAGACTGACAAGAACAAGCGCGTCTATGTCAATGCGCCGATCAAGATTCAAGGCGGTTTTTCTGTCGTTCCTTATTTTGATTACGAAGGCGGCAATGACGGCCGGGACAAGAATGTGCTGGCTTTGTTTGCCGGCCTGCAAAAGCCGCGCTTCCACGGCGGCGTGGAAGTGTTCCGGAAAAAGAGCAACAAGGCGTTGGCGAACGATCAGGATAGAACCGAAAACGGCCTCTCGGTTTTTGGCGCCGTCATAGCCGCGGAAAAAGTCAAGCTGTTCGGGCGCTTCGACAATTACGATCCGAACACCGATGTCGACGACGACGGCAATTCGCTCATCATTGCGGGTTTGGATTATGCGGCGGACAAGAGCGTCAACATCATTCCGAACGTGAGAATCGAAAGCTATCAAGCTTCCGGTGTGGACGCCAACACGATTGGCCAAGTGACGTTTTACTTCAGATTTTAAAAGTTAAAAAACACCGCCTGAATGCTTCGTGTACAAGTCCGCAATCTCACAAAGTACGGCCTTCAGGCGGCAGTACAAACTCGAGAATTAAGGAGAGATGACCATGCGAAAATTTCAAAAAACAGTTTTTGTGCTGATCCTGGCCGTTGCCGGCTTGGCGATGGCGCAGGATAACGTGAAGGTCGACCCCGCGATTGCGAAGTACAAAAAGACCAGCGGCGTTTCCGGCTCGGTCGGCAGCATCGGCTCGGATACCATGAACAATCTGATGACGCTCTGGGGTGAAGCTTTTGCAAAATTTTATCCCAACGTCAAATTGCAGGTGGAAGGCAAAGGCTCCAGCACAGCGCCGCCGGCGTTGATCGCCGGCACCGCGCAGTTCGGGCCGATGTCGCGCGACATGAAGCAGGAAGAAATCGACAAGTTCGAAGCCGTCTACGGATACAAGCCGACGGCGATTCGCACCTCCATCGACGCGCTCGCGGTTTACGTCAACAAAGACAATCCCATCAAAGGCATGACCATGCCGCAAGTCGATGCGGTTTTTTCCAAAACGCGGCGCGGCGGTTTTGCACAAGACATAACGACCTGGGATCAATTGAACATGACCGACGGTTGGGCGGGAAAACCGATCAGCTTGTATGGCCGCAACTCGGCATCCGGCACTTACGGCTATTTTAAAGAGCACGCGCTGTACAAAGGCGATTACAAAGACACCGTGAAGGAACAGCCTGGTTCGGCGTCGGTCGTGCAAGGCGTCACGGAAGATCGTTTCGGCATTGGCTATTCGGGCATCGGCCATGTCACTTCTGGTGTGCGCGCCGTGCCGCTGGCGGCAAAAGAGGGCGGAGAATATTATGGCGCCACGCTGGAACACGTTGTGAGCGGCAAATACCCGCTGGCCCGTTTTCTCTATCTCTACATTAACAAGGCGCCGAACAAGCCGCTCGATCCTTTGGTTCGCGAGTTCTGCAAATTCGTCTTGAGCCAGGAGGGCCAGCAAGTGGTGATCAAAGACGGCTACTTGCCGATTCCGTCCAAAGTCGCCATGGAAGAGCTCAAGAAGCTTGAATAGTCGAAGGGGGTGTAGCTAACCCCCCTGACCAAGGAGTGCGAGACCTGCGTACGCTTTAAGCTGGGTTTCGCACTCCCCTTATTTCCGTGACAAGTAAATATTTGCAGAAAGAGTAAAGACTATGCATTACGTTTTACGGTTTACGTGATGAGTAATTCGTAAGACGTAAGGCGTGAAACGTAAACAACCTGTTTGATTGCAGCTCGTGTTATGGCATCAAGCGAAGTTATGTTCATAGAGACTGAGAAGCCGGTGCAGCAAACGCACGGCATTCAGAAAATTTCGCCCCGGCCACGCATTAAAAATTTTTTTAAGGGCCGTCGCGGGCTTCGCAAAGTGATCGATCGGCTGGCAACGGGAGTCGTGACCACCGGCGGCTTGATCGTTATTGCGAGCATTATCGGCCTGTTCGTTTTATTCGTGCTCGTCATCGCGCCGCTGTGGCGGGATCCGAAGGTCACGATTGGCTTCCAAACGCCGGTTCAACAGCTCGGTGTTGCGCCGGGGGCTCGGGTTTTGGCGATGGGCTGCGATGAGTATCAACAAGTCGGCTATCTGCTGGCCACCGACGGTGTTGTGCAGTTTTACGAAATTCCTGCGATGAAACCGCTGCAGCGTTTCATGCTGCCGCTGACCAACAGGACAAAGCTGGCTTGTGCATGGTCTTCCGAAGATGGTGAAACCTTTGCCACCGGCGCCGATAACGGCGCGCTGATTTTGGGCAAGGTTGATTATCAAGCTGCCGGCATTGCCTCGCAGCGTACTTATGCCCCAGTGGTGAAATTTTCCGCGCCGGTGCAATTGGACAGCATGGCGCAAGCGCTGACGAGTCTCTCTTTTGGCGGTTCGCCGGATGAAAGTTTTTTCGCCGCGGCCATCACCGTCGATCGGCGCCTCGTCCTCTACAGCCGCAGTGTTTCCACTTCCCTCTTTGGCGATGGCGAAGCGGTTGTTGTCCGGCCGGTCGTTGAAAAACTCCCTGCCGCGCCGGCTGCGCTTGCCGTCGAGAAATCGCTGCACAACCTCTATATCGGACTTGAAAACGGCGTTTTGCTAAAATATGATTTGCAAGATCCGCAATCGCCGCGTTTGGCGGAGACGCTACGCGCTTCCGATGTAGCCATCACCAAGCTTGGCTTTCTCATTGGCGAACGCTCACTGGTCGTCGGCGATGCGCGGGGCAGCGTTAGCGTATGGTTTGCCAGCTTTGATGAAGCCGGCGCCGGCGAGCGCCTCATGCGCCAGGCGCATGTTTTGGCTAATCATCATGCTGCGGTTAGCGCGTTTGCGGCCTCGCAACGCAACCGCACATTTTTTACCGCCAGCGAAGACGGCGAGATCATTTTGCACTTTTCCACCAATCAGCGTACGCTCTATCGCGCCGCTCATTCTCAAGCGCCGGTGACGCTGATGAGCATGGCGCCGAAAGCCGACGGCGCTTTCGTTCTCGATGCGCAACAGCGAATTTCCCACTTGTCCATCGATAACCCTCACCCCGAAGCGAACTGGCGCGCCTTTTTCGGAAAAATTTGGTACGAGGGCTATGGCAAGCCGGAATATGTCTGGCAATCGAGCAGCGGCACCGACGACTTTGAGGCGAAGCTGAGTTTGGTGCCGTTGATTTTTGGCACGCTCAAAGGAACTTTCTATGCGCTGCTGTTCGCGCTGCCGATCGGCGTGCTCTCGGCGTTGTATGTTTCTCAATTCATGCATCCTTCCTTACGGGGAATTGTGAAACCGATTGTGGAAATCATGGCGGCGCTGCCGAGCGTCGTGCTCGGATTCATTGCGGGTTTGTGGCTGGCGCCGCGCGTGCAACCGGTGATGCCGGGCGTGCTCGTGACGTTGATCGTCGTTCCGCTCGCGGCGCTGCTCGCGGGCTGGCTCTGGCAACGATTGCCCAAACACTGGATGGCGTGGTTTCGTGATGGCTCGGAAGTTTTTCTTCTCATTCCGGTCATCATTGTTGCCGTGTGGTTTTGCCTTTCAATGAACACAACCATCGAGCGCTGGCTCTTCGCCGGCGATTTTCGCCTCTGGTTGTTGGACACCTTCAAATTGAGCTTTGATCAGCGCAATGCCTTTGTCGTCGGCATGGTAATGGGCTTCGCCGTGGTGCCGATTATTTTTACGATTTCCGAGGACGCGCTCTCGAGCGTGCCGCCGAGTTTGACCGCGGCTTCGTTGGCGCTCGGCGCGACGCGTTGGCAAACCGCACTGCACGTGGTTCTGCCCAGCGCCAGCCCCGGCATCTTCTCGGCCTCAATGATCGGCTTTGGCCGCGCCGTCGGCGAAACCATGATCGTGCTCATGGCCACCGGCAACACGCCGGTGATGGATTGGAACATCTTCAACGGTTTCCGCACGCTGTCGGCCAACATCGCCGTTGAAATTCCCGAAGCGCCCGTCGGCGGCACCTTGTTTCGCAGCTTGTTCCTCGCCGCGCTATTGCTGTTCATCATGACGTTCGTGGTGAATACGGCAGCGGAGGTGATCCGGCAACGGATGCGATTGAAATATCAACGACAATAACCCCAACGGATAGAAACAACGCAACGGATGAAAAGTTTTTATCAGTTGCGTTGTTTCTATCCGTTGGGAAAATTTTTAGAATAAATTAACTGATCATGCAATCCTTCTGGAAAAGCGGCAACGCCTTCATCTGGCTCACCGGCCTGACCGCGGGCATTGGCCTGCTCATGATCGGTGGACTGGTTTTGCTCATTCTCGTGAATGGTCTCGGCATTTTTTGGCCCGCCCCGCTCGAAGAGCTGACGCTCAAAGACGGCAGCAAAGTTTTGGGAGAAATTTGGAACCGGGAGAAAATTCCCGACGCCGATACCGAGCAGCCGGCGACGCGCGTGCGCATGAAGATTGGCAACCGTGATTTTTACGGCCTGGATTTCCGTTGGATGAATGAAACGGATATTGCTGCGCGGCGCCATCCGGATTCAGCCTTCGTGCTCGAGCGGCAGGCGTGGGGGAATTTTTTCGGTTATGCCACCGAATTGTCGTTATCCGGCGAAGCGGTTGCCAAAGGCGCAACACAAACCGCTGCAGCGCTGGCAAAGCCTTTGACTGAGGGCGGCCGTCTCGCGGCGCAAATCAATCATCTCGAAAAAGAGGTTATCGGCGACATCAACTATGAGATCGAGCAACGCCGTTTGGCCATTCGGGGCTTGAGCTTGCGCGATGGCGCCAACATCGATGCCTCAAAAGAAGAGCAACGGCTTCAAGGCGAAATCGCCGCGCTGCAAGAGGAATACAACAAAAACGAAAAGCAGCTCGAAAAATTGCGCGAGCAGGGCAGCGCCTATCAATTAACTCTCCAAACCGTCGATGGCCGAACCAAAACGATTTCGCTGCTGGAAATCGTCCGCGCGTTTCAGCCCAATCAAATGTCATGGCTTGACAAAGCCGGCCTTTATCTCTCGCGCACGTGGGAATTTTTTGCGAGCGAGCCGCGCGAAGCCAACATGGAAGGCGGCGTGTTTCCGGCTATTTTCGGCACGGTCATGATGGTGCTGATCATGAGTATCGCCGTGGTGCCGCTTGGCGTCTTGACCGCGATTTACATGCGCGAGTACGCCAAGCAAGGCCCCTTCGTTCGCACCCTGCGCATTGCGGTCAACAATCTGGCCGGCGTGCCTTCAATCGTTTTCGGGATTTTTGGCCTCGGCTTTTTTGTCTACGCCATCGGTGGCTCGATCGACAAATTTTTTTATCCGGAAGCGCTGCCCACGCCGACGTTCGGCACCGGCGGCATTCTTTGGGCGGCGTTGACTTTGGCCTTGCTCACCGTGCCGGTGGTGATTGTCACCACGGAAGAAGGATTGGCGGCCGTGCCGGGCGCCTTGCGAGAAGGCTCGCTGGCCTTGGGCGCGACCAAATTTGAAACCTTGTGGCGCGTACTCATTCCCAGCGCTTCGCCGGCGATTCTGACCGGACTGATTTTAGCGATGGCGCGCGCGGCCGGAGAAGTGGCGCCCTTGATGATCACCGGCGTGGTCAAGCTGGCGCCCTCACTGCCGTTGGATGGCCATTTTCCTTATCTTCATCTCGAGCGCAAATTCATGCACCTCGGCTTTCACATTTACGACGTCGGCTTTCAATCGCCAAACGTCGAAGCCTCTCTGCCGATGGTTTATGCCACGACGCTGCTGCTCATTCTCATCGTGCTGGTGCTCAATCTGACGGCCATACTTTTGCGCAACCGCCTGCGCCGGCGCTTTGCCGCGGGGCAATTTTAGGTTAGCCGGTTGGCCGGTTTGCCAGTTTGCCTGTTAATCTCTTAACTGGCTAACCGGCCCACGGGCAAACGCTTTTAAATAAGGAGATCAATCATGTTAGTCGACGCCGTGCCCAAGATGGCTCCGAAAACGCAGGAAATGCCTTTCGTCCAGACGGACGTCTCGTCCGACAATCATCGTCTGCAAAATTTCCAGTCGACGCCGGAGAGCGTGGTGTCGCAAATTAGAGCGACTGCAATAACAATACGTCAGCTCAACTTTTTTTACAGTGACGCCCACGTTTTGCACGATATCTCGCTCGAGATTCCCGAGAATCAAATCACGGCATTCATCGGCCCTTCCGGTTGCGGCAAATCGACTTTGCTGCGCTGCATCAACCGCCTCAACGATCTTGTCGACGGCGCCCGCGTCGCCGGCCGCATCGAGATTCAGAGCCGTAATGTTTACGATCCCGACGTCGACGTGATTGATTTGCGCAAGAACATTGGCATGGTGTTTCAAAAATCCAATCCGTTTCCCAAGTCGGTCTATGAAAATGTGGCGTACGGGCCACGGATTGCCGGTATGCGCAAACGCGCGGAGCTGGATGAGATCGTCGAAAAAAGCTTGCACGGCGCCGCGTTGTGGGATGAAGTGAAGGATCGCCTCAATGTCAGCGCCCTGGGCCTTTCCGGCGGCCAGCAGCAGCGCCTTTGCATCGCCCGCGCCATCGCCGTGCAGCCGCAAATCATTCTCATGGACGAGCCGTGCTCGGCGCTTGATCCCATCGCCACCGCCAAGATCGAAGAATTAATGTTGCAATTGAAGGCAAATTATACTATCGTTATTGTGACGCACAACATGCAGCAAGCGGCGCGCGTCTCGGAGCACACGGCTTTTCTCTGGCTCGGGCAACTGATCGAGTACGACGACACCAACAAAATTTTCACCAACCCATCCCAGAAATTGACCGAAGATTATATCACTGGACGGTTTGGATAAGAGTGGGTGAGAGGGTGAGTGAGAGAGAGGGTGGGTGGGTGAAGAAGCAATAATAAAGGCCGCGAGGGATGATTTTTCAACGCGGGCAAACCGCAACTCAATGGATTTCTCCAAAGCAAATTCCCCATCGGATAGATGAATCCAACTGTAAAAGCTTTTCCGTTGGGTTCATCTATCCGTTGGGAAAGTTTTGCAACGCCGCTCTGAAGAAACCTCGATTTTTTCAGCTTGCCTTAAAAACTAACATGACTATTTTTATAACTGATCACTGGTAACTGGTAACTGATCACTGAAACTATGCACCGACACTTCGAAGACGAAATCGCCGAGCTGCGCACCGAGCTTTTGTACATGGCCTCGCTGGCGGAAAAAGCCGTTGAATTTTCCATCACCGCGCTCAAAGACCGCGACGCCAAGCTGGCGCAAAAGATCATCGACGAAGACGACCAGATCAACCAGCTCGAGGTGAAAATCGACACCTTATGCGTCGAGCTGATCGCGCGCCTGCAGCCGATGGCGAGCGATCTGCGCTTCATCACTTCCGCGATACGCATCAACAACGATCTGGAGCGCATCGGCGACCACGCCGTCAACATCGCGCAACACACCCAGGAGCTGCTCAAAGAGCCGGAGCTGAAGCCGCTCATCGACATCCCGCGCATGGCCACCGTGGCGCAAGGCATGGTCAAATCGGCGCTCGACGCCTTCGTGCATGGCGATGTGCAACAGGCCATCAAAGTTTGCCAGAGTGATGACGAAGTGGATGGCCTCGAAGATCAAGTGCTCCGTGAGTTGATCACGTACATGGCGAACGACCCTCGCACCATCTCGCGCGCCATCCATCTCATCATAATTGCCAAGAACCTCGAGCGCGTCGCGGATTTGTCAACCAACGTTGCCGAAGAAGTCGTGTTTATGGTCGAAGCCCGCAGCATCAAGCATCATCTCGGCAAGGCCGACGTTCACGAACAGGGGAAAATGCCGCCATGAGGTACTGGCAATTTTCAATATGCCGGTTGTAGCGCAACGCGGACGCGCCACTTCCAAAAAGGGTTCCACACGGATCAAAAACGCACGCGGATTTTTTCGATATTCCGTGTGAGTTTTTGATCCGTGTGAAATTTTTGCTTTTCTTGCCAAGAGTTCTCATCGCACTCCATTGTAATGCCTCACTTACGGGTGGAGACATTGTCATTCTGGAAGAATCTTTTTTCAATTCAGCACTATGCTTGACAATAAAAAAGATGTTTCCAACATGACATGATAGTAGTCCACCGAAAACTTAGGCATTACCCGTTGCATCAAAAAAAACCTTGACTTCCTGCCTGGAGTTTCGTATTATTAGGCTTGCTGTGAGTAAGGATTATTCCCGCCCATATCTTAATCTTTTTGTTTTTTCCAAGCCTGTCGATTGATTATCCACACCAACGAGCGCTGACAGCTCGATGGGCATGGCAAATATGAGCTTATGCGTTGCGCCTATCCCGTAGCGGGTTATTAATAGGCGGGTTCGGTTTGACTCTGATGCCTATGGATTTTAAAACTCTTGCCAATACAAAACTGATCGAGCTTTGCGCCGAAGCGCCAAGGAATGAACAAGCCTGGACGGAGTTTTGCGTTCGTTTTGACGAGCACATACGTTTGATGGTTCTGCGGGAGTGCCGGGAAAAGCATCTCTCCAAGGATAAGCCCCAGTTCGAGGAGATTTTCGAGGATCTGGTGCAAGACGTCTATTTCAAGCTGGTACAGAAGAATTGCAAAGCGCTGCGGGAATATAAGGCCTCGGCTGAAAACTCGATTTATGCTTATTTGGCCATCATCGCCCGCAATGTCGTGCGCGGCTATCTTACCAAAGAAGGCGCCAAGAAACGGCGGGCTCTTCTCGTGTCGCTGGAAGCGCCCGCGGTCCACTCTGCGGAGGATGGAGAGCTGCGGGTGATCGACACGATTCCCGCGCCGGATCCCGGCCCGGATGCGAGACTCGATAGCGAGAGCCAAAAACAAGAGGTCGAAAGCCTGCTCGACAAGATACTCAAGGGAAAGAGCAAAGCAAGGGACAAGCTGATTTTTAAGTTATATTGGTTTGAAAAACTTTCACCGGAGCAAATTTCGGCCTATTACGGCATCCAGCTCTCGCCCAAAAGGGTGATTAACATCCTGAGCGGCATCAAAAGGCGCTTGCCAGCCGGCCGGCAAGCTACGGAATTTTTTTGAACCCGAGGGAAAGCGCCGCGCTTTTTCTGTCTTAAAGAGTAGGATGATGGTAGGATAGAGTTTTCCCAAATTCGGTGCAACCCTATGGGCGCAGCCCTGGTGTTGTTGGCTGCGAACCGTAGAGCGGCTGCCTTATGCCCACCGGTCTATCCGACTCTAAATAAAAAGGACCGTTGAAATTTTAGCGTGTGGAGAATATTTAAGTCATGCCAGGGAAGAGTTACAATGAGAAAGGGGCATCAGGGAAATGCCTCAGCGACGAACAGCTTTATGGCTTCCTCGAAAAATTGCTCTCGAGAGCAGAAAGCCATGCGGTGCAAGAGCATCTTGACTCGTGCTCGGCTTGTTTCGACGACATGGTCACTTTGGCCAGAAACGCGCACACGCCGACGAGCGAGGCGGAAAAATTGGAAATCACGCGCTTGCGCCAGTGGACGCCAGCGCAGCAGGTTGACAAAATTTTGGGTTATGTGGAGGCGGAGTGCCCGCCTACAAGCCCCGCTTTGGCGGAGGGAGTCCAAGAGGCTCATGGCGACGAAACTGTGTTACGTCCCAAAATCGACTTTTGGGAAAAGCTTGGACAATTTTTTGAATCATGGAAACCGCTGCCGCGATATGCCTTTGCGCTGGCGCTTGTATTGGTCGGTATGTTGGGCACATTGTTTACTTATCAAATCGTTATCAAAAAAGACGCCGATAAATATTACGTGTACGATGATCGCGTGCCTTATGAATATAGCATGAGCAGCTTGCGGGCGCCCTCAACTGACTTGGAGCGTGATTCACTCTTCCAAGCTTTTGTTACTCAATTCACGCTGGGCATGTCGGATTACATGGTGCGCGATTATGAAAGCGCGATTAACACTTTCCAAAATTTAGGGCCGGCTGTGATGGCGCTAAAAACCCAGCCTGACAATCAGAAAATTATACCGTGGATACGTGATTTCTGCTTTTATTTGGGTGTTTCACATTTTGCACTATTACGCAGCCGGCAGCATGATTTCGACAAAACGGCCCGGGTACAACATGCGAACGCGTCTATTCGTTGGTTGGCACTTGCCGACTCGCTCGTGACCGCCCATCATCTCGAAGGCAGTGATCGAGAGGCTTATTTTCTGGGGTTGGCTTATGGCTTTGCCGGACAAAACGATGCCGCGATCACGCAACTAAAAAAAATTAATCGCGCAAGCGACTTTTACAATGACAGTGTCAAGTTAATTCAGAGATGGTCCAAGCAGTGAACTAACCTTTAGCAGTGAGGGAGGTTTTTATGGATTCCACACTTTGGATGATCAGCCTGGTTTGGGTGCTGGTCATTTTGATTTTATTCTTGATCATTGGACTGGTGATCCTCGCATTGATGTTGATGAAGATGATCAAACAGTGCTGCGGCGAAACCGTGCAAAGGCGACGTGATGAGGATGGTGGTGATGAGCCAGGGGGCCTGGGTGGTAGTGGAGGGCCGGATGAACCGGGACTGGACCGGCAGGGGCGCCGGCGGACCGCCTCGAACCTCTTAGCTTTAATCAATGTTTTGGAGGAGAAGAAAACCTTTACTCGTGCCGAGTTCGAGGAGGCCAGAAAAAAAATTCGCATGCCGTAACGCAGTCTGCCCCCGCCGCGGCGGGGCAAACGAACCAGGCCGGCAAGTCTTCGCGATTGTTATAGTTTTTGTAGAGTAATCGCCCATGTCGGGACCGACACCCGATAATGATGAAAATGAATGTATGTAGTGACGCCTTCGGGCGTTCAACTTTTGTCGGAAGCCCGACGCCTAAAGGCGAAACTACAAACTTATTTTCTAAAACGGGGGATCAACAAACCATTAACCGGGCAAAGCTGCCCAGAAAGGAGTAAAATGCTATGAAGCGCTTGATCGCGTTTCTCTTGCTCGCTTCATTCTGGCTGTTCCTGATGGCCTGTGCCGTGGAGGCCCCGACCGCATCGGACGAAGATAACCTTGTCATCGTGGAAAAACACGATGATCCGATACCCCCATCCGGCGGTGGAGGACCATAATGAATGGGCGTAATTCTGTTCCCCCCTTGCTCCGACTTTCTTTTTTATGGAAATCGGAGCTTGGGGGTGTTGAGTAGTTCCAATCCTCGACAAAGCTGTTACGACTGAAAGCGCAAAATATGAAAGTCAATTTCATTGCTATTTTTGCCGTCGCGATGTTGGGCTGGTCAACCCTGCCAGTTTGTGAAGCAGGGACTGGCGTTCAACCCCCGTCCACCGGCGACAAGAAAACCCGAGAGGAGTTTTATCGCGTTCTAGAAGCGGTCCAAACAGATTCTGCCGCGGCGCAATTGGGAGCCTTGCAGCGTTTTCTGGAAGGCCATGCTGAATTCGAGCCTATTTATCCCAAGCTGTTGGAACGATTCCTGTTTTACGACCAAATCATTGCGGCCAAAACCTATTTTCAGCAACTCGCTGCCAACCCCCAATACCGCCGCAATAGTTACTGGATGTTGGCGAAGATATTGATGCTGGAGAATGATCCGGTCGCAGCGTTCAACGCTTTTACGCAGGCCCTACTCGCCGGTTCTCCTTCCTTGCCGCTGCTCAAAGACTTTATCGAATTCGATCATCAACATTTTGGGAAGTTCGACGCCGCCACTTTGCTTCGTGAAAACGAATTAAATCGTGCAACTCAGAAAGTCATTTCTGCGTTTTCCAGTTATTACAAGTTAGCTTATAAACAGGCGGTCCAAATTTTCACGGAGGTTTTGCTAAGCGTATCTCACGATCCTGTGGTTCTTCATGTTTGGGGAGAATGTTTCTATCGCTTGGTCCGTTACAATCAAGCAGACTCAATTTGGCATATCGGATTGTCAAACGCCCGAAAAAATGGAGATCGGGAAGCCGAAGCACAATTTTTATCAAATCTTGGATTTTTGAAATATGCTTCTCGTGACCACAACCTGGCACTAACCTATTTTGACTCTGCCAGCACAATTGCGGACCAAACAGATGATTTATTCCGTCTACAATGGCTCGCAGGCCACTGTGCTTATATTTACAGAGATCGTGGTGAGCATGACGAAGCTATAAAACTGTTCAAAGAAGCCATTAGAATTGGTTCTAAGATTGGTGTGCATCGTTACTTGGCTGATTGGAACAGAGGGTATGCCGGGACTCTCTACTATTTAGGACAATATGATGAAGCGATCAAAGCAATTGATGAAGGCGAGAACCATGCACGCAAAAGCTATAACGAAGAACGACTAGTCATGATTAAGTATGACAAAGGGACTTTTTATATTACTCTTAAACAATATGCTTTGGCAAGAAGAGTTTTTGAGGAAGCCTATGAGTTGGCGAAGTCAAAAAAAATGACGTATCATCAATATTATGTGAAATATAAACTTGGGGAAATTATGCTCCTCGAAAAGAAATACATCACGGCAAGAGAGTATTACCTGGAATTCATTAATTTTCTTAATAAAAACAACTTACGTAAACTTGCCTGCGAATGTATGGGGAGATTTGCCAAAACTTACTTATTAGAGAAGCGTTATGATCTTGCAAAAATTGAATATCTACGCGCTTATGAAGCGGCTAAGGAAGCTGGTTTAAAGACCTTCGAAGGGTGGTATCTGCTCAGGGTTGCGGATATCGAAGTGATCCTAGGAGATATTGATTCGGCCATGCAAAAGTATAACCTCGTCCGTGAAATTGCGTTGCAAGAAAAAATCACGGAAATGCTTTGGGAGCTGTACTTAGGCTATGGCAATGCTTACAAAAAAGCCGGGGATTTAACCGCTGCCATTGGCGCCTACACACGCGCGGCAAACATCATCGAGGCGAGCCGGAAAGACCTTAAAGCCGAGCAATTGCGCATCGGCTATTTTATCGAAGGGCAGCAAGTCTATCAGAATCTGGTGCATTGTTTTTTGCAGCGCTACGAGCAAAACGGCCAACGCGCCGATCTCGACAGTCTTTTTTACTATGAGGCCATGGGCCGGGGCCGGGCGTTGCAAGATTTGCAGCGCCGCGAGGGAGCATTTTCCCAGAGCGAGGAATACTTGCAAGCCCAGCAGCAACTGCGATCCTTGCAACGGCGCTTGCGCAATGAGGCGAAAAAGGTTCGTCCGCCTGAAGAATGGGATGAACTGCTCTCACAGCTCGAAGCGGCGCGATATTCGTTGATCACACAACGCCTGCGCTTGGCAGAAAAAGATTCATCGTCGGGCACGAAGCAGCGCTATCAACCTCCCCCCTTGCAGGACGTCCTTGCAGAATTAAAGCACGCCGAACGAGGCTTATTGCTTTATCACATTTCGGAGGAAATTTCTTTTGTCTTGGCTGCTGCCGGTGATGAAGTTAAAGTGGTGCGCTTGCAGGTCAGCCCCTCCAAACTCGCTTCCACTGTTGACTCTTTGATGACACCGTTTCATGCCGTTAAAGAGGGCTCAGTGGAGTATACACCTTTCCGAGGGGTTATTGCTCATCGTTTGTATAAAGCGTTGGTGAAGCCCGTAGAGGAGTTCATGGCGTTGCCGCCGCAGCTCGTGATTGTGCCGGACCTGGCTCTCATGAATCTGCCGTTTGAGATGCTGCTCGTGGCGCCGCCGGACACTTCGGAGGATTACACGCCATTAGATTTTCCCAGTTACGCCGATCAGTTCCTGGCGCAGCGATACGCTTTCGTCTATAGCCCAAGCGCTTCGTTGCTGCTGGCTCGGTCAAAAGCGGTTTCCCCAAATTCGCCGGTTTTGGTTTTCGCCAATCCATTTGGAAGCGAATCCTCGCCGGCGCAAAAGCAGAATCAGCTTCGTTTTCGCACCGGCTGGCGTTTCGATCTGCTCCCATTTTCTGAAGTGGAGGCCAATCGCATTCGAGAGACGCAACCGCGAGCACAGGTGCGTAAGCGTGAACATGCGACAAAAGCGGCTTTTGTGCAGGAGGCACCGGAGCATCAAGTGGTGCATGTCGCTTCGCACGCTTTTGTTGACACCACTTTTGACGCTTTCTCGGGGTTGGTTTTGGCCGCCGGCAATGATTCAACCGATGACGGCATCCTGATGGGTTATGAAATCTCGGACTTAAAACTGAAGTGTGATTTGGTGACTTTGAGCGCCTGTGAAACCGGACAAGGGCAGTTGGTTACCGGTGAGGGCATACTTGGCTTGCCTCGCTTGTTCTTGGGTGCCGGCGCCAAAACAGTGCTCATGACGCTCTGGAAAGTCGATGATAAATTTGCTTCCGATCTGATGCCCCGATTCTATGACTATTTTCTCGCACAGGGATTATCTAAAACCGAGGCCTTGAATCGGGCCAAACGCGCGCTATTGCAACAAAAAAAGCCGGAAAACGGCGTTTATCATCAACATCCATTCTATTGGGCTGCATTTGCTTTGTATGGTGATCCGGGCATACGCCGGGCGCCGAGGTCATACGCCCTCGAGCTCACCCTAGTCGTAGTTGTGATTCTCGGGTTGATCGGCACCTTTGCTTTTCGTCATGCTCGCCAACGCCGTTCATCTTTATAAAAAGGATCCGTGAAATATGAGCCTCAGTTTCCGCTTGAGCATTTTTTTGTTGCTCATCGCCTCTGCGGTCTCCGCACAACTCAACCGGTTTGCCGGCGCGTGGGAAAATATTGATTCTCGCATCCAGGAGGTCACGGCGCTGAATATCAGTGTCGAAGGGAATTTTGTGACCGTGCAGGCCAAGGGCAAACGCAATGCTGAAGATTATGACTGGGGGCAAGTGGAAGCCACCGCCTATGCCCTCAGTCCGTCCGCCAGTTTGGTCGATAGCGCCCAGGCGCTTTCAGCAGTTTTTCAGACGGAAGTCGAGCAGATGCTGTTGATTATTCATTTCGTTAAAGACCGTCTGCAGGTGGAAGCCTTGACGCGCTTTCCGAACCGCAGCAAACCGACAAATTACCTGACGGCTTACACCTTTGTCCGCCAAATACGCTTGACGGCCACCACCATCCCTTCATTTATCGAGGTGGCAAGCCGTTCGGATTCGGCTGTACATCTGAAAATAAGGGAAAAAATCGACAATGCGCGGCAGGATTCGACTTTGCTTCCCCCCTTGTTCGATGAATTCGACAAGGCTCGCGCCAACGACTTCGGAAAGAGTCTCATTATTCTCGGCATCATTGGTGAATTGAAGAACCCTCAAGCAACGGGACGATTGCTCGCGCTGATCAATGAACAATTGCCGCCGGAAAAGGACGCCGGCCACGGAGCATTGAGCCAAAGAGAAGTGATCGAAATGCTGCAATCAAAAGCGGTGGAGGGTCTGGCCTACCTTCGCACCCGCACCTCGGATAGTCTGACCCTGTCGATTATACAGAAACATCCTTCCGTGGCGGTGCGCGCCACCGCGATTGATGCCTATCTTTACAATCATGGCGATTCATTGGAAGCCAAGCAGAGGCTGCGAACGCGTGTGCGGCCGGAAGATCGTCCGTTTCTGGATCGCGTTCGCCGCACCAGCGCTATCAGTCGGGAGGACTTCGACAAAGGACTTTCCCGCTTTTATCAACTTCATCCCGAGGCAGTTGCTCCCGAGCCGCAAATCCCGCCCCGCGACACCGGCGCGCTGAGGGGATATCAAAAAATCCTGTTTTGGCTGCCTGTAATTCTTCTCGTCATTTTTGTTTTGGCGCTGGTCGTGATTTTCATCATCATTTTCAGAAAATGGAGAAAAACTTGAACTTTGCGAACGCATCACGTGCATCCGACGCTGCGAAGCCCAACAGTGACGAGCCGGCCTGCTTGATATGAATATCTGAAAATCGCTAGAGGTGCAATGATGAAAACCATCAAAAATGTTTGTCTCATCATTATTTTGATCGCCGTTGTACTGACGGGTTTTAAAATAGGGTCGACCTTGCAAGCGTATGCCCAGTGTACCAATAGCACCACGGCATCGGAGCTGGACTTGTGGACGACCTTTACCTGCACACCTGCTTTAATCAGTTGGCACCGTGACGCCTACAGGATAAGAGAGGAGGATTGGGAGGACTTTGGTTATAACGAACCCTGCAATATCAGTTTACCTTATGCCAAAGCGCTCAATGCCGCTTATCTTCTAAAACATGGATTGAGCAATAATGTCAACCAATGGCATAGCAGCGGCGATTACCGCGGAGTTGGTGAGGCGCTTAGATCGGACGCACACGATGCGATCCGTTATCTGCCGAGCGAGACTGAAGATTGGTTGGCTTGGGCGCAAACAAGCTATTATCGCACTTTGCTCGGTTGTTTGCTTTTTAATTTCGATCCGGAGTACAAAAACGCTTTCAATAACCCTTCCACACGAACTGGTGATTTCATCCATGAAGGATGGCATCATTGGCAATGGACATACTATCAACCAGTTGGTCATGAAGCGGGACCACAAGGCAATTGCACAATAAACTGCAATGCCTGCTGTGATTTGTACGATGCGCATTTTGTAAGCGAATACCTTTTCGGTGAGATGCATAAAATTCAACCGAGCCCTGGTGGCCGCAAAACCTATCATTCCCCGAATCAAGCGCAGGTGGAATATTTGTGTGACCTTGCCGAATTCGCCAAGGCATTTGTTCCAACCAGTGTTAAAGTACTTGCCGAGAGCGAGGCTAATCTGCGCCTGACCAAGAGATTTATCAACTATGTTGGTTACTCGTGTGGAGAACCGCGCCCCTGGTAAATCTAATCATCTTCATTAAAAAGGCAGAAGAACGAATCACTGTAATTTTTTGCAGCAAAAAATTAAGCGCTAATTGGCTCAATAAGGGACGTCGTCCCCACCTCCCGCTTCCAATTATCAATCATCCGCCGTGTGCGGCCGAGCAGTTTTTCGAGCCCGCGCCAGGCTTGCTCTTTGGTGCTGAAGATTTTTTCAGCGCTGCACCAATCGGCAAGCTGTTCCGACATGGCGACGATAATCTGTTTCGCCAGCGCTTCGCGACGATCCTGCGGGAACAGCGAGCCTTTGCCGTCGAGATACGCCTTCATGTACTCGAAGCAATTTTCGCAGGACGCCCCCACAGCTTGAACTGGCCGGATTGCAGCGCGGCTTCGACTTCGCCGACACGCAAAATTTGCCGTCAGTGTTGTGCGAATTCTCTATGCCATCACTCCTATCTCCTCTGTTGCCTCCTAAAAAACCCCTTGACTTCCTTGCGATTGTTTTGTATAATACGAGTGCGCGATTACAGTTTTGTAATATTCTTCCCAGTATCCAATATCTTTTCCAAGCCTATTGTGCTGCACACACAACCAATCCACCTGGCTTGGTCGTCCTGGAAAATAAAACGACATCGGCACGAGTTTCGTGTTTTCATATAAAGATTTCGACTAGTCCGGCGCTGCGGTTCGATGGAAATCAATGTCAGGGTTATAATTTTATGCCGCTATCTTCCCGGGGAAGTGCAATTCCTGCAAACTTGAACAAGCTGACGAATGTTCAATTGGTGCACATGATCGCCAACGAGCCATGGAACGAAGAAGCTTGGCGGGAGTTTTTACATCGTTTTCATAAATACGTATCCTTTACGATCTACAGCGTCTGTAAGCGGCTGGGATATGCCGAAGGCGTCGCGAAAGTGGAAGATTTGACGCAGGAAGTTTATATAAAGCTGTTGAATAATGATTGCGAACCCTTGAAACAATTTACTTCTTTGTATGAAAATGCCATTCTGAAATATCTAAAAATGACGGCGATAAGAGCCGTGTATACGGACTTTACCGCGTGGAAGGCGCAAAAACGGCGGCCGGCAGGCGGGATCGTCTCGCTTCATCAACAGGCTGAGTGGAGCATACACGAGAACAGAAAATTAGATTTGGTTGACATCCTTCCAGCGAACGACTTCGGGGAAACGAGTGAGCTCATGGAAGAAATTCAGTTTTGTCTCAACAAGATTCTTCGTGGCCGCAGGAATGCGGATCGTAATAAATTGATCTTCGAATATTATTTTTATCATGGATTTGACGCTGTGGAAATAGCGTCGCAAATCTGTATGAATCTAACCGCTAAACGAGTGGGAAAGCTGATCAGCGAAATCAAGCAAGCCGTGCGCCGGTGCTTGCGCAATCACGGCATAGCCAGGTAGAAAAAAAAGTGGAAAAAAGTCTCACTTTTTGTGTCTATTAATTTAGGGAATAATAAGTGAGCTAAACACCACACAAGTGGTTGGGATTTTTTCTATATTAGCCGAAGGTAATCTATGCATCAATGACCAGCGCATGGTGATGAACCCGCCTATGGTAATGTAACCTGGCAAAGCGACAAATTGATGTCAGAGGGTTACCTGACTTTCATCAAACCTTTAAGGAGAGCGTATTTATGCCAGGCGAGAGGCTGCCGACTGAGTTTCGGGGCCGGGAAGGGGCGGGGGAATGTATCAGCGATGACCTCCTTTTCAGATATTTGGACGGCGTCGCCACACCAGAGGAAACGCGTGCCGTTCAAAAGCATTTGGTTGAGTGCAGAGCTTGCTTCGAGGTGGTGGCGGCGGTGGCCAAAGACTCGCTTCACGCCCCACACGAAGCCGAATGGGTGGAATTTGAAAGGACGGTAAAACCGAACCCGGAAAAGCAGATCGCCGGAATAATGTCCCGGGTGAACGAATTGTTCCCGGCAAGCAGCCGCAGGGTAAGCGAGGGAACGGAAGAGCCGGTTGAGACTAAGCCGGGAATGTCACCGGCGCGTAGCATTTGGAAACGTTTGTGGCTTTGGTTTGAAGCGCCAATACTGGCGCCAAGGTATGCTTGGGCTTGGGCGGCACTCTTGGTTGTCATTGCCGTTTCATTATGGGGCATTCGATATTACCAAAAAACTTATCCGCTCGTGCAAGTCGAGGGTGAATTGCGCGCGAATTATCGCACTTACGTTAATCTTAGAGACTACACCGCGAGCGCGCCGCGTTTGTCCGGAGGATATGACCATCAGTCGATCATGCCTATGAGAGGAGAGGAAGAAGGGGCTTCCTATCTGGAAAATGCGCGGCGACGTTTGGAAGCAGCCCTTGTCAAGGATTCGAAATCCGTTAAAGCGAAACATTTGCTTGCTCAAATTTTCATTATGCAGGAAGCATACACGCAAGCCGACTCGATTCTCCGGGAAATTCCGCCGGCGTCTTTGCAGGAAGCCGGTTTGATGAACGATCAAGGCGTTCTTTATTTGGCCATGGGCAACCTGCCGGCGGCGGCGGAAAATTTTGCCGCGGCTTTGCAAGCCGATCCCAAGCTGGTGGAAGCGAGGTACAATTTGGCTTTGACCAAAGCCAGGATGGGTTTGGCCACGGAAGCGAGGGCGCTTTTGGAAGAATATATCAAGCTTGAAAAGAACGCCGGTTGGCGTCACGCGGCTGAATCAATTCTCGAGCAGTTGCAGGAAAAAAGTCAATAAGCGTGTGTCGTCTGTTAAAGGATTGCCGGTAACGATCGTACTCAATTCACGGAGGGAGCTATGGATGTTCTGATCAAACGGCGGAAAAGCGATGGCCTTATCAAGTTTTTGCGGCTGCCGCCGACCAAAACCTTGCGCGCCCACCTTTTCGGCCTCACGTTGGCCGTCGTTGGCGCTTTTTACACGATCATTTTTGACCATACGGCTTTGTTTCAAGGATTGCCGTGGTACGCCTCACCTCTGGTCATCGGCATTTTTATCTTTGGCACTTACCTCGGCGGGCCTTTTGTTATTTTGACTGCGATTTTATTTGTGCTAAAGGACCTGCTACCTCCGGGCCCACTAATTTTTTCGTCCTTGACGATAATCGCGGTATGGTATTTCATTTTCTATGCCGTAGGCGCTGTCTTCCCCACGCTTTATAATGCGCTCGCCTATCTCAACGTCATACTCTGTTGCAAGAAACAGGTTCAGCTTGTTTTTGCCTACGACCCGAAAAAGAAAATCAACATCATCAAATCGCCGAGAGAAATTGAAGAGCTGGCGATGCTCGAAGTGCTAAAGCCGGTCATATATTACGCGCGCCGGATCAGACGAGCAGGCACGTCTTCGGATCGGCAACGGCATGCGCAAGATCTGGGAAATCTGATTCGACAAGCCAAGAGCATGATGTCGAGCTACGATCAAAACCACATGCACGAGCTTCTTTCCGAAAAGCACATAAACGGCGAGCTGGATGCCCAGATCGATGGGCTGCAAAATATGCTCGCAGACGGAGACTCCCGAGCTTTGGCGTTGATGGAATCCGAGCTCGAGCATCTGCTCGAACACTATTTGAAACGCAAGGAACAGAAACTCTATAACTTTCATCTCGAGGCGCTGCCGCCGGCGCCCTACACGATCGTACTCGTGGCCAATCCGAAAATCAAGCGACGTTCGGGCCCTGTGTCCGATCCCATTATAAATGATCTCGCGCTCTTTTTGCGGTCAGTTAACAACACCTTGTACAGTTTTGAACAAGATGAAATGCTGGGCCAACATGAAATTTGGAGCCGGGTTCGAATTGTCACCATCTTCGACGGCGCCGCCAAGGCACCGGACGGAACGCCGCGAACGGATGAGGAGTTGATTCTACTCAACGACTTTCACAAGGATGTCCCCGTGCAGCTCGACGTAGCCGAAAACGTGATCTATCCCGGAGCTCAGATGGTCCAAAACGTACAGAAGCTTCTGGAGCAGAATCAAGGCGATCTCGATGGTTTGTTTTCGCTCAACCAGATCGATGTGATTTTCGCGATGACGGCATCGCCAACGCAAATTCGTCATTCGGCTTATTATGCTGATTTTAACGAAGAGCTTGATTTAAGCAAAGAGCCTCCGCCTCAACCTTTAAACGGCAAGGAATTCAAATATAATCTTGATCCCTATCAACAAAAGGGCCTTCATATACCTGGCGCGGAGGAAATTGTCATTCCACCACACATCGTCCCGAGTCCTCCGGCGCCTTTTCCTTGCAAAGCCTTTCCGTATGATTGCTTGCATGATCATTATTCTGCAATACCCGGTCGAGTAGCCCTAAACGCCCTCAGCGCGCGGCGGCATACTTTTATTCACGAGTTTGCGCATGCCATGTCTTCGGTCGTGCGCGGCGCTATTTGTGACGAGTATTATGACAAATCCTATCTCCGCGCCGGCAACGGCAGCAAATTCCTGCCGTTCTTTGTCAACCGCATCGAACGGGTTAAGAGAGAGGAAGGCGGAGTTGTCCCCACGTACCAGTTTATCCCCGTGCATCCGGTTTTCGCACGATATAATGAGGTGGATTTTCTCTCGGATTGGGACCATCCCTCAGCCGAAGAACATTGGCTGAGCTATTTTCCCGATCGGCACAGCCACGGCGAGACCTGCACGATGGACCGCACCGCCGAGCCGTTTCGTTTCGACAAATTGATCGGCCGATTTATGTATGACCGTATGGTTGCCAAATTACATCGCCCGTAGCGCAGACTGCCAGTCTGCAATAATGCCCAACGTGGACGAGCTGTAACCAAGCAGGAAAAAGAAGGAGAGCGCCATGACGCCATTTCATCCCACTTTTCGCCGTTTGCTGCGCCGGAACATCCCGCAGGTTCGCGACGAAGATTTGAATCGACACGAGAGCCTGTTTGCGCTGCGGCAGCAGCTCGTTATCGATAAGCATATCGTAGCGGAAAAATATGTGCCACCCCCGCAACAAGGACCGCAAGTGCAACAACAACAGGAACGGCCGCCCGAGCCTTCTTACGAGCAGCCACCGTGCACAAAGGGGATCGACGATGACATTGCCGATGCCACGTCGCAAGCCCAGGCGATTTTCGCGCCCTACTCCAAAGTGTACGACGCGAGTCTGCGCCTGTGGGTGGCGCGCCGGCAGATCGTGCTGAAACAGGGCAACTTTTTTCAAATCCCCCTTTCGCTTGGAAAGATTTGGAAATTGATCAGGGCGATTTGGGATTATCGCAAGGCCCAGATCCGGACCTTGCCGACCATTGCCGCGAACCGCGTCAAAAAGGTGTCGCTCATTCGCGTCATGAGCTTTATCGTTTTCATCGCGCTGTTGTTGAGTTGTTTGTACGCCTTGATGCCCAGGAAACCACAGCCAGACCAAGTGCAGCAGGAACAGATACGCTAATTGGTTTTCGTAGCCCCGACCCCTTGTGGGTCGCTTTTGCGAACACCACCGTTTCGTTTCGGCTTTGCATCCGAATTAAACGACATGCGAATCGTTGTGCGCGAGTGCCAAACATCGTGGTAACAACAACTGCCCACAAGGGGCAGGGACTACTAATGCCAAAAATCGCCAAACAATCGTAGCCCCGCCCCCTTGTGGGGCGATGTGGCAAGCACCAATGCTGTTTCGCGTTTAACGGGAAATCGACGCCATGAAAAAATATATTATTGGAATCATCCTCGCCGCCATTTTAGCCGCGGTCGCCCTTTGGTGGTTCAAGTTCAAACAGGAACCAACCCTGGTGGAGCTGCAAAAGCAGTACGTGCTGGCCAAAACCGAAGCCGAGAAAAATCAGGTTGTCGACCGGCTGGAGCAATACTATTTAAATCTTGCCGTTCCGGATTCCCTGTGCCAGCGTGTCGATAAAGAAGTGGCGACGCAACTGGACACTACGAAGATCAGCTTGACTGCAATTGTGCCAGATACCAATGTCTATCGCTTGGAAGGCCAATTACAAAGCTTGCTGCAAAAGGCTGTCATTGCCCTCGCCCGCGACGAGAATGAAACCTTCCAAACGCTGATTGGCCAAGCCAAGAATATCGCCAAAACTGTGGACACAGGCACGCAAAATCATTATTGGGTGCCATTTGTTGAAGAAGTTGGCGGTTTTGCGAGGGAACAAGCGCTGGCTTGGCTAAAAGCCAAAAGGGCGGAACGGCTGGCTCGGTTTTACGGAAATAATGACAGCACATTTAGCGAGGTTGAAAGATGTGCTTCTCTCGGCCTAAAATTTCTTCAACAGGCAAAAGACGAACGCCTTCGGCTCGATCTCGTGCAGCGCTTCCAGTGGGTTTTGCAGTTGCGTCGATCGATGTACGATTTATCCATCGCCTTGACGCAAAAAGCATTGCCGCAAGCCGATAAAATCAAATATCATTTGAGAGCGAATGGCCTCATGTATCTGCAAGCCGAGGCGCTTTCCAACCTGGGACAAAATCAGGCGGCTCTTTCATGCTATAATAAAATTTTTGAAACCGCCGAAAATCTCAGATTAATTGACGGCATGTCGTGGTACACCCAAAATAGTTTATTGAGAAAAGTAGAAATCTACAGAGAACTTGGCGAGTTTGAAAAAGCTTCGATTGCTTGCCGCGAAGCAGAAAGGCTGAATTTAGATTCACGAGAGGCCAGCGTGCTTCAAATTGCCAAGTTCAACCTTCTTATAGAAACGGCTCATTATGAGCAAGCCGAAGTCGAAATTAAAAAGGCGCTTGCACTCGCCGAAAGCCAGGGAGATATTGACAATCGTATCAGGTGCCTAATTAATTTGGGTGCATTGTATTATCAGCTTACAGAATATGATTTGGCCCTGGAGTACTTGAAGCAAGCACACGTTTTATTTACTCCCTCTACCCCGAGTTTGAGCATGCGCTTACTTACTTTTGGAAATATGGCAGGTACGTTTGCAATGAAGCATGATTCAGTACAATTTGAAAAAATCATCAAAGAAGCGCAAGGATATATGCGCTTGGCATCAAGCCCTTACGCGCAAGCGCAATTGCTGTCGAGTATTGGTAGCTTTTATGAACAGGCTAAAAAATATAAAACGGCCATAGAATACAAACATAAAGCTGATTCCATGTATTATCAACATGGCTTCTTACGCTTGGCTTTGGCAAAAAGAATAGATCTTGTCAAATATCAGATCGCACTGTCGCAGTTTAGTGAGGCGAAGGCCTTGCTTGCCGAAATTGAACCCTTGGCCAAAGCATTAAACGACATCGATGGCCTCGTTAATATTTATGATAAAATTGCCCAAATACACTATCGTGAAGGCAATATTGCCCAAGCTATTGAAACTTCAAATCGGTTGCGCCACGAAATTGAAAACATGAGTACTCGCTTTAACAACCCGGATCGCTTGATCGCCTACCGGCAAAAGGTTTATGATTGCCTCAAGTATGCGGTTTTGTATGAAATGGCGCTGCAGCATCAAGAAGCCGCGTTTGCCAGGCTTGATGAGGCCAAAGCTTATACTTTAAAAAGCCGGCTTTTCAGCGGTCAGGCCAATAACCATGATGATGAAGCGAAGACCGACCATCGCAATTTAGATTTCATTAAAACCAAGCTTCATGTGAAGAGTTTGTTGATTGATTACATGATTACGCCAGACACATTATATGTTTTTGTGCTGGATCAGGATGGGCTACAATTTCTGAGAAAAAAGATCGATATAGACGCGTTGCGACAAACCACCAATGCCTATCGGGATTCCATCAACAAAACTCCGCGCCTTTTTCAGCATTATGACGCTCAGGAAGTGGAGGCGCATTACGCGGCCACAGCCGCCGTGGGACAAAAACTTTATCACGATTT
>JAKEEU010000245.1 GCA_022616415.1 Candidatus Zhuqueibacterota bacterium | reverse complement strand
CTTCGGCTCGCAACTGTCAAAAGAGTGTCTATCAATGTCTATGTTACCACTTAATCCATCTCAACTTATTTTCAAAAACCGGTATTTCCGGACAGACACTAACTATATTTTTCTTGAAAAGCAATACTTTTTTCAATGGAATTTCAACATAAATTGACAGTTCAAAAATTAATGGAGTGGCTGTCCGATCTCAAAGCGGCAGGGATAGCAGAATTGGTAGTGTCAAGGTAGGCTCAAGATTGAATTTTGATAGGGTGTGGGGGAGGGAAAATTAGATTGCGAAAACGGGGTGTAGGGTGGTAAATTCAACTCAAGTTTATAAAACTTTAACGTCTATGTGCGGCGCTTAGGGATGAGTGTAAATAAAAACCCCCACAGGAGAGTAAATCAAGCCAAAGAGTGAGCAGAAATGTTGCAAAAACTGATTATCTTGATAATAATTTAGATTAGGAAATTTTCTTGTACTTCACAAAGGGTCAGGCCGGCCACGGTCTTGACCCTTTTTTATTTTTGGAGATGCAATAAATGGATTCACTCTTTGCCTGTTTCTTCTTTGTCGTGATAATCATTGGCATCGCGACTATTGGCCGTTATGAAGAAATTCATATCAAGATTTTTCGATTCATTAAAATCAACCTGATCAAAAGGCGCCGACCCACTCAGACAAAGGCCAAATGATGAAACGGAGTGATACCCATGTCATTCATTGAAAAGCTGCTCGAATTACTGTCGTTAACAAAAGAACACTGGATAGCGATACTTTTGGCTATTATCATTGCTGGAACAATCGGAGGGCGGTTATACGTCAATTCGCTTCAAAATCGTATCAAAAGCCTCGAATTTATAAATACAAATTTAACCTTCCAACTGCAAGAGCAAAGAGAAAGGGATGAAAGCTTTTTTGAGCAATACAAAAAGTTTCTTTCAGAACAGGTGGAACAACTGAGGAAACAAGCCGCGTATTACAAGGACTTGTACCTTGCCAAACTAAAAAAATAACTGCGGCTGAGCCGCTCACTCTTCCGCCAATAGCGCTTGAATCAGCTCTTCAACCCTCTTCGCCCGCGCCGTGCCGCTGTGCATCTCCCCGACTTCCACCGTGCGGATTTGCCCCTTCTTGTCGATCAAATAAAACGCCGGCCAATATTGGTTATTCAGCGCGCGCCAGTAGGTAAAACCGTTGTCGATGTTTGCCTTGATTTTGGTAAAATATTTATTACATTTGTGTAGGAAGATATGGAAAGCGAAGACATCAAAAAACTTCTTGCCGAAGCCGGCCCAGCGCTATTTGAGCGTTTTGGCGTTGATTTGGCCTATCTGTTCGGCTCGGCAAATTCCGGCCGCTTCAGGCCATTGAGCGACATCGATATCGCCGTGAGATTCAAGCCTGGGCATACGCCGGATGATTTCTTCCGCCTCAGCGCGCTCCTGGAAGTCAAATTAGCCAGACTGCTGCGCCGGAAAATCGATATCAGCATTTTGAATCTCGCCTCCCCGCTGCTGCGCTACGAAGTCGTCAAAAATGGCGCCGTCCTCTTTTCCGTTAACGATGAGGAGCGTATCCTTTTTCACATTCGCGCCTACCGCGATTACGAGGATTTCTGTCACGCCCAGCAGTTTTATATTCGCGCGCTGCGAGAACGCTTGCAATCTGAAAAAATTAGATGACTTCCGTGACTTCCAGAAATATATTTTGGATTATCTGGACAAACAGGCGCCCCCTCAGCAACCAACACAATCCAACCCTTCATGATTTTTGTCGTAGCGTCTTGAGGCTAAGGCCGTAAAGCGAAGACCTGTGAATTCACTGTTTCCACAAATTCGGTGCCTGAAGGCACTACTACGAACCATTATTTACTCAGCCAGTAGCGCGTCAATTTGCGTTTCAACCCTCTTCGCCCGTGTCGTGCCACTGTGCATCTCCCCGACTTCCACCGCGCGGATTTGTCCCTTCTTGTCGATCAAATAAAACGCCGGCCAGTAGCGGTTATTCAACGCGCGCCAGTAGGCAAAGTCGTTGTCGATGTAATGCGGATACGTCAGCTTGTTCTTGTCGGCGGCAGCTTGCACGGCTTTGGCGTCGCGCTCGCGGTCGAACTCCGGCGAGTGGATGCCGACGATCACAAAATTTTTGTCTTTGAATTTCTTTTGCACATCCCTGACCCAGGGATAACTATTGGCGCAGTTCCATCACATAAACGTCCACACATTCAGCAGCACCACTTTACCGCGTAGGCCGGTCTCGTCATTGCCCGTCATCTTCAACGGCTTGGAGTTGATCCAGCGGCCGGCCTCCTGGCTGGGAAATTCGGGTGCGGGACGAGAGTCTTTAGCTGAGACATTGGCGTTTGTGTAATAATTCCAAATTGTCAGCAAGGCGGCGGCTAAGAAAACAAGAAGAAAACTTTTCATTCTCGATCCAGGTTTAGCAGATTGGTCTGGTACTTTGCGGAAAAGCAAAAGGACTCCAACGGATGAATTAAGACCAACGGATAAAAACCTTTCGGTCTTAACTCAGCATTGGGGCAAGTTTTCACTAGTGCACTGTTACTTTAATTTCGTAGTCCTGCCCCCTTGTGGGGCATTGTTACAACCGCGAATTTATTGACTTCGACAGCGGCCCACCCCGTCCCGCTTCCATACAAACCTTTGGAGACGGGGCGGGACAAGGAGCCGGGGCCACAAAAATCATGGTAACAATGCACTAGTGGCGGCGCGGCATCGTGTACATTATTATCAACTCTTGCCGAACCGATTTTCTTCCTGCTTAGTCGTCTTCTTGCTAAAAACTTTACAAGCCAACCCACACAAGTTCCCAGAGGCCTGAAATCCAAAAGCTTCCCCCAACGGATAAATTAAGCCCAGCGGATGTTTTTATCAGTTGGGCTTAATTCATCCGCTGGAGGATGCATTTCAGAAAAAATTTACTGTGTCACTGCGAAGCAGCCGTTCCAACTCCCCGCCGAAACGCCGTGATCTCCGCAGCGAGGCGATCCTGAATCGAGCGAATGGCGCGGCTGCCGCCGAGAAAATGCTGCATCATGAGCGAAAAAGCCAGCTCTTCGCCGTCGGCGGTGGTGGTGTATCCGGAAAGCGTGCTGACCGCGCTGATCGTGCCGGTTTTGGCGTGCAGCACGCCTTCTGCCGGCGTGCCTTTCATGCGGCCGCGCAAGGTTCCATCCACGCCCGCGATCGGCAGTGTTGCCGCAAACTCATTGCGAACGGCAAAATTTTTCCACATCGCTGCCAGCAAGCTCACCAGGTTCGATGGGGTAATCAAATTATAATGCGACGCGCCGGAACCATCGGCGCTATGCACCGCATTGGTATCGATGCCAGCGCTGCCGAGAAACTGTCGCATGGCGCGGATGCCTTTTGTGGCGGTGCCGGGCCGGCCGAATTTCTCGGCGCCGATGGTTTTCAATAACAGCTCGGCGCTCAAATTGTCGGAAGGTTTATTGAGATTCACTAAAATCGGCAGAAGCGGCGCGCGGTGCTCGGCCAGGATTTTCATTTTTGCCGGAGATAAGCCACGTTCCACGCCGCCGTGAACGACAATGCCCATGGTTTGCAGCGCTGCGCGCAAGAGCCGGCCGCAATAAATCTCCGGCTCCAACACATTCAGCGTTTCTTCCCGAGGCGAGCCATCTTGGGCGATGGCGCCATCCACCACAATAGTGTTCTCGTGCTGTTGCCACTTGCGGTTAATGGTGAGGGACGGCAACCCGAGCGAATCGATTTGCGAGCGGCGTTTCACCGTCACGCTGGTGTTGATGAGCGTCACGTGATCGGTCGGCGGGTCGATTTGCACGCGGCCCGGCTTGCCGGCAATATCTGCCGGTGTCACGCGAACTGCGACCGTATTTTTATTCACCGTCAGCGCCGAAAGCCGCGGCGCATATTCTGCCGGATCGTCGTCCCACATCCAACCGCTGCCCCAGCGCACGTCGTCGAGATAAAAATCGTCGCAAATAATATTGCCGCGAATTTCGCGAATGCCCGTCTGCGCCAGGTTTTGCGCCAGCCCAAACAAATCATTGCCCGTCAAATCCGGATTGCCGCGGCCGATCAAATACAAATTGCCATCCAAAACACTGTCCGCTCGCGCCGCCGAGTCGATGACCACGGCGGTGCGAAAAACAAAAGCCGGACCGAGCAAAGACAGCGCCGCCGCCGAAGTGAGCAATTTTTGATTGGACGCCGGATGCGCCAAAAGGTCGGCATTGTGTTCGTACAGCGTCTCGCCGGTGCGCAGCGAGACAATCTTCACGCCGGCCCAGGCGTGAGCGAGCGACGCGTCAGCAAGAATACGGTCGAGCCGCTGGCGCAGCTCAGTGAGAGATTGCGCGCCACGCGGCGGCGCCAACACCTTTTTTGAGGTCACACAAGCGGAGAGAAAAAGCAAACTGCAAAAAGCAAAGGGCAAAAAGCGACGGGAAAGACTAAACATGATGAAACAGAACCTCCTCAGGATTTTTCCCAAACGGATAGATTAAAACCAGCGGAGGTTTTACCCGTTGGTCTTGATTCATCCGCTGGGGAACTTTTTTAACAGGATCACAACCAATTTTTCAATCTCCCATAAATTTGCAAACAGCCATGCGCCGAAGGCGTGATGCGAGCCGCATTCTCGGCAATGAAGCGCTGCAAGCTCGCCTTTTCCGCGCGCACGGCGAGCAACTCGGTAAATTCATCGGCCTCGCGGGCGCTCGGCGCCAATTGCTGAACTCCTTTCATCGTCAGCGGCAAGGCGAGAAAAAAGGCCAGTTCGGGCTTGCGATGGCGCCAGTTTTCGCCCAAGCCACAACAGATCAAATTGCCGAGCAAATGCAATGGAATGCCGAGTTCTGCGGTGACTTCGTCGGCAATGGCGAAAAACACATCGGGAACGCCATTGCGGAGATGATCGTCGGGATGAACGTGTCCGCCAACGACGTCCAAGCCGCCGGGGAATTCGCCGACGTGCTCGCTGCGGCGGATCAGCGGCAGAAAGCCGTCCGCGGTTTCAATGACGGCGCTGATGCCGAGCGCGCGCACCGGGCCGTTTTCGCCCAACGCGCGCAGCAACTCGTTCGTATTCGCATTGCTGAAGAGTAAATCGCGATAGCAAGTGCGGGACAGCGACAAGTGCAACGCGCCATTTGTTTGAGAAAAATTTTCCAGTCGGCATAGCGCGCCATTGAAGAGGCGACGGTTGGGCTGGGCTAATTGTGTCTCCCAAAACGTTAACGACCGGCGAGCGAACTCGCCGGGCAAAGTATATTCGATGGGTTGATAGTTGACATGAACTCGTGGGCGTGGCCAATTACCGGAGAGATGAATACGAAAGGATTCCTGGGACATCATATTTTCAGTTTTGTCGCACTGAGAGACCGGAGTAATGGAGTTTTGGATTATTGGAGTTGTGGCTCCAACAATCCAAAACTCCATTACTCCAACACTCCAATAATCCATCAACCATTACAAAAACACCTTATGCGATTTCGCCAGCTCCGCCGCTGCCGGCGTGATTTTGGCGCCGGCCGGAACTTTGATGCGGCGCTTTTCAAGAATGGCACGCCGCACGTCGTTTTCGGTGATGAGTCTCACCGGCGGTTCAGCCGACGCACAAGTCGACAAGCCGAGAATACGAACTTTATCACCGGTTTTCAATCCCGCGGCATTGGCCTCATCGAGATCGATGTGAAAATCGAGCACGAAACTTTCGTCAACACGGATGAGAACATTATCGAAAATCACCGTGCGGTCTTCGAAATTGGGCGGGAGCATTTTGGCCATGGGCGCGATAACGACACGGTCGCGGTCTTTCACGCCGAAATTTTTCGCGTCTGCCGGGGTCATGTGAATGTGGCGCTGCGCGATGATGACACCTTCTTTTAAATTCATCTCGCCTTTGGGGCCGATGAGATGAACGCCGGCCGAGCCGGTAAGGTCGCCGGAGTAGCGCACCGGCGGATCGAGGCCGAGCAAAACCGCGTCGCTGTGCGAAATTTCCAGTTGCGTCTTGCCACGCGTCGGGCCAACGATACGAACCTTTTCTATTTTTCCCTTTGGTCCAACCACGGTGAGCGTCTCATTCGCGGCAAACTGGCCTTTCTGCGAAATGTCGCGCAGCTTGGTAAGCTGATAGCCGGCGCCGAAGAGAGTTTCCAGATCGGCTTGCGCTATATGGAAATGGCGATTGGAAACGCCGATGGGGATGGTGAGGGGCATTGGTTATTGTTTTTTGAAATACAGAATGGCTGCTGGGTAGACAAATCCTGAAACAACCTCTGATAATTTGTATTCCAACGGATAAAGGCCGCCAACCGATTACATAAATTGCCTGGCTCCTTTTCTTATTTAGATTTTTATCTTTTTTTATCTACCTCCTCCTCGTCTTCACAAACTCGCTCACAATCTTATCCACCTGCTCGCCGCTCATCTTGCCAGTGCCGTATTTCTTCTCCGAAGTTTCACGAGTTGACAACCACGGTTTGTCAGCAGGGGCCGGCATTGGCTTCACCGAGCCGCCTTTGCGCGAGACGTCGGAAGATAGCGCCTTCTGATATGGAAACTCAGTCGCACGCGTTGTGGAGGCCGGCAACGTTGGCCGCCAGGCGCCGGTTTCGCGCGGCATCGACAGCGGCTTGGTTTCCCACGCCACGCGCTTGATATTCATGAGATGCACCGGGCCGATGTTGTCGCTGGTGATATTGCCGCCGTAGGAGCCGCAGCCGAGCGTCATGCTCGGATCAAGCTCAGTGGTGTAGCCAACTGCGCCAATGGCCGCCGGCGAATTGACGATGATGCGAAACGCCGGCTTCTTCAGCCCGAATTGCATCACCACCTCTTTGTCATTGGCATGAATCGCCAGTGAGTGACCGCGACCGCCGAAATTGAGCAGCTCCATGCAGCGGTCGCAGCCTTTTTGCCAGCCGTCTTCGATATACAAAGCCAACACCGGAGAAAGTTTTTCGGCGGAGAGCGGGTATTGCCGTCCCACGCCGGCCAATCGCGCCACCAAAACGCGCACGTCATCCGGCACAGAAAATCCGGCGGCATTGGCAATGCGCTGCGGCGATTGGCCGACCATCTCGGCATTGATGCGGAATTCCGGCGTGACCAAAACTTTCGCCACTTTATCGGCCTCGGCCTCATTTAAAAAATAGGCTTTTTGCTTTTTCAATTCTTCGATAACACGATCCGCCACTGGCGCATCGACAACGAGGGCTTGTTCCGAAGAGCACAAGGTGCCCCAATCAAAAGTTTTTCCAGCGACGGCATCCGCAACGGCTTTGGGAATATCGGCGCTGCGGTCGATATACACCGGCACATTGCCGGGACCGACGCCATAAGCTGGTTTGCCGGCTGAATAAGCCGCGCGCACGAGCCCGGTGCCGCCGGTGGCAAGAATGACGGCAACCTCGCGGTGGCGCATCAATTCGTTGGTGCCTTCGGTCGTCGGTAATGAAAGACAATGAATGAGATCAGTTGGTGCACCGGCGCTTTCGGCGGCCATGCGAACGACGTGCACGGATTCTTGCGTGCAGTTTTTCGCGCGCGGATGCGGCGAAACGACAATGCCATTGCGAGCTTTCACCGCGATAATGCATTTGAACATCGCGGTCGAAGTCGGATTCGTGGTCGGCACCACTGCGGCAACCACGCCCATCGGCTCGGCAATTTCAAGAATTTTCTTTTTCGGATCCTCGCGAATCACGCCGACGGTTTTAATCTCTTTTATATGCTCATACAAATCGCGCGTCGAAAATTGGTTTTTGACGGTTTTGTCCGCGACTTTGCCGTACTTGGTCTCTTCGACTGCCAATCGCGCGAGCCGCTCGCTGGCTTTGAAGCCGGCTTCAGCCATTGCCGCAACGACGCGATCAACTTGTTCTTGCGAAAATTCTTTATAGCGCAGATAAGCTTCTCGCGCCTTGGCAACTAGGGAACGGACCTCCTGGATGGATTGGAGGTCTTGATCCATGAAGGGTGGCATATTTGCTCCGTGGAATTGCAATTGGCTCGTAACGTTTTGACAGCCAATCTCGCAACGGGTTTTTCAGTTCCCGCTTAGTTGGGAATTAATTTGTAAAGCTTGATGCAAGGAAAAAGAACCATACCTAATCAACATCAATTCGATGACTCACCATCCAAAGCTCAAGTTGTTCGAGGCGAGCTTTCCATCGTCCTTTGAAGCGTGAATCGAATATTTTGATTGGCGAGTGCTTCCAGAGCGGCTTCGGGGACCAAATGTTCGCCTGAGCGGAGCACTCGACCAGAAAAGCGCCCAAGTAGAAAAGCAAGCGCTCGCTTCTCGGTTTTGCGATCTGGGAAAGTGATGGTTATCATAAGCCGTATACCTCTACAAGTTAGAAAGTTGGACCATTCATTATCATGAGAACAGTGCTTTCACCTTTTAAATTTAGCAAAACCTCCATGAGTTGCAAGATGATTTTTACATTCCCAGCGCCAAGCCCGTCAGCAAATAATGCGTGGCCAGATTCGCAAATTCGCCCCAGCGTTTGGCGAACTCCCGCAATTCCGCTTCCGGCTTCGGCTCGCCGTTGAAATAAAAGTGCTGCACGGCTTTGCGCACGCCGAGATCGCCCGCTGGGAAAGCGTGGCCGCGTCCGAGACAACGCGCTAAAAACCAATCCACCGTCCAGCGGCCGATGCCATGCAGCGCCATGAGTTTTTCGGCTATATTCTCCTCCGGCTGCTGCGACAGCGTCTCCAAATCGAGCTGGCCATCACGAATGGCTCTTGCCAAGCCGATGGTGTATTCGGACTTTTTCCCGGTAAATTGCAATTGGCGCAAGCTGCTCACTTTCGCCCGCGCCAATTTTTTCGGCTGCGGAAACGCAAAATAAGTTTGGCCATTAACAATAAGCTTCTCGCCATACCGGCGAACCAGGCGGCTGCGCACGGTGAAGGCAAATTGCAGATTGATTTGTTGTGCCGTAATGGAAGTAACGATAGACTCGAAAGGAGTCGTGGATAGCGTGGGACGAAAACCGCGGAATTTTTGCGTGAGCTCGCGCAGGATGGAATCGCTTTTGGCAAATTGATAAAAAGCCGCAAGCGGAAAATCCAAGCCGAGAATCTTGCGCGCGACATGCCCGGCAGCTTGCCAAACGGCTTGCGAGCGGGTTGGAGGCTGAACGCCCAATATTACGCCGCCATTTGCTTCCCGCAGCGACAGCAGGAAATGCTTATCGCTCGCGGCGAACACTTTGCGAAAATCTTTGCCGTCGAAATAATTGGCGGCATCTTCGCCGTAAGCCTGGTAGCGACGGAGGGTGAGAGCAAAATTCAAGTCTTCGCCGGTTGCGGCGATTTGTCTGTGCATGAGACGCCATGGGCTTTGTGAGTGGGCATAAAAAAACAGACCGGTCACTCGGAGTGGCCGGTCTGCGAAAATAACATCGAATATCGGCAAGCGCAAGAAATATTTTTCGCCCAGACGAGCCGTCTGGGTTACTTCACGACCATCAACTTCTTTGTCAACCTCGTCGCCGCGCCATTATCGGAAACGGCATCGAGACGATAAAAATAGACGCCGCTGGCAACTCGTTCACCTCTGCTATCGCGGCCATCCCAGCGCACGATATGCTCTCCGGCAGTTCTATTGCCGGATTCCAGCGTCTTGATCAGCCCGCCGCGCATATCATAAATCGCCAGTGAAACTTTTCCGGCGGATGGCAGGTTATAGCGAATCGTGGTCTCCGGATTGCCGAAGTCTACGTCCGTCGGGGCTCCGTCATTGGAAAAAGGATTGGGATAGTTTTGCGACAAACGGAATTCCTGCGGCAGGCCGGTGTTCTCATCGCTTCTCTCAACGGCAGTCGTGTTCAAACGGGCGCTGTAAACGCCGCGACCGTGTGTTCCAGCCACCACCAAGCCATCGGCCGGACGCGCGGCGATCATATCCACCACGGCATTGCCAATCGGCGTACTGCCTTCTTGCGCCCACAAGGTGTTGGCGCCGTTCAATCTCGTCGTCGAATAAACGCCGGTGCTGGTGGCGAGAAAATAAGCTTTCCCATTATTGGAGGGAACGATGCTGGCCCAGCGAATCGAAGGCCCTTCGTCGCCGGCGAGATTGCCTTCGACGTCCGTCCAGCTTGCGCCGCCGTTGGTGGAATGCCATAAACTCGGAATGCGATAATTGGAAAACACCGCGATGATCTCATCGGCGTTATTCGGATTGACAGCGAGGCACGACGGATAAGCGCCGCCGGGAACACCGGCGGGTGTAATGTTCGTGCCGGCCGGATTGGTTGGCGCATTATTCACGCGCATCAAAAACGTGTTCGTTTGATAATCGGTCGCGCCGAAATAGAGACGGTTCGCCGGGATTTTGGAAACCGCCAGCGTCGTGACCTGGGTGTTGGCAATCGCCGAGTTATTCAATGCCGACCAATTGGTGGTGACCGGATTCTGATTGTCCACCACCGTGATCGCATCCAGGTTGCTGTTGCGCCACACACCGTTGGCGACGGCCAAATACATCACGCGGGGATTGTTGGGATCCAACTGAAAAGGCGCGATAAAAAGAAAATCACTTTCACCATTGGTTGTGGCCGGTTGCACCAAAGTATAGAGCAGTTGGTTGTTCGACCGCCGCGCGCGGACGATGACGCCTTGTTGAGCGGAGACATAAAAAGGATTGCCGCCGGCGACGATGTCCGTATATGCTCCATCACCGGGCAGAAGTGAAGCCCACGGCGTGGAAAAATTCGCCACCTCGGTGCCCCAACTGCCGTTGTCCTGCGTACCGCCAGTGATGAAATCGCTTCCGGCTTGTGGATCAACGGCAACGGTGTAAAACTGCGTGGCGATGTAACCATTATTCAGCGACGTCCAGGTTTGCGGCTGCGCCAAAACATTCGTGGTTTTCGCAAGCCCGCCGTCGTGGCCGGAGATCATGGCGTTGGGATTGTTCGGGAAAAAGGCAATGGCATGTTGATCCGAGTGATGGTTCTGGAATTGCGCGTAAGTATTCGCGCTCACGTAGCCGCCGACCCGCGTGAAGTTCTGCCCGCCATTGGTGGAGCGATACAAATTGGTGCCGCCGATCCACACCACATTGGCGTTGTCCGGCTTGACTTTGACGATGAGATCGTAACCGCCTTGCGAGCTGAATGAAGCGTTGCCCGCAAGCCCCGGTTCGTTGGGCACATTCGCTGAGAGATCGGCCCGCGTGTTGTTCGCCGCATTGTAACGGAAAAACTGGTGATCGGAAGCAACGGCGCCGGCGGGTTTGGCTTGCACGAGCAGATAAAGTGTATTCGGATCGGATGGCGCGGTCGCCAACACCATGCGGTACGGATCAGGCGCCAATCCCGGCGGCGAGATGACGGTGAATTGATCGCCGTTATTGCTCGAGCGGAAGACGCCGTATTGTTGCTTATTCAGCGCTGTGCCGTTGCGGCTCAATGTGGCGTACACCTCGCCGTTGGCTGCAATCACCACATCGGTAAAAATGCTGAGAAAATTATTGGCATCTTGTCCGGCTAACACGTCCGTCCAACTGTTCCCGCCATCAGTTGAGCGCATGATGAAACCGAGTGTCGCAGCGAAGATGGCGCCACTCTTGGGGTGAATCGCCAGATTCCACACAAAATCGAACGTGTTGTCAAACTGGGTTTTGCTGCCTTGCGCCGTGGCCGGGAGCTGCGACCAGGTGCGGCCGCCGTCGGTTGATTTGAAAATGCCCTGGCCGGGAATGCCCATGGTGCCGGCGAACGTCGAGCCGATCAATTCGCCGGTGCCGTAATACCAGACGTTGCGATTATTGGGATTTTGCACCAAACAGGTGGCACTGGGAAGCTGCGCGAGCGTCGTGGTCATCTGCCAGGTCGCGCCATCATCCGTTGAAAGAAACATGCCGCCGGAAACGCCGCCGGCCAAAGTGCGCCGGTTCGAAGTGCCGTTGTAATTGAGATCGATGGCCAGCGCGCGGGTTCGGCCGCCGACGTTGATCGGACCTCGGCGCGCCCAGTCTGCGGCAAAGAGCTGCGCCCCGCCGTCCTTTTGCAGGCGTTCGCGCGTGGGCAGGTTGCGAGCGAAATCCAATTCCCGTGCGCGCATGTTGTCGGGAATGCGGCCGGTTTGCGGATCGCGCAAACGCCGCATCTCGTACTCGTGGCGCGCGTAGGCATCATCGCGGTTTTTCGGCGAGAAAGACGAGCGTATGTGCGGCATGCCGACTTTCTTCAGCTCGGCGAGGGTGGGTTGACGGGAATGATCGAAGATTCCCAATTGGAACAAAGCAATTGCTGCAGCAACAAAAAAAAGCAATACGAGGCAGGAGCGTTTTGTAAACGAGGTTTTCATGAGACTCATCCTAAAAAATTTTAGCCGTGCTAGCTATGATGAAAATGAGGTGTATTTTGCAGAGAACGACGATTATTATTTTAGCAAAAGACTTGGACTTGCTATAACAAGAATGGATCGGACATAATTTTTCGGATTAGGCCGCCAGTTTTTCTTGTAATTCATTGATGAGCGTTTTTACTTCTTCAACGTTCTTCGTGAATGCCCCAAATCCATGATAAAATTCCAGATAGCTTTGTGCAAGTGATATAGCTGATTGATAATTGCCATAATGCGTCTCGACGTAAGCCAAAATTCTAGAAATCTGAGCAATTATCTCCCGTTTCTTCAAGTGTTTTGCTAATTCAAGGCATTCAGTACCAACTTGAAACGCACTGTCGTATAAATTTAGTTGCAGATTAACATCGGCGAGAAAAGCCAGTGTAGTTACAAAAGTCATAGCATCGATTTCTCGTTGCATGGGAAGGATTGATTCTAATCCCGCTTTGGCTTCCACAAGCCTCCCTTGGGCCGCTGCCAACATTGACCACTCTCTCTTAAAGAGTGCAATTTTGAGTTTATTTCCTAAAGTTTCCGCCAAGGCTATGCCTCTTTCGTAGCAAAGAAATGCACTATCAATATCGCTCTTAAACCGCAATGTACGGGTTAAATTGTGTAATGCTGCTAAAATGCCCTCGGAATCCTTTGACGATTCATAAATTGTTAGTCCTTCTCTAATCATAGCCTCACCATTATCCAAATCACCTCCGTTGATTTCTCTCCAGCCGATACCATGAACTAGTAACCAAGCAAGATCATTGGTTCTACCATGTTTTCTTGCACAATCTAATGCTTTTTGCCCAAAAAATTTTGATTCATTTGGATAACCTCTAATGCTCATAAAATAGGTTACAGCTTTTGTCAAATTCATGCCCGTCACTTCTTCATGATTTTCAAAGCACCAAGCAATTAAGACAAAAATGTTATCCTTCTCATCCTCAATCTCATCGTATCTTTCCCATAACCATTTATCACCACCGGCGACCCGGGCAAAACTTTCGAAAAACTCAGCAAGCCTCACTCTTGCCTGGCGTTCCAAATCTTGATTTTCATTAAGTTGATTTTGAGCAAAAAATCGAGTCAAAGGATGAAGACTGTATCGCCGTTTCGATTCATCAAGCTTTTCACTCGCTTCTAAAAGCCACAACTCAACCAGTTGCCCAAGCCCTTCATCCAAATCCCATCCGTGAACATCACTCGCCGCTTCAATTGCCGCTTTTGAAGCGGAAGCAGCGAAGACGGGCATGATCATGAGAATCTGGCGGGATGATTCTGACAATAATGACCAAGCGCGTTGAAAAATAATTTCAAAGATATCACCTCTGGCGCCGTAAAGGCTATTGAGGACGCCTTCGATGGATTGGCCGCGCTGCTTGATCTGGCCAATCGACCAGCGAATTGCCAAGGGTGCGCCGCCAGTGGCTTTATAGAAAAGTAGAAAGTTTCTTTCATTCGCAATGAGCGCTTCAAGATTTATGCCAAGCCGGCCGCTTTCATTTTTTATGACAAGGAGAGCTTCTTCTTTTTCCATGCCTCGCAGCGAAACCGCACGCGCCTGTCTGAGGCTTTGGGTACGACTGGTGATCAGGCATTTACTCGGTTCGGGCAGATTCAACACAAAATCCTGAACGGCATCGTCAGTTACGGTTTCGAAATTATCGACAATCAGCAAGCAGGGTTTCTCTTGCAAGCGTTTGACGATTTCGTGACGTTTCTCTTCGTGAGACAATTGGGCGAGAAACGGATATTCCAGCGTTCGCGCTATGGTGTCGAGGACGTCGTTGATGGTGAGCTCGCGATCCCGCGCGGAAGTCCAAATGAAAGCGTCGAATTTTTGCACGCCGTTTGTAACCAACTGAGAATTTTGACTCACCACTAAACATTCGTGTAATACTTCTAAAGCCAAGCTGGTTTTGCCAATGCCGCCAATGCCGTCAATCGTGGTGATGAACGAGCGTGACTTCAAGGCTTCGTGAACCTGCTTCTTCTCCTTTTCGCGGCCGATGAAATCCCCGCGGTGGGGAAGATTGTGCTGCACGAGTCGCGGCGGGAGGCTTATATCGGAAATATGATCCTTCGTGGCGTTATTGGCGGTGTTTCTTTCCCGCAGCCATTCCGGAATGCTTTTCTGGCCGACTAATAAAAAATAAACGAAGCTGAGTATGCCGGCTACCGTCGCAGCGATGGTTAGAACTCCGTATTAGAACTGTCATTCTGGAAGAATCCTGCGGACGCAGTCTTTTTTGAATCCAAGTCAAATGCTCGAATTAAAAAGATTCCTCCGGAATGACAACATGGTTTATTGAACATTTACACTTCAAAAGAATTATGTCAAAAGTAGGCAACTTTTTGTGCAATGTCAAGACAGGATGACTTCATTTTGGCAAATATTGGACGGTTAGAATAAAATGATCGGCCCACGCATTAAAGGGCGGAAACCGGGAAATTCGCGCGTCGGCGGAGGCCAAAAATTTATATATTTTCGGATATCGTTTCGGAAAATTTTCCATATACGGTGGAGGGCTGACGGCGGCAAGGCCCTGCAGTCTGGCTTTTTTGAAGTCCTTCCCAAAAGCTTTTAGAACTTGCCGAGGGGAAAAATAATACGACATAAAATTCACCCCTTCGACGCGGGCCAGAACGCCGCCGCGGTGCAGCCGGCGCCCGGCGGTCTTAAAATGGCCCCGAAAAATCAATGCCAGCTCCCACGGACAAACGGGCGCCATCATGACCATGGTAACAAACCCGCCGGGTTTGAGCAACTCGGGAATCTTTCTCGTTACCAGGGTCAGATCGGCAACACAATTGAGCCCCCCAAAATTTGAAAAAATATAATCAACCGGGCCGATCCGGGCGTTTTCCAGCTCGGTAAATGAACATTTCTGTATCGTAATTTTATCGTGCAGTTTTAGCAAATCGACTTTTCTTTCGAGCTGGGATATCATCCCATCGGCGAGGTCGGTGGCATGCACCTTGAACCCTCGGCTGGCAAAAAAAACTGCGTCCAATCCCGTGCCGGCATTAAGCTCGAGAATTTTATCAGTGGGCTGCAAAAAAGACAAGGCGTGAGCGCGCACCTGATCGCGCATCCATTGCAAAATAGGGTGATGCTCTTCATAAGCATCATAAATCACTGATTGCCTGGAGAAGGCTTCGTTGACGTTGATAAGCTGCTTATCCATGGGTAAACGCTGTTCAAAGTCAGGGCAAATTTGCCAATTGAAAGATTTCGATGCGGCCGTAAGTCGCATCATTCACCTCGGCGGCCAGGTTGGCGTTGCGCCGGCGCAGATAATCCGCAAAAGCCGCGGCGCGCTCGTGTTGCGGATGGCCGGGTTTGGCAATCGAAGCAAAGTAGTCGCGGATGGCGTCGTCGAGCAAAATGACCCGCGGTGAAATTTTGACCAGGGCTGAATCAAAACTGATCGGCACAGCCGAATAACCGGCATCGCTCAGCATAAAGGGGAGAAACCAGGTGCGATAAGGATGATCAGCCAAGCCCGGCCAAAATTGATTCGGCCCCAAAATCAATGCACCTGTCGGAATGTGCGGCTGCAATCGGCCAATAAAAGCCGGATACGGCGTCATTGCCGCCATCAATTTTTCACGGCGGAGCAGGCGGGCCGTGCCCTCGAAAGTGAGCAATACCAAAACCGTACCCAAAAGAAGAAACCGAAAATTCGGCCGCAGTTTTTCCCAGGCGAACCCTTCCAGCAGCGTCCAGCTAAGCAGGAGGGTAGCCAGGGGCAAAATGCTCAGCAAATAGATCGGAAATTTTGCCCGAATAAGCAGAGCCAGCAAAGCTTCGAGGGTAATCAGGGCGATGACCACGGGAAATAGAGGCCCGACCAAGACAGTTGAGCGTTTTTTCCAAAAAAAAATAACGCCCGCGAAAACGCCAAACAGCGCCAGCCACACGCCGAAACGCCAGCTCAGCAAGCTTCTGGGGCCGAGCGGCCCAAACCGCCACGGCTCGTTCTGAAGATTGTGAAGGTAGAATTGCAGATCAAAAACATTAAAACGCGGCGCATGGCCGAGCATTTGGCCGCGGTAATCTGCAAAACTTTGCGCGGCGAAAAATAGCCACGGCAGCCAGATAAAAACGAAGCCGGCGAGCATGAGATAAAGCGATGGCTCACGAAAGACTTTCCGGCGCCGCCGTAAAAAAAGCGCCAGCAACAATGCCGGCAAATAAAATGCACCGTAAAGATGCGCCAGGCCGGCCATACCCGTAAAAACGCCGGCAAAGGCATAGAGCCGTGCTTTCCGGCGCTGCTCGGCAATGTTGAAAATCCACAGCGCGGCCAGGCCACAAGCCGGCACTGCGATATCCGGCCGCGCCACGCGCGCAAACTCGAGAAGGGGAATGCCGCTGCGCGTTTTATCAGCGAGCACGCAAAGAAAAACCTCAAGCCACACGGCCAGCGCCCCGCAACGCGCGCCGCCAATCTGCCGGCCCACAGCGAAAGTCAGGAACAACAACGCCAGGCCCCACAAGGCGCCGGTCAAACGCATCTGTGCCAAACCAAACCCGGCCATTTTATAAACCAGCGCCTGCGAAAGCTGGAAAAGCGGCATCTGATGATAATTGTGTTGCTCGATGTGATAGTAGCCAGTGAATAAATCCGAGCCAAAAATCCCTTGGGCAGCCAGTTTATATGCGGCTGCAGCATACCACGGCTCGTCCACGTGCACCGGCGGAAAACGGTCGAGCCCGCGAAAAGTGAAAAACGAATAAATCAGCGCGGCCATGCCGATGGCGAACCACCCCAAAACTATATCCTTGATTTTGTAGCGGCCACTCGGTATCTTTCCCACAGCCATTGATTTGTCCGGTTAGTTGCCTGGTCTTTTGCTCAACCTCAATTTAGCAGAGAGGACCATCATGCGCAATCCTTTTCGATACGTTTTATTCAAAACCATTTTTCAAATGAGCAAAATACTATTGCCGGCGCAAAGGAAAAAGGCGTTGGTCACTGTCGTCCTTATTTTGTGCAACGCTTTTTTTGACGTGTTCAGCCTCGCGTCGATTTTGCCTTTCATTTTATTGGCCCTTGATTCTTCCAGAATACGCTCAAATCAATACTTGAATTTTGTTTACGAGGCTTTGGGCTTTCAAAGCGCCAATGCGTTTTTAGCAGCCGCGATTTTATTTATCCTGCTGCTTTTTGTCTGCAAAAACGCCGTCGGGTTTTTGATCAATCGGCATCAATCCCGTTTCACGTACGCGGTTGCAACCAGTCTCTCGGAGAGGCTATTTGTAGAATATTACAAAAAGGGCTATCTGTTTTTTAGCAATACCAATTCCTCGCTGTCAGCCAGAAATATCACCCATATCCCGGTTGAATTTTCAACTTATATTTTATTGGCAACGGTGACTTTTCTTTCCGATTTCATCGTATTCGTCCTCGTCATTGCGGGCATCGCCATATATAATTTTCAAATTTTTGCCCTGCTGCTTCTAATCGCCGGCCCGCCATTTTTTCTCCTGTATCGCGGCAAAAAAAACAAATTGAGTGAAATCGGCAGCCGCACGAAAAAGCTGCATCCGGCGGCCACGAAACATCTTTTTCACGGCATTAATGGCTACGTCGAGGTCAAGCTGCATCATAAGGAATCCTGGTTTATAAAAAATTTTATTGATTTGCAAAATGAGTTGAATCAAAACCTCGCCCGCTTTCACGCCATCAACTTGCTTCCCGCCAGGTTGGCTGAAATCATCGTCGTTTTGAGCGTGGCCATTATTTTTGTTTACACGGCGTTTTTTTCGGAAAACCCCGGCGAGCTCTTTGTCTTATTGAGCCTTTTTACCGCTTCGGCGTATCGCCTCATGCCCTCGCTAAATCGCATATCCATCGCTTTGATGAACATAAAAACTTTTCAATACACCATGGATATTTTGCAGGAGCTTGACGGCAAGCCCGCCGCTCGGCATTTTCAAGATTCCGGACCGCCTGAGAATATTCGCTTCAATGAGTATATTGCCTTTCGCAACCTCTCATTTTCATATTCCAACGCCGCGCCGCTCATATTGAGAAATGTAAGCTTTACCGTAAAAAAGGGGGACACGGTCGGTTTTATTGGCAAATCCGGCTCCGGCAAAACCACGCTCATGAACATTCTCTTGCGCTTTTTAACCGAACGTTCCGGGCAAATCGTTGTCGATGGCCGGCCGCTTGCTCCCGAAGATACCGCGGCGTGGCGCAAGCTGATCGGGTACGTCAAACAAAATCCCTTTCTGCTCGATGGCAGCGTCGCTGACAATATAGCCTTTGGCGAAGATCGGGTTGAGATGAGCCTCGAAAGGCTGCAATTGGCGATTCAACAGGCCGGTTTGGCAGAGTTCGTGTCCGGGCTGCCGGACGGAATAGAAACCCAAATTGGCGAGCATGGCGCAAAATTGTCCGGCGGCCAAAGACAACGGCTCGCCATTGCCAGAGCGCTCTATCGGAATTCACAGATACTGGTTTTTGACGAGGCCACAAGCGAGCTGGACAGCCAGACGGAAAAGGAAATCGCCAATGCCATCGAAAGGCTTGCCGGCCGGGATAAAACAATTTTTATCATCGCCCACCGGATCACCACGCTGAGAAATTGCGATAGAATATATGAATTGGAGGACGGCGAAATTACCGGCGTGTATCAATATCCGGATTTGCTCGCCAAGACGCTGGAACCAATTTGACGCCAATGCCGGCCTTCAGGTAGTGCCTCAGACTTCGGTGGAAAAACACCGTCCGGACGCTTTGTTATTTGTGAGTTTGGCGAATTCAATAAGTTTAGCGTCCGGACGGTCCACCCACAACTGAGGCATTACGTCTTCAGGTGATTTCCCGCGATTTTTCGATTTTTTCAATAAAGCGCTGGCCAACGTAAATATCATTTCGGGTGTGTATCGCGTCAAGCAATGAACGTCACCAAACCGGCAGGCCGCTTCCATGCATTCGCCGCAGGGCAAATCCGCCGAGCTTAAATATGCAGAATACCAGGTTTCATCAACATGCACCAACGGGAAGCGGTCAAGCGCGCGGAAAGTGAAAAACGAATAAACCAGCATGGCGACGCCGACAACGATCCATTCAAATGAGAATCTTCTCATCGCTATACTTTTTGTTTTTATCAGCGCGCAGGCTCGCCCGGCACCAGTTCACGGTAAATTTCTTCAACTCCTCCTGCCAATGCCGGAAAGCTCAAATCCCGCAAAAATTTTTCACGAACGGCTTGTGACTGCCGGCAAATCGCCTCGCGGCTCAAGCCGAGCACTCCGGCGGCGAGGGCGTCGGAATTACCCGCCGGGAAAAGGATGCCATAGCGGCCGTTTTCCGTCATCACGCGAAACGATGGGATGTCGGTGACAACCGGGATGGCGCCGCAAGCCATCGCCTCCAGAATCGCGCAGCCGACGAACTCGCGACGGCTGGCTTGTAAAAGAAAATCCGCGCTGCTGAAAATAGCTTGCATTTGAGAAGGAGAAACCTCGCCGCAGAATTTCACACGTTCCGCCAGGCCGGGTTTGGCGTCCACCTCGTTTTTCATGGCTTCCAGCAGCTCGGCGGTGCGATAAAAGAGATAAAGCCGTGCTTGCGGCCGAGCCGCGGCAATTTTCTCGAAACCGTGGAGCATCGTCAGAGGATCTTTAATTGGATGCAAGCGTCCGGCAGACACAAAAATCGGTGCGCCTTCCAGGCCGGTGCAACGCCGGGCTTCGGCGCGATCCTGCGGCTGGAAATCGCTGGAATTTCCCAAAGCCTGGCGTACTTTTTTAACGTCGAGGCCGGCCTTTTGCCAATCTTCGGCTTGCTCAAGGGTGGTAAACAGCACGCGGCTCACGTGCTGCAAATTATCGCGCTCAACTCGCCGCGCCAGCCAATGGCGCGCCGGAGAGCCGCCGTGATAATGAGCCACGACCGGCACCTCGCGTTTTTTCGCCCAACGCAAGATCAGCCACAAGTTTGGCGTTATGGTCAGGCCGAAGTAATGGATCAGCTGCGGCCGCAATGTCTCCAGGCGATCGAGGATGCCGGTAGCCAACTGAAAATATGGGAACCGATATTGGCGAAGAAAAAATCCGAGAAATTTGCCGGCATGGGCCGGTCCAAAAGGCGGCGGCAAAAATTCAAAACGCACGCCGGCTTCCGCAAAAAATTCGCGGCGGTGAAAATGTTGCAGCACCGTGACTTCATGGCCCCGGCGCGCCAGCTCGACCGGCAAACAAGAAATCAGCGGAAATGCCCGCACCATCTCACGGCCACTCCGCCACCCCGGAAGCGACGCCGAATCGTAATAACCTCGAACATGGCAGATTCGCATTGGCTCTCATCAGGCTTTTGATGGAAATAGTCTCTTTATAGTCAAATCTGTGCAAAAAAAGCAAAGATTTTTACACCACAAAGGCACAAAGTTCACAAAGAAAAAAACGAAAGGGCTTTGTGTTCTTTGTATCTTTGTGGTGAAGCTTGGTTGCGGCTTGTCCGCGTTGGGCAAGAAGGAGAAAGAAAGTACATACAATCGCGCCTAAGGGGGTGGAATAAAATAACATTCTCACATTGCGCGGTTCAGTGCTGAAAAACAACGATTTGCTTACATCGAAAGGATAGTTTATTCTATTCCACCCCCCTAACCGAATCGCCAGCGCCGGAGAACCGGAAACAGCAGAAACTTCGCTAACACGATCCACCAGCGGCCATACAAAGGATAATAACGTAATGCCTGGATCAAACGTCGAAATGCGCCATTACCGGATCTTGTCACAATGCGCCGATCGGCGGCCGCAACGAGATGGCAAGCGCCTCGACGATGACATAAACGTCGAATTTCCGGATCGGTGGTCAGGCGTCCAAACTTCAGAAACACCTTTGCAGAGCAGTCGTAAAGGTCGTCGCGCTGAGAGGTCGACCGGCCGGCATGATCGCGAGCCCGGCAAAGCACTTGCGGTACCGCGACCGTCTTGGCGCGCGCGGCCATGCGAAGAAGCAGGTCGTAGTCTTCTCGAAGCACAATGCCGTTATCCTCGTCAAACACACCGATCTCATCGAATAGGCTCCGCTCGGCGACAACACTGATGATGGTAATCGCCGCTTTATTCGTCACTAATTCCCGCAGAATGAAACCGGAATAGGGCCGCCACGGACCGCCAGCCCGCATGGGAATCTCTTTTCCCGCCTCATCCATCAGCGTAAACTGCGTATAACACCAACGGCAGCCGCTGTTCGCGCGGAGGTATTCAAGTTGGACTCCAAGCTTATCCGGTTCCCACAAATCGTCGGAGTCAAGAAACGCCACGTACTCGCCGCGAGCCTGGGCAACGCCGATATTGCGCATACGAGCCGGATTGCCGGAGTGCGTCTCACAGACGAGGCGCACGCGGGGATCATCGAGCATGGACACATAGCTGAGGGTATCATCCGTCGAGCCATCATCCACGACAATAAGCTCCCAATGAGCGTAAGTTTGTGCAAAGACCGATGCCACCGCCTCTTTGAGGTATTGGAGCCGGTTAAAGGTCGGGATGACCACAGACACCAGCGGCCCGGGTTCAGACATTGACTGCGCCATAGAGCGCTCTAAATTCAGAGACCGTTTCTTCGATGGGTTTTAGCAAAACGCGATCATAGTTGAGCTGCTGTTTCAAGAGTTTTCTTAAATTGGCAAGCATATCCTCTTTGCTGATGCATCTTATCGCTTTCTCGGTTTGCCCCAGATACCCGACGTCAAAACTCACGATAGTCATGCCGTAATAAAGCGCCTCCATAAACACGTAACCCTGGCTTTCGTGCGAGGAGGTGTGCAATAAAATTTTGCTTTGCGCCATGTAATTCATGACTTGGCGGCGGGAGAGCTTGCCCACAAGCTGTATATTGTCTTGAAATTTTTTCCGAATCAACCCTTTTAAATTTTGATACTGCGGCCCCTCACCGATGATTTTAACTTCGAGCCCGGGAAATTCTGCGGCCAGCTCCGAAACGATTTCTATGAACAGCTTGAAATTTTTTATCGGGATCAATGAGCCGACACCCAAGACGTCAATTTTCCGGACTTGGGCAGGAGCGATGGCTGCAAAGCGCTGATGGTCCAAGCCGATGGGAATGATTTTGTCAACTTTTTGTCCCGTTACCTTTTGAAAATCATCGGCAGAAAACCGGGACCAGCACGTCATCGTCAGCCTGGCGTAATCGAAATATTTTAGATATCGGTTTGAAGGTTTTACCTCCTGCCCTCCGATGGTGGCGACGTGCTTTATCTGGAATGCTTTCGCCAGACATTGGCCAACGAACGTGCACTCATCCAGCCAAAAGCTGTGAATAACCGCGACATTCATGTGATGGCGCAATCGCAAAAAATAATAAACAGCGCGCACCCAGGCAAGAATTCTGAACACACGCCGCTGGTTTTTTCCGCCGGCTGAATACACGGCGATATTATTCCATTTATATTTTCCAATAAAATACGGATATTGGAAAGCAATCACCGCAATTGGGACGGCCGGGTGTGATTTGGAGAAATAAAAAATGTAATTCTGCAACAGCGGGAGGCATTCGGTGTCTTCTTCGTCTTTCGGAAATCCAGGAACTAAGAAAATGACGCTACTTGCGGATTTCATATAATTAACCATGTTAATCAGAATACAGTTTCGCCAAGTCTATTTTGGAAATTTTGTGATAATCACTTCGGCTATTTCATTGGCAACGATTTCATTGCCTTCTTCGGAGAGATGGCAAAAATCAGAATAAAGAGTCGTATTTCGATTGTCGAGAACTTCGGAGAGATCATAAAAATGAAGCAGTGGCAATTTTTTTATCGCGCCATACGTGTCGAGATAAAGCTTGCGCAATTTCTTGTCTCTCACATTATCATCCAAGTTTTCTTCTTCTTCGGTCATTTGCTTTTTGGTATAAATGACCGGCTGCCAAAAACAAATGTACTTGAAATCATAAGTTCTTGACAATTTGTCAACGAGATTCAATGAGGCGATATAATAGGTTATGATGCCCCGAGAAAGCCGTTCAAGCTCTTGTTCCTCGTAATGCCTTGCGGCAGGCGGCAAAGGATTATGTTGAAATAGGCGGATCAATTTATCAACCGACCGGTAGATCATCGAGTGATGGACAACGACTGCTTTCACAATCGACCCCATTTGTTCAACATAAGAACGTCGCTTCCATTTCAACAATGACTGAAATTCAGCCGCTAATCCAATGATCCCAGCTTGTCCATTATGATATGCGGTACTGACTTCATTTACCCCGTCATAAAAAATTGCCAATCGAGGCCGGTGGCCTTCTTTGAGCAGTAGAATCAAGCGTATCACGCCTTGGGTGAAGGTATATCCACTTTCACCATAATTCTTGACGATGGAATTAAAGCCGTGCTGATTCAGGATTTTAGACAGACAAGAAGGAACGGTATACTCATCTCTGACACCTATGCCCCAAATGGTGGAACCACCGAATACGTAAATCGAATCGCAATTTGCGTTCATCGCATGCGTTCGATTGGAGGTTTTTCTTGTCCCATCCGCGCCAATATTGATAAATCGGCCATGATATTCCTGCCTCTTCCAGCCCACATATTGATCAAAATCTAATTTTTTAGTGTCTTCATGCTCTTTAAATAAAGACTCAGCCCATTCCTTGTTTTTATATATGGACAATGCCAATTTTTTGTCTCGGCTCGTTGGTTTTCCAAAGTTGATGACCAGTCGAACCATCTGCAAACCAATTTCAAGAGTAATCAATAAAACCAAAAAAGCAAAAAGCCGGAAAGAAAATATCTTTTGATTTGCTCTCAGTTTATTGATGAAGAGGTTTCTAATTTTATTTACAAACGCTAAGATTCTCATGGCTCTTTAACCTGAGGCGCTTCTTGGGTTTCGACCCCCGCGAACGCCACTATCGTTCTTGGGTCACAGGTACAGCGTGCATACACATTGGCGGCAGATGGGATCGGCCTTCACGTCGAGTTGGCGGCGAAACGCCATGGCCTCGTCGGAATTGAGGATAGCCTCCAAGGGGCGCTCGCGGATATTGCCCAGCGGACGATGGAAAAAGCAGGGCCGCACCGTGCCATCGGCCTCGATCACGGTGGAGACCCAGGGCGCATTACAGTGGTTCTCCGGAAATTCACCCACGCCGTTAAGAGCAGCAAAGTACTCGGGCAGCCGGCGCATCTTCTCCGGGGCTTCAGCGATAAAGCCCGAAGCAAAGTCATCGGCGTAGCCAAGGATGGTCTTTTCCAAGAGGCTCTTAAAATCGGCTACCTCGTTCGGACTGAGAGCAACATCAGCGAGGCGTTCGTTTCCCCAAGGTGTCGGACGATTGAAAGCGGTGGTTGCAACATCAACCGCCAGGAAAGAAATTTGGTCCAGACCGATTTCATGCGCCGCCGCAATGATATTCGGCAAAGCGAAATAGTTACGGCGTTGAATCACGCAGCGGGCCGAGACGCGAAATTTCGAATCGAGTCTTTTCAGGGCCGCCACACCTTCCGCCAGCCGGTCATACGCGCGGGGCACGTTACGAATGGCGTCGTGGGCTTCGCGATGGCCGTCCAGCGAGACAATGACGTCATCGCACCAGCGGATCACTTCATGGGCGTGAGGCTTGAGCAGCAAGCCCGTAGATAGGAGGGAGATCTCCACCGGCACTTCTTTCAACAGCTCACACAGCCTCCACAGGTTGGAATGCATCAACGCCTCACCGCCGGACAAAATCACCGCATGCACTTCGAATTTACGGAAGCTGGCGATATGCGGCAGCAAATCTTCGCGCGTCAGCTCCTGCTTGTTGGCGTTGGCCTTCCAAATATCGCACATGACACAGCGGCAGTTGCAAGCGCTGTGCGGCATCAGCGCCACCACGTGAAGCCGCTCGATTCGATCAGACGAATTGAGATGAAAATGTTTAAAAAAATTAGTCATATTTCAAGACCCGGTTCGTTGATCGCCGATCGCCGCAGCCGCTCAACAAGCGAACCAGCCATTAATTTCTCACAGCCATCGACGCGCACTTTTTCGGCAGCAACCCGTGCGGCGGCGAAGACCGGCGCCATATCAGGATCACCGATCAACGGACGCCCGGCGATCAACACGAGGCGAAGATCAGATCGCCGCGCGGCCACGATATGATCAAACGGCTGGTCATGCCGGGATGAAAATATCGTCACGTCGGCTGGCAACCCTTTGGCGATGCGTCCGGCACGAGGGAGCCGCAGAATCGCGGCTGCATCAGAAGTCACCATGCGGAAAAGTCCGTTCAAGCTCACTTGTTTAGTTTCGTATGCGACCTTAAGCTCGCCCAACAAATCCGGCGCACCGCTCACGCGCGAGTCACTTCCCAGAGCCACACGTCCGGCACCAGCGAGCTCGCTCACGCGGGCCGTTTCACCCAACATGAAAAAATTTGACGCGGGACACCAGATCAACGCCCCGCCTTTATCCAGCAATTTCGCCCTATCCGTCGCGCTCAGCCCGACGCCATGAACGATAACCGTGTTGGCGCCAAGACCTCCGAGCCGATCCAGACGGTCCAGTTCCGTGGCAGCGTCGGCGTCCGTACCTTCGGCGAGGTGAATAATCCACGGCCAAGTCTTGGGGGTGCGGCGGTATTCCTGCCCGACCGCCTCGCTGTCGAGCAGGAACGAGTGACTCCAGCGATAGCGCTTGACGACGCGGATCGGAAAGCCGTAGCGCAATGGCCGATACAACCGATTGTGGTGGCAAACCGTCGTCACGCCGCTGAGCAAATTTTTGATTCCACCCCACAACAGACGATCGCGGAGTGGAATTGACAGCGGTTCGATTAAGGCCGGATCGGTTTTGAAGCGGGGCCGAAAGTCGGCAATCCAATCACGCGCATTGGAATAACGATCACGCCATTTCAAACGCGGAAAATTATTGAGCTCGAGATGGTCGTGGGCGTTGATCAGACCCGGCGCGATGATTGCACGGCCAAGATCGATGACAAGGTCTTTTAATTGAGGCGCGGTGTTCAGATCCACGATCCGTCCGGCCTCGATTCGCAGCGATGACCCAAGCACTCCATCGGGCCCGAGAACTTGCGCGTTTATAAAGCTAATTGGATGTAATCGACCGAATCGCCACATGGAGTCAGTAACTATCCAACAAAGTTTCGCCTCAAACCGACAAGCGAATAAAGCAAAATTAACCCCAACGGATTGAAACAACGCAACGGATCAACAGAACTTTTATCAGTTGCGTTGTTTCTATCCGTTGGGAAAAACTTGCTCTGTTTGTAAAGACTTCCTGGTCTCAAAATCTCAGCCAAGCACTTACCGGCAAAATGAATTGATGGCAAAACAATTTAAATCATTTTGCTCAAGTCTTCCGTGCCCGAATCACCAGCACGGCCGGGTAGCCGCGCCACTTGTGCTCAAAATCAATGCGAGGCTCCCGCACCTCTTCGATGACAAGCCCGGCGGCGCGGCAGGCAGCGTGATGATCGGCGTACAAATGGGTGTGTTGACGGACCGCGTATTCACGGCCGTTCTCTGCGCGAAACGTGCGCTTCCAGCCAGCCAGGGAACCAAAGGGATGAAAGTCGGAATAGACCACGATGCCATCGGAAACGAGCACGCGCCCCACTTCGATCATGACACCACGCAGGTCATCAACATGGCCGGCAGCCAGTCCGCACACCACCACCTCGAAAGATGAATTCGCCAAAGGCAACCAGCGGAGATCGGCTTGCACGAGATGGCGGCTGTTCGTTCGAGCACGAGCCAACATCTGGGGCGAGATATCGAGGCCAATTACCGGCGCGGCGCCGCGCTCAACCAGCGTGGCGAGATAACGGCCGCTGCCGCAAGCCAGATCGAGCGCGGTTTTGCCTGCCGGATCAGGCAAGAGCTCCAGGACCGCGCGCTGCTCGAGCTCCATCAGCGGATTGTGCGCGCTGGGAGAATAAGTAGAAGCCCAAGCCGCGTAGGCTTCCTTTACCTCCAGCTCTTTAAATTGCCGGCGCCAATGACTCTTTAATTTTTCAAACATGAAACGCCGTCAAAAGCCGGTGGTCTCCGGGCGTTGATAGCGAAAAAATTTGTGAAACGCCCGCAGCTCGAGCGGTAACCAATAAAAGCGCGTGTGATAACGCCAACCACCCAACAGGCGCAGCACCGTCCGTTTGAATCCGGTTAGTTTTTTATCAGTCACCGTTGGATAGTATGCGTTCAACACGCTCTCAAAACCGCGGACGGCTCTCTTGATGCGAGGATTGATCCACGGCGTATGCGGATCGCGCCGTATGGAGAATTTGCGCCAATCGCCGCTAACCCATTCCGCCAGAGTTTCGGGGAACTTGAAGCCCATGGCTCTGGCCTCCTCGTACAAAGTTCCTTCAAGAGGAACCGGCGTGTAGATATACAAAATGACTTCGGTGTGAGGATTGACTCTTTTGATCCGGCGAATGAACGCGAAGGTCGCGCGGATGTCCTCGAGGGGATCGGGCGGGTTACCCATCACGAACGAGAACTCGGGCACGATGCCGAAAGACTTCATACGCTTGGCCAGCTCGAGCGTCAATTCCGCCGTGGCCTGACCGCCTTTGTTCATCCGCTTGAGCAGCTCATTGGAACCCGACTCGGCGCCGCTGAAGACCATCTTTAATCCGCTGGTCTTCATTTTTTTCCACGTGGCCTCGCTGTAGCGCATCAGCTCGTCCACCCGGCCCAACGCCCACCAACTCATTTCCAGTCCGGAAATTCGCTCGGCGAACTCTGCCGTGCGCGGTTCGGAAATAAAAAAATCCATATCGTGAAACTGGATGGCATCCGCGCCATACCGGTCGTGCTGAAATTTGACAATGCGCGCCATACGCGCCGGCGACTCCGCCAGCCATCGCCGGTTGGACATGCCGACGACGGCGCAGAAATTACAGGCAAACGGACACCCGAAAGAGGTGTTATGCGTGCCGACCCGATTGCCCAAATATTGCTTGTGCAAGTACCGCGGCATCGGAATTTTCTCATAAGGCCAGCCGGGAAGATCATCGAGCGGAATGAGCGCCCGATTGGGATTTTTCTTGATGTTTCGGTTTTCTTTATAACTCAGGCCGGGAATTGACGAAAGTGCGCCGCCTTTATCGAGCACGCGCACCAGCTCGAGAAAAGTTTGCTCACCCTGGCTGCGGACGCAGAAATCGACATAATCCTCGCGCAGAACCGTATCGTCGTGTTGCGAGGGGAAATAACCTCCCCAAACGATGGGAACATCCGGCAATGCGGCCTTGAGGCGCTGGGAATGCGGCACGGCATGGTTCAACTGCGGGCCGGGCATGACGGTGACACCGATGGCGGTGACTTTTTTCGTCTTGCCGATCTCGATCATGCGCGCCACCGGGTCATCCACCAAGTTGCCATCGATGATTTCGTACTCATATTTGCGTTCCAGCAGCGACGCCACGGCCAGCAGCGACATAGGCAGATGCGGTTTTCGCGAGGCGCTGCTGGGGGGATTGTAGAGAATGATCATTTTTATTCAGCAATCTCCAGCGCAATCTCGAACATCTGCGTAAAAGCTTTCTCGCGCGCTGCCGCCGGCTCTTCTTCGCCGGTCACCAGGCTGTCCGATACCGTCAAAATGGACAACGCCTCGACCTTGTGCTGCGCCGCAATTGTGTAGAGTGCGGCGCTCTCCATTTCTATCGCCAGCACGCCGTAAGCCGCCCAAAGCTTCCACTGTTCCGGATCGGCATTATAGAAATTATCGCTGCTCAGAATATTGCCGGTTTTTATCTCGATTCCTCTGCGCATCGCCGTGTCATAAGCATTTTTGAGCAACCGAAAGCTCGCGGTTGGCGCATAATCCATTCCCTGAAAGCGCAACTTGTTGAAGCTCGAATCCGTGCACGCAGACATCGCCAAGATGATATCCCTGAGCTTCAAATCCGGCTGAATGGCGCCGCAGCTTCCCACTCTAATCAGCCGGCGCACGTGAAATGACGAGATCAGCTCGTTGGCGTAAATCGCAATGGAAGGAATGCCCATGCCCGTGCCTTGGATCGAAACTCTTTTGCCCTTATATGTTCCGGTAAAGCCGTACATGCCGCGCACTTGGTTGTAGCACGCAGCTTGTTCCAGCATGGTTTCGGCAACATACTTTGCCCGCAACGGATCTCCCGGCAGGAGAATGGTCTCGGCGATGTCGCCGGGCTTGGCGTTGATATGAAAAGACATTTGATTTTCAATTTAATTGTGGAGAATGCAGGGTATAACAAAATACCACTGGAAAGTACGAAACATTTGTATGGCGAGCAAGCGAAATTTTGTAAAGGCCTGGAACGCCAAAAGCAGGGACCACTTTCGTTGCGGTTCCCTTTTCGTTGCAAAATTTAGGAACTACGTTGCCTGCTCCGTCGGCCGCACCAAAATGTTGTTGATATCCACGTGCGGCGGCTGCATCACGGCGAACAGCACCGCGGCGGCCACGTCCGCGGCTTTCATAAATTCGATGGGCGGGTGCGTTCTGAACACCTCGAAAATATCCTTGTCGGTAATATGCTTCGCCAGCTCGGTCGTCACCGCGCCGGCGGAAATCGAGGTAACGCGAATCGGCATTTTCTCCAAGGCCAGCTCGAAACGCAAGCCTTCTGAGAGCAGCGTCACTGCGGCCTTCGTCGCGCTATAAACCGCGCTGCCGTGAAAAACCTTGCGATCCGCGTCAGATGAGATATTGACGATGTGCCCGCTTTTCTGCTCGCGCATGATCGGCAGCACCGCTGCAATGCCATAGAGCGTGCCTTTCAAATTGACGTCGATCATCCTCTCCCATTCATCGAGTTTCAGCTTTTCCATAAACGATAGCAACATCACGCCGGCATTGTTGACGAGAATATCGACCCGCCCCCATTTCTTTTTTGTCTGTCCCACCATCACTTCTACTTGCTCGCGCGCGCTCACGTCGGTTTGAACGAGCAGCGCTTCGCCGCCCACGCCGTCAATTTTCTTTTTGACATTTCCCAGCCGATCTTTGCGCCGCGCCGCCAGTGCGACTTTAGCCCCGGCTTCCGCCAACGCCAATGCCGTCGCCTCGCCAATGCCGCTCGAGGCGCCGGTGACGATGGCGATTTGATTTTCGAGAGGTTTCATGTTGTGCTCCTGGTTTAGCCGTTCGGGCTTAATATAGGACAGCCAGCCGATATTGTCAAGCTTCATGCAAAATCCCCATCCCGCAAATTTTGCTTGACAAAAACTTTGTTTTTTGCTACTATGGAACAATTTAATTTTCAGGCGGTCGCCCAAGGCAACTCAAATATACCGATGGGGAAACCATGCCTTTCAAATCACGGTTGTACCTAAAACACGCTTTTCGAGCGCGTGAGGAGGAAACATGAACAACTACATTTTTCTGGCGGGCAGAATTTTATATGCGCTGCCGCTGATCATCATGGGGTCGAATCACTTCTTGTATATGCCCGCCATGGTCAGTTACGCCACGGTCAAAGGTGTGCCGCTGCCGCAAGCGAGCGTGATTCTTTCCGGCCTCGTGCTCGTTCTCGGCGCGATTTCCGTTCTGGTCGGTTTTCGCGGCAAAATCGGCGCCTGGCTGGTCACAGCTTTTCTGTTGGCAACGGCCTTTGTCATGCACCGCTTCTGGGGCGTGTCTGACGCCATGGCCGCGGAAGTCGAGACGGCCAATTTCTTCAAGAACTTCATCATGGCCGGCGCTGCCTTGATGATTACGCAAACCGGCACCGGGCCTTACAGCGTGGACAATTTGAACAAGCCTCAACCATAAGCTCGCCGGTTGAAAAATTTCTGTAAGCCCACACCAATCACCCCAAATCAGCCCTGAAATCCCCAAAAGAATTAGGGGCTGATTGCCACCCTGATTTTGCATTTTGTTGTCGAGCCTGCCACTGAAGCAGTTGCAATCAAATTTGATGATGGATTCGATTACAAGCGTTTTTTATTGGGATAATGCCGGCGCTCGGGGCATTATGGTCGTTCTCGGTTTTTTTATTCTTCCAGTAGTAATTGAATAAATGGTGGTTTTTTAAACACCATTTTAATATCAACCTATTGGGTGTTTGCAGCTAAGGTATACAATATCTTGAATTTTTTTAAAATTTTCCTTGATTATTACAAATCGGCGACTTATATTGTACTCCGGCAACAATGTCCCGATCTCATAAGGAAAATCGGGATACGAACATTCACCGCGTTGCTGGCCTTCGTGCAAATTCGCTCGCTGCGGCGCGACCAGACGGAGACGGATCTTTGCACCCGAAGCGTACAGACGCCTTTCATGGAGGAAAGCACATGGCCTCAAAGCTGCAATCGTCCCCCAGTTTTGACAACCTCGAAGTCAGTGCTCAAGTCACGGATGACGGGGCCAATAACCACGGGGCCGTTTCTCAAACCATCTCCAGGCCGGCTCCAACCGAAAAGGGCAAAGGCCTTACCCTCAACCGCCTTTTTACCGCCGGCGCTCGCCATCCTTTTGACGAACTAACCTGGGAGCGCCGGAGCGCCGTTATCACCAACGAAAAAGGCGAAAAAGTTTTCGAGCAAAAAGACGTGGAAGTGCCGGCCACCTGGTCGCAAATGGCGACGAATGTGGTGGTGAGCAAATATTTCAACGGCAAGCTCGGCACCCCCAATCGCGAGACCAGCGTCCGGCAACTGATCGACCGCGTCGCGCGCACCATTCGCAAGTGGGGAGAGCGCGGCGGCTATTTTGCCACGCTCGACGACGCCAATATTTTCTATGAAGAGTTGGCGCATCTGTTGGTGAACCAAAAATTGGCATTCAACAGCCCGGTGTGGTTCAACACCGGAATTGAGGAAAAACCGCAGTGCTCGGCTTGTTTTATTAATTCCGTCGAGGACCGGATGGAATCGATTCTTGAATTGGCCAAGACCGAGGGCATGTTGTTCAAATGGGGCTCGGGCACCGGCTCCAATCTCTCGACATTACGCTCTTCGAGGGAAAAATTGTCGAGCGGCGGTATTGCCAGCGGCCCGGTGAGCTTCATGCGCGGCTACGATGCGTTCGCGGGCGTGATCAAAAGCGGCGGCAAAACGCGCCGCGCCGCCAAGATGGTCATTCTTAATGCCGACCATCCCGATATCGTTGAGTTCATCAACTGCAAAGCCAGCGAAGAGAAAAAGGCGTGGTCGCTGATCGACGCCGGTTATGACGGCTCGTTCAACGGCGAGGCCTATAATTCGATTTTCTTTCAGAACGCCAATCACAGTGTGCGCGTGACCGACGAGTTCATGCGCGCGGCGGAGAGCGACAGGGTTTGGCAAACCCGTGCGGTCACCACCGGCGAAACGATGGATACCTATCGCGCGCGCGATCTCATGCACCAAATTGCCGAAGCGGCATGGTTGTGCGGCGATCCTGGCATGCAGTTCGACACCACGACCAACGCCTGGCACACTTGCTCAAACAGCGGCCGCATCAACGCCAGCAACCCGTGCAGCGAGTACGTTTTTCTCGACGACACCGCGTGCAATCTCGCCTCGCTCAATCTCATGAAGCTTCGCAAAGAAAGCGGCGAGCTTGACATCGAAGCGTTCAAGCACGCGTCGCACATCAGCATTCTCGCGCAAGAGATCATCGTCAGCAACGCCAGCTATCCGACGCCGGCAATCGAGCGCAACAGCCACCTCTATCGGACGCTGGGCTTGGGCTATGCCAATCTCGGCGCGCTGTTGATGGCCGCCGGCGTTGCTTATGACAGCGACGCCGGGCGGGCGCAAGCCGCAGCGATTACCGCGTTGATGTGCGGGCAGGCCTATAAAACTTCGGCGCTCATCGCCAGCAAGCTCGGTCCGTTCCCGGCTTTTGAAACCAATCGCAAGCCGATGCTTAACGTCATCAAGAAGCACAGCGACTACGTGAGCAAGATCGACCGTTCGTTGATTTCTTCCGAGCTTTTTCAAGCCGCCAAAAAAGTTTGGGATGACGCTTATGCCCTCGGCAGCGAGTACGGCTACAAAAATGCGCAGGTGACGGTGCTGGCGCCGACCGGAACCATCGGCTTCATGATGGATTGCGACACCACCGGCGTCGAGCCGGATATCGCGCTGGTGAAATACAAACGCCTGGTCGGCGGCGGCATGATGAAGATCGTCAACCAAACCGTGCCTGAAGCGTTGCGCAAGCTGGCTTATGCGCCGGAACAAATCAAAACGATTCTGGCGCACATCGACAAGAACGACACGATCGAAGGCGCGCCGGGATTGAAGCCGGAACATTTGCCGGTGTTCGATTGCGCCTTCAAGCCGGCGAACGGCAGCCGCTCGATTCATTACATGGGCCATGTGAAGATGATGGCCGCGGTGCAGCCGTTCATTTCCGGCGCCATCTCGAAAACCGTCAACATGCCGAACGAGGTGACGCCGGAGGATATTGCGAGCACCTACCTCGAAGCGTGGAAGCTCGGCTTGAAGGCGATTGCGATTTATCGCGACGGCTGCAAGCGCACGCAGCCGCTGTCCACCAGTTTGGATACTCCCGGTAGCAAGTCATCAGTCAGCAGTGATCAATTATCAGTAATTAGTGATCAGCAACGAGTAACCAGTTCCAAGCCGGCGCGCCGCCGCTTGCCGGATGAACGCAATTCCATCACGCACAAATTCAGCATTGCCGGCCACGAGGGCTACCTCACCGTCGGCATGTACGAAGACGGCACCCCGGGCGAAATTTTCGTGGTGATGGCCAAAGAAGGCTCGGTGGTTTCGGGCTTGATGGATGCGTTCGCGACCTCCATTTCGCTGGCGCTGCAATACGGCGTGCCGCTGCAAGTGTTCGTGCGCAAGTTTACGCACACGCGCTTCGAGCCTTCCGGCTTCACCAACAATCCGCAGATTCCGATTGCCAAGAGCATCATGGATTACATCTTCCGCTGGCTGGCGCTGAAATTTTTGCCTGAGGAAGAGCGGTCGCAGGTGCTCGCGGAACCGGTCGAAGAAAAGGCGAACGGCACCGCGGCCAAAGCCGCGCCGCGCCATGGCGCCGCGCGCGAGCTCGAGCAGAAAATATTCGCAAGCCAATCCGACGCGCCGCCGTGTCACGATTGCGGCAGCGTCATGGTGCGCAGCGGCAGTTGCTACAAATGCGTCAACTGCGGCTCGACGAGCGGGTGCTCGTGATTGCGCAATTGACTCTTACATCATTTGCTTCGTGCTTCCACACTATCCTTAACCCTAAGACAAAGGGCATCTTGCGCCAAACCGCAACGGTCGGGCCGGATGCCCTTTGTCATTATATTGCAAAAAGTTCACACGCGCAAAACCTTGCAAAGTTTTTGCTTGCAATTTATTGTCGATCTTATATCTTTTTGAATGTCATAAATTCAAGGAAAGGGTCGGATAACATGCGCAGAGACGATCATCGTTTTGCTGAAGCGGAAAAATATTGGGAGTCGGGAAAAATCAAAAAAGCTGTTGCTGTTTTCGAAGACATCATTCAAGACGAAAGCTTGCCCGTTACGGCTCGCGCCGTCGTTTGTGAATACGTCGGCAGGCTGCAAATCGGCATCTGGAAATTGAAAAGCGCCGAGCAGTATCTGCGGCGGGCCATAGCGCTCGACGACGACGGCGTCGAGCATCACGTACAGCTCGCCAACTGTCTTTGCCTGCAAGAGCGGCAGGAAGAAGCGTGGCAATTGATCCGCCGGCTCTATCAACGGCATCCGGATCACCCGGCGGCCATTCATTACATGGGCAAAATGTCGGACGAGCGCGGCATGCACGCCAAAGGCCTGGCGCTCATGAAGAAATCCGTTCGGTTGGAGCCGGCCAACGAACGCTTTTGGTCGAACCTTGCTTTCACGTATGTGATGCGGGGCAATCCCGGCGCGGCGATGGTGTGCAGCGAGCAAGCGATGGCGTTGAATCCTCACGACGACGTCGTGCAGTTCGTCCACAAAGTCGCCTCGCAGTTCGAGCAGCAGGAAGAACCCCTCAAACCCGCCGTTACTGAACGCCCTCCAAAGATCACGGCTGTTATTGGCGAACGCAGACGGAAGACGGAGAAACGGCAGTTTTAATCATAATGGTTACAGTGCACTTCTGTTTCATCCGATTACACTGCTTTTACTTTTGAAGGGACATGAACGCTGAACAAAGACGGCACATTCTTTATCGCGAGTCGCAGCCGATGGCGTCGTGGATCATGCTGTTGCTCCTTTTCGTCTTCGTCTCCAATCTCGTGGTGTTGTTGCTGCTGGTTTTCGTGCCGCAGGTGCCGCTGTGGCCCAAGATGTTGTTGGTTGCCGTCATATTGGCGCTCAGTGTCATGATTTGGATGTTTCGCCGTTTGTCGATCGAGCTGACCGAGTCGGATATCTCCTTCGGTTTTGCCCTGATCCGGAAACGCCTGCGTTGGCAGGACATCGAAAGCATCGAAGAAGCGCCGTATCTTTTCTCACGCTTTTTAGGCTGGGGCGTCCGCT
>JAKEEU010000244.1 GCA_022616415.1 Candidatus Zhuqueibacterota bacterium | reverse complement strand
TGATCTGGCAGATAAAGAATTAGCGGTGTTGCTTTCCGAGATGGCCGCGAACAATCCTCATCTTGCCGTCATTTTGGATTGTTGCCATTCCGGTTCCGGCACCCGCGATGCGGATTCATTCAGGCACCTGAAACCTCGGCAGACCCACGAAGTGAAGAATGAAAGGCCACTGGACAGCTACCTCGATGGGTATTATGCCAAACTTCGCCAAAAAGGTGCGCCGTTGTCCATTCCGCGCAGCAGGCATATTTTACTGGCGGCTTGCGATCGCAAGCAAAAGGCTTACGAAGCCCAAGACCGCAGTGGGTTGTTCACCAGCACGATGCTGAAAGCGCTGGAGAAATCCGGCAGCGATATCACCTATGCCGATCTGTTCATGCGCTGCCGGGCGGAAATTCGCAAGGAAGCCGATAATCAAACGCCGCAATTCGAGACCAACGAAAATTTCAATGCCCTCAGCGGCTTCCTCGGCCGGCAAGCTTCCCATACCGCTCCCCGTTATAGCGTCTATTTTGACGGCAAGGAGAACAGTTGGAGAATCGACGCCGGCGCGTTGCACGGACTTCCCACCGAGCCGGAAAAAAGCGTCGGGCTGGCGCTTTATCCGGAAGATGATCAGGCGCATTTGGCGGGGCGGGCTTCAACTATCCAGGTCGGGCCGCAGAAGAGCGATCTCAAACTGGATTTTGCCGGTGATCAGGCCGCGCGCTATTACGCTGAAATCACCAGCCTGCCGCTGGCGCCGATTCCGATTTATGTTGAAGGTGACGAAAATGGCATAGAACTGCTCCGTAAGACCCTCAATCCCTCCATTGGCGTGGAGCTGACCAACATCGCTGAGGGCACACGTTATGCGATCACCGCGCATGATGGCGAATTCATGCTAAAGCAGCGGGAATTGGATTTGGAAATTCAGGGTGTGAAAGGCGTTTTGATGCAAACGAGGGGTTTAGCGCAATATACCGAGGAATCCGCGCGAACGATGCTCGAATTTGTCAAGCAAGTTGTTAAGTGGGAAAGAGGCCTCGCGCTGCAGAATCATGGCACCAAGATGGACACCTCTTTGGTTGATTTTGTCTATGTTGAAAAATTGGGAGATGACCAAGAACACGAATATCCCGCTGGCGAGATCACTCTCGATTTCGTGAAGTCCAAACACGAAGACACGAGAACTGGGATTAGAGGAAAAATCAAAGCCCGTAATCGCACGCAAGAAGAACTTCAGATACTCCTAATTCATTTCTCGAGCGCCTACGGAATTGAGATTTTGAGTAACAATCCCGTTCCGCCGGGTGAGACGTATGTCACTTTGTGGGGAGACTCGCCCAAGCACTTCTTCGCATTGCCGGAGGATGCCAGTGAAGACATCGACAACTTCAAGCTGATTGTCAGCACTGAAAAGGTGGACGATTTTTTGTTGGCACAAGATGAACTGGAAATTGGGAAAGTCTGGTCTACCACTCGTGCTACGGGCAGCTCCAAAAGGATAAAAATGATGGAGCCCCAAAACGACTGGTTCACCAAGAACCTCCGCATCAAAGTCGTCCGCCAGCTCGACCAAGTGGGCGCGAAAGAGGCCAATCTGAAGCAAGGAAAGATCATCATCAAAAGCCATCCTGCCGTCAAAGCCAACCTGAGTTTGAGCGCTGCCAAGGCTCCCTCCCGCAGCGCCGGCGAGGGAACCGATTTCTACAAAGCGTTCGAGCGGCAGGGATTGGAGATGCTCAATTTTGCCGGCACGCGCGGCGACAGCGAGAGCATTTTGGAATTGACCGATATTCAAAATGCCGAGGCGCTGGCGAAAGAACCGCTGGAGATCGACGTGAATGTCCCGCTCAACGCCGACCAGGGTATTCTTCCACTGGTCTTCGACGGCCAGCACGTTTTGCTCGGCGGCGATACGTTCAAAGACGAGCAAGGCAACACCCACATTAGCATCGATCACATTCCCGAGGTGCCGGACAACCGCCGCAGTGTCGGCAAGGCGCTGAAGCTGTACTTTTTCAAAACCTATCTCAAGCAAGACAGCGTCAATCAACTGTGCTGGGTGGAATATAAAGATGATGGCAAGATCGTACGGCACAAGACGATGATCGCTGAAAAAGTGAAGGCGGCGCAGAATGTCGTGGTGCTGGTGCACGGTATCATCGGCGACACCGAGACCATCGCCAAAGGCTTGCGCATGACGAATCTCGATCAGAAATTCGATCTGGTGCTGACGTACGATTACGAGAATCTCAGCACGCCGATTGCGGAGACGGCGCTCGATCTGAAGAAGAAGCTGGAAGCGGCCGGGTTCGGCGCCAACGACGAGAAAAAGCTCACGCTGCTGGTGCACTCGATGGGCGGCTTGGTGTCGCGCTGGTTCATTGAGCGCGAAGGCGGCAACACCATGGTCGATCATCTGGTGATGTGCGGCACGCCCAACAATGGTTCACCGTTCGGCAAGATCGACACGGCGCGCAAGATCATCAACGTCTTGACCGGGGTGGCGATGAATTATATGCCGGCGCTCATCCCGTTCAACGGCGCGATCATGTTCTTGTTGAACCGCTCGAAAAAAATCACGCCGACACTGGAGCAAATGAACTCCAAGTCCGAGTTCATCACCACGCTCAACAGCAGCGGCGATCCTGGCATCCGCTACACCATTCTCGCCGGCGACGTCGAGGAATATCAGGAGCCTTCGGATAAACTCTTCCCCAAAATGCTGGCGAAAGCCGGCAAAGGCTTTGTGTTCAGCGCCCTTTTCGGCAACGCGGCTAATGACATCGCTGCCGGCGTCGAGAGCATTCTCGGCATCGACGGCGCACGCAATCCCATGCCCAAGCGCGGGAATGTGGCGTGCCATCATTTGAATTATTTTATTTCCGAACCCGGCCAAAAGGCGCTTTTGGGAGTGGAATGGTGAGATGTGCAGCGGGCAATTCAAGAAGAGGAGAACCGAAAAGGCGTAAAAATTCAGCGAAGCTACGCTTCAAATTGGCGAGCTCGCAAAGAAAATAATCTCCAACGGATAGAAAAACCCAACGGATTAGAGCAGTTGGGCTCCGCCCGTTGGGTTCTTCAATCCGTTGGAAAAAGCTTGCGCTGAAAGATGAAGGCCAACCGCTGGCTTGCCGTTGGCCTTCATCCAATGAAAGCGGGAAATCGCAAGAGAGCGCGTATTCCCAGCGCGTTGACTGATCGAGGCTTTCAGCTCAACCGCCGCCGCCGCGCGTTTGCTCTGGCTCGCCACGGCTGCGCCGAAATTTAATCTCGTAGGTCTGGTCGCCGGCTTTGCCCGTTGCCGTTCCGACTTGCCGTCCGGTGTCTTTGTCTTTGACAATCCAGACCTGGCCGGCGACGGTAGCTTGCTTGGATGATTGATCCGGCGACAAGTCGACGATGAAAGTTTCGTTGCCATTTTCATCCAGGACGTAAACGCTCGCGTCGAAGACGCTGGCGTTCACGAACGTAATCGTTCCTTCTGCTGATGGCATCATCCACCTCCGAAAAATAAGTTTGACTATTGATTGTTGCAAAAATATAACTATATTTAATTGACTTTCAAAACAAAACTTTTAAAAATTATTGACTCGGATGCAAAAATGCCAACAATGAATACTTGCGCCGTCTTCGCGGGCGCAATTATTTCCTGGGCGGCTTCGTCAGCACAACCCTGGTTCGAAAACGCCAGAGATCATATTAATTTTGAGCATCTTACGGTCGAGCAAGGACTTTCACAAAACACGATTCAATGCATCTTGCAAGACGGTAAAGGCTTCATCTGGTTTGGCACCCCGGATGGGCTGAATCGATATGATGGATATGGTTTTAAGGTTTATAAACCCGATCCGGGAAACTTGCAGAGCTTGAGTGAAAATAAAATAGAGTCAATCTATGAAGATCGCGCGGGTATTCTCTGGATCGGAACGCAGAACGGCGGGCTTAATCAATTCGACCCGGCCACCGAAACCTTTCAGCGCTATCAACACGATCCCCGGAATCCCCGGAGCCTGAGCAGCAACAATATTCTCACCATTTATGAATCCCCTGACCGGGACGGCGCATTGTGGATTGGAACCGACCAAGGGCTGAATCAATTCGATCGCGCTACCGGGACATTCCGGCGTTATCAACATGATTCCAAGAATCCCCGCAGTCTACCCCACAAATCGGTCAGTGCCATCTATGAAGACCGTTTTGGGGAGCTGTGGATTGGAACGGTAGGCGGCGGGCTTTGCCGAATGAGCCGGCAGGATGAGGCAACCGGAATATTTCGATCATATAAACACGACCCCAAAAATCCGCAGAGCTTGATCGATGACGTGATCAATGACATTTGTGAGGACCAAGCCGGGAGGCTGTGGATTGGGACCAGCGGCGGCCTTTCTTGCCTGCGGCTTGAAGATCGAGCTACTGAAACCCCGGCGGGCTTAGCATTTTGCAATTATCAATACAATTCCCAAAATTCGTCCAGCCTGAGCCAAAATTATATCCGCTCGATTTATGTCGACCGGTCGGGAGTGATTTGGATTGGAACGCGCGGCGGCGGGCTTAATCGATTTGATCCCGGTAGCGAAACTCCGACAGGCGCAACTTTTCAACATTATCAAAATGATCCGCAGAATCCCTTCAGCTTGAGCAGCGACGATATTTTTTCGATCGGTGAGGATCGCGCCGGCGGAATATGGGTTGGAACCCGCAACGGCGTCAACCGCTTTGAGCGCGCGCCGGCGCCGTTTCAGCATTACCAACACGATCCCAATAATCCCCGCAGCTTGAGCGACAATTCCGTTTGGGCCATATATGAAGATCGCGCCGGAGACGTCTGGATCGGCACGCTGAGCGGCGGGCTTGATCGATTCGAGCGGGCGACCGGGACCCCGACTGGCGTAGCCTTTACACATTTTCGCCATGAGCCCAAAGATCCCCGCAGTTTGAACGACAACTCAGTTTGGTCAATCTACGAAGATCGCGCTGGGACGCTATGGATTGGAACCCGCGAGGGCGGGCTGAATCAGTTCGATCGCGCCACTGGGACATTCCGGCATTTTCAGCGCGACCCCAATAATCCTCAGAGCCTGCGCCACAATTGGGTTACTTCGATTCTCGATGATGCTGCGGCGCCAGGGGTGTTGTGGATTGGAACTTGGGGCGGCGGTCTTAACCGCTTCGACCGCAACACTGCAACGTTCAAAAATTACCGGAACGATCCCCAAAACCCGAAAAGCCTGAGCGCCAATGGCGTTTGGTTGGTTTATGAAGACCGGTCGGGAACGTTGTGGCTTGGAACCGAGGCCGGGCTCGAACAGTTCGAGCGCGCTACTGAGACATTCAAGCATTATCAACACGATCCCGACAATCCGCAATGCTTGAGCAACAATTCGATCTGGTCAATCCACGAGGATCGTGCCGGGGTGTTATGGGTCGGCACGCGGGGTGGGTTAAATCGATTTGATCGCCAGACCGGGACGTTCAAGCATTACCGCGAAAAAGACGGCTTGCCGAATGAAGTGATTTACGGCATCCTGGGAGATGCTCACGGCAATCTTTGGCTCAGCACCAACAAGGGCATCGTCAAATTCAATCCGGAAACGGGAACGATCAAAAGCTACGAGGCCCGCGACGGGCTGCAGAGCAATGAGTTCAATGCCAACGCCGCTTTTCAAAATCGCCGCGGCGAGATGTTTTTCGGCGGGATCAACGGCTTTAACGTGTTTCATCCGGACAGCGTCAAGGACAATCCTTATGTTCCGCCGGTGGTGATCACCGCGCTGAAGCGATACAACACCGACGTTGCCGAGGGCATCGCCATTTCAGAAAAAGGCATTTCGGCGCGAAATGAAATCGAGCTCTCGTACAAAGACAACATCCTGAACTTTGAATTTGCCGCGTTGAGCTTTCGTAATTCATTTAAAAATCAATATGCCGTGCGGCTGGAAGGGTTTAACGATAACTGGATTCAGCTTAGCACCCAGCGCCAGGCGACCTTTACCAATCTTGGCCCGGCAGAATATACTTTGCAAGTCAAAGGCGCAAATAATGACGGCGTTTGGAATGAAGCCGGCGCGACGCTGAAGCTCATCATTACGCCGCCGTGGTGGAAGACAACGTGGGCTTACGCACTTTATGCGGCTTTGGGCCTCGGCTTTCTCTATACGGCAAGAAGGTTTGAACTGAAGCAGCGTGAACAAAAAGCCCGAATAAAAGAATCGGAGCTGCGCGCGCTGGCCGCCGAGGCGCAGGCCAAAGCCTTGCAAGCGGAAAATGCGCGCCAGAAATCGGAATTGCAAAAGGCTGTGGAGCTTAAAGCCGCTTATCAGGCGCTGGAAGAATCGCATGCCAATTTGAAGGCAACCCAGACCCAGCTCATTCAGGCGGAAAAGATGGCTTCGCTGGGGCAGGTCGTCGCCGGCGTCGCGCACGAGATCAAAAACCCGCTAAATTTCGTCAATAACTTCGCCGAGCTTTCCGTGGAGCTGGCAAACGAGCTGTCGGATGCGCTTGCAGATGAAAAAGAAAAACTGGACGCGCAAGAGTTGGTGAATATCGAGAGCCTGCTCGAAAACCTGCGGCAGAACGCCGGCAAAATCAACGCGCACGGCAAGCGCGCCGACGGCATCGTGCACAGCATGATGCAGCACGCGCGCGTTTCTTCCGGGCGGCGCGAGCCGGCGGACGTCCATGCGCTGCTCCGGCAAGCCGTAAATTTTGCCTATCACGCCATGCGCGCGCGGGATGCTGCGTTCGATCTCACGGTTGAAAGCGATTACGACGCCTCCATCGCGCCGGTGCAAGTCGTGCCGCAGAATTTGAGCCGCGCTTTTCTCAACATCGTCAGCAACGCCTGCCAGGCAACACAACAAAGAAAAAAAGATAACAAAGATAATCCGGATGGCTTTTCACCGAAGCTGTCGATACGCAGCAAAAACTTGGGTGATCGAATCGAGATCCGCATCCGCGACAACGGCAGCGGCATCCCGCCGGAGATTCGCGACAAGATTTTCAATCCTTTTTTCACCACCAAACCCGCCGGACAAGGCACCGGGCTGGGCTTGTCAATCAGCTATGACATCATCGTGCAGGAGCACAAAGGCGAAATCAAGTTTGAAAGCGAAGAAGGAAGTTTCACGGAGTTTGTGGTTTATTTGCCGAAAGCGGGAGGGTAAAGCGTGAAACGTAAAACGTAATGCGTGATGCGTAAAACGTTTGTCATGCTTTTCGCTCTCAAATTGGCCAAAAGTCGAGTAGGAGGAATTCATGAACGAAACCGGCTCCAAGCCCATCATCATCCTGGCTTTTTCCAACGATCAGGATGCCTATCTCCGGATGATTGTCAGGGAGCGGAAGAATATTTTCAAAGCCCTGCAGAATTATCACGACAAAGGCTCGATCCAGGTTCATAAGGAAGAGAACACCTCGATCGAAGATATGTTCGACCTGTTCAATCGTTACAGCGACCGCATTGCGATTTTTCATTACGGCGGGCACGCCAGCGGCACGCATTTGCAATTGGAGGCCGGCGCCGGCACGGCGGAGATGGCGGACGCCACCGGCTTGGCGCAATTGATGGGGCAGCAAAAAGCGCTGCAATTGGTTTTCTTGAACGGCTGTGCCACCCAGGATCAGGTGGAGAAGCTGTTTTCCTGCGGCGTCAAAACGGTGATCGCCACCTCCGTTCCCATTGAAGATGAAATGGCCACCGAGTTTGCCGAGCAGTTTTACCACGCGCTCGCCACCAAAGCCACCATTCAAAAGTCTTTCCAAACGGCCAAAGCGTTTGTCACCACGCGTTACGGCAAGTCAAAGGAGGTCGATGAGTTTCGCGCCTTGCACTGGGCCGGCAAAAAGGAAAGGCCGGCATCAGGTGTGCCTTGGGGCTTGTACATCAATAACAACGGCGAGGAGGCGCTCGCCTGGAAATTGCCGGAATCTATCGAGCATCAGGTGATCATTCGCGGCGCCGCGGCCTCGGCCAAAACCGGCGCGCCGGTGAACACCGAGTTGATCGAGATGCTTTTCAACGCCATGGCCAAACATAGTTTGGAAGTGGGCGCTTTGATGGAGGCGGCCAAACAGAGCAAACGCCAGGACCTGCGCATGGTGCGCCAGGCGATCATCGACAGCTTTCCGGCGCCAGTGGGGGAGCAACTGCGCAAGCTGTTTGCCGGCAATGCCATCGACGTGCAGCGCCTGCGGCAACTGGTGGTGACTTATGAAACCGTGGTCGAGCTGTTCTGCTTCACCATTCTTTCACGGCTCTGGGACGCGCGGCACGACAATCCGGCGCTGAAGCTCAATGAAGACCATTTGGTTGCGTTCAACAGCTTTTTTGCCTTGAGCGCCGGCAGCCAGCCCACGTTCAACTACGTCAAGCTGATCGCGGCAGTCGCGGAGATTTTTCGCGAGAATGAAATCACCCCATTTGTCGACGAATTCGCCGAGCTCGGCGCCGTGCTGCAGCAGGAGGAATTCGATCGCGCCCACCGGTTCATGGAGGAAATGCGGGCCGAGCTGCTCCGCGGCGAGGTAGCGGCGGAGGAGATCGAAAGCTTTTGTACCCAAGCAGAAAAACACCTGGGCACCATCATGACGGCCTTCGCCTTCCTGGTGAAGTATAAGCTCACCACCATCAAGCGCATCGATATTCTCAAGGCCCGGCACAAAGTGCCGACGTACCGCCACAATCAAGTGATACTCGACCGGGTGACCGCCGGAATCATGGATGGCGAAGAAGTTTATCCATCGTTCACCGACAGCGCGTCGGTGATTTTGCTAAAAACCGTCGAAGATGTCAAAGACTACCTGAGCCTGTCGCCCTTTGTTATCGACGAAAATGCTTTCACCGGCGACCAAAATTCCAAGCTGTTTTTTTATTCCCATTATGACGCTGCGGATAACAGCTACCATTTTAGATTTGTCGATAATGCCGAGGATGAATTGGCCGTTTCCGAGAGCCGCTATCCGCAGATCAAGGAGCAGTTTGAGGAATTCAGACAAGCCGTGTTCGGCAAATGACATGGCTTGGCCTTCATCTTCAGGGCAAATTGGATCCCAATATTCCTCTCGATATTTATCATCGCGCTTCGGATCAGGAATACGGATTACAGGCGGCTGATTTGTTTTCTTGGGGAGTCTTCCGAAAATACGAACGAGGCGATACGGAATGGTTTAACCAATTTAGCGACAAAGTCTATGGCGATAAGCAGTACCCCTAAAATAAAAATGAGCGTGCCTTACAGATTTGTTTCTCCAGGGCTGTGGCCAACCTATGGGAGGGAACACCCTGAAAATCTGTAATGGTCTTACCGCTCAAGAATAATATAGCTTTTGTTAATAAAAGAGTCAAGTCTTTTTTGCAGGCAAAACAAATTTACTCACTCATATTGCCTTTATAATCGCGTATGAAATCCCCCTTCAAATTTCTGGACGCCTACGACCGGCAAGACAAGGAAATCTTCTTCGGTCGGGCGGAGGAGATCGAGCAGCTCTACACGCTCGTCTTCCAAACTAGGCTGTTGCTGGTGTACGGGCAGTCGGGCACCGGCAAGACCAGCTTGATTCAGTGTGGCCTGGCCAATCGTTTCAAGCCGACCGATTGGTATGAGCTGTTCGTGCGGCGCAAAGACAATATCAACGCCTCGCTGCATCGCGAAATCCGCCGGCGCGCCGAAACCCCCATTGCCGAAGAAGCCGCCGCGCCGGAGGCGATCCAGTCTTTGTACCTCGATTTTCTCCGGCCGGTTTACTTGATTTTCGACCAGTTTGAAGAACTGTTCATTCTCGGTTCCGCCGATGAGCAGCAGACCTTCTACCGCACCATGGCCGCGCTGCTCAAGTCCGACCTCGCCTGCAAGATCGTCATCGTCATGCGCGAAGAGTACATCGCCATGCTGTATGATTTTGAAAAGGCCGTGCCGTCGCTGTTCAATAAGCGCTTCCGCGTCGAGCCGATGAACCTGCGCAATGTGCAGCAGGTGATCACCGGCACCACGGCGGCTTTTGGCATTGAACTGGAAAATGGTGAAGTCACCGCGCAACAGATTATCGACAACTTGAGCGACCGTCGCGCCGGCGTGCAGCTTTCCTATTTGCAGGTTTATTTGGACAAGCTCTATCGCAAGGCCGCCAATGAGCAGAATGGTCGCGCCCGAAAAGGGCAGGCTCGAGAAAGGCAAACTGGCAAAGGGCAAGCCCGAGAAGGGCAGGCCGGAACGAAAACGCCCATCATCTTCACCGAGCGCTTGGTGCAGCAGACCGGCGCGCTGGGCGACGTGATGGCGGATTTTCTGGAAGAGCAAACCGCGGCCATCCAAAAAGAGCTAACCGCCCAATATCCCCAAACTCCCCCGGAAGCGGTGCAGCAAGTGCTGGAAGAATTTGCCACCCTGGAAGGCACCAAACAGCCGGTGCCACGGGCCGAGCTTTCCGCCAAGCTGGAAATGCTCGATCGCATCATCGAGGCCTGCTTGCTGGCGCTGGAAAACAGCCGCATCCTGCGCAACATGGAAGGCGTCTACGAATTGGCCCACGATACCCTGGCCGGACGCATTGCCGATCGGCGCAGCGTCGAGCGCAAGAATTTGCTGAAAGTGCAGAAACTCATCGATGACCGTTACGCGGCTTTCGATCAAACGCACACGCTGCTGAATAAAGTCGAGCTTAATTATGCCGAGCCTTATATTGGCAAGCTAAAACTGCGGCCGGAAACCGCCGCTTTTGTTCAAAAAAGCAAATCCGCGGTGAAACGGCAGCAAATGAAATGGCTCGCCGTAACGACCGGGATTGGCGCCATCTTCCTCGTGTTAGCGATTGTGGCCCTTGTGCAAAAACGGAACGTGGAAAATCTCAAATATTATGACGACAATTTCAGCGCGGCCAAACAATTTGAGGAAAAAGCCAGCCAGGGGCTGCAACACCAAGAGGCCAAAGAACTGCAAAAGGCGTGGCTTTACACGCTGGCAGCGCTGGGGCAAGATTTGGCTAAAGATAAAGACCTTCCCATTTCCCAGGAAAGACTCATACGCCAGGGCATTTCTGCCGGGATTTATCAACAATTCTGGTCCTCCCCGGGCGCGCTCAACGAAATCAAGCACGTCGAATTTAGCCCGGACGGCAAGCGCATCGCAATCGTCTCCGTTGACGGCATTATCCGTTTCGGTGATATGACGACCGGCGCCGAATTGAATTCTTTGCGCCATCATGCCGAGAGTGTCACCGATAGCGTCACCGCCGTTGCCTTCAGTCACGACGGCAAATGGCTCGCCTCGGCCTCCGGAGACAGCATCAGATTGTGGGACGTCGTACAAGACACCCTGATCAAGGCGGCGCATGTCGATAAAGCTGAGATCGTTCGCAGCTTTGCCTTTAGCCCAGACGACAAAATGCTTGCCTCCTCATCCAAAGACGGTGCCATTCGGTTGTGGAATCTCGAATCCCCGGGTTGGCTGCAGTCTCTGAAGATATTGCCCGGCCATGGCGGCGAGGTGTGGGATATCGCCTTCAGTCCAAACGGCAAATGGCTCGCCTCGGCCGGCGAAGACGGCGCGATCCGCGTTTGGGACGTGGAGGCAGGCAAGACCATCAGCACTTTAACGGGACTTCAGCAAGGGGTTTGGACCGTGGCATTCAGCCCGGATGGTCAGTTGTTGGCATCCGGCTCAAAAGATGGAACGATTCACCTCTGGGATGTACAGACAGGTGACTCTATGAAAAATTTCACCGGGCATCGTAGTGAGGTCCGGAAGGTTGCCTTTAGTCCAGATGGCAAGTGGCTGGCTTCGGCGTCCAAAGATAGCACTATTCACATTTGGGACGTGAACTCCAGAGCGCTCAAGCACAGTTTGCTTGGCCATACCGGCGCAGTACGAACTCTGGCCTTCAGTCAGAACACCAGCAAAGGCGTACTCTTGTTATCCGGCTCGAGCGACCACAGCATTCGTTTATGGGAGGTGGACACCGGCAAAGAGCTTGCCGCCAACGCCGGGCATTGGGATAAAGTCAACTGCGTGGCCTTTAGTCCGAATGACTCGCTGCTGGCTTCGGGATCGCACGACGGCACCGTGTTGCTGTGGAATCGATATACCGGCGAGCCATTGCAAAGACTGTCGGAACACCGAGGTGCGGTTTGGAGCCTCGCCTTTAGTCATGATGGCAAACTGCTCATTTCCGGTGGGGAGGATAGAACGGTACGGATATGGGATGTACCGAAAAGAATTGTGGTGGATTCCTTAAAAGGGCACACGCGCGCTGTAAAATGTGTTGCTTTCAATCAGGATGACTCTTATATCGCCTCGGGTTCGGCAGATAGGACGATTCGCCTCTGGAAAAGGAGCACCGACGCAACCGATGGCGTGAAATTCATTGCCACCGCTGAAAAATTTGACAAAGACAGCAGCAGCGTCCAAAGTGTTGCCTTCCACCCCAAGAACAACTTGCTGGTCTCCGGTGATAGTCTTGGCATGATTACTTTCAGGGACCTCCAAACCCTGAAAAGAATAACGCGCTGGGTCGGACACAATAAAGCCGTCAATTCCCTGTCCTTCGATCCTGCGGGCGCCAAACTGGCTTCTGCTTCCAGTGACGATCAGATCCGTATTTGGAGTATCAAGGCCCTGCTCGATTCCACCAAATCATTGCCGGATCCCTGGAGATTCGTGACGTCCAGAACGGTCAGCTACAAGCTGACCAAACGATCTTTCGAAAAGCTGAAAATCAAAATTCCGGGTGACGTTCTGAAATCATTAAGAGGCATCGAAGGCCGATCATTTACCGGAGAAGGCGCCTTTTTAGAGGGCGTTAATCGCAGCATCGATGACACCTCAACACGCTATCAATCAGCGCTCTTGGAAGATGCCGCAAAAGAAGAAGCGCAAGAATTGCTCGTATCGATCTCCGGAGCGCATCCGAAACGGCTAAACCCCGCTAATTTGGCGGAATTGAGCGGCCACGAAGACGACGTGCTCAGCGTGGTCTTCAGCGATAACGGCCAATTTCTGGCCTCCGGTTCCGGCGATGCGACCATTCGGATTTGGGACGTCAACGCCGCCAGCGAATTAGCCGTATTCCGCGGCCATCAGGATAAAGTTTACGGCGTGGCGTTCAGTCCGAATGATTCGCTGCTGGCCTCGGCCTCGTGGGATAAGAGCATTCGCCTTTGGGATATCCAGGAAAGCTATAAACTGGATGTTTTGGTCAACAACGAGTCGGCAGTACGTGATGTGGCGTTCAGCCCGGCCGGCCGGTATTTGGTTTCCACCGCGGATGATCATCGCTTGCGGCGATGGGAAATATACGAAGGCAGCAACGCCGGCGGCATGGTCAGCCGAGTCGGGGGCGGCGCGGTTCTATTGAGTTTGGCGTTTACCCTCGACGATGCACTGCTTGCCTTTGGCGCCGAAGATGATTTCATCCGCTTATGGGATATGAAATCAGGCAAAATCTCCGAGCTGGTGGGACATCACGGCGACGGCTTGAGTGTGACCATCAGCCGCGACGGCAAGTACCTGGCCTCCGGCTCGAGCGACGGCAAGATTCGCCTGTGGGACTTGAATGCTCGCACTCAAAAGCCGTTCACCGTGGACGCCCACAAAGACAAGATCCGTAGCATCGCCTTTAGTCCGAATGGCAATCTCCTGGCTTCCGCAGGAAGCGATAATCTGGTTCATCTCTGGCAGTTTAAGGAAGGCAAATTAGCGTATTGGAAAACTTATGACGGCCACAAGAACGGCGTATGGAGCGTGGTCTTTAGCCCGGATGGCAATACGCTGGCGACCGGATCGTGGGACAATACGATGCATATCTGGAATTTTAGAACCGACCGGGCGAGACGGCTCCTCGGACATCGCGGGCCGGTTCTGGCGGTGGCCTTCAGTCCCGACGGCACGCGTCTGGCTTCCGGCTCCTGGGACCAGACGGTGCGTTTATGGGAGGTGCAATCCGGCCGTGAGCTCGACGCCATTAGAGTCCATACCGCGCCGGTAACCGGCGTGGCCTTCGATCCGGCAGGGAAATTTTTAGCCTCCGGCGCGAAAGATCAAACCATTCGCCTGCGGAATCTAAACTATTTGAGTTCATTTGAGCTGAACAACAAAGAAGCGGAGGCCATTGGTGATAGCGGCCCCTACGTGAGCGGCTATATCCAAGATTTGCACTATTTGACCTCTGATGCTGAGTTCAAGGAACATGCGAAGAAGTATCTGCCTTTCAACAACCTCTTCCAGGCCTATTCTTATCTGTTCGCTTATCGTTTTGATGAAAGCTCCGAGCTGGTTGAGGAACCGCCGAAATTTTATCTCCAAGCCGTGGATTCCACGTTCTTCAAGCCGCATAAGTTTTGGAAATTGCGTCAGCCCCGTTCCTCCGCCAAAGGGCCTATTCAGTGGATTTTGGAAAATATTCCGGAACGAACAGCCCGTCGCGAGGCGAGGTAGCAGTCTGTGATAATGGTTTATACTCGGTAAGGCTTATTTTGTAATGGTCATTGCGAGCGCTTTCCAGCGAGGCAATCCTTTGACGCACATCGCAATCCCGCTTTGAGCGGGACTTCGGCAAAAAACGCCTCGCAATGACGAGTATTTCTGAACCAGGAGGTGGAGACATGGGCAAGCAATACTACATCTACATTATGACAAATAAAAACAATACGGTGCTCTATACCGGTGTAACTAACGATCTAAAAAAACGAGTCTACGAACATAAAGCAAAACTCATTGAAGGGTTCACGAAAAAGTACAACGTCGACAAGCTGGTTTATTACGAAGTCTTTGAAGACAGCTATCATGCCATCGCGCGGGAAAAGCAGATAAAGGGCGGATCGAGGCAAAAGAAGATCAATTTGATAAACAGCATAAATGACACGTGGAAAGATTTATATGAAACTTTGTGATAAAGACGGATCAGCGTCATTGCGAGGCGCTGTTTGCCGAAGCAATCTCCGGCTTTCTGGCAAAAGATTGCTTCGCTGGGAAACACTCGCAATGACTCTGTCTATTCGATCGTTTCCAAATTAACGTTATAAGATTGATTGTCATTGCGAGGCGCTGTTTGCCGAAGCAATCTCCGGCTATTAGGCAAAAGGTTGCTTAGCTGAGAAACGCTCCCAATGACTCTGTCTATTCGATCGTTTTCAAATTAACGTTACAGTATTGATTGTCATTGCGAGGCGCTGTTTGCGCAAGCAATCTCCGGCTATTAGGCAAAAGATCGCTTCGCTGAGAAACACTCGCAATGATAACACAAATCAACCCATAACGGAAATAATCGATGGCGTGCCATATTCCGCCAACTTTTGATTTTGACGACTGTAATTATTATTGACCTCCGCTTCGCCGCAAGACGTTGCACACCCATACAACGGTTTTGCAATCTCTTCGCTGTTGAGAAAACATAATTCCGGAGTTAACCATGTCTTTCTTTTATCAGCTTGATCCCCAAAACAAGAATGCCCGGCGAACTGCCGAAGGCCTGTTGCGGCTGCGCGAGAAACTCGCCCGAGAGCTTCCGGCCCGCACCATTTCGGATACGCTCATGCTTGCCACCTGGAATATTCGGGAATTCGACTCGAACAAGTACGGCGAGCGTACTGCCGAAAGCATTGCCTATATTGCCGAGATCATTTCTCATTTCGATTTGGTCGCGGTGCAGGAGGTCAATGCCGATCTGCAGGCGCTTGGTTGGGTTCAAAAAGTTCTCGGTGATTGGTGGAAATTTCTCGTTACGGATGTCACCGCCGGCACCAAGGGCAACCAGGAGCGGATGGCGTACCTTTATGATTCACGCAAAGTCAAATTCGGCGGCCTGGCCGGTGAGATCGTCATTCCGCCTGGAAAAGGCGCCGAGCAGTTGGCTCGAACGCCCTTTGTCTGCGGGTTCGAGACCGGCTGGCTCAAATTCATGCTGTGCACCGTGCATATTTATTATGGCACCGAAAAGGCCGAGGATCCCAAACGGATTAAGGAGATCGAGCTATTGTCGAAATTCCTGGCGGATCATGTTAAAAAAGAATCGGCTTGGTGCCGGAATCTCGTCCTGCTCGGCGATTTCAATATTTTCACCCCCAGCGACAAGACTTTCAAAGCGCTCGTTCAGGCCGGCTTTTTCATACCCCAACAATTGCAGCAGTTGCCCTCCAATGTGGATCAAAACAAACATTACGACCAGATGGCCTTTATCAGCCACGCCTATGATCCGAAAATCGTGCAGGAACGTTTGACGCGCTGCAAGGCCGGTGTCTTTAATTTCTTCGAATCGGTGTATCGCGATCAGGACGAGGAAGTTTACCGCGACGAGATGGACGAGGGTCATGCGAAAGCGCGTAATCAAACGACCTACTATCGCCAATGGCGGACGTTCCATATATCGGATCATCTTCCGATGTGGCTGGAATTGCCGATCGATTTCGGCAAAGAATATTTGGAGCGCATTGCCGCGGCAAAATGAAATAGTGCGAATGGCTTTTCAAACTCAGAATAAAATTCCGGGAGTTTATTTCACCAGCGGATAGATAAAGACCAACGGATAAAGCCTTTTGCTTTTATCCGTTGGATTTAATCTATCCGCTGGGGCCGCCCGAAGGGCTGCGGATGAAAATCCGTTGCAGCCAGTTAGCTGTCTTTTGCCTGTTTTCGCGGACCAATATTTACAACAGTCTCAATCAAGCATAACTCGTGAACGAACCAACTCAAAAACCCGTCATCTTCTTGGCCTTTGCCCAAGATCGCGTCGAGGGCGGCGCGTATTTGCGCAATCTGCCCATCGAGCTGGACGGCATTCGCAAGGCGCTGCAAAAAGCGCGGCAGGCCGGGCTGTGTGAAGTGGTCGAGCGATCCAACACCACGGTCGAGAACATTCTCGACGTGTTTCAGGAATATCAAGACCGCATCGCCGTCTTTCATTACGGCGGGCACGCCGACAGCTACGAGCTTTTGCTGGAGTCGCTGACCGGCGAGCACGCCATGGCGCACAGCGAAGGCTTGGTCTCTTTTCTCGCCAAGCAAAAGGGGCTGCAACTGGTTTTCTTGAACGGTTGCTGTTCGCAGCAACAGGCGCTGGATTTGATCGAGGCCGGCGTGCCGGCAGTGGTCGGCACCTCGCAGAAGATTGATGACGAAGTGGCAACAAATTTATCGGAGCGGTTTTACAAAGGATTGGCCGTCGGTCTCGCCATCCATCGCGCCTGGGCGGAGGCGGTGGATCAAGTGAAAGTTGAGAAAGGCACGGCCAATCTCCGTGCGCTGCATTGGAAAGGCAAGGTGGAGGCCACCGACCGCTTTCCGTGGGAAATTTATTACCGCAAGGGCGCTGAAGTCGTTAAAGAGTGGAACTTGCCGGCGGCAGCGAACCAGCCTCTGTTTGGCTTGCCGCTGCCTGAAGATTATTACCGCAAACTGCCGGCCGCGCCATTCGTCTGGCTGCAAGATTTCAAAAAGGAAGACGCCGCCATCTTTTTCGGGCGCGGCGCCGAGATTCGAAAATTATATACGCAGATCATCACCGGCATGCAGCCGATCATTCTTTTCTACGGCAAAGCCGGAGTGGGGAAGTCGTCGTTGCTGCAAGCCGGACTAACGCCGAGAATCGAAAACGATTATACCGTTAAATATATCCGCCAACCACCGGCAAAAGAATTGACCAGGACTTTGACCCAGGCCCTGCAAGAACTGGGTGATGAATACGGGCTGCCGCCGGTGGAACCCACCGGAAAAAATGATCTCCACGCTAAAATCGATGCGCTGCAAAAGGCTTTGGACGAAAGCACGGGATTCGCCCGGCAGGTGCTGGAGAGCGAGCTGCAAAAACTCACCGCGCTTGCCGGCGAGACGCTGACGTTTTTGGCGCACTGGCGCCGGATCGAAGAAAAAACCGGCCGGCCGCTGATCATCATGCTCGATCAAGCAGAAGAAAATTTCACTCACCATAAGCGGGATGGCGGAGAAGCCGCCGGCGAATTGAAAAATTTTCTGAAAACCGTGCGAAATATTTTTGAGCAAAAGGAAATGCGACCGCGAGGAAAGCTCATTCTCGGTTACCGTGAGGAATATCATCGCCTGCTTTGCGAGGCCTTTCAGGCGTTTTCACTGCCTTTTGCGGAGACGTTTCTCCCGCCGCTGAGCTGGGACGGAATCATCGAAGCAGTGGAAGGCGTAACCCTGCACCCCTCCACCCAAAATCAATATCATTTGGAGATTGAAAGGAGCAAGGGCAGTAACCTGCCGGAGATCATCGCCGATGATCTGCTTGAAGGCGAAGAGTCTCCGATAGCGCCGATGCTGCAAATTCTGCTGACCGAGCTGTGGGAAATCGCCGTCAAGGAAAACCCCAAAGCGCCGCGTTTTACGGTGCGGCAATATCAGGAGCTTAAACAAGCAGGCGCCATCTTGAGCGAATTTTTTAAGCAGCAAATGACACAGCTACAAGAGTGGCAGAAAAATGTCGTGGAGTCCGGCCTGATATTGGACTTGCTCTACCGGCATACGACGCCTGCTGGCAGCGCGGAAAGTCTCAGCGGTGAGAAATTGCGGGACATTTATCAGGACCGTCAGGCTACAATTGAGCAACTCCTCGGCAGGTGTCGCGACTTTTATTTGCTGACCGACGTCCAGCTTCGCGGCACCAGCCTGGCGCATCATCTGCTGGCGCCGGTGATCATCAAAGAATACAGCAACTCCGTCAAACCTGGCCAGCAGGCCGCCCGCATTTTGAACAGCAAGATCGAGGAATTTCGCGCCAACGAAAAAAATATTTGGCTGAATGACTCGGATCTGGAAATTGTGGAAAAGGGCAAGGAGGGAATCCGCCGGTTGAATGCCGATGAAGAGAAACTGCTGCAAATCAGCCGGGAGCGCAAAGCGCAGCGGGAAAGAGAGCGGAAACGCAATCGCATTATTCGCAACGTTTTGGTGGCGGTCATTTTCGCTTTTGCCATCTTGGCCGGCTGGCAATGGCAGGTGTCGGAGCGCAACTACAAGCAAGCCAAGGCGAATCAACTGGCGTTTATTGCGAAGGATGCCTTCAAAACCGATAACACCAACGCACTGCGTATTGCCCAGGCGGCTTACACGATTTTGGCTGCGAATTCACCGGCGGCTGTGACGCGAACTTTGAGTGAGGTGTTCCATTCCCAAGACCTGAGGCCTTTTTACGCGGCGAATTTTCCCCACTCGAAACATGTCACCTCGGCGGTGTTTTCTCCGGATGGCCGGCAGATTCTCACCGCCTCGGAAGACGGCTTCGCCAAGCTCTGGGATCAGCGCGGACAATTGCTCCGTGCTTTCAACCATCACGACTACGAGGTCAAATCCGCCGTGTTCTCTCCAAATGGCAAACAAATCCTGACGCTTGCGAACGATATCGTCAGGCTCTGGGACATGAATGGCAGGCTGGTCGATAGTGATACGCTGCACACCGAGCCAATGGCCGACCTGTCCGATTTTTCGACCGATGGCATGAGAATTTTGACGGTGTTTGCCGGCAGCGAGGATGAAAAATATCGCGCCCTTATCCGCCGCCTCAAGCAGGAAAATACTGACGCCAAACTCGCTCCTAACAAAAAGCGGATTCTCATCATCTCACACGATGAAAACGTGAGGCTATGTGATGGGGAAGGAAAAACTCTGAAGGACGGCGTAGCGAGCAACGCGGTCTCGACTGATTTTTCACCCGACGGGAAGCGCTTCCTCGTTGTTTCCGTTTTGCATGATACTCTCAGCATCATCAGCTTCTGGGATGAGAATGGAAATTTTCTCGGTGATTTCAAATACAAAGATTGGGTGACGACAGCGGTTTTCTCCCCGGACGGCCGGCAAATTCTTACCGCGGCAAAAGATCGCACCGCCAAGCTTTGGGATTTTTCGGAAAAGTTCATCCATCGCCTGCCGCAACACGGTCTGGCGGTCAAAGCTGTGGACGTTTCGCCGGACGGGAAACGAATGGTGGCGGCTCTATTTGACGGGTTTGTCCGGCTTTGGGATATGCGGGGAAATTTGCTTGACAGCCTTAAACATGACGGCGCGGTCAACTCGGCGATTTTCTCGCCGGATGGGAAACGCATTCTGAGCGCGTCCCGAGACGGCACCGCCAGGCTGTGGATGCCTGAGGAAGCGCAAGTGATAAAGCTTCAGCATCGGGCAGAGGTTGAGACCGCGGTTTTTTCTCCCGATGGCAGCCGGATTCTCACGGCCTCCCTCGACAGCACGGTCAGAGTGTGGACCGCCAACGGAGCTCCCGTCGACACGCTTCACCATCATGGTGAAGTGATTGCCGCAGCCTTTTCATTCGATGGCCGGAAAATTCTCACAGCATCATCGGACAGTGCGGCCACATTATGGGCGGCGAATGGCGCGTTAATGAGAATCATCAAGCATCGTGACGAGATTTACGCCGCAGTTTTTTCACCGGATGGCAAGCGGATTCTGGCCGCGGGCGCTGATGGCACGGCCAGGCTGTGGGCGGCAAATGGTGATTCGGTGAGAACCTTCAAGCATAAGAACAGAGTCAAGATTGCGGTCTTTTCACCGGATGGCCGCCGGATTCTGACGGCGAGCGATGTTGTCAAGCTATGGGATGAGCAGGGAAAACTTCTTGATAGTCTCGCGCACAAATCTGGCGTCAACTCGGCGATTTTCTCAGCCGATGGCAAGCAAATCCTCACCGCCTCCGGCGATCATAGCGCCAAGCTGTGGAATCTGAAAGGCGAGTTGCTCGCCAATTACGGCAAACATGAGCTGAAGGTCAATTCGGCGCTCTTCTCACCGGACGGGAAGAAAATCATCACCGCCTCGGATGATGGCTACGCGATCATTTGGTTGACGCCCGGAGCCATCGATGATTGGTTGAAAACTGCGCCCGTCTACCGGCTAACGCCGACGGAAGAAGAATTGTATGAGATCGTGAGGTGAATTAATAGTACGCAAAATCCGTCAAAATCGCGCAGGCTTCCAACAAATAGTAATATAGCCGTTGTGCTTTCGTCAAGCCTTCCCAATCGTTGACTTTAATCACCACGCCGAGAAAATCATTTTCGTCGATCGTGATCGAGGCATAAAGCTCGGCGACGACGGATTCCTCGTCGGGGTCATAGACGACTCTGTCGATCAGCGCACTGTAATATGGCTCGTCGGGATCATTTAAATAATCCTCAATGTCATCTTCATATTTTTCCTCGCCCTCTTCTTGCTTTTCTTCGACCCATTCCCGTCCGTCGCTCACCATGTATTGCTGAAACCAATCTTTTGCCGCTTTGCTTTCTTCGACGGAATTCGTTTGCTGAACCGATATAATCATCGTCGTGCCGGCATGGGGGCTGGAGACTTTGACGACGGTATGTCCGTCCTCTTTCTCAACGCGCAATTCACTCCCGGTCGGGACGGCGATCGTCGCGCCGGTTTCATTATCCTGATAGATATCGATAGATTGGCCAAGTAAATCTTTCCAAGTGACACGCTCATCTTCAAAATCCGCTTCATCCTTCAACAAGTCGCGGATAAACCGTTGGTCTTCTTCAAACATGGTCCCATAAGCCTCTTCGCATGAAGCGCGATATTCAATGGCGAAGGACAACCGATCACCGCTGTCGTCTGCAAACGTGAATTGATTTTCTTCGGAAGCAGCCAAGTCATTGGCGAGTCCGGCCAGCTCCGGGTCCAAATGCGGATTATCCGCCCGCATGCCACTATAAAGCCGTTGCGATGAGCACGTGCGGCTCGGAGCGGCGGATGACCCCTCTTTCAATAACTTGTCAAAATTACCGATGGCGGGAATGGCCCAAATGCTGCCTTTGGCATTGATGGCGGGCCCACCATCAATCAAACCGACGATTTGATTTCCGAGCGTCAGGGGCGAGCCGGAATGGGCTTTTTTGATATTTCTTTCTTCAAATTTAAACACCGCGGTTTTTAAAGAAGGGTAATGGCTCTGACCATCGGAGCAGAGCGCTTTGGCAAAGGCGGCCAGGTTTTTCTCAAGCCGGTTATCCAAGCGCTCCAAGGGAACGGCTCTATCGAGCTTGGTTTCCTTTTTATTCATTCTCACCATCTTCAACGGCGCTTCCCAAAAATTAAGCGGCGTGTCCATCGGCGCGTCTCCCGGATAGATTTCCAACCGAGGAATATTGAGCGGCGTGCGCAATCGCAACAGCGCCAGATCCGCCGGTTGGTAAATTTTTTCGATCGTGGCGGCGACTTCTTGGTTTTTCCATTTGACAAATATTTTCGACCTGCCGGCAACGAGGTGAAGCGCGGTGACGACGTTTCCGGACTTTCCCCAAGCCACGCCGTACCCCGACCCGACTTCGGTATTGATGAGCACGACGGATTCCTGTTGGCCTGAGGCGGGGCGGGCCGCCAGCATGAAAGCGCACAACCAGAGGCTGGCTCCGCCGAGCACGGAAAAGCGGCAGAACCACTTTGTTGATTTTAGGAAGTTGAACATGATGGTCTTTCGGGTTGTTGTACTGCGTTTGAGGTATAATCTACGAGCAAACTTAGTAACAGTAATTTAACAAAACCGGAATTCCAGTCAAGCAAAAAATCAAGCACCGGCAGAATCGAAATACCGTTTTCTAAAACCTTGGAAGGCTCCGGCCGGCTATTTGTGAAAGAAAGCGATCGTAACCGGCCCCCGCCCCGGCAAAGGTGCTGAAAAAATACTTGCGTTTCCAGGTAAATGTGTTAATATTCAATGTGATAGGCGTTCATCAATGCCAGATCATTTCCCCGTTTCCCCCATAATAAGCTTGGTCAGCGCCGGTACACGGCCAAGCCTTCATACTGGCAAGGCGTCGATATCGTCACTTCGGGCGCGTTGAAGCAAATGGTGCTGCCCGGCGTGCTCACCGTCGCCATGCCGGTCGTCGTCGGCCTCGTCTTCAAGCAATTCAACATAGGGCTGAAGCCGTGGCTGCCCTGTTGCGTTTCGCTGAGCCATGAGATCATCAAGCCCGGGAAAAATTTTTTGTACGGGAGCTTGTTAAACTGCACTGCTTTGTATATGGTTAACTGCGGTGGAAAATTTATTTTCTTTCGCAGAAATCCGAGCTGGGCAAGCTTGAGCAGTAAGCGCTGTGATAAATCCGCAAGACGCGACTCTTACGTATCAAAAATTAAATTATTGCAATTCGTTTGCTTTCGCTATGTGCTTGCTGGTATTATTCTTAATGGGGTATTTTTACGTAGAAAGTTGGTAGAACTTTGGGTTGAGCGATACCCTCACGATTAATATCAATCAAGGAGCAGCAGCGATGATGATGAGACTAATTTTTATAATGACAGCGCTCTTACCAAGCACTGTCGAATCGCAAGCCCAAAGCTTTTGGGAGCGTGCCAATCTAGCGTACGAAAAACATATCCGATGCAGTGCAGTAAATTCAAGAGGACATATCTTTGTCGGAACTGTTGATGCCGGGGTTTTTAGATCTACAAATGAGGGCAGGGACTGGTCATCAAACGATTTTGGATTGACAGAATTGGGCATTTTGTCGTTTGCCATCAATTCTTCAGATCATATATTGGTGAGTACTGTAAGTAGTTTTAATATGCCAGTTTTCCGTTCAACAGATAATGGCAATACATGGCTCAAGACTAATTTATCCACTCGTACCGTTCATGAATTTATCTTCAATGCGACTGGACAGATTTTCGCCGCTACTGAAAACGATGGCGTCTTCCGGTCTTTGGACAACGGCATGAATTGGACTGCGGCCAATAATGGCATCACAGATCTTAAAACGCGATCAATTGCCATCACCTCAAAGGGGCACATTTTTGTTGGTACCCACAGTGGTATCTTTCGCTCAATGGATAATGGTGCAAACTGGACACTTGTTAACAATGGCCTACCGGCTGCGAGACCCGTGGTTGAAGAGCTTGAAGTGAATTCCAACGATCATATTTTCGCTGCAACCACGCAGTTCTCAACGTCCGTTTTTGTTTCTACTGATAACGGTGAAAATTGGATTAATACCGGCTTCGGGATTGATGTGGTGACAGATTTGGCGATTAATTCATTTGATCATATTTTTGCCGCGACGGCGAGATCAGGTGTATTCCGATCACCAGACAATGGACATAGCTGGTTTCAAATTAATTCCGGATTGACAAATAATCAAGTATACTCTCTTGCGATTACAAAATCCGGCTACCTCTATGCGACTACTCATGGCGGCGGTGTATTCCGGAGCATCAAATCGACAACCTCTGTTTTGGAAACTTCTTATGAACATCCCCATGCGTTTGATCTGTCTCAAAACCATCCAAACCCATTCAATCCGGCAACCACTGTCGCCACCGTCAATAAACATATTATTGGACAAACCGCATTGATCGAAGTCGTAGAGGTGGGACTTGCTTTCAAGGCGCGGATCGACACCGGCGCCAAGCGCACCTCCATTCACGCGACGAACATTGAAGTCGACGGCGAGAGTGCAGTCATAAGCGAAAATATTGGAAAGGAAATAACGTTCAGGGCGGTGAATGAGAAAAACGAAAGTCGCGAGGTGAAGACCATAATCAAGGATGTTTCGAGTGTAAGGAATTCCCAAGGGCAAGAGCTGAGATATGTGGTGGAAATGGAATTGACCTGGAATGGTGTCTCCAAGAAGGTGAAAGTCAATTTGAGAAACCGCGAAAAAATGGCGTACAAGCTTTTAATTGGCAGGAATTGGCTTGCAAATGATTTTGTCGTCGATGTCGAACGTGACGTTCCGCAAGGTGATGACGAAGACAGCGAGACACCCTGAATGACGAGATCGAATCCCAACCACAGGAACCTATAAAAGCCCGAGCTCCTCACTCGGGCTTTTTCCTAAAGAATCAAATTGCAGTCGATCTCATTGAAATGGACTGATCCTCAATGGAAAGGACCACCTTAAAGCAGTTCTGTCAGGATTATCAAAAAGTGTAAACAAGGAGAAAGTTCATCTGAAAACGGGTGTAGACGTTCGAAATCTGAGTAAGATCTCCCATCAGCTTCAGCAGCAAGCGCTCCGGCAATTGGGCTGTATATGCGACATGAATATCTGCCCCAATCCGAAAGCTGCCATTCTTTGCGGCCTCGTCCACGTATTGGATCGCCGGCCCACCTGCAAAGCGGAACTCCTTTTCGGGCTGCGGTGTAAAGGTGAGGGAAAGACGGGGTATCTGATTTATAAAAATCCGAGGACTAAAGTATCCTCCTGGCAGGGGTTCCACGGCGCTTGGCTGAAATCCGGAATGATCGGCGCCGTAATGAATCATGTGTAGCAGATACTCCGCTGAAAGATTCCGCCGTTCATCTCTACGCAGTGAAACTTCTGTTTTCAGATCTATTCCAAGCTGTTCATTGGGACTTAAGGACTCGGCGGAGACCCAGCCTAAGAATGGAGTTATATCCAATTGATATGAGCCAAGCCCGAATGTCAGTTGAGTATAAAAAAGGTTTGATCGTGCCAAGCCAAGAAGGGTGCCCGAAGCTGTTGATCCGGCGAGGGCCATAAAGGAGTCATAGCGCAGCTCTCTTTTAAACCCTGGCCGGATCGAATAGCCGCCCCTCTCACTGGTGTACGAGATATTGAAGACAACCTCTCCCCCGGTCTTGGCGAAGCTGTGGTGCTCCAACAGCCCATCGACTCGACTTGTGGGATTGATGCGGTACTGTGTCCCAAGCGAAAAATAGCCGCCGGAGGTATCCTCTAATGTATTCCAGTAACCTTCGTATCCCACTTCAATGGTGCTGGTGGAGAAAGCGGTGAGATCATATTTTCCCTTTGCGCCCAGCCGCAGGCCTTTCAGGTCAAAAGGTTTTTGGGGTTGAATGAAAAATGGCAATTCGCCCTCCACCTTTGGCTCACGGCCTCGCTTTAGGTCGCGCCGGAGCGTGATCAGATCATCTGTTTGTTTTCTAGAATACCGGGCAGACAAATTCGTATGGTGAAGAGCCCGGTCATGATACCCCAGCCATGCATAAGCCCTGGCAAGGCCTTTATGAGCTTCCGGGTTGTGCGGCTCTTTTCTTAGCACTCTTTCAAACTGGGTAATCGCCTCCTGGCTGCCCTCTTTGTTTTGGGCCAGAAATTTTGCATATTTCAGGCGCATTCTCACGTCATCTTTTTTTGACAGGCCCATCCTGTAGTATTTCAGTACATCGTTCTGCCGGTAAGCATAGCGTGACCACTCCAGCGATTCCGCCTGTTTGAACGCGATCTCTGCATCATCAGGATGCTTTTCCAGGTAACGGTCAAATTGATCGATGGCCTTGTCCTTTAAGCCTTGTCCCTCATACGCCAGTCCCAGGCTTCGCATGGCTTCCTTGTTATCCGGGTTTATCTCCAGCACCTTTTCGAATGCTTCAATGGCGGCTTTGTAATTGCCGATTTTCATGTTTGATCTTCCACGGGACATATACCAGGATTCGGTAAATCCTTGTGCCCATGTACTCTCCCCCAAAACGGGGCCGAGCAGACCTATTAGAAGGAAAGCAGCGATAACTCGTGTGGAATTCAAACCTGTTCCCTCCTGTAAAAATCAGAATGGACTGACGCTGCAACCCGTGTCACCGAAGTCGGGACTGCATCCGGTTCTATGCGCAGGCCGACGCGCCAGACATAAGGCATGAGTTTCATTCGATAAACTTGTAAACATTGCATTTTTTTGTGATGCTCATCTGCAATGATCCATATTGTTTCGTCAGGCGCTTCCTTGCCAAAATACAGGACGCCAAAGCCTCTCCAGGAAAAATCCTTCAATAAGACTCGGAACCTCCGGTGACTCACCTTGACCTGTAAAGGTCTCATTTTCCTTTTCCTCAGATTTTTTCGGGTCCGGTTTTTTGATGGCAAAAGACAACGCACGGCACCAACCAGAAAATGGACTGCCATCAGGATATTGCTTCGGGTCCGCCCATCATGGGCCCCTTTCCACGTATCGGGGGAGGAGAAAAGGTTGAGGACCAGTCTTGCCCGGTTTTCAGCCGTCAAATCCACAAATTCAAGCCCGCAGCGCGCGGAAGAATTGGAAATTCGTTCATAATAAACCAGCCGGCATGCGCAGGTGATAGGGTACTGATCGCTCATGGTGATTTCACCCCAATGTGGAATTTCCATGGGTTTCTTTGTGAGAAATGAAACTCCTGAAAGGCTGAGGTCATGGGTCACGCCCTTGAGAAAAAAATCACCGCTCTTCAATTTAAAAGACACTGATTTCTTTATCCTGTCATTGGCCCGCCTCTGGGGTTTTTCCCACGCGATCAGAATGCCTGCCAAAAGAAAGAGCAGGTTGAAAGAGGCCCGGCCCAGGTTGAAAAAATACGCGTCCTTTTCAATGCCAAGATAGAAGAACTCGATCAAGCCCTTGGCAATGGCAATTACATTAATCGCCGTTGCCATCAGCAGGCCTTTGGCTGCTGAGAGATTGAATGCCCTTTTCTCTGACACAATCCCTTTTGGTGTTACTTTAAAACCCAATTGTCTGGGCAGCAGAAGGTCGAGCAGCGAACGAAACAACGGAAAGCTGACCGTGGTCTCGTAAAGTGTGCCCCAGAGCATGCGTGGCCACCTGGGCAACACGACAGAGTCAATAAGGGAAAAGATGACCAGATTAGGGAGCAAATAGGCGACCAAAATGGAGACTTCTGAGAATATCGGATGCAAATGGAAGAGTAAAAAATAAAGCGGCGTGGCCCAGAAGATTACCCTCACCACCGGAAAGAAAAAATAGTAGAGAGACGCGAAATATCCCAGGCGCTGCCTTATGGTCAGTCCCTTGCGGAAAAGCGGATTATCCTTAAAAAAGATCTGAAGGCAGCCGAGCATCCAGCGTCTTCTCTGGACAATATAAGACGAAAGATCTTCCGCGGCGAGTCCAACCGCCAGGTCCTGATCGACAAACGCAGACCGCCAGCCGGCCCCGTGCAAATGCTGGCTGGTGTGGATATCCTCAGTGATGCTCATGAGATTAAAGCCATTGACGGCTGTAATCGCGGCGCGTCTGAATACCGCCCCACTTCCCGCGAAAAAGGCGCCATTCCATGGATGCCGTCCTACTTGAATGGCATGATTGAACATATCCAGCTCGTTTGGAACCTTGGCGCTCGCCCCAAACGCCCGCTGGAAGATGTCCTGATTGTAAAAATGGTGCGGCGTCTGAACGAACCCAAGCTGCGGATCGGCAAAAAGCGGGACGGTTTCCTCTAAAAATGTGTTCATCGGAATGTGGTCCGTATCAAACACCACGATCAGCTCGCCCCAGGTCAGAGCCAGCGCGTGGTTCAGGTTTCCCGCCTTTGCATGCTTTCTTGGACCTTTAATGTAGGAAGCCCCATGGCGTGCAGCCAGCTTTGCGACTTCTTCCCGGTGGCTGTCGTCGAGAACGTAAATTCTCTTGTTGGCATAACGAATGGCGCGAGCTCCGATCAGCGTTTTCTCCAGAATCTCGCAGGATTCCGTATAAATCGGAATAAAAATATCCACCGACGGGGAAAAGTCCGGCGCCTTCTCGGCGCGCAGCGGTTGCTGGCGTTTTCCCCCAAGGCCCACTTGCACCAAAAGCAGCAGGACCGTCGAAAAAGAGTAGCATTCCGCCGCCCATAGCGAAATGCTGATGAATGGTCCCAGGGTCTCCACAAAATTCAACGTATTGAAGGCGCGCCACAGCAGATATCTCGCACAGAGGTAAAATGCCGCAATGAGAAAGGCGATTTTTAAAGTCCGGCTAAATCGCGAGACAAAGAAAAGCCCGATCGTCAAAAAGAACGCCACCCAGGGAAAATGGGCTGCAAAGCCGTCAAAATCGAATGGCCGCAGAAAACCCAGGAACTCATCAAATGTTAAAAGTATGTTTAGCTCCAGGGCCCGGCCAAACCACAGCCAGTTGTGCAAATAGTACGGCGTGTCTTTGCCCGCCAACGCTTTGGTGAGAAGCGCACTGATCTTCTCCTCGCCGATTTGTGCCGCCAGCTCGCGATCCTCGCTCAGTGCCAAAGACTGCACCGAGCAATAAAGCGGGAGCCCTTCATACTTCGAAAGAGGCTGGCCACTCAAGGAATAGCGATCCAGAAATTTTCTTTTCGCCTTCCACTCGGTCTGAAAAAAGGCAAGCATTTGCCGGCGAAGCGGCCTTTCGCCGCGGCCAAACCAGCTCGCATCCAAGGCCACCCGCCAGAAAATAGGAAAGGCGTCATAGCTAAAGAGAGATGACGTGCCGGTTTGTGGATGCTGCAAATACAATTGGCCGGTTTGTTTATCGATGAAGATGATCTCGGGCGGCAGCGGAAGTTTCTTTTCAAAATAGATCCAATGGAGAATCTCGTAGGAGCTGTCCACCAGCAGCTTCCAGGGATGGCGTGAATCGACGCTCGCAAAAAGCTCGTAGGCATAAGGCGCCAGGTAGGCGACGTGAATCGTGGGATACTCTTCCTGCGCCGCCCAATCGCCAGCTGTCACGTAAAAGCGCCGGCCAATCTTTAGAATCTCCTTGTTCCAAATGGAATCCAAAATTTCCAGCGCCTCTTTCTGAAAGGCCGGCTCCGAAAAGCGGCGGGCCGCCAGGATCAGTGCCAGCGCAATGTCGGTGTCTGCATCCGTGGCCGCATGAGCTGAGAGAATCCGCCCTTTCCACTTCCAGGCAAAAAGTTTGTCTTCACGGACTTGAAGATTTTGTCGGGTCCAATTCCAAACACTGTTGAACGTGCTGCGATCATTGGACCAAACGGAGCGGAGCATGGCATAGCCCTGGCCTTCAGAGGTCGTAATGCCATTTTCATCCAGGCTGATGACACGGCCGTTGTCGATATATTTGTGCTTATAGAAGCTCCACGCCGCGGAAAGCTCATCCAGTTGTCTGATATAGCCATCTTTTGACTGGCTGGGCTCCCTTGTCCTGGCTGCGGCCTGAGCCGTCATCACAACCGCCAGAAGTGGAAAAATCCAACAACTTCTTAACCCAGGGAGCATACCTCTCCAATTTCATAGCTTCTCTTGATCATCTAACTCCGATAATTCCATCAGCGCGCCAGTCGGTGACACTGTGCATTTGGGCTCAAGCCTAAATGTATTTGATGAACTATTTGGGCTAAAGGACAGGCAGCATTTGAATAAAGACAGATTTAATTTAAAAAAGCACTGGAGGAAGTCGCAGGCATAAGGCTCAGTAACTGAACTTCTTGTTCATCCCCAATTTGAGTGATGTCAATGGACTGCGCCAACGAGCCGTCTGTTCCAATCTTAGCATTTAATTCTACATTGTCACATTAGAACTTGTTCCCACGAACACACGAAAAAACGCGAGAAGCTTTTTGGTGTATTTCGCGTGTTGAGCGGGCTACACAAGGTAATCTGACTAAGTAGAATTAAATCATGTCCCTTTGTTGAATAGTACCGCCAAAAAGGTTGAGCTGGCGAAAACCTGATAATCCCAGATAGAGAGGTCAATCAGGTTGAGGTCGGCGGCATCGAGGGCCCGCCGCCGCTCCGTAGGGTCAGCGCCCGGTCGACGCTCAAAAGGATGGCGGTGGCAACTAGTGCACTGTTACCATAGTTTTTATTTCGTTCAGGCTTCAAACTCCCCACCCCAGGTTCCGCCCCACTCCGGGTTTGATGTTTCAATTCCATGATGGTTTGATTCAGACTGTTCGGACATATAGGACATGGGTGACGGGATGTCGGGTTTCGATCCCACGCTGGTTCGATTCAGACCGTTCGGACATATAGGACATAGGTGACGGGATGTCGGGTTTCAATCCGACGAGGGCTCGATTCAGACTTTGGCGCTCAGAACAGCGCCAAATTGGCGCTTGAATTGTTTCAATCCCACGA
>JAKEEU010000243.1 GCA_022616415.1 Candidatus Zhuqueibacterota bacterium | reverse complement strand
GCCAATAGCCACGACCTCGTCGGGATTGACTGATTTATTCGGCTCCTTGCCAAAGAAATCTTTGACTTTTTCGATAATTTTGGGCATCCGCGTCATGCCGCCGACGAGGATGACCTCATTAATGTCGTGCGGGTCCAGCTTCGCGTCTTTGAGGGCCGCCGCGACCGGCTTCATCGTCGCCTCAATTAAGTCTTCGACCAAGCTCTCAAATTTGGCCCGGGTTAACTTCAAATTCAAATGCAGAGGATTGCCATTTTGCTGGGTGATGTAGGGCTGGTTAATTTCGACTTCAGCGGCGGCTGAAAGCTCAATTTTGGCTTTCTCGGCCGCGTCGCGGACGCGCTGCAAGGCCTGTTTATCGGCTTTCAAATCGACAGCATTTTCTTTTTTGAATTCCTCGACAATCCAATCAACGATGGCTTCGTCAAAGTCATCCCCACCCAAGTGGGTGTCGCCATTTGTCGCCTTGACTTCAAAAACGCCCTCGCCCAATTCCAAAATGGAAATGTCAAAAGTGCCACCACCCAGGTCATAAACCGCGATTCTTTCGGCGTTCTTCTTGTCCAGGCCATAAGCTAGCGCGGCCGCGGTGGGCTCGTTAATAATGCGCTCCACCTTGAGCCCGGCGATTTCACCCGCTTGCTTGGTCGCCTGCCTTTGGGCGTCGTCAAAATAAGCCGGGACGGTGATTACTGCTCCTTCGACTTTCTCACCCAAATGGCTTTCAGCGTCTTTTTTGAGCTTCATCAAAATGCGAGCCGAAATTTCCTGGGGAGTGTAAGTTTTGTCCATAACCTCGACGACAGCGGCTTTATCCTTTCCTTCTTTAATGTCATAAGCGACAAATTTTTTGGTTTTCTCGACCTCTTTGTCGCCGCTCCTCATACCCATCAGGCGCTTGACCGAATAAATCGTCGTCTTGGGATTTAAAATCATCTGGCGCTTGGCGACGTCGCCGACTAAGTTTTTCACCGGCTCGACCACCGAAGGCGTGATATTGCGGCCCGTGTCCGCCGCGGGAATGACTTTGGGACGCCCTCCCTCCATCACCGCCACCACAGAATTAGTTGTGCCCAAATCAATACCGACTATTTTTGCCATATTAATTAACCACCTTTACTTTAGCAGGTCGGATAACCGTGCCACCGGCAAACTGCCAGCCAGACAGAACGACTTCTTTAATAGTATTTTTTTTGTCACCCTTAACTGTCTCCACCACCTCGTGGACCTCTTCGCTAAATTGGCTGTCCTTTTTGGGCGCGATTTTTTCCACCTCGCTGTCGGCAAAAGCTTGCTCAAATTCGCGCAAAGCCAAAGAAAGGGCCGGGTCTTGCAAATGAGCTTGAGCCGCGGCCAAAACGTC
>JAKEEU010000020.1 GCA_022616415.1 Candidatus Zhuqueibacterota bacterium | reverse complement strand
TGCAGGCATTGGCGGCGTTTTCAACAATGAAAATCCTTTTTTTTAGCAAGCACAAGCATTTTTATATTCAATTCATTCAAGGGGCGCTAAAATTTCTTCCCTTTCCTTTGTCAAACCCAAGCAGGAAAACCAATCACGGATAACATCGGAAGGCTGCAAGGAAAACCAGTCCTTGACGTACTCGAGGTCTTCGTATGCCAATTTTTTTGCTGCCAAGATTTGGTCGCCATATCTATTCGAGGCAATAACCAGTTCAGGTATTCCAGCGCTCGCCAAGATTTTATCAGTTTCACTATCTACGTTATCGCGAACTATTTCTGAAGGAAATTCCCATCTTGGAAACCATACCGGCCACTTTGGCGATTCGTGCTTTGATAAAAGATTGACCATCTGATTCCATGCTGGTAAAGTTATGGGCGCAAGACTAAATATCCGAACTTCCTGGTTATCATCCCAGTCCAGCATAACAAATTTATATGGAGTTGAGCATATTTCACATTGTGCTATTCCCGACGTCGGCCCGTCGTAGAAGCCCAGAGCTATTATCTTTGAGAGTGGCGACTTTATATTAGAAAACGCCTCGAGTTCTTGGCAGCAGGGTCTAAACTGACTCATGTTTTCACCTATCAAAATCATTCTTTCCCGCGAAAAAGATTGTTAAAGGTTTCTGCCACTTCTTTGGTAACAGGCCTTGGCAATTCAACAGTATAATGACAAGGATCTTTGCCGGTTTTATGAATAGGAAAATGTTTCTCGACTTCCGAACGCGGTGCTGACGGAGCAGGAAAGCTTGCTTTTGATCTTACAGAGACGCCATGGATTCCTATCATCTTCTCAGCCTTTGCTGCTTGCTGAGCGAGTTCCGCTGCCGATTCACGCTTAAAACCAAAACGATACAGAGTCATTTCTCTTCCCTTCTTTGCCGGGTTCTCCCTTCCCTTCGATCTTGAATCGGCGTCTCATTTTAAGGTGCATCCAAGCATATACCGCTCAGCCGTGCCTAACACAATATCTTTAAACGATCCCACAAAATCAACATTTTTTTTTGCTATTGGCGATTCAGTAAGATTACCGTGAACGAATTCCAATTCAGTGCGCGAAAAGATGTTTGCATTCCAACTGCTAATTTACCTGTTCTTTTTCCGGTGATCCACCACCAAACGCGGCGTGTTGCCGATGCGCTCGGTTTTGGGTTTCTCCGGTTTGCGTTCACGCCGATCCCGATGATCCCGTTGACGGTCGCGCTCGCGCGGCGCCTGTTCCTTCTGCGGCGGCCTTTCCGGTTTCGGCTGGGGTTTTTGCTTTTCACCTTCCAGTAGCATGCTCAAGCCGATGCGGCCTTTCTCAGCATCCACTTTCAAAATGCGCACGTCGATAACGTCGCCGACCGCCGTGACTTCCAATGGATTCTTGATGTATTTGTAAGACATCTGCGAGAGATGCACGAGGCCGTCCTGTTTCACGCCGATATCGACGAACGCGCCGAAATCGACGACGTTGCGCACCGTGCCTTTGAGAATCATCCCTTCCTTCAAATCTTCCATCTTCAAAATATCCTGCCGGAAAATCGGCTTCGGCATTTCGTCGCGCGGATCGCGGTCGGGCTTCTCGATCGCGGCGATGATATCTTCGAGCGTGGGCAAGCCGACGCCACATTCTTGCGCGAGGCCGGCGAATGTTTTCTTCAGCTCTTTCAGTTTCTCGCGCAACCCCGTCCGCGCTGCGCCCCGCAGCTCTTGCGGCTTCATCTCGACAATCGTCAAAAAGCGCTCGGCAGCGTCATACGATTCCGGATGCACGGCCGTTGAATCAAAGAATATTTCGGAATCCGGAATGCGCAAGAAGCCGGCGCATTGCGTGAAGCCTTTCGGGCCCATGCCCTTCACTTCCATCAATTGCTGGCGCGAAGTGAAACGCCCGTTCTCGTCGCGATAGCGCACGATGTTGTCGGCCAACGAGCGCGTGATGCCGGCGACGTGGCGCAACAAGGCCGGCGACGCCGTATTCAAATTGACGCCGACGTTGTTCACGCAGGATTCGACGACGCGATCCAGCATTTCACCCAGGCGCGTTTGGTTGACGTCGTGTTGATACAAGCCGACGCCGATGGATTTCGGATCGATCTTCACCAGCTCCGCCAGCGGATCGAGCAAGCGCCGCGCAATCGAAATGTTGCCGCGCTGCGCCGCTTCGAGATCGGGAAATTCTTCACCGGCCAATTTCGACGCCGAGTAAACCGAGGCGCCGGCTTCGCTCACAATCGTGTATTTCAAATCAATCGCAGTTCCATTTTCTTGCGCTTCGGCTTCCATTTGTTGAATCAGCTCCGCCGCGAGCTGCTCGGTCTCGCGGCTCGCCGTACCGTTGCCGATCGCAATGACCGTCACTTTATATTTTTGAATGAGCGCCTTGAGCTGATCTTTGGAATAATCCCAGCGATTCTTCGGCTCGTGCGGATAAATCGTATCGCCTTCGAGATATTTGCCGGTCTCGTCGATCACCGCCACTTTGCAGCCAGTGCGCAGGCCCGGATCGATGCCCATAATGATGTGGCCTTTCGTCGGCGGCTGCAAGAGCAGGTTGCGCAAATTTTCGGCAAAAATATGAATCGCATGCGCATCGGCAACTTCGGTCAGTTGATTGCGCAGCTCACGCTCGATGGCCGGTGAAACCAGACGTTCGTAACTGTCTTTGATCGCAAGCTGCAATTGTTCGCGGTAAATTGATTTGGGATTCGTGATAAATTTGTGCTCCAAATCCGCCAGCAATTCCGGCACCGGCGCTTCGACGAGAACTTTCAAAAAGCCTTCGGTCTCGCCGCGATTGATCGCCAGGGTGCGATGCGGCACGACTTTCTTCAACGGCTCGCGATAATCTTTGTAGATTTCGTAAACATCGACATTCTGCGGATCCTTGGCCTCGGCCCGCAAATTGCCCTCGTTCCACGTTTTCTCGCGCACCAGCTTGCGCACCTCGGCGTCGTCGCTCACCCACTCGGCGATGATGTCGCGCGCACCGGCCAATGCTTCTTCGGCCGTATTCACGCCCTTTTCCGCGTTGATGAACGCTGCGGCGATTTCTTCGAGATTGCCGGAATTTTCTTGCTGCGCCCACATTTGTTGCGCCAAAGGCTCGAGGCCCTTCTCTTTCGCAATCGTCGCGCGCGTGCGCTTCTTCGGCTTGTAGGGCAAATACAAATCTTCCACTTCCTGCAGCTTCACCGCCGCCTCGATTTGCGCCCGCAGCTCATCGGTGAGCTTGCCCTGCTCTTCGATAGATTTGAGCACCGTTTGCTTGCGCTCTTCCAGCGTGCGCAAATAACGCACGCGATCCTGAATCGCAATGATTTGGTTTTCATCCAAACCGCCGGTCACCTCTTTGCGATAACGCGCAATGAACGGCACAGTGTTCTCATCATCGAGCAGCGCAATCGTCGCCTGCACCTGCTCGAGGCGAATCTTCTCTTCCTCGGCAATCAGCTTGAAAAAATCCTGTTCGGTCACGGTCAACCTCGTTTTGTTGCTTTGAAATAACGTTAGTAGTAGCTCCTTCAGGAGCCGACCTTTCGACGCCTACCCCGCTCCGCCCTTCTCTATTTTTTAAAAATGCCGGGCGGAGAAGGCGTTACTACGAACGGTTTTAAAAAGGGATTTTCGCAGAGTCGGTAGGAATACGCGCGGGAAGCTCAACTGCTGCTAAAAATAAACAAATTTTTGCCACTCATAAACTGAATACGATTTTGTTTCATCTGACCTCAAACCACCTGCTCGACCAAAGTGAAATATTATACAAATTTTTTCGGTGAGAGGCAAGGGGTATTTGGAGAATTTTTTGCGGCATAATTCTGAGCACGTCCGTTTACCATCGCGTAGAAAGTTATTGCATCCAAAGATTAAAACTCTATATTCTTTATCAATCAAAACTATGTCAACAGATCAGGAGGTTTCTCTACCATGAAAGTCGGAGTGATCAATCCACAAGCTGGTTTTATGTCGTTGGAAGTTTATTGGCGTCCTAAACAAAATGACCGTAATCCGAATCGCCCGGGTGAGAAGGTTTCGATTTCAATGTTCCGCTCTTGTGAGCCGGAAGCCTCATGTTATTGTGGTAGTGGACGGACCTTTCAAAGTTGCTGTCAAAATCGAAAAAAATGGCCGTTGGTCACTCCCGATCCTGGCGGCATGAGTTTCAGCCAATCACAGGCGCACTCTTCGGTATATCCGATACGGGAGATCGCAAAGTTGCGGCAGGCGTTCATGGCTGACCCGCGGTTGCAATGCGTTGTTGCCGGTCCCGGCAAAGACGGTTTTTGGCTGTTTGTCGATGACCCGCCGATCGAGACTGTCTATGGTCGATTGAGTTTTGCCGATTTGGAAATCAAAGACGGTCGCCTGCTGGTAACGGCAATGAGTGTCAAGCGCCATGAAGTCGTGCAAAAGCTTTTGGCTGAAATAGCTGAAAATTTCCTGGGAACCGCCTCCGTCAAGATTTATCCGCCGCATGTTTTCGAGAAGCCTGCCCATCCTCAATTGATGGAAATAAAAACGGTGCCGCCTGCTGCGGCAAAGCTCCGGCGACGAGGGCGGAAATGATAATTCCTCAAAACGTATCAAAAAGGCCCAGTTAAGTTTTGGAGACCCGGCAGGTCTCAAAACCAAAACCCCTCGGGGAGAACACAATGCACGGAGAATGGCTTCACAAACCAGAAAACAACACTGCAGTCGTTTTCGTACACGGCATCCTGTCGAGCGGCGAAACGTGCTGGCAAAATAAGAACGGCGCCTTTTGGCCGGCGTTGCTGCAACGCGAACCCGACTTGAACGGCCTCGGCATTTATGTCTATTCCTATCGCACCGATATTTTCAGCGGCAATTATCAGTTGGGCAACGTGGTCGATGATCTTAAAGAGCGCATGCGGCTGGATGAGGTGCTGCAAAACCAGCGACTCATTTTCGTTTGCCACAGCATGGGCGGAATCGTGGTGCGGCAATATCTCGTCACGCGCGCGTTGGACCTGATCGAAGCGAATATCGACATTGGCTTGTTTCTCGTGGCCTCGCCGGCATTGGGTTCGGAGTATGCTAACTGGCTTAGCCTCTTCGCGAACATTTTTGGAAATAGCCAAGCCGAGGCCCTGCGTTTCGCGCAGGACAATGCCTGGCTGAATGATCTCGATAAAAATTTCATGAACCTGAAAGCCGCGGGCAAATTGCAGCTCAGCGGTAAAGAGCTGATCGAAGACAATTTCATTATCCTCAAAAAGTTTTTTCGCAAGCAAGTGGTGGAACCTTTCTCCGGCGCGCGCTACTTTGGCGAGCCTTATAAAGTGCCGCACTCGGATCACTTCTCCATTGCCAAGCCTGAGAACAAACAGGCGATCCAGCATCGGTTGTTCGTGCAGTTCAGTAAAGAAATGTTACAGGCAGAGGTTTCGGCAAAAGCAGCACGCCCAGCCTATGAGCCTTCCTCTTCACCTCACAGCCTCAACCTTAGCGCTCAAGGCGATCTTTCCGCCCGCGATGTAGTTGGCGGCAATAAGACCGTAGACCAATCCATTTCGGTCGGAGATCTTCAACATGCCAGTGGCGTGGCGATTGGCGAGAAAGCCAGCGTCACCATCATTCATCAAGCTGCTTTGCCTGCGTTCAAACCCCTCCACCAACTTCCCACTCCACCCGCGGATTTCACCGGACGCGAGGCAGAGCTGAATGAGCTGATGGCGAAAATGGAAACCGGCGGGGTGACGATCTCCGGTTTGCAGGGCATGGGCGGCATCGGCAAAACCGTGCTGGCGCTGAAACTGGCCGAGCAGCTCACGCCGCGTTATCCGGACGCCCAGTTCTTTCTCGATTTGAAGGGAGCGAGCGACAAGCCCCTTCCTCCTGGCGCAGCCATGGCGCATGTCATTCGCGCTTATCATCCAACCGCCAAACTTCCCGAGAGCGAAACCGCCTTGAAGCCGTTGTATCAGTCCGTGCTGCACGGCCAGCGGGCGCTGCTGTTCATGGACAATGCGCGCGACGTCAAACAGATTGAGCCTCTTTTGCCGCCTGCAACTTGCCTTTTGCTCGTCACCTCGCGCCAGCATTTCACCTTGCCCGGATTATATGCAAAAGATTTGAATACCCTGCCGCCGAAAGAGGCTGGCCAATTGCTACTCACCATTGCGCCCCGCATTGACGCGGCCGCGGAAGCGATGGCGAAACTGTGCGGCTATCTTCCGCATGCCTTGCGTTTGGCTGCCAGCGCGCTGGCCGAGCAAATCGACCTCAGCCCGGCGGATTATTTGGCCCGGTTGGAAAATGCCCAAACCAGGCTCGACTTAGTGGAAGCCTCGTTGAGCCTGAGTTACGATCTGCTTGATGCCGAAACGCAAAAGTGGTGGCGCCTGCTATCGGTTTTCCCGGATACGTTCGATCAAGCTGCCGGCGCTGCCGTGTGGGAAATGGAGGTTGAACCGGCGCAAAAAACTTTGAGCGTGCTGGTCAAATACAGTTTAGTGGAATGGCAGCCGGCAACCCGCCGTTATCGCCTGCACGATCTGGCGCGCTTGTTTGCAGCGAAATGGTGCACCGAGGCGGAGCGCGCCGCCGGCCAGCAACGCCATGCGGAACATTATGCCACTGCGCTGAGAAGCGCCAATAAACTTTATGAACAAGGTGGCGAGGCCATCCAACGCGGGCTGGCATTGTTTGATTTGGAATGGGGAAATATTCAAGCCGGACAGGCCTGGGCGAAACAAAATGCCGATAAAAACAAACAGGCGCTTGAATTATGCAATCGCTATCCAGACTGGGGTTACATGATTTTTGCCCTTCGCCAACATAATCGTGAACGCATCGACTGGTTAGGAGTAGCCTTAAAAGCTGCTCGCAAGTTAGGCCGTAAACGATCTGAAGGTGGGCACTTGGGCAACCTCGGCCATGCCCACGTGGGCTTGGGCGAACTCCGCCGCGCCATCGAGTTTTATGAACAAGCTTTGGTGATTGATCGCGAGATCGGCAACCGCGGTGGCGAAGGCGTTACTTTGGGCAACCTCGGCGAAGCTTACGCAGGCTTGGGCGAACCCCGCCGCGCCATCGAGTTTATTGAACAGGCTTTGATGATTGATCGCGAGATCGGCGACCGCCGTGGTGAAGGCGATGATTTAGGCAACCTCGGCGATGCCTACTTGAACTTGGGCGAACCCCGCCGCGCCATCGAGTTTTATGAACAATACTTGAAGATCGCCCGCGAGATCGGCGACCGCCGTGGCGAAGGCGCTGCGCTTAACAGCTTCGGCGATGCCTACTTGAACTTGGGCGAACCCCGCCGCGCTATCGAGTTTTATGAGCAAGCTTTGGTGATTTTTCGCGAGATCGGCGACCGCCGTAACGAAGGCATTAATTTGGGCAACCTCGGCAATGCCTACTTGAACTTGGGCGAACCCCGCCGCGCCATCGAGTTTTATGAACAACAGTTGAAGATCGCCCGCGAGATCGGCAACCGCCGTGGCGAAGGCAATGCGCTTGGCAACCTCGGCCTTGCCTACGCGGACTTGGGCGAACCCGGCCGCGCCATCGAGTTTTATGAACAAGCTTTGGAGATCGCCCGCGAGACCGGCGCCCGCCGTGGCGAAGGCAATGCGCTATGGAACATGAGCCTCGCGCAAGACAAGCTCGACGAGCGCAAACAAGCCATCGCCAACGCTAAAGCCGCGCTAAAGATTTTTGAGCAGATCGAAGACCCCAACGCCGCTAAGGTTCGCCGGCAATTGGACAAATGGCGCGGGCAGAAGAGCGGTAAGCAGTAATCGGTTTTCAGTATTTTTAGTGAACAGTTCATTTATCTATGTCATTTGACAGATTATTTTGATGTATTACAAAAACCGTTGCAATAATATGCCATTTATGGTATATTATTAGTATGGAATTCACCAATTTAGTCAAAATTGCCGGCGATGAGCCCGCCTTTGAAACCGGTCTACTTTTGGCGGGCGAAGTTGACCCTGCCGATGTAAGGCGACAACTCTCGCGCTGGACGAATGCTGGGCGGCTTTACCAATTACGGCGCGGCTTGTACGCGCTGGCACCGCCGTTTCAGAAAGTCAAGCCGCATCCTTTCGTCATTGCCAATTTTATGGTGCGCGGCTCGTATGTCAGTTGCCAATCCGTGCTCGCGCATTATGGACTTATTCCTGAATACGTGCCGGTCATTACGAGTGTGACCGCCGGCCGTCCGGCGCGCTGGGAAACGCCGCTCGGCAATTTTGAATTTCGCCATCTCAAAATCAATTTACTGCGCGGCTATCGCTTGATCGATGTGGGTGAAGGGCAAAAGGCGTTTGTCGCGACCGCTGAAAAAGCTTTGCTCGATCTGATCCATTTGCAGCCCGAAGCAGATTCTCCGGCGTACCTGCGCGAGCTCCGCCTGCAAAACCTGGAGCGATTGAACCTGAATGAGTTGCGGAGACTCGCTGTTTTCAGCGGCAAGCCCAAATTGCAACGTGCTGCAGAATTTGTTGCGGAGCTGGCAACCGCCGAAGTGCAGGAGTACGAGACGTTATGAAAGATTATCTTGCCGAGTTGGTTCGTTCCAGTCCCACACCTGCACACGGCCGCAATGTGATGCGAGAATATTTGCAGGCGCGGATTCTCGGCGCGCTTCAGCGTACGGGCGCAATGATTCCGCTGGCGTTTCATGGCGGCATGGCGCTGCGTTTTTTGTATGCCATCGCCCGCTATTCGGAAGATTTGGATTTCGCGTTGGAAAAGGACAAAGATCGCTACGATTTCCGCGCCTATCTGCTAGCGATCAAGAGTGAATTGGCGGTCGAGGGTTACGCGATTGAAATGAAAGTCAATGACAAGAAAGTCGTGCATAGCGCGTTCGTGCGGTTTCCCGGATTGCTTTTTGAGCTGGGCTTGTCGGGTCAGCGCAGCGAAGTGCTGGCGGTCAAAATCGAAGTAGATACGAATCCGCCGGCGGGCGCCGCGCTGACCACGAGCATTGTCCGCCGCCATATCACGCTGCAGCTTCAGCATCACGACCGCGCCTCGATGCTGGCAGGCAAGCTGCATGCCGTCTTGCAGCGCTCCTATCTCAAGGGGCGCGACCTCTACGATTTGCTGTGGTATCTCAGCGATCCCAACTGGCCCGCGCCGAATCTGACTTTGCTCAACAATGCTTTACTACAGACGCACTGGACTGGCAAACCACTGACCAAAAACAACTGGCACGCCGCGGTGCGCAAACGGCTCAAAGCCATCGAATGGCAGCGCGTGGTTAATGACGTGCGGCCATTTTTGGAGCCAAGCGCCGACCCGAATCTGTTGACGCATGAAAATTTGTTGCGCGTGTTTGGATAATAAGCCTCTATCCGTGCGAATTACTGATTGTATCCTAGATGAGGCGAATAGAGGAATATATGCACGCCCCAAATTTATCGCTATTTAAACAAATCAGAATGGGACCCCGTTCTTTCAAAGATGATTTTATCACTTTCGATTTTATAGATCAAGAGCCAGTCCGGCTCGATATGGCATTCGCGCCGATCTTTGAAATTGCCGATGAGCTTATGGTCTTGGTGTTTAATGTCCAGATTCTCCTCAGCCACAAGCTTTGCCATGATCGCCTCGAGCTTTTCTACACCTTTCTTTTGGCGCAGGACTTTTTTAAAGTCCTTTTTAAACTGCTTGGTTCTGACAGGTTTTAGCATTTACTTTTTTAAATCTGCTAACATTTCGTCCAAGCTGTGATATTCGACCAAGTTATTGCCCGCGTCGGTATCCCGAAAGGTTTTCAGCGTCGTTTCATTTGGAATTTTGGCCTCCAGTGGAATTTTGACCTCAAATGGCAAGCCCTTGTGCAGCCGGACTTGATGGAAAAACAGCACGATTGCTTCGGTTGTAGATAGTCCAAGTTTCTTGAAAACTTCTTCGACTTCCGATTTAAGATCCGACTTGATGCGTGCGCTAATCGTTGGCATAACTATTCACCTCTATTCAAATTTGGAGCTAATGTCCTTTTCACCAATATATCTTTTTTGAGATGCAAACGCAAGTTTTTTAATTGCAAAAAATCGTTGCACTAAAATACCTTTTGGGGCATATTACGTGTATGAAAATTGCGCAGCCTGTGTCAAATAATGAAAATTGACCTCATCCTACAAGCATACCCATGCCTATCAAAATCCTCATCACCGGCGGGACGTTTGACAAAGAGTACGACGAGATCAACGGCGCGTTGTATTTCAAAGACACGCACGTGCCGGAGATGCTCAAGCTCGGCCGTTGCCGGTTGGATATTCAAGTGCGCACGGTGATGATGATCGACAGCCTAGACATGACCGAGGCGGACCGGCAGCTCATTTTGGAGAACTGCCAAAAATCGCCGGAGGATAAAATCGTCATCACGCATGGCACCGATACGATAGTCGAGACGGCGAAGATTTTGGGGGAGAATATCAAAGACAAAACCATCGTGCTCACCGGCGCGATGATTCCGTATGCCTTCGGCAGCTCGGACGGCTTGTTCAATCTCGGCAGCGCGCTGTCGTTCGTGCAAGCGTTGCCGCACGGCGTTTATATTGCGATGAACGGCAAATATTTCTTCTGGGACAACGTGCGGAAGAATCGAGAGCGGGGCGTGTTTGAAGAAATTTTTTAAAAGCCAGTGAGCAGTTATCAGTGAGCAGTAAACAGTGATTTATCTCATTTCGAGTGGAAGGAGACAATATGCACCTGAGGTGGAGCTTTGCTTTCTTGGCTGTGGCTCAAATTGCCATCGCTCAACCCTCAAATCAATTCGACGCCTTTTTTGCGGATAGGGTTGTATCGTCCGACGCTGCGCTCGATCATGATTTCCGGCACACGCGATTTCGGGCCGGTGAATACCGCGGCGATTATGCGCGTCATTGATTTCTATACGAAATGAGTGAATAAATTCGCGGTTGCCGGGTATCATCATTCGGAATGAGAAAACAGTTATAGGACATGAATTCACGCGGATCAAAAATGCACACGGACAAAGCCAAGAAAGATGCACTTATGAGACAACATGGCAAGCTGCCGTTCAATATGGCGGTATTGAGCATCGCGGCAATAACGAGTTTCGCCGTCTCCTCGTTTTTGCACGCTTTTCCCCAACAAGAAATCGAAGGCATCTGGCAAGGCACGCTGAAAGTTTCCGGAATTGAGCTGCGCATCGTGTTCAAGATTTCCAAAACACCGGAAGGCAATCTCACTGCCACGCTGGACAGCCCCGATCAAGGCGCGAAAGATATCCCGGTGAGCGAGGTCACGTTTGAAAATGGCGAACTGAAACTCGAGGTGAAATCCATTTTCGGTGCTTATACCGGCAAGCTCAGCGACGACCACTCAACGATTACTGGCGAATGGAAACAAGGCGGCATGTCGCTGCCGCTCGAGCTGAAGCGCACGGAAAACGCGCCGGAAGTGCGCCGGCCGCAGGAACCGCAAAAGCCTTATCCGTATCAGGAAGAAGAAGTTGCTTATAAAAATAAAAAGGCCGGAATCACGCTCGCGGGCACATTGACAATGCCAGGCCCGGACGCGCCATTTGCGGCGGCGATACTTGTTACCGGCTCTGGGCCGCAAAATCGCGACGAAGCGCTGCTCGGCCACAAGCCCTTCTTGGTACTGGCGGATTATCTCACGCGGCGCGGCATCGCCGTGCTGCGGTTCGACGATCGCGGTGTAGGCAAATCCACCGGCGATTTTTCCAAAGCCACGAGCGAGGATTTTGCCACGGACGTTTTGGCCGGCGTCGAATATCTCGAGAGCCGAAAAGAGATCGATCCGAAACAAATCGGGTTGATCGGCCACAGTGAAGGCGGTTTGATCGCGCCGATGGCCGCCACACAGTCGCCGGACATCGCCTTCATCGTGCTGATGGCTGGGCCGGGGATCACCGGCGAACAAATTCTGTATTTGCAGGGCGCGTTGATCGCCAAGGCCAACGGTGCAACCGACGAAGCAATTGCCAAGAATCGTGAATTGCAGAAGCGCATGTTTGCTGTGATCAAACAGGAAAAAGACAACACCGCGGCGGAGAAAAAAATGCGCCCGATGATGGCACAAGCCCTGGCGGAGCTGAGTGATGATCAGAAAAAAGCGTTGGGTTTTAACGGCGCAAATTTGGATACGCTCGTGCAGGCCCAAATCAAACAAGTCTTGTCCCCGTGGTTCCGCTTTTTCCTTTTTTATGATCCGCAACCGGCTTTGAAGAAGGTGAAGTGTCCGGTTTTGGCGATCAATGGTGAGAAGGATTTGCAAGTGCCGTCCAAAGAAAACTTGCCGGCGATTGAGAAAGCGCTCAAAGCCGGCGGCAACAAAAATTTCATGGCAAAAGAGCTGCCGGGATTGAATCACCTTTTCCAAACGTCGCAAACCGGCGCGCCGACGGAGTACGTGAAAATCGAAGAGACCATCGCGCCGGCGGCTTTGCAGGCGATGGGGGATTGGATTTTGGCACAGGCAAAGGCAAGATAAAGATGATACGGCAGCATCGAGGACCGGCCGGCGGTTGAAGTGCATCGCGCAGCAGTAAAAGTTGTTCACTATATCGCGCAAGGATGCCCATTTTGCCCCGTCGTGAAGCGTCGCTTGCTGGCGTTGCAAGAAAAGATGGCGTTCGACCTCGAACACACAAGGCTTCGATTCAAACGAGAACCCAGGTTCCGCCCCACTCCGGGGGTTTGATGTTTCAATTCCACGATGGTTTGATTCAGACCGTTCGGACATATAGGACATAGGTGACAGGATGCCGGGTTTCGATCCCACACTGGTTCGAAATCTTTCGGACATATAGGACATA
>JAKEEU010000019.1 GCA_022616415.1 Candidatus Zhuqueibacterota bacterium | reverse complement strand
GCGAGGCGCTTTTTGCCGAAGCAATCTCTTGATTTTCAAAGGATTGCTTCGCTGAAAAACGCTCGCAATGACGTTACAAAATAACCCGTAACGAGTATAGCAAATTTCGCGTAACTGCCATCTCCTTGCATAGAGAAGTGGATTTTATTTCCAGAGATTTTACGGGTATTGACATGGAGCAACAATTTGCCAATCTTTTGGAGGTTGGCCGCGAGGCGTTGGCTCGCGGAGATTGGGAAGAAGCCCGTGTCGCATTCGAGGCGGCTCTCAATCAAGAGGAGACACGAGAGACTTTAGAAGGCCTCAGTTGGGCAGCAGCCTGGCTTGAGGATGGCGCCACGGCCATCGAGGCCCGTTCACCCCGTGAGATAACAGGCCACGAATCCGATCAAATGATAGAATTTCTTATCTCACGGGGTGAACGCACTTATCGTCTGTATCAAGAGCGCGGTGATCGCCCCGGCGCAGCGCGAATGGCGATATGGCTGACAGGTGACTATTTCTATTTCCGCGGCGAGCCGGGCGTGGCCGACGGCTGGCTGCAGCGCGCCCGTCGTCTGCTCGAAGGGCTTGATCCGACTCCTGAACATGCCTGGCTTATTTACATGGATGGCTACATCGCGCTCTTTTTACAGCACGACACTGCCGCTGCAGGTGATGGCGAGACGGCGCGGCGCCAGTTCGAAGACGCGGTTGATTTATTCAAACATAGCAGCGCGCTATTTGAAACCGGCCGGACGCGCCTTGAGCTGGCCAGAGTTCTTGCCGCCCTGGGAGGATTCGAGGCCGCCGAGAAGGAGGGTCGCGCAGCGTTGAGCTCATTCCAAAAGGTAGGTGCCGTCCGGGAAGCTGAACGTGCTGAAGCTTTCTTGCGTGACTTGAAGGTGACCACCCGGGCGCCAACCAGCAAGGCTCCCAACCTGACGCGTTTGACCCGGCGTGAGCAAGAGGTTCTGCGCCTCATCGCCCCGTTGGATAATCTTGTTAGGAGGAGTGATCCATTAAAACGGTTTTATCCAACGGGGTCGCGCAAGGTTTGAGCAATCCGAAAATTGCCGCCCGGCTTCACTTGAGCGAGCACACGGTGCATCGGCACGTTGCCAATATCCTCACCAAGCTGGATCTTCCCTCCCGTGCGGCCGCCGCGGCATTCGCCGCTCGCCAGGGGTTGGTCTGATTCTCATTTCGTGATGTGATATGTCAAGCTTCGAAATTCCTTTAATTCACAAACACCCTGAGGAGACCAGTCATGAAGCTTGTGCTATTTTTAGTGACATTACTACCGCTCTCGATGCTCAACGCCCAACCGATGAGCGGCAACTACACCGTCGGCGGCACATCGCCCGATTTTGCAGCCTTGCAAGACGCAGCCGACGCGTTGAAAAGGCGTGGCGTCTCGGGTCCGGTATTTTTCAACATTCGGTCGGGAATCTACACGCGCAATGGCGGCAACAACACCGTGCTGCGGCTGGACACACTCATCGTAGGAGTCTCAGCCGCGAACCGCATTACCTTCCAACCGGACGTTGCGTCCGGAGGCAATGTCGATAACGTGATCCTCCAGTTCAACCGGACTGATCCCTCAACGGCGGATCGCGATCTCGTCGACATCCGACTGGATTTCGTGACGCTCCGTAATCTGACTTTGGAGGACATCGACTCCTCCCACACGTTCAACGGTACTCTTGTTCGACTGCAGCAGCAACCGTTGGGCCGGAATCCCACTGTTGACGGCTTCATGCTCGAAGGATGCAAGCTGATCGGAACGCCCTTCATCGCAACACCTGGCAATCCACTAGGGACCGATTTCGGAATCCGGTCGATCCAGACCGTCGGCGATCTGACCGTTCGAGGAAACACGTTTGTCAGACTCTTGAGGGCGATTTCGATCGAAAATGGATCCGCCGTTGCTCAGGCTACCTTCACCATCGAGGACAATCAAGTCCTGGACGGCTACACCTCGGTGAGCGGGTCTGGCAACCCGCTGGGTGCCGGCATCGAGGTTTCGTGTACCACCGCTGTTGTGCGGAGAAATGTCATCGACTTCACAAATGGTTTCAACGGTGGATGGCAAGGCATAACTGTGAATTCTCCAACGAGGGCGACGATCACGAAAAACCTGCTACGAGGTCCATCGGGACGTGCGATGTGGGTACGTCATTTCACCAGCACACCTGCCGAATCTGTGTTGATTGCCAACAATATGATCGCCAGCGGGCATAGGAACTTCGGACAACCCATCGCCACGTATGGTCTGTTCTCCGAATCGGTTGAGAATGCGACAATCGTGCATAATACCATCTTTGTTCCCCCCGCACCGATAACCCCTTTTGCATCCAGAACTGCACTCAGAGTTGTCGGAGATGGCTGCACCGTGCTCAATAACATCGTCATCAACCATACCAATCCCAACGGCGGATTCATCGTCGCATACGACCTGGGTGGGGCCGGTGCAACACCAAACCTCCGCTCCGATTACAATGTCATCCGCAAACAAGAGAACACGAATGGCCCACTCATCATTCATGAGGGAAGACAATACGCGCTTCTTCCTGCATTTCAGGACTCTACGGGACTGGATACAAATTCGATTTCAAAGTCCATCGACTTCATCAATTCTGAATCAGATCTCCACCTCGCCGATTGCCAGGCACAGGATCCTGACCTGAGAGGCATCCCGGTGCCGGGGATTGTGGACGACTTTGACGGCGACGTCCGCAGTGAAATAAGTCCCGTGAGGGGTGCAGACGAAGTAGCCGCCCGTGCCGTGCCGATGTTTGGGGATGTTTTCAGGATACCGATTCCCGGCTTCGTCACGGATATTGCTGCGGGGAGTTTTGATAACATTTTGGGCGCCGAAGGACTTGCGGTCGCAGACTTCACCAACAGCCAGGTGCGATTGTATCATAATCTTCCTTCGTCGCGATCGTTTGAACTCTCCCAAGTTCTTTCCCCCGGATTTCAACCGATGAATGTGAAGTTCTTCGATCTGGACGATGATGGAAATCTGGACGTGGTCGTTTCGGGCAACGTGGATCTCGCTGATGGCCAGCAGTTGGGGCAGATTCGGGTTTACTGGGGAGATGGGGGCGGTGGTTTCCCATCAGACTCGACCATCAGCGTCGGACGCCTGGTACCACCCGTTGGTATCATTCCTTGGGGCGTGGTCTCGATTGACACCGGGAGAGTCACACTTTTTCCATCGAATCCTCCGCTCACTCTTGAGACCATTATTCTAAGCTTGGGACCTGCGACGATGCCTCCCACGAACTTTTTGGGATATCTGGATAACAGAAACGGGCGGACAGGTATTACATTTCGCGTCATTGAACGACCGGCTCCTTCCTTGTCAGAACCAGACAGCATCGCGGGCATTCTCAGAGATTTTGTCGTGGCTGACATCGACGGCAATGGTGATCCTGAGGTTGCATCCATTCTTGCTGCCGGCGTTTTGACAGACTTCGTCGCGTTCAACGATACTATTGTTGCGGGCGGCGTCGGGAGTTTCTTCCGGTTTGGAACACACTACAACTACAGCTTCGGCGCCACCAGCTACATGCAGACGTCCAGCGTAGTCACGGGCGATTTCGATGGCGATGGGGACCTGGACTTCGTCACGACAGCAACGTCCGACAACCAGCTTGTCTTCCTGCGCAATCAGGGGAGCTTCAACTTCTCGTCCGAACCCATACCAGTCAATAATGCACGCGGTCTCGCGGTGCTGGATTACGACAACGACGGTGACCTCGACTTTGTCACGGTCAATCGGCTCCTCCAAGACAACGGTGTGACCGTCTTTCTCAACGACGGGTTGGGGAACTTCAGGCCGGAATTCAACTGCTTTCAGGGGTTCGCCAGCGGCATGCCGCTCGGTGTAGTGGCTTCGGATTTCGACCTCGACGGCAGGACCGATCTTGCCATTGCTTCAGCGAGCGATTCGGTGTTCGTGCTGTACAACTTCGGCGGCGGAATCACCGGCATACGAGAGCCTGGTGCACGAACTCCGGCTGACCTCCGACTGGAGCAGAACTATCCCAATCCTTTCAACCCAACCACGACGATCCGCTATGAGATCACCAAGCCCGGGCGTGTGAGCTTGAAAGTGTACAATCTCCTCGGGCAGGAAATCAAAACGCTGGTGGATGCCCAACGGCCTGCGGGCAGCCACACCGTGACGTGGGACGGGCGTGACGATCGTGGAAGGCAAGTGGGCTCTGGCGTGTACTTCTACAAGCTGCAGACAACCGAGTCCACCAGCGTGAAGAAGATGATCTTCCTCCGGTAAGTTCAAATAGCCGTACACGGCGTGGTATACACTGCGGGGGCAAGGACATGATTTTCGTGTCGTGCCAGTTTAAGCCTCACGTCTTCCACGAAAATAGTTTTTTGCAGTAGACCCATCACGACAACCGTTATCACGTGCCTCATCTGAAAGAGGTGAGTTACTCTTCATATCTATGGCCCGAACGGGCCATTTTTATTTGCGCGTAAAAATGACCCGACCTGGCGAAGTTTTGATCCCCCACCTTTTTTGTACATTAATCCAACATCAGATGAAAATATGTTTCGTAGTCGTGCCCTCTCCACTCCGCATCCTAAAAAACTATACTCGTTACGAGTTATTTTGTAACGTCATTGCGAGCGTTTTTCAGCGAAGCAATCCTTTGAAAATCAAGAGATTGCTTCGGCAAAAAGCGCCTCGCAATGACTGTAATTTTATCCCTTGCAAATATTGCTCGAACCGTTGCGCTCGCGAAGTGCGCCGCCACCAGTTGCAGATTTTTCTAGGATCCGTAGTTGGAATCCTCGTGCTTGCCTTCGCAATTTACACCGCCCCTCGCAGTGACTTGCGCCCGGAGCCGCGCCAGCCGGTGCCGGCATCTGAACTGTTGGAATGCAAGCCCTTGAAATCTACGGCGAGCGTTTGTGCGTTGGGAGTTAAATAGATAGAAGTGGTGTCGGACTTGCGCAACACTATAAATCTCGTGTCACTTATAAAACGCGCAGCTATTCCATCATTAAATGGGAAACCCAAGCAAATGGGAAACCCAAGCTCGTGTCAGAAGACCTCTGATTTTGACATCCTGGCGAAAATAAAATCAAAGGTTATTTTACCGCATCAACTTGTAACGCCCTCCGGCTTGCCGCAAAAAATGCAGCGTGTGCCGTTCCGATGGTGCAATTTGGCACAGCTTACGGCTTTTGTGCTTTTCATCGTTAAATAAATCTGCGCTGCCGCCAACATGCCAATGAGCGGCGCGGTAAAGTAAATCCAGAGCGTGTCCCACGTGTGCGCCGAGAATGCCGAGCCGAACGTGCGCGCGGCATTCATGCTCATTCCCGACAACGGCGCTTCAAAAGTGATATAAGTGGCGACCAAGGTGCCGGCGCAAAATCCGGTCAAGCTAGCAAGACGTTGGTTATTCGAGACGCGCAAAATAACCAGCATGAGAATGAACGTGATGGCGACTTCGGCCACGAAAGCAACAATTGGCCCGCTTGAGCCTGGCACCGTGGCAACGTAGTTGACGGCGGGATTGGCGAGCAAGCTTCCAAACGCGGCTGCAGAGATCAGCACGCCGGCAACTCCCCCGACGAATTGAGCGATGATATAGAACAGCGCATCATACGGCGCGACTTTGCCGAGCCGCAAGAACGTCAAGGTGACCGAAGGATTGAAATGCGCGCCGGATTGCTTACCCCACGGCGAGTAGATGATGGCGATCGCGGTGAGTCCCATCGCCATGCCTGTCAACATGCGCCGCACGAACGGATCGGGAATAGCTTGATGCACGGGTGAATTTGGATAATCGAGCAGCACGCTAAAGCTGCATGCGGAAATCATGAAAATGCCAAGCTCGGCAGCTTCCATGAGATATTCAGGCCAGTGTTTTTTGAGCGCCTCAATCATTTTTACCTCACATTCAACACCGAATTAAACCCGCCATAAATATCCGGCACTTTCAAACCATTACTTGGGTCATCCATCCAGCGGTCGCCATCGATGACGAACTTGTAGTGATAACGTCCTGGTGGAGGCGAGTCGATCTCCGCGCTCCACAGGCCATCCGCTGTTTTGACAAAACGTGTGTGGTTGGCATTCCAATTATTGAAATCGCCGGCGAGCGCTACGCGTTCGGCGTGGTCGTTATGATAAAAAAATATCAACTTGCCCATTTCAACCCGTGGCGGCTGAAAATGCGCGTGCTCGAGCGCGTGTATTTCACGAGCCGCGTGATCGACGGCGCGGCGCGCATTCAACACGCCGTAACCTTGCCGCACCAGCGGCGCACGAGGAATGCGATCCGCCGTCGCAATTAAAATTTGCTTGATAGTCGCCGGTGTCAAGTTAGGATTGGCTTCGAGCATTTGTGCCACGACTGAGGCGACAATCGGCGCGGCAAACGACGTCCCATCCACGTGTTGATAGTGCGTCGCCACGATTTTGCTCTCACGCAAGATCGACTCGATAGCGGCGCGAATTTGCTCGGGCGATTCTTGCGCGAGCGATTCGGATATTTCGGCTTGCTGCCACAACTCACGCACGCGATTGGGAAGCAGATAATCCGGTGCCGCAATAATTTGCGACAACGCTTCCGCGCGATGGTACGCCGAGGTACCCGGCAAAATCGGCGCGGCGACCCAAATGGCCGGCGCGATGATCTCCGGCTTCAGCAAACCGTCCGCGGTCGGGCCGTAGCTCGAACAGTAGAGATCAAGATTTTGATTGCCGAGTTGATTGCCGTCATTATATCCGCCAACCGTAATCACCGACGGCGAGTTGGCAGGCGGCACCGGGCGGGGGCTGCCAGTACAGCCGGAGTTCCCGGCAGCCGCGACGACGATTAGTCCTCGCTTCACCGCCTCTTCAGCCGCTTGATCAACGATATTGGTTTCATAAGGAACGTCGTCATCACCGCCGAGCGAAATGCTGACGACGCGAATGTTGTAACGCTCCTTGTGTTTGATAACCCATTCAAAGCCGGCCGCGATATTCTCCTCGGTTATTTTGCCGCGATCGCTGGCTTTGACTAAAACCACTTGCGCTTCGGGGGCCAACGATTTGTAAGCGCCGTCCGAAAGCCTGCCATTTCCCACCGCTACGACCGAGGTTTGCGTGCCATGCCAATCCCAATCGTGTGGCTTGCCGTTCAATTCGTAGCGCGCGTCGCGTTGCGTCACATCCGCCGTCGCCACGACGCGATTCGCCGGTTCGGTCAAATCCGGATGTGGATAAAAACCGGAGTCGATCATGGCGATAGCCACGCCGCGTCCGGTGCGCTCGGTGTCCGCTTGCAAGCGCTGAGCCGTCGGAATGACCGCGAAGCGATTCAGGCCATGTTGGTGAGCGTGTTGGTTGTCGCCGTTTGAGGTATTCGCTAACATAAAAAGAGTTTTAGGTAAAGTTAAAAATTTAATTATATTTTTTCTTTTGTCGTTTCCAGCGTGCAATCCTTACAATCTATAGGCATCTTTCAATTCCTCTTTCAATCGTTTCAGCGCCTTTAACATTTCGTTAAAGCTGCCGAGATCGCTTTCCAATTCTGCTTTGGCATTTCTCTTTTCACTCTGCGCCAGCGCCTCATCGGCCAGCGCCAATGCGTCTTTGTGGCGACCTCGTTGTTGCAGCGCTTTGGCGACGCGGTATTTGCACTCAACTTGATAACCGATGGATTGGTATCGGTGCTTTTTCAGCCGCTGCAGCAGCTCGCGGAAAATCATCTCCACTTCCGGCCAACGTCCAAATTCAAACATGATCCGGCCGCGCAAATACAGTTCCGTCATAATTTGTGGTCGCGCCGGATACTCGGTTTTATCCAGCACGGCCAACGCTTGGCCGTATTTTTCATAATCGAACAATGCCGTCACCAAAACCAATCTCGCCTCGTCGCGGCTATAACGGCCATGTTCCATGGCCAATTCCATTTCTTGCAAGCCCAAGTCGCGTTTATCCCCGATCAAAAACGTCAGCAGCTTCAGCACGATCGATTTCGCCGTGCTCCAATAATCATAAGAACCCAAGCCGAGATAAGCATCATATAGCTTAGGCTGTTTTTGCAAACCGGTTTGAATGTAATTCAAGCTCTTGCGGCTGTCCTGATACGCGTCGAGCCAATGATAATTGCGAAATTTGTAGAAGGCGCGATAGCCATAAGCGGCGCCCATGTAAAAGAGCAGCCACGGATCGTTCGTTGTCCGCAAAAGTTTTGTGCCTTTCGTGATGGCCTCCTCCACGTTCTTCTCCAACTCCTTTTGAAAGCCGTTGAAACGATAGCTGCTCATCCAGGTTTGGTATGTCGCGGCTTTATAAAAATGCGGACCCGGATGATCAGGATACGCCTTTTGCAAGCTGTCAAACAAGGCCAGGCTTTCCTCAAAACGATCCCTATACACGAAGGCAATGCCGCGCGACAACGGTTCGTCAAAAGTGGGATCAACGGGCGCCAGCTCGCCAGGTTCGGGTTGCGGCAGCGGATTTTGCGCGCGAAGTGAAAATGAAAAAATGAGGAGGCAACAGGCAAATGATTGGCCAACGGATAAAAGCGGCCAACGGATCAAAATTGAATTGTCTCTCATCCGTTGGCCGCCTACGGTCGTAGGGCTTTTATCCGTTGGGCCGTTTTTATAGTCCGTCGTGATTGGGAATTTTTTTGGCATAAAAAAGATTTTCTTATCCGTTGGGCTGACGTTTCCCGAGCTTGTGCTTTTGGGGTTTTGTATACTACGAAAAACCACGAATCGGCCGGAATTATTTCTGCTAATCTCGCTCACCGCCGTTTCAAACTCCAATGCCCCGCTTTGCCCGCGCGCTTGATTTTCCCAAAAAATTTGCAAATCAATACTTGACTTTCACCATTACAATTTCGCATATTGAAAGGATTTCGGGAAATAAACCACCTTGAGCGTCCCGCGCTGAGGGCGCTGGGCTTTGAATCAAATCAAACGAGCAGGAACAAACGACTATGCCAAACTACAACATGGAAGTTCCCCTCGAAAAACTGCGCTGGCGGTGCCCGGCGGAATCTCTTGATTTCCAAACCACTGATGAAATCGCCGCGATCACGAATTTTATCGGCCAGGAGCGCGCGCAGAAAGCGATTGCGCTCGGCCTGCAGATGAAAGCGCCGGGCTACAATATTTTCGTCGCCGGCCCCAACGGCACCGGCAAAGCCACCATCGTCAAGTCGATTCTTGCCGAGCTGAAGGGCAAAGGCCCCATCCCGCCGGATCTCGTTTTCGTTCACAACTTCGAGTATCCCGGTGAGCCGAAACTCATTCGCTTGCCGGCCGGCCAGGGCAAGGATTTTGCAAATGAGATGGACGTTTTCATTGCCGAGTTGCAAAATATTTTGGCGACTAACGCCGCGCCGCCCTTAAAGCCGCAAGACGAAGGCAAACGCGCCGCCAAAAAGTCGAGCCGTGACTCTGCCACCGCGTGGGCACAAAACCGAATTTCAGAGTTGAAAAATAAATATCCCGATCGTCATCTCGCCGCGCATTGGGACCGCGTGCAAGCTTTTCTCGTCACTGCGCTGGAGCAATGGCAGGCCCATGACATAAAGGGAATGCCATTTTTTGTGGAATGCCGCGCCAATTTGGTGGTGGATAATTCGCATTCGTCGGGCGCGCCGGTCATCTTCGAGCCGGCGCCAACATACAACAATCTTTTTGGCACCATGGCGCGCGTGCAAGACCGCGACGGCTTGTGGCGGACGGATTTTACGCAAATCAAAGCCGGTGCGCTGGCGCGAGCCAACGGCGGCTATCTCTTGTTTAATTTGCCGGACGCCGTCAGCGAGCCTGGGGTGTGGCGCACGCTCAAAAGAGCATTGCGCGATCGCCGGCTCGAAATTCATGCGCACGAGCCGGTGACGGCAGCCGGCGCCGCGCCTTTGCGGCCGGAAGCCATCGCTCTCGACGTGAAAGTGGTTGTGCTCGCCGACCTCGACGAGTATTATCATCTCTATCGGCACGACGACGACTTTTTTGAAATTTTCAAAATGCGTGCCGATTTTGACACGAGCATTCCGAACGAGGCGAGCGCGCATCGCCAGTACGCCGGATTCATCAAAAAAATTTGCCAGGCGGAAGCCTTGCTGCCCTTTGAGCGCAGCGCCGTTGCGGCGGTAATCGAGCACGGCGTTAGGCTCGCCGGCCTGCAAACCAAAATCTCGACGCGTTTTGGCGAAATTACGGATTTGCTCCGCGAAGCCGATTTTTGGGCGCGCGGTGAAAAAAATCCCGCGGTCACGGCTCGCCACGTTCGGCGCGCGCTTGATGAGAAAAACTACCTCTTGCGCCTGAGCGAAGAGCGCCTCTTCGAGCGCATTCGCGCCGGCCGGTTGATGATCGACGTGGAGGGCCAAAAAGCCGGGCAGGTCAATGCGCTGATGATTTTGAATTATCTCGATTACGTCTTCGGCTACCCCTCGCGCATCACCGCGGCCGTCGGCATGGGCAGCTCCGGCATCATCAACATCGAGCGCGAGGCCGATTTGAGCGGCAAGACCCACAACAAAGGCGTGGCGATTATCAGCGGGTACATGCGCAGCAAATATGCGCACGACAAGCCGCTGTCGATGAGCGCCAGCATCGCCTTCGAGCAATCCACGTACAGCGTGGACGGGGACAGCGCTTCCGTTGCGGAAGTTTGCGCCATTCTTTCGGCGCTATCAGGCTCGCCGCTGCGGCAGGATTTGGCGATCACCGGCTCGATAAATCAAAAAGGCGAGATTCAAAGCATCGGCGCGGTGAATGAGAAAATTGAAGGCTTTTTCAATGCCTGCCAAGCGAAAGGATTGACCGGCACGCAAGGCGTCATCATCCCGCGCCTCAACCTCGACGATCTTATGCTGCCGGAAGCGGTGATCGAGGTGGTGGCGCAAGGGAACTTTCATCTGTATGCGGTCACCTGCATCGACGAAGGCCTCGAGCTGCTAACCGGCGTGCCTGCCGGCGAAAAAGATGCCGAAAGCAAATATCCCGAAGGCACATTGCACTACAAAGTCGATCAGCGCCTGCGGGAGTTGAGCAAAGAGAAAAAGGATAACAGGGCCGAAGAGAAGAAGGAAGAGAAACCCGAAGCAGAGAAAAAGGAATCGGCGAAGCCGGCGCAACGATGAGAATAAAACTCTCGGCCTGCTGTGCACGAGGGTTTATAACCAAAAATTACCAAGGCTGATTCAAAGCGATTTTTTCATACCCTTAAACAATGGTAGTTTCTTGGCGTCCTTTTAGTTGTGGAGGATATCATGTCTGTCATGACAACTGATCTTGAGCAAATTTTTAGAACCGTGGAAAAATTGAGCCCGAATGAGCTCGAATTGCTGCGTGAGCGAATCGAGCGGTCTGCGCGACAAAATAAAGTCGATTACCGAACTCGCGGCTATCCTGATGAAGCAGCAGAGCTTTTTGCCATTCCTTTTGACAGCTACCTTGCAATGTCAGAAGATGAACGCGCTGAAATTGCATTTCGGGCTTACAGAATCTTGGATCGTTGGATTGATCAAGAACTCAAAGATAGACAAGCAAAATGGATGCTGGTTTGTGGCGGAGAAATTCTTGAAGCATCGCCTAAACTCATCGAATATCCTTCAGCGGAGAGACTCATGGCGCTTGGAAAGAAGCACGGGTTGATTCCATTTGTTTTTATCTATAAACCACTGATTGAGGAATCTAATTGGTCCGCAATGACAGACTCTGATTACTATCCGACTTTACCAATAAATGTGGCTAAATTTGGTGCGACTGAGGAAAAGCTTCTTTGGGAAGGCGTAGTGATCGAGGCGGATTTTGATACGGGTTCACCCAATCTGCTACTTGACTATGATCAGATGGTGTCAAACGATGTCATTGCTCCGCAAAAGAAAGCGACTCGGGTTATCGGCAAAAAAACAGCAGCTAAAAAGTCAAAAAAACAAAAGTGAATCAAACCGAAGACTCAACCATGCCCAACGTCACCGGCGTTTTGGAAACGGCTCTGTATGTCGAAGATTTGCCGCGTGCCATTCAATTTTATCAAACTATCTTCCGCTTCGACATTCTCTTCTCTGACGACCGCGCCTGCGCGATGAATGTGGCGGACAGGCAAGTTCTCTTGCTCTTCAAAAAAGGCGCCTCGGGCAATCCGATTAAAACCTCCGGCGGCATGATTCCGCCCCACGACGGCGCCGGCAACTTGCACACGGCATTTTCCATCTCCGCAGCAGAATTTGAAGCTTGGGAAAATTGGCTGCAGCAAAATGGCGTGGCGATCGAAAGCTACGTCAATTGGGCCGAAGGCGGCCGCAGCCTGTATTTTCGCGATCCGGATAATCATATGATTGAGCTGGCAACGCCGGGCACGTGGGCGATCTATTGAGGTTGGCTGGTTTGCCAGTTAGCCTGTTTGCCGGTTAAAAAAGTTTTGCGCTTTTTGTGCTCTGCTCTATGCCCTTTGTCCTCCGGTAAAATATCCCTTGCAAATATTTTTTAAAACGAGTATACTACCCATATATGGTCAGGAAACGGCGCGGGTTTAAACAATACGAAGCGCGCTTGATTCAACTGCTCAGGTGGCGCTTCGAAAAGGCAAAGCTCAAAGTCGACGATCACCTCAAAGTCGGCAAGCTTCCGCTTGAGATTGATTTGATCGTGAATCGACGCGCCGCGCAGAAAACAAGAGGTTCTTCCTCCCTGCCTCAGCTCTTTGAGTATTTTAAGCGTTACAACGTGATGGAATTGAAAACCGAGCAAGATCCTCTGGCGTTAGGAGACTTGCTCAAATTGCAGGCTTATACCTGGCTGTATATGCAGCGACACAAAATTTACTCGGTTGCGGAAGTTACTGCCACTGCCGTTGTTCATCATTTGACGCCGGCTATGATTGCGGCTTTGCCGGCTTTGGGATACAAGCCCGCTGGGCGGGGAATCTTGCGGTGCGATTCGGCTTTTGTTTCTTATCTCATTTCCATCGAAGACTTGCCGGATGAACTGGCGCCAGAAGAGTTGCAAGTCTTTTCCAATTCGAAACGCCGGCAGCGCGTTTTTCTTGCGAGTCTTGGGAAAAGAGAAAAGAAATCACTAATGGATACCATGTTTGATCTTTATGAAAGCGAGGTGAATAAACTTATGGCTCTTTACAACATTAAACCCAAATCGATGCGAAAGTTTATCAATGCGTTGGGAAAGGAAAAAGTTATCGCTGCTATCCGCAAAGAAGAGATGATAGCTGCTTTAGGCGGAAAAGAACGCCTATTAAAATTACTCCTGGCCGATATGAACCCTGAGCAGCGTCAAAAAATTTTAGCGCAATTCAATGGAAATGGTGCTGCGAAGCGGCGAAGCACAAAAGCGCGGGCCAATTGACGACAAACCATTTCTTCATCGGCGCGAGTTCCCGGCCACGACAAATCTGACGAGACGGCCGGCTTTATGATGATTTTCTCCTCTGTTACGAAACGGCTTCTACCCTGGTGGGGGGACATGTTTTTTGGTTAATTCCATTCTCTTATTAAAGAAAAAGCCAGACGGCTTCCAACTGGCAATCCAACTAACCCTTGCAGAGAGGAGGATTCATGGCTTACTTCAATTCCATCCGGCAACGCCACACTTCACGGCTCAGTGTTTTGCTCATTCTATTCTGGAGTGCGGCGTTGGTTTTTGCCCAAACCAGTCCCACCGACGGCATGCGCGATAACACGCCAAAAGTGCATGCCCTCACCAACGCCCGCATCGTCGCGGCGCCGGGCCAGGTCATCGAAAAAGGCACGGTCGTCGTGCGTAATGGCGTCATCGAAGCCGCCGGCGCGACCGTCTCCCCTCCCGCCGATGCGCGGGTGTGGGATTTAACCGGCCTCACCATTTACCCCGGTTTGATCGAAAGCTATTCCAACATCGGTTTGCCGAAAACGGAAACCCGGCCGCGTGGGTTTGGTCAACAAGCCACGGAACAACCACAACAAAGGTCGGAACCGTCACGCGGCCCGGATAATTGGAACAATCAAGTGAATGCGCAAGAAAACGCCGCGGCGCTCTTCGTGCCCAATAAAGATGATGCCAAAAAACTGCGCGAGCTTGGCTTCACTGTGGCGCTGACCGCGCCGACAAAAGGCATCTTGCGCGGCAGCAGCGCGCTGGTGACGCTCGGCGATGATTCTCCCAACAAGGGCATTATCAAACCGCAAATCGGCCAACATTTTACTTTCACGATTGCGCGCAACTTTGATAACCCCTCCTATCCGAATTCTTTGCTCGGCGCCATCGCGCTCATTCGCCAGACCATTCTCGACGCGCGCTGGCACGAGCAGGCGCAGAATGCTTATCGCAAAAATACGGCGCAACCAAAACCGGAAGAGGACGAAGGGCTGGCTGCGTTCATCAACGCGGCAAATGGCAGCGAGCCGCTCATCTTCGAATCTTCCGACGAGTTGAGTTTTCTGCGCGCGGCCAATATCGCCAAGGAGTTCAATCTGAAACTGTGGGTGCGCGGCAGCGGGCACGAGTACCGCCGCCTCGATCTCATCCGCGCCGCCAACGTGCCGATTATTCTCCCGCTCGATTTCCCCGAAGCGCCAAAAGTCGAAACTCCCGAAGAAGCGTTGGATATTGAGCTGGCGGAATTGCAGCACTGGAACGCTGCGCCGGGAAATCCCAAACGCCTGCACGATGCCGGCGTGACGTTCACGCTCACCACGGCAACGCTGAAAAATGTTTCAGACTTTCCGGCAAGATTGCGCACGGCGATCGAGCGTGGCCTATCGAAAGATGCCGCGCTCGCGGCGCTCACGACCACGCCGGCGAAATTGGTCGGCATGGAAAATCAGCTTGGCACCGTTGCCGCCGGAAAGATGGCCAATCTCATCGTGACCGACGGCGATCTCTTCGACGAAAAAACGCAGATTCTCGACACCTGGGTCGCCGGCGAGCGCTATGAGAACAAAAAGCGCCCGGAAGTCGATCTGCGCGGCAAATGGGAAGTTACGCTCGATCTCGGCGGCGGCAAGAGCGAAACTTATAGCCTCGATCTCAAAGGCGAGCCGCAAAACCTGAGCGGCGAAATCAGCAAAGACAACAAGAAAGCCAAGCTCACGAAAGTGACGGTCGAAAACAAAAGAGTGGCCTTGCTCTTCCCCGGCGACTCGCTCGGTTATGCCGGCGTGACGCGGCTTTCCGGCGTCGTTGAAAAAGAGTCCGCTGCAGGCAACGGCGTTTTAGGAAATGGCGCCGCTTTCAAATGGGCGACGAAACGCAGCGCGCCTTTTACACCCGAAGCGAAAAAAGACGGCGAGAAAAAACCGGAAACTTCGGCTCTCGCATGGCAACCGGTTTTCCCTGCCGGCGGCTATGGCCGCAGCGCGCCTCCCGAGCAACCGAAAAATTTGCTGGTGCGCGGCGCGACGATTTGGACGAGCGGCCCGCAAGGCAAATTGGAAAATGCCGACATGTTGATCAGCGCCGGCAAGATCGTCAAAGTCGGGCAAAATCTTTCCGCACCGGCTGATGCCGTGATCATCGATGCCAAAGGCAAGCACGTGACGCCCGGCTTGCTCGACGCGCATTCGCACTCGGCAACGTCATCCATCAATGAAGGCGCGCAAGCGGTGACTTCGGAAGTTCGCATCGGCGACGTTATCGACAGTGACGATATTGGAATTTATCGCCAGCTTGCCGGCGGACTTACGGTGGCGCACACCATGCACGGCTCGGCCAATCCGATTGGCGGGCAGAATCAAACCATGAAATGGCGCTGGGGCGCGGGGCCGGACGAATTGAAATTCACCGAAACGTCGCCGACCATCAAGTTCGCGCTCGGTGAAAACGTCAAGCGGAGCAATTCGCAGCGTCCCTCTGACCGCTATCCGCAAACCCGCATGGGCGTGGACCAAATTATTCGCGACCGTTTCAAAGCCGCGCAAGATTATAAAAAAGCATGGGCCGATTACGAAGCTAAGAAGCAAGCCATGCCCGCCGCACAACGCGAGGCGATCATGCCGCCGCGCCGCGATCTCGAATTGGAGACGCTGGTGGAAATTTTGGAGGGCAAGCGTTTCATCCATTGCCATTCCTACGTGCAAAGCGAGATTCTGATGATGACGCGCATCGCCCGCGATTTCAGTTTCAAGCTCGGGGCTTTTCAGCACGTGCTCGAAGGCTATAAAGTTGCCGACGAGATTGCGAAATACGCCGACGGCGGCTCGTGCTTCAGCGATTGGTGGGCGTACAAATTCGAAGTCTACGATGCGATCCCCTACAACGGTGCGCTCATGCGCGATGCCGGGGTCGTGGTGTCATTCAACTCCGACAGCGGCGAGCTGGCGCGGCGCATGAATCTCGAGGCCGCCAAAGCGGTGAAATACGGCAACGTTCCGGAGCAGGAAGCGCTGAAATTCGTCACGATCAATCCGGCCAGGCAATTGAAGATCGATCAATACGTCGGCTCGCTCGAACCCGGCAAGCACGGCGATTTCGTGATCTGGAGCGGTGATCCGCTTTCGACTTACACGATCTGCGAGCAGACGTGGATCGAAGGCCGGAAATATTTCGACCGCGCCGAAGATCTCAAAATGCGCGAAGAGGTAAACAAGGAACGCGAGATGCTGATTCAGAAAGTGCTCGCCGCAAAGAAAGAGGGCGGAAAAGAAATGCGTGAGATGAGAAGGCCGACGGGACATTCGCTGGACATGCCGTCGTTCAGCGAAGAGCGCGGGCAGGATGAGTGTGATAAGCCGTGAGGGACTGGAGTTTTGGCGTGCTGGAGTATTGAATTTTCAAGAAAGGGGAGCACGGTATTCAACCTCGGTTTGGTGGTTGGCAAAATCCAACGATACTATTGGCCGGAGCTTTGAAATAGCATTTCGACCGACAAGAGCAGTGCGGTTGGGATTGATTGTAACAAAAGGACTGTTGTTCCAGTTTTTTACACAAACTGCGACAATCTTGGCTTGGCGATATTGATCGCTTTTGTCTTTTATCTCTAATGTGAGTGATTGGGTGGTATATCTGAAATTTTTCCCAAGATGTGCAGATTCATCGTAAACAGTCCTTTTCTTTGCTTTGATTACTCCGCTTTGCGTTAACAGATCGAGATTGAAATAAGCATCAAATGCTCCTGTGTCAAAATCCGCTTCTAATGCGGTTCCGACTTTGTCAGCCTTTAAGCTAATCCAAATCGTCGGATAAGCGTCACCGGGCGTCGTAGTTGAATGACATAAAGCTGTTTCTTCAATAAGAAAGAGGCGTGGACTGAAAAAGACAAAGGGAAATTTCCCGTATTTCTCACAGAGTGCATCGAATTCTTCGTCGTGGGGCAAAGTTTGCAAAGTAGGCCCGTGGGCAATGATTTTTCCTTCAACGACGATCATCCACGCAGCACCCAAATCCTGAAGCCGTTTTTCGATCCACGTTGCATTAGCTTTTTTGGCTTCAGCCAGATATTGGGCTTGTTGATCTTCAGACCAAGATTCATACTCATCCAAACTGACGTTCTCGCCTTTAAAGCTGTCTTCGGTTATCGGTGAGGACGGCCGTTCGCTCATCTGGCGGATGATTTCAACCGCTTCAGCGACGGCCTGTTCAGCTTGGCCATTGAGTGGGCCGAGGCGGTCACGAACTTGTTTCAAAACGGTGTCCGTGGTCATGAGCATCTCCTATAAGTTATATTTCTTGCGCAAGCGTTTGATGACCTCGTCAGCATCTTCAACTCGGCCGGCGGCAATATCAGCTTCGGCTTCATCGAGCAGACGTTGAAGCTCAAGCTCGTGTGCGCTCATCGGCTTGCGCAATCGACGCGCGTTTTGTTTTTTAGCAGCCGGCCTTTGACGGGTTTTTTTGTTCATGCGAATTAGTGTTTTCCAATCTACTGAAAGTTAAGTCTCGACTATGAAAATTGCAACGAAAATTTTCCATTTCACCCAAGAAAGGAGTGAAGCATGTTTTACAATTTCTCTTTGCAGGCTCAAATTCGTTGGCAAGGAACAATCAGGTCGTTCCTTCCCATGATGATTCTGCTTTTCGCCATCTCCACTGCCCACCCCCAAAACTACGGCCAAGTTCCGGCGCCGCCGCAGGATCATGCCATTGCGCTGGTCGGCGGCACGGTACACACGGTGAGCGGGCCGGTGATGGAAAACGTCAGCGTGCTCTTTGAAAACGGCAAGATTACCGCCATTGGCAAAGACGTGCGCGTTCCGCCCGGCGTCGAGCGCCTCGACGTTTCCGGCAAGCACGTTTATCCGTCGCTAATCGACGCGAACACGACTTTGGGCCTGGTGGAAATCGGTCAAGTGCGGGCAACGCGCGATTTGGCGGAGACGGGCAGCATCAATCCGAACGTGCGGGCCGAGGCCGCGATAAATCCGGACAGCGAGCTTTTGCCGGTAGCGCGCGCCAATGGCATTGCACTGGCATTGAGCGTCCCGCAGGGCGGCGTCATCTCCGGCACTTCGGCTTTCATCATGCTCGACGGCTGGACTTCGGAGCAAATGACGTTGAAAGCGCCGGCGGGTTTGCACGTGAATTGGCCCTTTATGACCATCCGTCGCAGCCCATTCATTCAACAGAGCGACGAAGAACAGCGCAAGCAAATGAACGAGAATCTTAAACAGCTTCACGACGCATTTGCCGAAGCGCGCGCATACAAAAAGGCCAAAGACGCTGAGCAGCAAAAAGGCGTGCCTTATCACGCCACCGACTCACGTTGGGAAGCGATGATTCCCGCGCTGGAAAAGAAAATTCCGGTTTTCGTGAATGCGCGAGAGATCAAGCAGATTCAAGCCGCGGTACAATGGGCGGCGGATGAAGATGTGAATCTCGTCATCGTCGGTGGCGACGATTCGTGGCGCGTGGCTGATCTGCTCAAATCTAAAGATATTCCGGTGGTTTTTGGCCCGATCCATCAAACCCCCAATCGACGCTGGGAAGCGTACGACACGCCATTTGCCACACCGATGAAGTTGCACCAAGCCGGCGTGCGTTTTTGTATCGCGGATTTTGAAAGTGAGAACGTGCGCAATCTCCCCTATCAAGCCGCGACCGCGGCTGCGTACGGACTGCCGAAAGACGAAGCGCTGAAAGCCATCACGCTCTATCCGGCACAAATCCTTGGCGTCGCCGACCGCGTCGGCTCGCTCGAAGCCGGAAAAGACGCCACGCTCATCGTGACCGACGGCGACCCGTTGGAGATCAGAACCCAGGTACTGCACGAGTTCATTCAAGGCCGCAAGATCGATCTCGGCAACAAGCATCGCGCGCTGTACGAGAAGTACACGAAGAAATATCAACAGAGCGGATCGCCGAGCAATTAAAACGCGGATTGAATGGACAAACGCGGAGATATTTAGACTTCGCTAGTCCAAAATATAAACAGCCGAAGAGCTTTTGGGGAAGCTCTCGGCTGTTTGTTGTTTTAAATCCGGATTTCAACACGAAATCTTTTAACCTGAACGTGGTGTAGCGCTGGGAATATCCTAAAAGCAAATTCGCTCTTGCAAAATTGGATAACAGTTTGTAAATTAATTTTTGGTTAATTCAAGAGCTTAAAATGCCAGCCCTGGATTTATATCACGACGCCGTCAAGAATGCGCTGCTTATAGACGGCTGGACAATTACTGACGATCCGCTACGGCTCTCGTATGGTGGCGAGGATGTCTATGTCGATCTGGGAGCAGAAAAAATCATTCAAAAGTGTTTTTAATCCGCCATTTGGCCGCCTTTTTATGGAACACGAAAAAATGAATTTGATTGTTTTCGACCCCAAAACGGAGGTGATTATAAAATGGATTCACCCGTAACAAAATATCGCGCCATCGTGCGAGAAATCATCAATAAATACGCGCAATTCAAGCCTTCGCATGGTGACATCAGAACCGAAGCCATCATCGATCCCGAGCATGATCATTATGAGCTAATTCATGCGGGCTGGAGCGGTTCGAATCGGATTCACGGCAGCGTGATTCATATTGACATTATCGATGGAAAAATCTGGGTTGAACACGACGGTACGAGCACCAGCGTGGTTGAAGATCTTGAAGAAGCCGGTATTCCCAAAGAGCATATCGTCCTCGGTTTCAAATCGCCAGAAGTGAGACAATATACCGGCTATGCGGTGGCATAACCAGGACGAGTGAAGGGCGTCTCTCGACCGTGAGAATAAAAAACGTCACCTTCTTTTGACGACAAAAGTGACGTTTGGCTTTTTTACGTTCCGACATCAGATTGTCACCTTCAGGTGACTTTAGCTTTTGGGGCTGCGGAATTGATTCGCCGCTACTTGCCAGTGTAAAACTCAATCCGGTCAATCACAAATTCAAAATCTGCCGGCTGAAAGCCGCTCACCCACAGCGCGACGCCGCGCACGTCTTTGCCCGTCCACGCCACCGGCGCCGACCAGAACTGGCGGAATTGTGAGAACGGCAATTTAAGCTCCTGAAACTCCGGCGAGCTTTGAATCATGACCTGATGATAATCAAAATTCGCCACGCCGCTCGTTACGATTTTCAAAAATAAAGGCCCGGCGACGTTTTTGATGCGCAAGCGCATGCCGGCAAATCCGGTGACGTCGAATAAAGTTCCCTGCTCCTCGAGATCGAGCGAGAAGCCCGCCAACCCCGGCGCGCCTGGAGACGGTTGCAGCCTTCCCCACACCCGCAACGCGCCATCGCGATATTCGTGTTGCAGGGTCGATTTGCCGCCCCAATCCGTATCAACGTTGCGATCCCAGGCATTGCCAAGCGCGCTCGTTAAATCAGTTTTGGAGAAATCGTCGAGCAAGGCTTGTGTCCACGGTTGTGCGGACTGGGAAGTTGATGGCGGCGCCTCCGATTTTATGAGGTCGTCGCGATTGACGACCTTGCCGTGATGAATCACCATCGCAATATTCTGCGTGTTGCTGATATTCTCAACTGGTGAAGCGTTGAGCACGACGAGATTGGCCACACTGCCGGCGCGCACGCCAAACGGCTGTTCGAGAAATTCGCCAGGAATCGTCGTCGCTGCGGCAAGTGCTTGCCAGATTGAAACTCCGGCCTCTGCCATGATTTGCATTTCGCGATGCACGGAAAAACCCTGAAACGTGCCGAAATTTCCGGCGTCGGTGCCGGCCATGATTTTCACCCCGCCATCGTCAAGCTTCTTGATTGAACGCCGATAGTTGGCTTGCCCTGACTTTTGCCAACGTAACCAAGCTTTAGTCCGATTGTCAAATTTGCTGGTGTCGCGATAAGCGTCGACAACCGCCGGCGTCGCCACCGCCGCTAAGAGCGAATTGTCAAGCAGCGCCGGATTTTGCGCCAAATACACCAGCTCCGTTTCCACCGTCATTGTTGGAATCGAATAGACGTTTTTCTGCTTCATCAACGCCACTACTTCGTCCGGAATTTCTTCGCCGTGCAAGTGCGTGATGGCATTGGCGCCGGCGAGTATGGCTTCTTTCGCATCCTGCCACGTGCCGATGTGGACGACGGTTTTAATCCCATGCTTCGCCGCAGCTTTGACCGCGGCTTCCATCGTGGCGTGATCGATCGTCGGCATACGCCCGAAGGCATGGTCGTAAACGATTTTGATCACATCCGGCTTTTTCGGCGCAAGATCGGCAATCTCTTTTTCGGCCTCGGCCGGGGAATTGATCACACGCGTGGGAATGCCGTATTCCGTCCCATGCCCGCCGGTGCAAGTGAGAATCGGGCCGGCGCAATAAATATCCGCGCCACTCATGCCATCTCGACGTTGTTGATCGCGTAATCGCAGAATTTCACTCTCGGCGGAGAACAAATCAAGAAAGCCGGTGACGCCGCAGTAGAGCATCGTCTTCGCAGCGCCCGGCGTCATGAACAATTGCATGTTATTTCCCGGCGCCATATTGCCATACGAGTGTACGTGCATATCGTTGAGCCCGGGAATGATCCACTTGCCGGTGAGATCGACTTTCTCTCCGGCAAAATTTTTCGGCGCGGCGTTGAGAATTTGCTCGATTTTGCCGTTGCGGATCAAGATCGATCCGCGCGAAATTTTTTGCGCAACGGGATCGACGATTTGCGCGTTTTGCAAGAGCAGATCTTGGCTGAAGCATTCTACAACGAGAACAAGAATAAATAAAAGCGCTCGCATGTTTTTCTCCTTTCGCTAAATCCGTTGGCCGCTTTTATCCGGTGGTCATAAAATTTTTAGATTTTACTCATTTACCTAATCCAACTCCAGCGCCACGATCTCTTTACGATCGCGCGCGTAGAGTTTTTTGCCAACGAGCGTGGGTGCTGTCCAGGCTTTGTTGCTCAGCAAATCAACTTTGGCATGCACCTTCAAACCTTCCGGCGAGGCTGTTGCCAAAGCCAAATTCCCCTCTTCATCGAGAATGATGAACTTGCCGTCGGCATAAACAAAACTGGCGCGCGCGAGGCCGCGATTCTGCCAAAGGATTTTCCCCGTTTTCGCCTCGATCGCCGTGAAAAAGCACGGGCCGAAATCGCCGCTGGAACCGTAGATATGATCGCCGGCGCGAATTACCGTGCCGAAGTGAACGTGCATCTTGTTATTGGTCCATATTTCTTTGGCAATGGTTTTGCCGTTCATTCGCGTCAGTTGCAAAGCGCGGCTGCCGGTCCCATAAGCCGATGAGCAAAACAGCAAATTGTCTTCGCCCCAAACCGGCGTGCTGATGTTGAGTCCCCAACTGGTCTTGTGCGGATGGCTCCACAGCAACTCGCCGTTGTTCGGATTTAGCCCGGCAATCTCATTGGCCATGAACGCCACGAGCTGATCCTCGCCGTCAACGTTGATGAGGGTCGGCGAAGCCGGCGAGTTGTCGAAATTTTGATTCTTCCAAACGACGCTGCCGTTTTTCTGATCGAACGCCATGAGCGCCTGCCCGGAGCCGCCGACGGTGACGATCACCGTGTTCTTGTAGGCGAGTGGACTGCACGAGTAGCCGCGATCCATTTCGGTGCCGCCAAATTCTTTCCACAAGTCGTGAGACCAAACCACTTTGCCGGTTTGCTTGTTGAGCGCGAGCAGCTTCGCAGTCGCGCCGGCGGTGTAGAGCAGATCACCGGCAATCAACGGCGTCGCGTGCGGGCCGGAACCGTATTCCAAATCCAAACCTTTCTTGGGCGATTCATACGTGTGTTCCCAGATCGTCTTGCCGGTCGCGGCTTCGAGCGCGATAACGATTTCACGCTCACCATTGCTGTACATCGTGTAGAGCTTGCCGTTGTCTACCAAAATAGAAGAATGTCCCTCGCCGAGAGCGCGGCGCCAAAGCTGGCGCGGGCCGTTCTCCGGCCAGGAAGCGGTGAGGCTTTTCACCTCTGCTTTGAAATTGCGCTGCGGCCCACCCCATTGCGGCCACTCGGGTACGTTGTTAGCTTGAGTTGCCGACTTTTGTTTTTGCAACTTTGGCTGTTGAGAAAAGACCATGCCGGCTCCGGCAATGACGATGGCCATGGCGGCGAGCAAAATCTTTCTCATCGCATGCGGAGCATACAATTGCAATTTCATCGAGGCTCCTTTCTTATTTTCTCGCTGAATTCTTGGTATAATGCGGCTGATAAAGCTCAACCACAAAATCACCAGGCATTTTGAAGTGGCTCGTAAGCCCATAGCCGACGTCGGAAATCTGGTCGGTGAATTCCACTCCGCGATCTCTAAGCTCGGCCACTGTCGTCTTGATGTCATCGCAATAAAAAGAGATATAGTGCGTCCCCGAAGGCGGATTGCCCTCGCCTTTTTCTGTGGGATGGCAACCCATGTCCGCTTCGGGAAGATTGAAGATGAGCCAACCGTCACCGACATCCGTGTACGAAAATCCGAGTTTGTCGCGGATGAATGCTCGCAGCGCCTCGGGTTTGGACGAGTAAAACATGGTGTGAACGCCTTTGATCATGGCAAATTCCTCCAGGTAAATGAATGAGCTTTGTTTGCAACACAATTTATGCTTTGTTTCAATCGTTGTTTATTTTTCAGGAAAATTCATGAAAGAAAACCGGCGCCGGCGCAATGTGAATGTTGCCGCCGAGTATGAAGATGTAGGCGCACACGGTGCAAATTTTTCTTGTGAGCATTGTTTTTTTACCCTCTCGCTTGCGATTTGTGCTCGACTCGTTTCTTGACGGCGCTGAGAAATGTTTTTCGCAGCAAAGCGCTGCCGGGGTAGACCATACGCCAGTAAGCAGCAACTTTCTTCAGCGTCGTCGGGTCTGTGGCAAAAACACGTGTTTCTGTTTTGACGTTGCACCAGCCGTCACTTTTCTCCTGCACGCAGAAGTTTATCGTGGCCTTCACGTAACTCGCCTGATCAAACATTAGAAACTCAAGAGAGTCGTTAAGCTCTGGCAAAGTCTTGTCTGTGAATTGCATGATTGTTCCCAGGACGGTTTCGCGATTGGTTTCCTCCGCCAGCAAGAGAAAGCCGGAGCGGACCATCTCGTCCAGGAGCGGTCCGGTGGCGGTTAGCATGGGCGACGAGCATCCTCCTCGCAAGCGTGTGGGAAGCGACCGAATCCAAAAAAAAAGGTGTAAGAATCTTATCTCGTTCGGCGTGACAGCTTTGATGGCTTCAAAGATTTGCTCGGGCGGCGCCTGAATGCTGATGGCATGCACTTCGTTGAAATGGAAAGTCGGCATGAATTCGTCCAGGCGCATTTGGCTTGCTTCGGCATAATGAATTTCGACTGGCCACAGGGCGGCAACGATTCCCAGAAAAAGTCCAAACAAAAGAATGGCTGCACCTGTACGGCGGCTTTTGATCTTCAACACTTGCATCGGCTTGATGATCAAAACAACGCCGATTAAGCTGAAGGCAAGTCCTGTATAAATCGCAAAGCTTTCCATTTCGATAATCTCGTTACTTCGCCAGCGTCGTCGTCACGCCAAAATAAATAAACCGCCGATAATTCGTCGTGCGCGGCGTGCGCGATGAGTAATCAATCGAGTAGTCATAATCCAGCACGTTGGCGCGATTGAGCAGATTGGAGACCGCCAGATAAAACGTCGCCGAGTGGCCGTTGCCATAAGGCAGATAATAGCTCAAGCTACCATCCAATCTTTGGAATGACGGCAAACGCTCGAAATTGACCGGCCCTTCGATTGGCTCGTAAAAACCAAATTCCTCGTTGCGAATCGCGCCGATGATGGGTGTGACCGGCCGGCCGGTGGCGTAACGAAACGTCAAGCCGCCGCTGAGAAATTGAATCAATCTGACTTTGCCGACGAGCGTGAGATTGTGGGTAATGTTGAAGGATGAAGGTGCTCGCTCGTAGAGATAACCGTCGCCGGTGTTTCTCGGCAACAATCGCCTTGAGTGCAGAAAGCTGTATGCCATCCAACCGTTGAACCGCGTTTGTAAAAACGCGCCGTATTTCACAAACAGGTCAATGCCGCTCGCTTCGCCGTCGCCGCGATTGGCGTAGTTGCGTTCGTTGTCGCGAATCACCAAATGCGAATACGGCTTGTGATAAGCTTCGGCACGCAACATGAGCTGATCGCGCTGATGCTCGATGCCGATAATATAATGCTGCGCTTTTTGAGAAGCAAGCTGAGAATTGCCGCTCGCTGGGTTGAAGAGATAGGCCTCAGGAAATTGGTGATAAATTCCCCAGGCCAACCGAACGTTTGTCTGTTTGGAAAAATCATATCGCAGTGACAGGCGCGGATCGGCCGTTGTTTCCATCGCGAGATCGTGATGATCCGCGCGAATACCCGCGCCGCCGGTTAAGCGTCGCGAGAGTTGCGCTTCGATCTCCGCATAGCCGCCCCAACGTTGGGCGGAGTAGTTTTCATGCAGACGGTCAACCTCGGCGTTGGGATCAAGAACATTTTCATTGGACGGCACGGTGCCACGAAAGTCGCTTTTAACTTGTTCAAGCTCACTTCCAAAGGTGAGACGCACGCGCTTGCCCAGCTCGCGTTCGACATCGGTACGCCACTTGTACGTGTCATCGCGCTGGTCGAAATTCAAATTGCCGAGATGCCGCTTCGTGTCGTAGCGATTCAGCGAGAAACTCGATTTCATCAGCCAGCCTCGCCACAACTCTGCCCACTGCAAATTGTGCAACTGGTTGGTTTCTTCGCCGCGATACACGGCGTCGAACGACGGCTCATTCACGTGAACGCCGATGCGATCATTAGCGGCAAAATTAAAAAACTTCAAACGTCCCGTAGGAGAATATTGATAGATCAAGCTCAGATTGCCGTCGCTGCCGCGCGGCGTTTCGGTGAACTCATCGCGGCGGCCATTGAGACGAAACATCGCATCGGTAAAACTGCGGTTGCCGGAGAAGCGCACGCCGAGCTTGTTTTGCAGCAGCGGCATTTGCACGCCGAGCGAGGCGGCGGCCAAACCGACATTCAACGTATACGCCGATCCCTCCGGCAAGTTTTGGCTTTCCATCGCCAGCACGCCGGAGAGTGCGTTTCCGTAGCGCGCCGAGAATCCGCCGCTACAGAAAAATGTCCCGCTCACGAGAAACGGATTGATCGTGCCGAACACGCCGCCGGTGGGCGTTTCGTATTTATACGGATGCACCACCGTCGCTTGATCGAGCAGCGTCACCGTCTCGCTGACATCGCCGCCGCGCACGAACAAGCCGGAGCCTTCGTCCACCATCGCCACGCCGGGGAAAGTTTTGATGGCGAGAAAAATATCCGCCGCCGCGCCGGGCGTGGTGACAACTTCCAACCGGCGCAAGGTTACTCCCTTGCCCTCATCACCGGTGGCAAACGCGCTGGCGGTCACCACCACGTCTTGCAGATTGACCAAAGTTTCACGCAAAACAAAAATCACTCGCGTGGTGTCGCCGGCGATGAGACGCGCTGATTGCTCGCTCGTTTCGTAGCCGATCAAGCTGGCACGCACTTTCACCCTGCCGGTTTTGCGCGCAGTTATGACGAACTTTCCCGCTTCGTTGGACACTTCGCCGTCGTAAGTATTGATGACATGCAGATTGGCGAATGCGAGTGGCTTGCCTTTGTCATCGGTGACTATTCCGGAAATGAAAGCGGGCTTTTGTTGGGCAAATGTTGTCAGTGGAAACAAGCAGCAAAATAAAAGGATTTGATTCGGTCGCATCGTTCTCACTTCAGTTTGCAACAAATTCTTTTCTTTTTGTACGTTGTTGCTCGTTGCAACGCGCAGTCGCCTGCCCCGCTCCGCCTTTCCACATCTCTTAAGGATGCGGGGCGGAGAAGGCGATACTACGAACTTTTCACGCCTTAAAATACGCGCACCACGAAAAAAGATGCGGCAAAATCGGCGAGGAGCGGAGCGAGTCGGTGAGCGACGGGTGGCGATCGCGTACCGAAGGGATAAACGCGGCCTTGATGGACAAAAGTAAAAAGTTGAGAGCGCGGTCAAGCTCATGAACGGCGAAACGATCCCCAAGGAGATTACGGTAAAAATCGAGCTGATGACAAGCTTGTAGGACGAAAATCGGCAAAGTGGATGGTGATTTTCTTATAACACAAATGGAGAATCTCGTATAACAGAAATAGTTCATGTCTGATTTTTAATTCATGGCTGTTGTTTTATTTTCAATTGGTATAAAACACATTTTACGAGGAGAGCCATGAAGAATCGTCATTTTACCACCATTCTCAAAAATGTTGCAACTCTTTTTTTGATCCTTTTTGCGGTGGGTTTGCTGGTAACCGTTGCGGCGGCGATAATGGTCACTGCGACGATGGTCCAACCCACCGTCGAGACCGCCCCAATGCCGAATTCGGGGGATGCGGCTGATGATGCTTGTATCTGGATCCATCCCATGGATCCCTCGTTGAGCACAATTATTGGTGCAGATAAACAAGGGGGCATGGGGATTTACAATCTTAACGGGTCTGAATTTCAGTATATCCCGGGAACGGAGCCGAATAACGTGGACATCAGATACAATTTTCCGCTTGGCGGCGACTGGGTGGCCGTGGTTTGTTTTGGCGACCGAAACGACAACAGTATTGGGGTTTACAAGGTAAATCCGGCGACGCGATCGCTTGAAAATGTGGAGGCGCGCAATCTCGAGATCGGAATTTCAGTTTACGGTTTTTGTATGTACTATAGTTCTGCCAGTGGCAAGTATTATTGTTTCATTAATTCAGACAACGGAGAGGTCGAACAGTGGGAGATCTTCGACAACGGCAGCGGCAAGGTTGATGCCGCTCTTGTACGTACCTTTGCAGTCGGGAGCATAACTGAAGGCTGCGTGGCGGATGATCTATTGGGTCACTTCTACATTAGTGAAGAGCGAGTCGCCATATGGAAGTATGGCGCCGAACCCAACGCCGGCGCCTCGCGAACAAAAGTGGATGACATTGCCGGTGGCCGTCTCCATGCCGACATCGAAGGTTTGACGATTTATTATGATGGCAACCAAAACGGCTACTTGATCGCTTCCAGCCAGGGTTTAAATGAATATGTGGTATACGAGCGCCAAGGGAACAATCGGTATGTCATGACCTTCCAAATCGTCACGGGCAACGGTATCGATGCGGTCAGCAACACAGATGGTATTGACGTGATAAATTTCTCGTTGGGTTCTCTGTTTCCTTCCGGCTTATTTATTGCTCAGGATGGTGTAAACGACAATGGCAATCAGAATTTCAAGCTGGTTCCTTGGCAGGCGATTGCGAATTCGATAAGTCCGGCTCTGAAAATCAATACCACTTGGGATCCCCGCCAAGTGGGCGCAGTAAATCAATCCGCCCCGGCCATTCTTTCCTTTTTACCTATTAGTGGACAGGTCGGAACCGAGGTGACGATTACGGGAATCCACTTCACTGGGGCAACAGCCGTAGTTTTTAATGGCACGCCGGCGACCTCCTTTACCGTGGACTCCGATACCCGAATCCGGGCGGTCGTCCCTGCGGCTGCAGCCTCCGGCAAAATCAGCGTCATTACCTCGGCAGGTACTGCTGCCAGCACCGTTGATTTCACCGTCATCCAACTCGTCGCACCCAATGCGCCAACTCAACTCTCCGCCAATGCGATAAGCAGCACGGCCATTGAGCTGGCTTGGAATAATGCTTCAGATAATGAAGATGGTTTCAAAATCGAGCGTCGCACCACCGGCGCCTTCGCCGAGATCGCCACGCTTGGCCCGAATACCACCGGTTTTTCCGATAATGGATTGGCGGCGGGCACAACTTACACCTACCGGGTACGCGCCTTCAACAGCGCCGGCAATTCCGGTTATTCCAACGAAGCGAGCGCGACGCCCCAAAATGCACTTGTCGCGCCCAATTCACCGGCTCAACTCTCCGCCAATACAATAAGCAGCACGATCATTGAGCTGGCTTGGAATGACAATGCAGATAATGAAGATGGTTTCCAAATCGAGCGTCGCACCACCGGCGCCTTCGCCGAGATCGCTACAATTGGTCCGAATGTCACCGGTTTTTCCGACAATGGCTTGTCAGCGGGCACAACTTACACCTACCGGGTACGCGCCTTCAACAACATCGGCAGCTCCAATTACTCCAACGAAGCAAGTGCGACGACCACTCAAGGCGGTGGCACGGGATTGCCCATCACCTTTGAGCTGAAGCCGGCATACCCGAATCCGTTTAATTCGCAAACCACTATTCAATTCGCTTTATCCGAACCTCAAAATGTCGAGTTACAAATTTTTAACTCTCTGGGTCAAATAGTCCGCACGTTATCTGATGGTATTAGCCATGCCGCTGACAATCACTTCTATCAATGGGACGGACGCACCGACGAGGGTCTGCCGGCGCCAACCGGAATATATTATGTACGTCTCAACGCCGGCCCCATGCACGCAACTCGCAAACTCAGCTTGATCAAAAATTGATGTCGCGTGCCATCGGCGAGATTCTCGCCTATCCGGAGCTGTAAACCGTCGGTGATCTCGATATTGCAAAACTTTGCGGAAAATCTGAGCAACGAACACCAGTCCCCGATCACTATTGACGACGGCGATGCCGCCTTACGCGCCGGCATCGCCGCAACACAATCCTGCTAAAGCGGGCAGCCGGTTGAAGTGGCGACAATAGACGTTTAGTTTAAAGCAATTTTGCCTTACATTTTAGAGGTTAATTCTGATTCATCGCACCTTCTTGTCTACTACTTGAAAATTCGCCCGCACTTCTCGCAACGCCGCGAGCATCGCCTCCCGGCCTTCTTTTATCTCTAAAGCCTGAAAAAGCTGCAACAGCCATTCGCGATACGGTGCGAGTTTTTCATTCGTGCTAATGAAATGTTTCGTGCCGTTGAATGTCCAACTCACTTTGAACGTATCGGGTTGGCTGGCAATGGTTGCTTGCAGCGTATCCAATTTGGCTGGAATCTTTTCGGCTTGGTCGAGCGCCAGCGCGTTGGCAATTTGAATGGGGCGCAGGGCGATTTTGGTGCTTTGCTTTATTTCTGAATTTACCAAGAGCGCGACGAGGCGTTTTTCACAGGCGCGAAATTGGCCGGAAGTGAAATGCTTTTCGGCAAAATCAGCTTGTACCGAGATGTTGGCAGAATCCAATTGCTGTCGCTGTTGGTCGATGGCAAAGGCTTGCGGAAAGTTGAATTGCTGTTCATGAAACAGAAAAGAAAGACTGCCGAGCGCCAGCAACTCGCCTTGGCGATAAGAATTGTTCCGGCTATCCTGAAGCGCCAAGTTATAGTAGACTTTGGCGCTGTCAAGTTCTCCCTTCTCAGCTTGAGCATCGCCAGTATCAAACCAGCGTTGGTTCGCCAGCGAATTGACTTCATCCAACTGATATAAAACCCACTGTTGATAGGGACTCCCGATCTCTTTAAGAATCTTCAAACTTTGCTTTAAATATTGGCGGGCTTGATCAAACTGACCTAATTCCTTCCACAATACTCCCAAATGACTCAGATTGTGCGCTTCACCGTGACGATAGCCGATTTCGCGGGCAATTTTGAGTGCGGCTTGATGATAGACCCGCGCACTATCTGGCTGACTGCGATCGTGGAACACCACACTGAGATTGCCGAGTTGAGCAGCTTCATTCAGACGAGCTCCAATCTCTCGAGCGATTTTGAGGCTGGCTTGATGATAGACCCGCGCACTGTCCGGCTTACCCAGATCGCTGAACACCAGCCCGAGATTGCCAAGATGGGCTGCTTCTCCTTGACGATAACCTGTCTGACGAGCGATTTTGAGTGCGGCTTGATGATACACCCGCGCACTGTCCAGTTCACCCAAATCGCTGAACACCAGCCCGAGACCATCGAGATTATTTGCTTCGCCCTGCCGATAGCCGATTTCACGGTTAATCTTGAGTGCGGCTTGAAGACACACGGCTGCACTATCGGGTTGACCCAAAGCATTGAACACCAGCCCGAGATTGCCAAGATGGATTGCTTCTCCCTGACGATAACCTATCTCACGGGCGATTTTGAACGCGGCTTGAAAATATACGGCCGCACTGTCGAGTTGACCCAAATCGTGGAACACCATCCCGAGATTGCCGAGATCCTTTGCTTCTCCATCGCGATAGCCAAATTCGCGGTGGATTTTAAGCACGACTTGAAAATATACGGCCGCACTGTCGAATCGACCCAAATCGTAGAACACCAACCCGAGATTGCCGAGTTGATTGGCTTCACCCTGGCGATAGCCGATTTTGCGGTCAATTATAAGCGCCGCTTGATGAGAGACCCGCGCACTGTCCGGCTCACCCAGACCGCTGAACACCAGCCCGAGATTGCCGAGAGCAGCCGCCTCATTCTGTGTTGGCAATCCCAAGCTCTCACCGCGATAAATCGACAGTGCCTTTTTAAAATTTTTCATCGCGCCTTTTAGATCGCCCATCACGTCAAGCACATTTCCCAAAAGCAGGTAGGCACCACCATAAGAGGGCCGCAACCTGATGGCTTTTTCATAAGCGGCTACGGCTTCTTTGAGCTTGTGTTCGCCGGCGCGGGCATTGCCGAGGGTCATATACTTTTCGGGCAGCAGTTCCTCTTCACGTTTCCCTTCGCGGATTTTTTTCTCCCCAGCGGCAATGGCTTTTTCAATCAACTGCGCGGCTTTATGGTAGCGTTTTTCATACAAATTCGCCAAGCCCACCTCGAAAGGATCTTCGCTCTCTTGTAATTGTTGTTTCACCTTTTCAATCGCCGCAAGCAATTCCTCTTTGTTGAACCCCAGCCGTTGGGCTTCTTCGGCTAAAGGGTCTGGGGGCGCGCTCGCCAGTTGTTGCTCCAATTTGGCCTTTTCCGCCTGCAAACGTTGTATTTCTTTCCTCGTGGCCTCGCTGATGAGTTTGTTCATCAATGCTTTCATTTCTTCGCGATTGAGCAAGCGATGATCGCCTTTGGGCAACAGCTTGAGGACAATCGGGTCGCGGTCCGGCACTTTGTCGCGTCCATTCGCCGGCTCAAAGATAGCCAAAGAATCATTCTTCAACTCGAATTCAATGGGCTGGCCAGGCCCCTTGTCGGCGGGCAGATTGATCCGACATTCGCCGTTGGGATCGGAACTATAGTTGCCCACAAAAGCAATGCGGAAGTTGATATATCGCATGGGTTGGTCGAATTCATTGACCACTTTGACGAGGAGAAAGGGCTGCGCTTGCGGCCAGCTCGGTCTGACACTGCTGAGCACGAGCGTGAGAAACAGCATGCCTGAATGTAGAGTTTTCATGGTTGACCCTCGAAAGTGAGCGTGACCGGCCCTGGCAGAGTTTGGCTGCCCACGTCCTGCACGATTCCATCTTTATTAATAAAAACTTGCACGGGTTCCCCGCATTTATTCTGCACTGAAAAATTGAATTCGCCATTCACATCGGTTACGCCGGAGCCTTTTTGGCCTTGCACAAAGACTTCAGCGCCAACCACAGGTTTACCTTTCTTGTCAAAGACGTGACCATTAAATTGACAACTCGGCGCGAGGCTTTCTCTCACGGCGTGATAGGCTTGTAGCATTTTTTGCGGCAAATCGCTAATCGCACCGAGCAAAACCACAATGGCGGAGATGAACGCCACCCAAGTTTGCCAGCGCTCCAGCACGGGCTTTTTCTCTTTTATGAGAGGCGGCGGTGCAGTTTTTTTCGTCTCCCACAATCGGCCGTCTTCGGCGCGCAAATACAGCACGGGATTGCCAAACACTGCGCTCGCAGACCGTTCCTGCAACAACGCTTTACGCGCGCGGGAGATCGCCACTTCCACCTGCCCGTCGCCGGCCTGGCGGCATAACTCGGCGTAAAATTCCGTGGCAAACAAAATTGCGTCGTCGTTGTCAATTTTCTCCTGCATCGCCACCACCGCGGGTACGCCGCGGAGCACAAGCTGCGGGGCAACGCCGGCGAGCGCTTGGTGGCTGGAGCGGGTTGCGCCCTGGCAGGCGTTTAAAAAGACCAAGCGCGTAGAAGTGTAATCCGTAAAGAAATGGGCGAATTGCTCGGCAGAGATTGGCTCGGTTAATTTCTCTTCGTGGTCGAGATAGAGAAAAGCTTCGTCATTTTTAAACGCGCCATGGCCGGCATAGTGCAAGATGTGGTAATCTTTTTGGCGCAAGGCCGCGCGAATCGCCGCGCTGGTGGCTTCACCTTCGAGAAAATCTATGGTAAGACGGTCACGCAGTTGACTGGCCACTTTTTCCAGCGCCTTGCGCTCGGCGGTGGTGTCCAAACCGGAGTTTTGCGTAATCACCACAAGAAGATTAATCTTCTCCGGAACGGCGAGCTGGCGTACCGGCTCCGACAGATTGAGATACCGGCTCAACGGCGTTTCCACCGAAGCGGCGAGAAAGAGCCGGCGCTCAGGCGAGTAGAGAAATTCCCACGGCAACGCGGCCAACTCCGGTGGATTGATGCGCAGTCGGAGTCGGAGGCCAAGCGCCTCGTTGCCAATGGTTTCGCCGAGGGCACGGTTGAGCAACATGCCGATTTCTCCGGCGAACAAGCTTTGATAGAGCGCCGCGCCCAGAGCTTGCAGATTGGCCGATGAAATCGTCGCGTTGCCGAGTGACGCGAGAAGATCGGCAAGCGGCGCCGAGCTTGGATCAATTTTCGTCCGGCCAGCGGCTTCGCCTTGCGTGGAGGATTGCGCCGAGAGCAAATACTCATGCGGCACGCCGGTGACGGATACGGTCAGGTCGAAGGTGTGATAGCGCATGGTCTTCATTAAATATAGACACGCAAAAGGCCGTTTTTTTCTCACACTAAAAGCTTTTTGTTTTGCAGCGCAGGATGCCCGACTGAGAAGTAAAAATAAAAAGGATTTGGCAAAAGGCAAGAGGAAATATTGTGCGATGTAATACCTCATTTACGGGTTAACCGTCCGGACGCTGAATCTCGATAACTCGCCAGAATCGCGTATGACAAAGCGTCCGGACGGTGTTTTCCCACTGAAGACTGAGGCATTACTGTGCGATCAAGTTTTATCTTGACTATGGAATGTAGTTTTACTAATTTTCTGAAGTAGCCTACGAAACTTAAAAATTGAGTTTATTCTCATATCTGAAGGTGATCATTATGCAACCCATTCCGGCTCACTTCGATGGTGAAAAAATCGTTCTTGAAAAAAAAATCGCTTTGCCCAAGAATGCTCGGCTCTTGGTGTTCGTGGTAAACGGAGAATATGAAGACGTACCAGCCAGTGAGATCGCCAAGTTGGCTGAGGTTGGCGGCGCATTCGATTTTCTTGCCGACCCCGACGAAGATATTTACTCGGACGAAGATTTGAAGGTTCGCTATCGATGAAACGCGGCGCTATCATACTCACGCCTTTCCCTTTCAGCGACCTGACGACTACCAAACGCCGTCCGGCAGTGATTGTTTCGTCTGCTGATGAGAATGAGGTCATTGTTGCCTTTATCACCTCACAGGTTAGAAAAGCAACACATCCCACCGATTTGATTGTTGAAGCTTCTCACCCCGATTTTGCAGCAGCCGGCCTTAAAAAAGATTCTGCCATTCGCCTGCGCAAGCTTTGTACGATTGAGAAAAGCATCATCTATGGCGAAATAGGAGAAGCTTCGCAGGATTTGCTCCGTGAAATCAACCTGCGATTGCGTATTGCCCTGCAGCTTGATGAAATATCAGGGAACGGAAAAAGCGCCGCCTTGTTGGCATAAGCGCAATATCAGCGTGAATGGTTTATCTTAACGACGCCGTCTTAAAAAACAATGCCGCGATCTTATAATAAGAGGCATCGCATCGGCCGCCTTCTGTTCATCGCGATCTGGCTTTGCGCCGCCTGCAATGCGCCGAGGAACAATCCCTTCGATCCGCAGAATCCACGCTCACCTTACGTGGCTTTGGAAGGCCATGTGCAAACACAAAGCTTGCCGCGCACTGCCCTGATGGGGGCCGCCATGTTTTGGAAAAATAGCAACCGTCTTGCGCAAACTGATGCGCAGGGGCATTTTCGTTTCGAAAATCTGATGCCTGAAAACGATTGGCTGCACATTGAAAAGAGCGGCTATAAAAAGGATTCCGTTTTTGTGCTTTGGGATGGAAATAAACAGATCGCATTGGACATCTTTCTCAATGCGATGCCGGTCCTGGAAAATCTGCAGATCGCAACGGAAATCTTGCACCAATACTTTTCCAATCAGGAAGCGCGGCTGGTCGCAAAAGCCCAAATTAGCGACCAGGATAATGATGTCGACTCGGTTTTTGTAAAGAGCGAAAAACTCGGCCTGCGAAAGGCGCTCGATTATGATGTCGACGACAAGAACTATATTGCAACCTTGAAGCTGTTCGATTTGAAAGTCAACAATCTGGAGGAACTCATCGGCGAGGATTTTCTCGTCGTCGTGAAAGACAGAGCCGCGGATGAGATTGTAGTCGGCAAAAGTGGCATCAAGCGCGTCATTCAAGATGAAATCGAATTTGAATCGCCTGCCGGCGATCAACAGGTCTCTTCCACGCCGACGTTCATTTGGAAACGGTTCCGGCCGGGCTTTCCGTTCACTTTCACGCTCGAGATTTTTACATTCGAAGGCCTGGTCTTTCAGAAAAGCGGTTTGCTTGCGGAAAGCATTTCTTACACAATGGAAACGCCGCTGGCGCCGGGAGAGTATTTGTGGGTGGTGTGGTGTGTTGACGAATTTCAGAATCGCTCGCGCTCCAAGCCGGCTTCATTTATCGTCATGCAGTAACTCCCGATTTGTGACTATTCAGGAAAATTCTAATTGGCAGAATAATTGATCGGCAGAATGATTCTTTGTCATTTCCTTCAAAACCATACCGAATCAAAAGAGATAATTATTCTGCCGAAGAATCATTCTGCCATTCCCATGGACGGAGCCGCTGTTGAAGGACTATCGAGGTTGGGTTTTTGTATACAACACCGATTTTCATTAAAAAATTAGAGTAAAGAATTTAGGTCGTGTTCTGGCGGTCAAAGTGCAATTGGATACCCCCAAGCCAAGGGATATCCCAAGATT
>JAKEEU010000242.1 GCA_022616415.1 Candidatus Zhuqueibacterota bacterium | reverse complement strand
TATAGCTCATCGCCGCCGCCGGCCACGCTCACGACGGTGGTTGTTACATTCGGATTTGCCTTTTTGTACATGCCACCCAGCTCTTCAAAAGCGGCTGCATCCGTACCACCGCCCCAGGTCAATAATTCGAGCGTTACGGATTCCGGGGGAGCCGGCGCGCTGCCGCTCTCGCCGGCGCTGCTTTCGGCCGGCGCTTGAGGGGCCACCGGTACGCAGCCGGCCAAAACCGCCAGAGCAAGCGCCCCTGGCCCGGCCAACTTCAAAAATTGTCGCCGTGATAGCTCGGACGAACGGGTCCCATTCTTCATTTCTGTCACCTTATCTGCCTCCTTATCTTTAGAACGCATTAAAAATGAAACATATAAGCCTTTATCCTGCTAAGTCGCTTAGCCTAAATCGCTTAGCCCGCAGCGCCTCAACAATTTTTCGATATTGACCACCTCCCCTGTTTTTACTGACTCTTCAGCCGCCACGCCGACCACCACAGACCAGAATCCTTCCTCCGGCGTAGCGGCGCTGGTTACTTTACCCTCAATATTATTGACAAAGTAGACGTGTTCAAAATAGGTGGAGCCACTGTGTCCACTCTCTTCAATGTAGCTTGGATAGGCCGGCCTGGTAATTCGGGACGGTTTATCCTCGCCGCACAGAATTTCAAGCTGCGTTTCAGATCGAGACCCCGGCAGAAAGTCCTGCCTCTCGTAGCTTTTGAGTCGTCCTTCATCACCGCAAAGAATAAGCTCTTCATAACTCATTGGCGCAAACATGCAGAGATTGAAGTTGGCCCTGACGCCGTTTTCGTAAATAACATTCACAAAGGCATTGTCAAGGATGTCTGATTTTTCACCATCTCGCTCAAAGTCAAGAAAATTGACGGCCATACTGCCGGTGGCAAAGACGCTGACCGGTTTTGATTGGGCAAACAGGTTGAACAGATCAAAATAGTGGCAACATTTTTCGACCAATGTGCCGCCAGAGTATTTAGAGAATTTATTCCACTGATTTACTTTGTCCAGAAAGGGCGTTCGGTGTTCCAGGATGCTGATGGTTTTGATGTTGCCGATCACTTTTCGTTCAAGAGCTTCGTAGATGGCTTCGGCACAGGTGGCCATGTACCGGGACTGCAAGCCGATTTG
>JAKEEU010000241.1 GCA_022616415.1 Candidatus Zhuqueibacterota bacterium | reverse complement strand
TACGGGCTCCTTCCGTTACCACTCCTGCGGGCAATCCTATCATGTGTCAACGATGTCCTGGCACAAAAACCTATACACCATGTCGTGGCACTTGAGAACTAATCCGTAGAGGCCCGTGCGTTTTTAAGCTGCTAAATCAAGGTGAGAAGGCTCAGATTGGAATGACAAAGCCAATTGGTGGCGGGAAATCACATCCCCGGGTACTTCCCCAAATAGATCAGCAGGATATCCAGCGTGTCGGTAACGCCGTGCGCGATGATGGGAGCCCACAAGTTCCGGCCGCAGCCGAAGTAGAGAAGTTCCAACAACAATCCGTTAATTCCGTTCTCGATAACGCCCGTGATGCCTTGATAAGTGAAATTTTTGCAAGAAAATTCGCGCACGAAAACAGAACTCACACAGAAGAATTTTTAAAAATTCACTTCCGTGAGAGTTCGATTTCCGTGAACGATTAGCTTTTCTTTTTGGGTTGCAGTTCGTTTAGTTTATGAAGCATCGAATCGCGAGCAGAAGTTGTGTTGCGAGCTACTCCTTTTCAGGCAACGCTTCAAGCGATTTTGCAAGTTCCGGCGGCGCTTCAGGAGACTTTCGTTGCTTAATCTCGGCGCGGCAATTAGGGCAAAACGACCATTCCGGTTTGATGGGGTACTGGCATTGCGGACAATACGTGCTGGAAAGGTCGAAACCGCAATGCGGGCAAAACGCGCCGGCGCCGTTCAATTGATTTTCACATTTGGGGCAGTGCAGCGACTTCATCGTCGCCGGTCGAGTGATGAGATAAATGGCGAGGCCGAAGACGAGCGAGATAAGCGAGATAAACGCCCAAACTCCCGGATTGCTCACCCCGCGCTGCTGGGCGTCGATATAAACCCAACTGGGCAGCAGAAACCAAAGAAATATTCCGGAAAGAACGGCCAAAATGGCAAATAATGGCGTAAACAACTCCTGGTAAATGTGCGAGTTTGTGGCGTAATTGCGACTGTAGTATAATTTGCGATTGGCAAAATCATCAATTTTTAAAAACAAGCTTCCTGCCACAGCTCCGGCGGCATTGGCGACTGGTGCAGACAAAATCAACGTGCGCGGCCGCGAATATTGCCAGTCTTCTTTTGACTCCTTATAAAACCGCCACTCGATCATTCCCTCATTTCTGCCAGGATAATATCCCTCTTGCTCGGGCAAGGCGCGATCTGAAAAATCAATGTTGTCATGCTTATCCACCAGCTTCATGAGAAAATCATTGCGATCTTTATAGTGTCCATCCCGATTGATTATATCGCTGTTTTTGTCAAAGCCGGCGTTTAGTTTTGCAAATACCTGTACGGGCACGCCGAAGATGAATTCACCGCGCTGATTTGACATCCACAGATATTTTTTTGCCTGATCGATATTTTGATTATCGCGCAGAAACTCGGATTGCAGCTCGGCCACAACACGGCTCTCGCCAATTTCCCCGGTTTCGATGGCGGCAATTTTCCCGGCGATTTCCGCAAGATCGGCCTGGCTTTTTTCCGTCAGCTCGGCGAGGTGCGCATTTAATTCGGCGACGTGCTCTTTATACAACCTTTGCTCGACCGGTCCTTCGAATAACAGCAGCACGACGATGGAAATGATGAAAATGACCGCCGCCGGGATCGCCATTTTCCGAATCAGCTTTTTTTTGTTCATGGTTTTCTCCTAAATATGCAACGTTCTTTTGTTCAAATCGAAATACAGAATAGGGGCCAACGACAACGTGATGAAAGTGCCGAGACCGAGAAACGCCAGCGCTACGAAACCAAAGCTGCCCAAGGCTTGAATGAACCAATATTGCTCAAAAGACTGCCAAAGGGGGAGCGCGCTGATCCGGCTTTGCACGAAATAAATCAACAACAGGATGGACATCATGGCAAAAGCGATGTTGAAGATCGGACGGGCGGAAATCGCCGGCCTGACGTAAATCGCTCTCGGCTGCTCTGGCGGAATATTGGCAAGAATTCTGTCGAACGTGCCCGACAAAGGTTTCTCATCCGGCCACTGGCTCAACGCCAAATTCATCCGGCTTAAAACTTGCATATATTCCCGGCAGTCCTCGCAGAAGGCGAGATGCTGCCGCGCTCTTTGCTCTTCTTGCGGTGAGGCTTCGCGGTAAAACAGGCTCAGCAGCGTGTCTTTATTCTCGTGGTACATAGCTCATAGTGCTAATTGGGCTGTAACCAGGTTTCACCACAAAGGCACAAAGGACACAAAGCTTTATAGTAAGCATTTTCTTTGTGAACTTTGTGTCTTTGTGGTTTTAAAAATTCTCGCGGTCATGATAGCATTTCACAATAATGCTATACTCATTTATGATTAAAATTGCAGTCATTGCGGGGCGGCCCGCTTTTCAGCGGGACAAGCTTTTGGCTTTCACAGGATTGCTTCGCTGAGAAACGCTCGCAATGACGGCTACAAAATACCCCTTAACTTGTATATAACTCCATCGGATCCAACAATTCCTTTAATTGCGCAATGGCGCGATGGAATCTGGCTTTTAACGTTCCTTCGGGGGTGTCGGTCATTTCGGCAATTTCCTTGAATTTCAACTGTTGATAATGTTTTAAAATGATGATCTCCCGCAGGAGCGGACTGAGCTTGCCCAGTGCTTGTGTCACTGCATTTTTTAAATCGGCCTGCTCCATCTCGGCATCCGGCTCTTCCGCGCGGGGATTGGCCGGCTCATCCTGATATTGGATTTCCGAAACTTCGAGATAGTGATAAGCATAGCGCTTTTTGGACATCTCACTTCGGGTGATGTTCAAGGCAATGGCATAAAGCCAGCCTTTGAAATGGCCGCTTTCATGATTGAACGAGTGTGCCGCGAACCAAACGCGGGTAAAAGTCTCCTGCAACAAATCCTGCGCGATTTCCCTGCTCCCCGTATAGCGCAGGATGAAATTGAAAATGCGCATTTCGTAGCGGGAATACAGAATCCGAAAAGCACGGGTATTCTTCTTGAGAACCATACTCATGAGTTCTTGATCAGTGCTTTTTTCCATGCCGAAACCCGCTTGCCTTTTTATTAGATACAGGATCAATCACAAAAAGGTTGTATGAGTGGGATACGTGACCATGCTTGACTCTTAAGACGAAACTATTTATCTTTAGTTGTAACTACTGAACGAATCGCTGCCATGAATAAACCTCGCATCTTTATCAGCTACTCCGCCAAAGATATGAAAATTGCGGAGCAGTTACACCAAAAGCTCAAAGCCGCTGGCTTTGAAGTTTGGCGCGATCAAACTCGGCTGGAAACCAATTGGTCGCGCGAGATTGCGCTGGCTTTGGCGGAAACGGATGCGGTTTGCTTGATTTGGACAGAACATGCAGCGCGATCCAAATGGGTGAAGCACGAGTGGCTCACGGCGCGGGCGTTGGAGAAGCTGATCGTGCCGTGTCTTTTTCCAAATGCGCCAGCTTTGCCCAAGCCGTTGTTCAATATTCAGGGCATCAAATTTCAAAATGTAGACAAAGACGGTGACAAACTGATTGAGCGACTGCAGAGTGCAATATCATTCACGATCAAATACGACTACACCATCCTTCCATCGAATTCTCATATTCCCTTCAACCCCAATCCAAATTTCACCGGCCGGCAGTTGGATTTGGTGGAGCTTTATCTCAAGATGATCGGCAATCTCAATAAGATCGGCATCACTCAAGTGGGCGCTGTTGGCATGGGTGGAATTGGCAAAACCCAGCTCGCGGTGGAATTTGCCTATCGTTTCAGCTTTGCGTTTGATGGCATTTACTGGATTCAGGCAGCGGATTCGGAAAAATGGCTTCGGCAATTTGTCCAACTGTCAAGAGATCAGCTTCAATTGAAGATTCAGGACCCTGCAAACCCGGAGACAAATTTACAATACTTATTCGCTCTGCGAAACTATTGCAAGGCACATCCTCATATTTTGATTATCATGGACAATGTTGATGATCCCAAGCTTTTGCATAATGAGCAAGTCTTTGTTTCCGAGGCCGGCCTGACACCATTCACGCTTGGCGCCAATCTTCTTTTTACCAGCCGCAAGCTTTTTCAATTGCCCGGCGTTCACGCCTATTCTATAGATAAATTGTCGCCGGAGGCCGCTTATGCGCTGTTGATTTCCGCACGCCAACCCGACACGCCAATTGAAGAAGAACAAGCCAAGGCAATCTGCAAAACCGTCGGTTATCTACCGTTGGCCCTGGTTTTAGCTGCCGGCTTTTTGAACAAATATCGAACTGTGTCTTTTCTTGATTACCATGCAGAACTGGCGAGAAACAAACTTGATGTTATCGACTCCGGCGAGATGGCACCGGAAGAATTGTCCACGCGTCATGATCCAGCCGTTCGTGCGACGCTCAAAAGCCAATGGGATAAGCTGACTGATGAAAACGCTAAACAGCTTTTTCTTTTGGCGGCATTGTTTCCTGAAACCGCGATCATCCCCAAAGCTCGATTGGGTTTGCTTGCCGGAATCGGCCTAGGCACTTTTAAAATCGACCGCCCGCTTGAAAAGGCTTTTTTCCTGCTGCATGAGTTGAACCTCGTGGAAAAATTAGAAAGCAAGGCGAGTGCTATTCGTCTGCATCCGCTGGTACGCGACTTTGCTCGACGATTGATTCCCGATAATGATCAAGCCGCTTTCAAAGCTGCCGCCGTTGCTAATTTGGAATCCGCCTACGATGATCTCGCGCGCCTCGAAAGTGAATATCTGGAGCGCGGCATCGGCGAAGTGATGTCGGATCTGCAAGTCGCTCTCCATTGGTGTGAAAAAAATTCTCTCGCTTTACCAAAACTGGCATTATTGCAAAATCTGTTGACGCAAGAACAATCTCACCTTATTAAAAGCGATCCGCCAACGCTCGATGGCCTTTCGCCTTCATTTCTCCAGCAGCTCCATCATTGCGCTCAGAATATAGGTCAGAAAGATTTGGCGCAGAGTTTTCTCGCGACACGCCGTCATCAAAGCACAACAAGCTTCAAAACGAAAACCGCGAGCGTACCTGATCATCATGCCTTTCAACGGCATTCGTATTTTGTTGCTTATAAGAGTCCGAGGGTAACCCCTCATGCAGATTTTGTTGCTTCAGTAAGCCTCAGTGCAAACGGCCAGCGTGCCTTGAGCGTGTCTTATGATGCAACCTTGCTACTCTGGGATTTTGAAAGTGGTCAAGTGATACGAACTTTCCAAGGTCACTTGGCCCCGGCTCATGCTGTGCTTTTAAGTCCGGATGGCCGGCGCGCCCTTGTTGGTTTTAGGGATACAACGCTTGTCCTTTGGGATGTGGAAAAAGGTGAATTGCTACGCAGATTTGGCCATTCGGATGCTGTCACCGCTGTTGGTCTGAGCGCAGATGGCTTGCGCGCGGTGAGCAGCTCTGCCGACAGAGTCTTTAAAACGTGGAATCTAGAAACCGGTGAAGCGTTACGAATTTTCAATGGTCATTCAGCTCCGGTTCAAGCGATAAGCCTGAGCGCGGACGGTCAACGCGCCTTAAGCGGCTCGCGAGACAAAACGGCCATAATTTGGAACTTGGAAAACGTCAAATCCCTGCAAATTTTTCAAGGCCACTCGGATTGGGTCACGGCAGTGTGTCTAAGCGCAGATGGACATTTTGCTATGAGCGGTTCAAAAGATACGAGGTTGATCTGTTGGGATGTGCAAAGCGGCAAAGCGATGCCCCCTTTTGAAGGGCATTCAGATGAAATTACCTCGGTTAGCCTGAGTTCGGACAACCGCAGAGCTGTGAGCTCGTCTTTGGACCGCACCATAATCCTTTGGGATTTACCGACCCGCCAAGCTATCACTCGCCTGGTCTTTCATAATCCAGTGACATGCCTTGCGATGGTTGCTAACAAAGTCGTCGTTGGAGATGCCGGCGGCTTGGTGCATTTTTTGGAAATTGTGGGGTAGTAAGAGGGCAAGAAACAAGTGGCATGTGACAAGTTGCAAATGAGTGGCTTAGTGCATTTTCAGAAATTGTGAGGCGAGGCGAACAACAAGCCTTTTCATTTTTTATAAAGTATCTGCTATTGAAGCTACAGATGTATTAGTGTTGTGGGAGCCACATCCAAAAAATTTCCATCCATTTTCTCACCTTTTGTTCGTATATATAAATGACAGCGGATTGAACAAGCAAGTCAAGTAAATACAAGGAATCTGCTATGAACGATTATCAAGAGCCTGATCAAAGCAAATGCACGGAGCCCGACGATTATTTTACAGAGGAATTTTTTCGTAGCATTGAAAGGATTTGTTTTAACATAGTTTGTGCTCAAAAAGACATCCAGGAAGAAGTGACCTCTGAAACATTGTTACGTCTATGTAAGCATCGGTACGAAATTGATTTTTCGACTGGAAGAGTGTGGGCGTTAGCAAAGAAAATTGCAAAGCACGTATTTATTGATATTGATAAAAAGGGAAAACGTGGTGGTTCAAAACTCGTTGAATTTCGACCAGCAGATGACTTACCAGAAACATACGACTTGCCAAACGTAGATTACGAGCAACTTGTTGAAGATTTGTTAGCCCAACTTTCAGATATAGACAAAATAATTGTTCAAAAGCGGATCGAAGGATATATGACGGCTGAGGAAATCGTTCCCTTTCTGAAAGAATTCGGCATTAATGATCCAAGTGCAGTCTCCAAGCGATTGAAGAAAATGAAAGACTTGATCCCAAAACTCATTTGGCAAGGAGAATGAGTCAAGCAAGGTGTGATCATCGCCAACTTCCCGCTAATTAGTTTGAATCGAACCATTGTGGGATTGAAACGTTGACGCTTGGTTCTGTAACGAAGCGTCAGGATGTGTGTTTGAATCGAACCATCGTAGGATTGAAACAGCCAGTAAGTAACGCGACTTTCTTTTTCTTCTTGCCGTTTGAATCGAACCATCGTGGGATTGAAACATCGTAATAGTCTTATAGCTCGAATCATCATCGTCAGTTTGAATCGAACCATCGTGGGATTGAAACTCGTTTTCCCTGATCCTCACCGAGGAGTTCCTTATCGTTTGAATCGAACCATCGTGGAGAATGATTATGAATATTCAGCAAGTTGTTGAAGATTTTGAAAATGCACTTTGGACAGGGCAAAATCCCGATATTTATCGGTTCATTAAGCGTTGCCCTGAAGAAAAACGCTTGGCCTTGTTTCTGCTTCTTGATGAACTTCAAAGATTTCATGCTGACGCGGTGAGCATCGAAATCCCTGAAGAGGTTCATGCGAGAATTTACACCAAATTCCGTGAAGCTGTAAGCGTTTCAAACGCCGAACTGGCGAAGTCCTGGACAATTAAACGATTCTTTGAACTTGCTCAGAGTCTGGGAAAACAGTGGGAAGACCTTGAACGCGCTTTTAGCATACCGATCCCGCAACTAAAACAGCTTGCAAACGATTTGACGCTTTTGACAAAGCCCAGCGAATTCGGGAACAAGCAAAGGCTTGCATTGAGCAAAAAATATTCACTTGAGCTTTCGTCCATCAACAAGATTATCAATCGGGCCTTTTCTGCGATTCGATTCCTTGAGGGACGCACAGTACCGGCGTTCACGAGATCGAAAGAGGGCGATATTGAACATTTAAAAGACTCAAGAGAAAAGCTCATTGAATTGATTTTTCAGGATGATGTCAACTTATAAGGAATGACAACATGCAACTGCAGCTTGGGTTTGATGACTGGGTAGAAGAAAAGGCGATTGAAGTTTTCAGCAGGGCTAAGAATGAGCTCGACGGATGGAATGGCGAACCCTTTATTCCGGTAGATCGGATTGCAAGAGACATCTTTCATCTTGACATCCTTACTTTGCCCAAGGAATTCATGGGAGAAGACATTACTTTCGGTGCCGGACAAAAACGATACCACTGGCCGGATCAAAAGATACCACCACCAGCCAAGAGCGCCTAAGGAGGCAGTACAAATCCTACAGCAGTTTCT